>JAUNPS010000052.1 GCA_030536575.1 Eubacteriales bacterium | reverse complement strand
CAATCCCATTTTTCTCTGTAAAAGAAAATGATGCGGCATACTTATCAATAGGTTTGCAATTTGATGTTTCAAATTATTATGTATACAATGAAAAAAATGAGTTAATTCAAGAATATGACTTGATGGAGACATACGGTGCAATAAAGAAATTTGAGGAATTGCTAAGATATTTTGGGCTAAAACAATTCAATATTATTGAACCATTAGCATCTGTAACATCATTTGCTGTCTATGAAATATTACGAAGGGAGTACGGGGATGAGCAGTTAAAGCAAATGGGATCTTGTTGGACACCGCAGCAAGATGGCAGTCCATGTGGAAAATGTTTAAAATGTCAACGTGTAGCATATATATACAAAGCGCTGGGATTAAAATTGTCGGAGCATGAAAAGGAAAGCCTTAAACTATTTGAAAAAAGTAATGTTCCGTTAGCGTACTTATTTGGCTCTATTACATGTGAAAAATTGCTCTGCAAGTATGATGCTTCGGAATTAAAACATATGCTTTTCATAGATGATAAAGTCTTTGATTTGGATAAAGGAATACATAAAGATATAAGCGAGATATATGGTTTGAAAATTATAGAAAATCCATTAAAACCTATTGAATAACTGGCTGACTGTAGTATGCTGGAGAAAATAAACTGGTTGCTGTGATTACAAAAATGAGTCCAAAGTGCTAGAAGAGTTGAGGCCATGGCTGAAGGGACGCAGCAAAGATACCGGATCAAATTGAGAAGTTGAAGCATTTTACTTTAAGCATAGATGAATGCTCTACCAAAAGATAGCCGTTATTTTATTGAGTGCTTACGCAAAAAAACCACCAAAGATACAGAGAGGAGATGGAGACAAAAATGGAAATAACCATCAAAGAGATTGCAGATGACGCCCAGGTTTCAATCTCCACCGTTTCCAGAGTCTTAAACGGCTCCAAAGCCGTCAGCGAAGAACTGCGCACCCGCGTCCTGCAAAGCGTCGAAAAATACCACTACCGCCCAAACGCCGCCGCCCGCAGCCTGGTCACCCGTTCCACCGACCTGGTCGCCGTCATGGTCGCCGACTTAAGCAACCCCACCATGACCGAACAGCTCAAACAGATCAACGACGCCTGCATGCAGCACGGCAAAGTCATGCTCGTCTGCGACTACAGCTTTGACAACGAAAAAGCCATCCTGCTCCTGGACAAAATGCTGGAACACAACATCGACGGCCTGATCTTCCAGGGCGTCTGGCTCACCGATCCCATTCTGGAAAAACTCCGCGAATTCCAGTGCCCCGTCGTCCTGGGCGCACAGGGCACTCCCACCGAAACCTGCGAATTCACCACCGTTACCGTCGACAGCTACCAGGCTGCAAGAGACGTCGCCAATTTCCTGATCAGCGAAGGCCACCGCCGCATTGCCTACATAGGCGGAAACTCCGACGACTACACAAACGGCTACCTTCGCCTGAAAGGTATCCGGGACGCCCTCGAAAGTGCCGGACTGGAACTTCCGGAATCCTACGTCTACCAGGAAAGCTTTACCACCGATGCCGGAATCCGCGGCATGAAACAAATCTACGAAAATAACCTGAAGCTCCCTACTGCCGTCATTGCCGGAAGCGATATCGTGGGAATCGGCGTCATCCGCTACCTGAAGTCTCAGGGCATGCGGGTGCCGGACGATATGTCCGTGTTCGGCTTTGACGATTCCGTTTCCGAATTCTTCGATCCGTCCCTTTCCACGGTGCGTTCCGCCAAGCAGGGAGAAATCTTCTATGACGCGTTGTTCGGAGAGCAGTCCATGAAAAAAGAAAAAGAATGGATTTACATACCGCACCAACTGGTGCGAAGAAGTTCCACCAGAAAAATTTAGAAACCAGACGCCCAAAAGAGCGGAAATCCGACAGACAAAAGTCCGATTTCCGCTTTTCGTTTCCACGGGCAGCAAGCCAGGCGGCCGCATTTGTGCGGATATTAGGCGGCGCCGCGAGCCAATGGCGCACGTTTTGAAGGGACAAGAGCGCGTGCTGGTGGAACACGTTTCGCAGGGATAATGGCGCACGTGTCGGCGGCATACGTTTCGCAGGGACAATGGCGCCGCGTGCCGATGGCACACATTTTGCACGGATCAAAGCGGAAAACGCCGCCCAGTGTCATGTATCGCCTTTTAGGAAAAGGTTTTCCTAAAATCAAGAGGTAAATATAACCAAATTCGAATGGCTAAATTTGTCAAAAACAAACGAACTGACGGAGAAAACGCAATTAATAGTTGAAAAACAATGCAGGATGTGCTAACATGTTCCACAGATGAGAAAAACGTTATCACAGAAGGAGCCAAGAGTCATGGATATCACGATCAAAGACATTGCAGCAGACGCGAACGTATCCGTCTCTACGGTATCCAGAGTTCTAAACGGCTCCAAAACCGTCAGCGACGAACGCCGGGTCAGAGTCCTGAACAGCATTGAAAAATACCACTACCGCCCGAACGCCGCCGCCCGCAGCCTGGTAACGAAGTCCACCAGCCTGGTCGCCGTTTTGCAGGCCGACCTGCGAAACCCGATCACCGCCATCCATCTGAAGCAGATCAGCGACGTCTGCATGCGCCATAATAAAATCGTCCTGGCCTGCGACTACGATTTTGATAACGAAAAAGCTCTGGTCCTGATGGACAAGATGCTGGAGCGGAACATCGACGGCCTGATCTTCCAGGGCGTGCGCCTGACCGAACCCCTCATGAAAAAGCTGCGGCAGTTCCAGTGCCCGGTCGTCCTGGGAAACCAGGTGCCGGAATACGGCCGGTGCGAATTCACCACCGTCACTGTTGACAGCTACGGCGCAGCCAGGGATGTTACCGAATTTTTCCTACGGGAAGGGCACCAGCGCATTGCCTACATAGGCGGGAGTAAAGACGACTACACAAACGGCTGCCTGCGCCTGAAAGGCTTCCAGGACACCATGAAAAAAGCCGGCCTCCCGATCCCGAAATCCTACATCGTTCAGGGAAACTTCAGCGTCGAAGCCGGAAAACAGGGCATGCGCCAGATTTACGAGAACAGCCGGAAGCTTCCCACCGCCGTCATCGCCGGTTCCGATATCATCGCCGTAGGCGTGATCCAGTATCTGAAGACCCAGAGGCTCCGGGTGCCGGAAGACATCTCCGTATTCGGCTGCGACGACTCCATTTCCGATATCTTTGACCCGCCCCTGTCCACGGTGCACATGTTCGACCAGGGCGAGATCCTGTACGACGCGCTCTTTGGCAGCCAGGCGATGGAAGAAGAAAAACAGTGGATCTACTTCCCCTACCAGCTCATCCGGCGAAGCTCCACGAAAAGCCTGGTTCTGTGAAAAACGGGAAAACGATTTCACAAAAGGCAGTTTTTACACGATATTGAGCCGAAAGGCTAAATATAAAATAAATCACTCATAAACACCGCGGAATCCAAACCGCGGAAAATTTTATTTAAGGAGGGCACACCTTATGAAAAGAAAAGCAGTAGCAACTGTACTTTGCGGCACATTAGCACTTTCCATGGCTATGGCTGCACCCGCATTCGTAAACGCAGAGGGGACCACCACGATCACTCTGTACACCACCGTTCCGGGACATGACGCAGATTTCGAAGCATTCTGCGCAGAATTCATGGAAGCAAATCCGGACATCACCGTAAACTACATTGCTTACGACAGCAGTGAAAAACAGAAATGGATGACCCTGTACGCCAGCGGCGAAGCGCCCACCGTATCCCTGATGGACGCCATCGACATTCAGGAAAACATCGCGAACATGGCCGCTTATGATCTGGAAGGCGCGGACGCCTGGATTGCAGAGCAGGTAGGCGAGAGCAACCTTGAAATCTTCCAGGGCGAAGACGGCGCATTATACGGCGTTCCGAACTCCGTACAGGCGATGGGTATCCTTTATAACAAAGCAACCATCGAAGCGGCGACCGGCGAAGAATTCGACCCGTCCACCATCAAGAGCAATGCAGACCTGGAAGCGCTGTGCGAGAAAATCCAGGCCGGCGGCGTAGCCCCGATCATGTTCACCGGCGTTGACTGGTCCCTTGGTTCCCACTTCTTAAGCCAGGTATTCTCCGGCGCACAGGGCGAGGTAGAAGACCAGATTGCCTTTATTGAGGGAATTAAAGACGGCTCCATCGATCTGAAGACCAACGACGTATGGAACGGCGTAATGGACACTTTCGATATCATTGCAAAATACAACTACAACTCCAAAGACCCGCTGGTAGGCAATACCGAGCTTGATGGCCAGGCTATGGCAGCAGGCAACGTAGCAATGTGGTTCATGGGCGACTGGGGCTGGTCTTACCTGCAGGATACCGCTAACATCGACGACGGCTACGGCATCATGCCCTGCCCGTTAAACGGCGATTCCGAAGACCCGATCAACCAGCAGCTTCTGACCTTCCCGGCAAAAGGCTACTGCATCGACGGCAGCCAGGCTGACGAGGCGCAGCAGGAAGCCGGAAAGAAACTGGTAGAGTTCCTGACCATTGAAAAAGCGCAGGAAATGTCCGATGCCCTTTCCATGGCTCTGCCGTTCTCCGGTGTGGACATTACGGTAGAAAGCCCGACCGCAAATGCGACCCTGAGCTACATTGCAGACGGCGCTACCGCCAGCACCTATGCATTCTCTTCCCTGCTTCCGTCTGACTTCTGGTCAGAAAACGGTGCGGTTATGCAGCAGTACCTGGTTGGCATGATGGACAGAGACGCTGCAGCTGATGCAATTCAGGCATACTGGCAGGCACAATAATTTCAGAACATTCTGAATGGGGATGGCCTCCGGGCCGTCTCCATTTTCATGCTTTATAGGAAACAACTTTTACGATGAATTTATAACGCATTGCTCCTATAAAGCATAAGCCCTCCGGGCCGGATGCACACAGATGCGAGAAGAAGATTTTGCCTGCGGCAAACGCATCTGGCGCAGCACACCGAAGGCGTACAGAGTAAAAGTGTGTTTCCGAAATGATCCAGAGGGTGCAAGTGCGTGCGAAACACACTTCTGTTCAAAAATCCTAACAATCAGGAGGCGTCCTATGAAAAAGAAAAAGAATGAGATCAGGCTGTTTTGCGAATTCGTCATTCCGCCAATGCTGATCTGGGCACTGATCGTTGTGGTTCCGCTGATCTATGGTATTTACCTGACCTTCACGGACTGGAACGGCCTGTCCCCGGACTATAATCTGGTAGGATTTGCAAACTACGTTGCAACCTTCACCGACAAAACATTCCTGACATCGCTGCTTAAAACCTTTGTCTACGTATTTTTCGTAGTCGTACTCAGTAATGTCCTGGGTCTGGCCCTGGCCCTTTTATTAACCTACGGAATCAAACTGCAGGGCCTGTTCCGTACCTGCTTCTTCGCCGCAAACATGATCGGCGGCGTTGTAATGGGTTATATCTGGAACTACATTTTCTCCTTCGCTCTGACAAAAGTCGGAGAAGTAACCGGAATCGGCCTCTTCGAAACCTCCTGGCTGACGAATCCGACGATGGCCATGGTTGCATTGATCGTAGTAGCCGTATGGCAGTTAAGCGGTTATCTGATGGTAATCTATGTAGCAGGTCTGACCAACGTTTCCAAAGAAATGCTGGAAGCGGCCCAGATCGACGGGACGACCCCGTGGCAGCTTCTGCGCTACATCAAAATCCCGATGATCCGTTCCTCCGTTACCATCTGCGTCTTCATGGCAATTTCCAGAGCGTTCATGGCCTTCGATGTCAACCTGACATTGACCGCCGGCGGCCCGTTCAAGTCTACCGAGCTGTTAGCCCTGAAGATCTACCAGACCGCATTCAGTAACTTCGACTACGGAAAAGGCCAGGCGGAGGCTCTGGTGCTGTTCGTGATCGTAGCAATTATTTCGCTGGTTCAGGTATCGGTATCTAAGAAAGGGGAGGTGCAGGCATAATGCAGGCGAAAAAGAAGAAATCCACCATCCTTGTATTTATCATTGTATTATTGCTGGCGATATTTTTCATTATTCCGTTTTTCCTGGTAATCCTGAACAGCTTTAAAACGTCCGTCGCATTCGTGGCGAACCCGTTCAGCATGCCGGATACGCTCCATTTTGAAAACTACAGCAATGCGTTCAATACGATGAACTTCCTGAATTCCTTCAAGAACTCCATCCTGATCTGCGTCATCGCCACCGGCGTGAGCGTAATTTTAAGCTCCATGAACGCATATGTGCTGACCCGTAAAAAATGGAAGATCACCAAAGCTTTTTACATGATCCTGGTTGCGGCCATGGTTGTACCGTTCCAGGTTATCATGATCCCGCTGGTAAAACTGTACGGCGCAGGCCTTGGCCTGACCAACAACATCTGGCTGGTAACCTTTATCCACATCGGCCTGAACATTCCGTCCCCGACCTTCCTGTACAGCGGCTTTATCACCGGCGTACCGGTGGAGCTGGACGAAGCGGCTCTGATCGACGGAGCCTCCGCGGAGACGACGTTCTTTAAGATCATCTTCCCGCTGTTGAAACCGATCACCATGACGAATGTCGTATTCGTTGCCCTTTCCATCTGGAATGACTACATCCTTGCAAGTACGCTGCTTTCCCTGAAAGAAGTAAAGACCCTGCCGCTGATGACCTACGCATTCCTGGCAAGCCACTCCGCAGACTACGCGCCCATGATGGCCGGTCTGGTTCTGACCATGCTTCCGGTTATGATCCTATACCTGTTCGGCCAGAGATACATCATTGAAGGTATCGTAGCAGGAAGTGTGAAGGGCTGATGGGAAATTATCAAATCCGTAAAATTGACGAACATACCTGGCAGCTTGCAGACCCTTTCCGCACGTACCTCTATCTGGTGGAGGGAACGAAGCGGGCGGTTCTGATCGACGCCGGGAATGGGTTCAGTGGCCTGGAAGAAACCGTGGCCTCTCTGACGGACAAGCCGGTTTTTACCGTTCTGACCCATGGCCATTTCGACCATACCGGGGCGGCGGCCGCGTTTCCACCCTGTTGTCTTCATGAGGCGGACATTCCGGTTCTGGAATCCGGGTTCGACCGGGAAATGCGGGCGTACCAGGTGGAGCGCTTCGCGGAACTGTACCATGTGGATTTACCGCCCCAGGAAAAGGAATTTTTGATTAACGCCAAACAGCCGGAACGTCTCTGCCCCATACAGGAGAGCGAGCAGATCATGCTGGGAGACCGGGCGCTGGACGTGATCTGGACGCCGGGCCATACTCGCGGAAGCATCTGCCTTCTGGATCAAAAACACGGCTATCTCTTTTCGGGCGATACGGTCTGCAACCGGGAAATCCTGGTGTATTTTGACCATTCCACTTCCGTGGAGGATGTGAAAAATTCGGCCAATAAACTGCTGATCTGGGATGAAAATTTCCGGGAGATCTGGCCGGGACATCACGAATGCCCGCTGGACGCATCCTATATTCGGGATTATTACCAGGCGGCCGAGGACATCTTAAAAAATCCGGAGATCGGAACGAAAATAATGCTTGATAATGGGTATAAACTCTTGTACAATTATAAGAGTATTGGAATTTCTTATACGGAATCCCACATTTATCAGTCAAAATGCGAGTGAGGAAGGGAGCGAAATGCTCCCTTTTCTTGATTTTGCCTTTGGTAAACGCATCTGGCGCGGCCAAGGCGCGCGTGTGCGGGGGACACGTTTGTTCCATTTGCCTTTGGTAAACGCATCTGGCGCGGCCAAGGCGCGCGTGTGCGGGGACACGTTTGTTCCATTTGTCTTTGGCAAACGCATTTGGCGCGGCCAAGGCGCGCGCATGCGAAGCACACATTTTCTATACTAGGAGGTAATCTTATGGAGAAGAAAACGGCCCTTTTGCGCAATGTTTCGAATCCGGTTTTACGGGGTTTTCACCCAGACCCCTCCCTGATCCGGGTCGGCGCAGACTATTATCTGGCAACATCCACCTTCGAATGGTTTCCCGGCGTGCGGATCTACCATTCTAAAAATCTGGCGGACTGGGAATATCTCTGTGCGCCGCTGGACACTTATCAGAAAGCCGATTTGCGGGGCGTTCCGGCCTCCGACGGCATCTGGGCCCCATGTCTGAGCCACGACGGAACCTACTTTTATCTGATCTACACGGTCGTACATTGCGCGCGGGAATTCCCGCCCATGGATACGCCGAATTATCTGATTTATGCGAAAGATCTGACCGGACCCTGGTCGGAGCCAATCTACCTGAATTCCAGCGGCTTTGACCCTTCCCTGTTCCATGACCGGGACGGCCGGAAATGGCTGGTCAACATGGAATGGGATTACCGTAAGGCGATGGGCGGCCATCCCTTCACCGGAATTTTATTGCAGGAATACAGCATAGAAGAGAAAAAATTGATCGGCAAGCCGAAACGGATTTTCACAGGCACGGCGATCGGCAGTACCGAAGGGCCGCACTTATACTGGCACGACGGCTACTATTATCTGATGTGCGCCGAAGGCGGTACGAGCTGGTTCCATGCCGTGACCGTTGCCAGAAGCCGGAACATTGACGGCCCTTATGAGACGCATCCGGGCAATCCGGTCGTATCCTCCTGGGAAGGAAGCTTTGACCGGACGAAAATGGAACAGGAAATGGCCGTGCGCGGTCTTGGAAATTCATATTTGAAGAAAGCAGGCCACGGAAGCCTCTGCGAAGGCGCGGATGGGAACTGGTATCTGGCCCACCTGTGCGCAAGGCCCCTGACGGGTATGCCATTCTGCCCATTGGGACGGGAAACCGCCATCCAGGAAATTGTCTGGAACGACGGCTGGCCCGTGCTGAAATCGGGGCGTCAGACGCCGGAAGCAGCCTTTACTATTCCGGGAGAAGATTGCCCGCAAACCGGAGAATGCCGGGAATACCGTTTTCTGGACGAAGAATTCCGAAAGGATTTTCAGACATTGCGTATCCCTTATGAAGCGGCAGGCATGACGATCCGGGAGCGGAAGGGCTATCTGCGCATTTACGGGAAAGAGTCGATTTTTTCGACCTTCTATCAGGCCTTGCTGGCAAGAAGACAGACGGAGCTTTCGTTCCGCGCCGGGACAAAGTTCGAATTTCAGCCCGAATCCTACCAGCAGAGCGCGGGCCTGATTTACCGTTACGATGAAAAAAATCAATATTATGCGTATGTTTCCTTCGATGAAGAGAGCGGGAAAACGGTGGTATCGTTGATGGCCGTGCGCGGCGGCAAAACGGAAATTTTGGCGATGGAACCGCTGGAAGGCCCGTCCTTCGAACTGGAGGTTGTGGTGGAAGAGGAAGACGTACAGTTTTTCTTTGTTTGCGAAAGCGGGAAACGGGCGCTTGGCCCGAAGCTGGAAGCCCACATTTTATCGGATGATTACACGCTCGGATTTACCGGGGCGTTTGTAGGAATGTGCGTGCAGGATCTCCGGCAGCAGTCCGCCTATGCGGATTTCGAATTTTTCCGCTATGAAACGCTGAAATTGCATTGAGAAAGGAAAGAACAGGTTTATGATAAGAAAAGAAATTCGTGATTCGTTCGAAATCCGGGTTGCCGGCAGCGGGGATTGGTATCCGATGAGCGTTCCGGGTTCGGCCATGGATACTTTTTGCCGGGAAGGGATTCTTCCGGACCCCTATTTTGGAATGAACGAATATAAATGGACAGAATTTTTCCGCAATGATTTTGAAATCCGCGGCACTTTTGAAGTGACCCCGGAAGAATACGCGAAAGAACAGATTTTGCTGACCTTTTATGGGGTGGATACCGTTGCAGACATTTTCCTGAACGGACAGAAGCTTGGTCATACGGAAAATATGCATCGTATCTATACATTTCCAGTAAAAGAATACCTGAACGAGGGGGAAAATCGGTTGGAAATTTATCTGACGTCCCCCATCCGTTTTATTGAATCTTACCAACCGGAAAAAGGCCGGGAAATCCACATGGCGAATACGGGCACCATGCCGGGCGGCCAGTATATCCGGAAGGCCCATTCTATGTTCGGCTGGGACTGGGGCCCCATTCTGCCGGATGCGGGTATTTTCCGGAAAATCGAACTGTCCTGTTACCAGAAGGCGCGGCTTGGGGAAACCCTGATCCGCCAGCGGCACCAGCCGGGAAGCGTGACGCTTTCGGTCGAAACCGAAATTTTGAAAGAATCCGATGCGGAGACGGCGCTTTCCTATGAACTGATCGGGCCGGATGGGACGCTTTTGTATGAGGGCGAAGAAAATGAGATTCTGATTGCAGAACCGAAGCTTTGGTGGCCGCACGGCTATGGCAGCCAGCCACTTTATACGGTGCGCGTCCATCTGCATACGGAAGGGGAGCAGGCGGAAACGAAAGAATACCGGATTGGCCTGCGCACCGTGACCGTCTCCCGCGAAGACGACGAATGGGGGCAGGAATTTGCCATCCAGGTCAACGGCGTGAAGATTTTCGCCCGGGGCGCGGATTACATTCCGGACGACTGTTTCTATCCGCGGATTACCAGGGAGATTCTGGAGAGGGACGTGAAAGCCGCGGTTTTCGCGAATTTCAACTGCCTGCGTGTCTGGGGCGGCGGCTACTATCCGTCGGATGAATTTTATGACCTGTGTGACGAATACGGCATTCTTCTGTGGCAGGATTTAATGTATGCCTGCAATATTTACGACCTGAATGCAGATTTCATTGAAAATATCCGTCAGGAAGCCAGGGACAATGTGCTCCGCTTCCGGAACCATGCCTGCCTGGCCCTGATCTGTGGGAACAATGAGATGGAAACCGCCTGGGTGGACTGGAAGGCTGTGGAAGGGCATGCGCCGTCCTTAAAGCGGGACTACCTGCTTCAGTTTGAATACATTCTTCCGGCGGTTGTGAAGGAAACTGCGCCGGATACGTTTTATTGGCCGTCTTCCCCGTCGTCCGGAGGAAGTTTTGACGAGCCGGGGGATGAGAACCGGGGTGACTGCCATTATTGGGATGTCTGGCATGGCCAGAAGCCGTTCAGCGAGTATCTGAAGCACTATTTCCGGTTCTGTTCGGAATTTGGCTTCCAATCCCTGCCCTCCATCAAGACCGTGGAGACGTTTACGGAGGAAAAAGACCGGAATCTGTTTTCAAAAGTCATGGAGAGCCATCAGAAAAACCCGGCGGCGAACGGGAAGATCCTGTATTATCTCTCGGAGACGTTCCGCTATCCGAAGGATTTGGAAAGCCTGATTTTCCTGAGCCAGATTTTACAGGGGTATGCAATGAAAGTGGCGACGGAGCATTGGCGGCGGAACCGGGGGCGCTGTATGGGAAGTATTTACTGGCAGTTTAATGATAACTGGCCGGTGGCGTCCTGGTCGAGCATGGATTACTATGGCCGCTATAAGGCATTGCATTACATGGCGCGGAATTTCTGCGATTCCGTTGCAGGGAGCATCGAAAAGCAGGAGCAGACAATGGGCTTCTGGATTTCGAATGAGTCTATGGCGGATGTGGAAGTCCGGGCAATGATTTCGCTGAAAACGCTGGATTTCGAGGTGTTGGAGGAAACCGAAGTTATGGAGAAAGTCGGGGCATTGTCCGCGCAATGTCTGTTCCGGAAGGATTATCAGGCGCTTGTAAGCGGGCGTGAAGAGGAGGTGTTCCTGGCCGTTACGTACAGTTATCTGCAGAACGGGGAGGAAGTCCGGAAGACGGAATTTGAAACCTTTGTGCCGATGAAGTATGTGGAGCTTCGGGAGCCGGAGTTTGCGGTGACGCGGTGGGAGGATGGAAGTGTAGAAATTTCTGCGCAGACGTTTGTGCCGTATTGTATGCTGGAAGGCATTGAGCGGGATACGGTGTGGGCGGACAATGTGATTGCGCTGACGGATGGCCGGCCGCGGGTTTTGAAGGCGTTGCGGGGCGAGGGCGGTGCGGTGCGGATTTATGATGTTTATCATACGTACCATTAAATGGCCCGCGAGGGTCGCGGAGATTCGCGGGGCTGGGGTTCTCGGAGCAGTAGCCGCGACGATTCGCGGTCTTGGGATAATTCATGACGATGGCTGTGGAGATTTGTGGACCTGGGGATCTCGGAGCAGCAGCCGTGGCGATTCGCGGGTTTCGAAGAACCCATAGCAGCAGCCGTGGCGATTCGCGGGTTTTGAAGAACCCATAGCGGCGGCCATGGGGATTCGAGTGTTTTGCAGCCCCCATGGCCGCGATTATGAAAAAAGAAACAGCATGGAGGACAGAAGAGGATGAGTTTTAGGAAGGATTTTGTCTGGGGAGGGGCAACCGCCTCTTACCAGGTGGAAGGGGCCGCCTATGAAGATGGGAAAGGCCTGAATATCTGGGATGTTTTTTGCAAAGACGGAGGACATACCTACGAAAATCACACAGGAGACGTGGCGTGCGACCAGTATCACCGCTACAAAGAAGATGTGGCGCTGATGAAAGAAATGGGGCTTGGCGCGTACCGTTTTTCCCTGAGTTGGGCCAGGATCCTTCCGGAGGGAACCGGGAAGGTGAACCCCAAGGGACTGGCTTATTATGACAATCTGATCAATGCATTGCTGGACAAAGGAATCGAGCCCTACATTACCCTGTATCACTGGGATCTGCCCTATGAGCTGCATAAGCGGGGCGGCTGGCTGAATCCGGAGTCGCCGAAATGGTTTTATGAGTATGCGAAGGTCGTTGCGGAACATTTCTCGGATCGCGTGACGAATTTCTTTACCCTGAATGAGCCCCAGTGCACGGTTGGCCTTGGGTATCAGACCGGGGAGCATGCGCCGGGCCTGCGGGTGGGTGCGGCGGACTATTTTCGGATTTGGCACAATGTGCTGATGGCTCACGGACGCGCGGCAGAGGCGCTGCGGGAGTTTTCGGTGCGGGATGTGAAGATCGGGATGGCGCCCTGCGGCGCGCTTTATATGCCGGCTACGGATGCGCCTGAGGATATCGAGGCGGCGAGAAAGGCAACGTTCGGCCTGATGAATCCGACGATAGGCGATTGCAGTTGGGATGTGGCGCTGTGCTGCGACCCGGTTTATTTGGGACAGTATCCGGAGGATATTCTGACGCAGTTCGGACAGTTTTTCCCGAAGGTGACGCCGGAGGAGATGGCGCTGATTTCCCGGCCGCTGGATTTCTACGGACAGAATATTTACAATGCAGTTACGGTGAAAGCGGATGAAAATGGCAATCCCGTCCGTGTAAAACGCCGTGCGGGCTTCCCGCAGACGGCCATGTCCTGGCCGGTAACGCCGGAATGTCTGTACTGGGCGCCGAAATTCCTGTATGAGCGCTATCGGAAGCCGTTTTTCGTTACGGAAAATGGGATGGCTTCCCATGATTGGATTGGGCTGGATGGGAAGGTGCATGACAGCAGCCGGGTGGATTTTATGCATCGGTATTTGAGGGAGCTGCGGCGTGCAGCGGAGGACGGCGTGGATGTGAGAGGATATTTTGCGTGGTCGGTGATGGATAATTTTGAGTGGGCTTATGGGTACTCGGAGCGGTTTGGAATGGTTTATGTGGATTATGAAACGCAGGAGAGGACGCTTAAGGATTCGGCTTATTTTTACCGGGATGTGATTGCGGTGAATGGGGAGAATTTATAAGGGGAGAGGAAGCGGCGCTGTTTTGGGACGGCGCCGCTTTTGGGTTGGGGAGATGGTTCCGGTCAGGGAGATGGCTTCGGTCTGGGATGTGACTCTGGTCTGAAAGGTGGCTGTCGACGATGCTGTAAGGAGAGGGAACCATTATCAAGAGAACCATAGGAAGAGACATGGAGAGCGCGAGAAGGAGAATCGGTTTTTCTTTAAAAGAGAAAAGCCGTGATGACCAACCAAAAATCCACGCCGCCCCAAAGGGCGATTTCTTAACAAAAAAAAGCCCGAATTCTCGGACTTTTCAAGAGCGCGAGACGGGACTCGAACCCGCGGCCTCGACCTTGGCAAGGTCGCGCTCCACCAACTGAGCCACTCGCGCATTTCATATTTCGTACCACATCTGCGGTACGTTTAGTATAATACCAAACAACCAAAGATTTGTCAATAGAAAAAATAAAAAAATTTAAAAAGAAATGCAGGCCGGAGGTTGAGCCACGGAAACAGACGTGGTATAATAGCCGAAGCAGAGTAAAACGCCCGCAAACCCAAGAGGAATTACGATGAAAATCCTGTTAATTGCCATAAACGCAAAGTACATCCATTCGAACCTGGCCGTCTACAGCCTGAAAGCCTACGCGAAGGATCCCAGGGTCGAACTTGCCGAATATACGATCAACCACCTGCGGGAAGCGATCCTCGCAGATATCTATAAAAGAAAACCGGACATTGCCGCCTTCTCCTGTTATCTCTGGAACATCGACTACGTCCGGGCCCTGATCCCGGAACTTAAGCAGGTTCTGCCAGACGTGCGGATCTGGGCGGGCGGCCCGGAAGTCTCCTACGACTCCGGCGACTTCCTGACAGCCTTCCCCCAGGCCGAACTCGTCATGAACGGCGAAGGCGAAGCCACCTTCCGGGAGCTTCTCACCGGAGCAGACCTGTCCACAGTAAAAGGAATTACCTTCCGCGAACCGGACGGAACGATCCGCGAAAATCCGCCCAGGCCATTGCTGTCGCTGAACGAACTCCCGTTTCTGTACGAAAATCTGGACGCCTTTGAAAACCGCATCATCTATTACGAAAGCAGCAGAGGCTGCCCGTTTTCCTGCAGTTACTGCATGTCCTCCATCGATAAGCGCGTCCGCTTCCGAAGCCTGGAGCTGGTAAAGAAAGAATTGCAGTTTTTCCTGGATCACAAAGTACCCCAGGTGAAGTTCGTAGACCGAACCTTTAATTGCAGCCATGCCCATGCGCTGGGAATCTGGAACTATATAAAAGACCACGACAACGGCATCACGAACTTCCACTTCGAAATCTCCGCAGACCTGCTGACGGAAGAAGAATTGACACTCCTGCGCAGCTTCCGCCCAGGCCTCGCCCAGTTCGAAATCGGCGTCCAGTCCACAAATCCGGAGACATTGAAGGCTATTTCCCGAAATGTGGAATTTTCGAAAATTGCCCGCACGGTGGAGCAGGTTCGGCAGGGAGGGAACATCCATCAGCATTTAGACCTGATTGCAGGCCTTCCATATGAAGATTTCGAAAGCTTCCAAAAGTCGTATAACGATGTCTACGCGTTAAAGCCCGATCAGCTCCAGCTAGGCTTCCTGAAAGTGCTGAAAGGTTCCCCCATGCACGCCAAGGCAGAGAATTTCGGCATCGTATACCGAGCCCTCGCGCCCTACGAAGTCCTGAAATCCGACTGGATTTCCTATGAAGAACTGCTGAAGCTGAAGTCTGTGGAAGAAATGACCGAAATATACTATAACAGCCGCCAGTTCACCCACACCATGGAATATCTGGAACCATTGTTCCCGGACGCCTTTACGATGTACGCGCGTCTCGGCGCATTTTACGAAGAGAAAGGCTACGCAGGCCGAAGCCACTCCCGGATGGGTCGGCTGAACATTTTAAGGGAATTCGCGCTGGAAACGCCCGGATGCAGCCAGACGCTTGCCGAAGCCTGTCTTCTCTATGATCTGTACCTGAGAGAAAACAGCAAAAGCCGTCCGTCCTGGGCACCGGATCTCTCCGGAGAGAAAGACGCGATCTACGCCTTCTATCAAAAAGAAGCGAACGAGCACTACTACCTGAAGTACGAAGAATCCTGGCAGCCCAGGCAGCTCATGCACATGACCCATCTGGAAATTTTCCAGGGAAAAGACTGGGTGCTGTTCGACTACCGCAGCCGGAACCCCCTGACCGGAGACGCAGCCGTTCACCGGATTTCACACGAATAACGGAGGGAAACTCTTGACCAAACGAACAAAGGCCATCCTGGACCGCCTGGATGAAGCCTATACACGAGAATACAAATGCTATCTGAATTACGAGACGCCCTGGCAGCTTCTGATTGCTACAATGTTAAGCGCCCAGTGCACCGACGCCAGAGTGAACCTCGTAACCGCCGACCTGTTCAAAAAATACGATACCGTCGAAAAATTTGCGGATGCGGATTTAAGAGAACTGGAGCAGGACATCCATTCCACCGGCTTTTACCATAATAAGGCGAAAAATATTATCGCCTGCTGCCAGGCCCTCCTGGAGCGCCATGGCGGAGAAGTGCCGGATACCCTGGAGGAGCTGACCGCTCTGGCCGGTGTGGGAAGAAAAACGGCGAACGTGATCCGGGGAAACATTTTTCACCAGCCGAGCATTGTGGTGGACACCCACGTAAAGCGCATTTCCAAAAAGCTGGGCTTTACGAAAGAAGACGACCCGGAAAAAGTCGAGTACGACCTGATGAACGTGCTGCCGGAAGACCACTGGATTTTGTACAACATCCAGATCATCACCTTCGGCCGCCAGATCTGCTTTGCCAGAAATCCAAAGTGCCAGGAATGTTTCCTGACCGACTACTGCCTGGAATACCAGAAAACGAAAAAACAAAAGAAAACGGAGGCACCAAAATGAAGGAAGCCTACATTGCCCTGGATCTGGAAACCACGGGCTTAAACCCCAGAGACGACCAGATCCTGGAAATCGGCGCAGCGCGGGTTGAAGGCGGCGCCGTGACCCAGGTCTACGAAGTTTTTGTAAACAGCGGCGTTCCGATTCCACAAAAGATCCAGGAACTGACAGGAATCACCCCCGAAATGGCAGCGTCCGGCGTCCCGGTGCGGGAAGCCATGGAAGGGCTGCTGGATTTCTGCGGCGACTGGGATATCCTGGGGCATAACCTGATCTTCGACTACAGCTTTTTAAAATGCAATGCCGTAAAACTTGGAGGGAGTTTCGAAAAGAACGGCATCGACACGCTGAAGATTGCGCGGAAATTCCTGCCTGAACTCCCAAGCAGGAGCCTGGAAGTGCTCTGTAGCCATTTTTCGGTTCCACAGGAGAAGAAGCACCGGGCCAGCTACGACGCCATCGCCGCGTCGCAGATTTATCAGGAAATGGGGCGGCGCTACGAAGCGCTGGAGCCGGACGTATTTTTGCCGCAGCCATTGGTTTATAAGATAAAAAAAGACGCTCCGATCACAATTTCACAAAAACTTTACTTGCTAGATTTGCTAAAATATCATAGAATAGACTTGGATGTTTCTGTGGATTCCCTGACGAAAAGTCAGGCGTCGAAAATGATTGACAGAATTATCCTGGATTACGGCCGAATAAAGAGGTGAAGAATCAATGATGAATTTTCATAATGACAAGACAAAGCGGATTATTGCAGGGGTAATCTGCGCGCTCCTGGTAATTGCGATGATCGTTCCGATGGTCATCGGCTACTTAGTATAAGGGAGTTGTCGAAACGATAGAAGGAGTATGAATATGAAGGGAAAAGCGAGGATTCTGGCTGTCGCAGCCGGTTTGTTTGCCGTCTCCATTTTTGCGGGCGGTATCCGGGTAACTGCGGCTTCCGAAACGGATACGATCAAACAGGGCGTTTTTATCGGGGATGTGGACGTATCCGGTATGACGGCAGAAGAAGCGAAGGCTGCCGTGAATCAGAAGATCAAGGACTCCCAGGGGGAAGGCTTCACGGTGAAGGTGGGAGATCACGAGCTGACAGCGACGGCGGAGGATTTCGGCCTCCAGTGGAAGAACACCGAAGTGGTGGAAGAAGCGCTGGAGCTCGGAAAAGCCGGAAACATTATCAAACGCTATAAAGAAACGAAGGATCTGGAAAATCAGACCCGGACTTTCGATATTACTTATGAACCGGACGAAGCGGCCGTGGAAGAATTCGTAAGCCAGGCGGCCCTGGAATACGACAGCGAAGCCACGGAAGGGAGCCTAAGCCGGGACGAATACGGGAACTTTATCATAACCGGCGGGGAAGAAGGCATTGTGATCAATCAGGAAAAGTCCGTAGAGACCATCCTGAACTACCTGGAGGTCAGCGGCGGAGCCTCCGAAGGGGCGATCCAGCTTGTGGCCGAGATCGACACGCCGAATGTAACCGCCGAAGAACTGAGTAAAGTGACGGACCTTCTGGGAACCGCCACCACCACCTACGGTTCTACCTACGGACGGAATACAAATGTAGAAGTCGGCGCATCGAAGCTGAACGGCATCCTTCTGATGCCCGGAGAAACCTTCTCCGTGACAGCCGCCGTGATTCCTTTTACCGCGGAAAACGGCTATGAACTGGCGCCTTCCTACGAAAGCGGCCAGGTGGTAGACAGCTACGGCGGCGGCATCTGCCAGGTATCCACCACCTTGTATAATGCGGTTCTGAAAGCGGAACTGGAGGTTCTGGAGCGCCATAACCATACGATGATCGTGACCTATGTGGACCCGTCGAAGGATGCGGCGATCGCCGAAGGCCTGATGGATCTGCAGTTCATGAATAATACGGAAGCCCCCATTTACATTGAAGGAGGGGCCTGGGGCGGTGTTTTGACCTTTAATATTTACGGCCAGGAGACACGTCCGGCCGACCGCTATATTGAATTCATCAGCGAGACCCTGAGCACGACAGCCGCGGAAGGGGTCAAACTGGTAGCCAAATACGACCAGAACGTCGGTTATCTGACGCAGGTACAGTCCCCGATGGACGGCCTGCATGCCGTCCTCTGGAAACGCGTGACCTATAACGGCGAGACTACCACCGAACAGGTAAATTCCAGCACCTATCAGGCCACGCCAGCCATTTACGAAGTGGGCGTAAACTCCGCGGATCCGAATGTGACGGCAGCGATGGTGAACGCCATTGCCACCGGAAGCCTGGAAGCAGTGCAGAATGTGATCAATAACGGTACAGGCACCGCGCAGACCGAACCCGCCACCGAAGCCACGGAACCGGCTACGGAAACGCCTCAGACAGATCCGATCGTAGAGGAGCCGACCACCGAAGCGCCTGCAGCCCAGACTGACCCGGTTGCAGAGGAGCCGACCACCGAAGCGCCTGCAGCGGATCCAGGACAGGGAGAGGTCATCGAGGAATTTTTCTAAAAACTCCAAATCCCTTCCGCTGTGCGAAAAGAGGTATGATAATAGAAAGACAGGAAAAGGCCGGATGCGGGGAAGAGTTATTCCTGCAAAAGGTCTTTTCGTTCCATAAAATCAGAATTGAGAGAACCCATGAAACAAGAAAAAACATCTGCCTTAAAACCAGGCATGGATCTGATCCTGACCAAATGGATCGCCCTGAGAGGAACCGCCGAGATTGCCCGTCAAAAAGAAATGCAGCTTCTGACACGGTTCCCATCCGCGATGATCACTCAGGCGAAAGGCTTTGAACTTCTGCTTAACACGGAAACCGAGCGAGAAGAGGCGAAAAAGGCCGGTGCAGCCGAAATTTATGCACTTGGCCCCCAGGGGATCTTTTCCGGCCTCTGGCGCATGGCAGAAGAAGCAGGCGTAGGACTTCGCATTGAAGTGCGGAGCATCCCCATCCGCCAGGAAACCGTAGAAATCTGCGAATTTTTCGACCTGAACCCCTACTACCTCCAGTCCGAAGGCGCGCTCCTGATCGGCACCTGGGACGGCACAGAGGTGGTAAACCGTTTAAACCTTGCGGGAATCCCGGCAGCAGTCATTGGCCGGGCCACAGACGGAAATGACCGGATTTTATATAATCAGGGGAACTGCCGCTATCTGGACAGGCCCCAGAAAGACGAAATCGAGAAATTAGGAGACCATTGACATGAGAGAACAGATTTTAACATTTTTAGAGAGGAACAGCCGGATCGACTTAAAAGAACTGGCCGTGATCCTGGGAACCGACGAAGTAACCATTGCAAACGAAGTCAGCAAAATGGAGCAGGAAAAAGTCATCTGCGGCTATCACACCCTGATCGACTGGGACAAGACCAGCGAAGACAAGGTGACCGCCCTCATCGAAGTGCGCGTGACGCCCCAGAGAGGCCAGGGCTTCGACAACATTGCAGAAAGAATCTACAATTATCCGGAAGTCCGTTCCGTCTATCTGATCTCAGGCGCTTACGACCTGATGGTGATCCTGGAAGGAAAAACCCTGAAAGAAGTATCCGGCTTTGTGTCCGATAAGCTGTCTACCCTGGATTCCGTTCTGAGCACGGCCACGCATTTTATTCTGAAAAAATACAAAGACCACGGCACGATTTTCACAAAGAAAAATAAAGACGAAAGGATGCTGGTGACACCGTGAGAAACCCACTTTCTGATAAAGTCCTGGGTATCGAACCCTCCGGTATCCGAAAATTTTTTGATATTGTAAGCGAAATGGACGACGTGATCTCCCTGGGCGTAGGAGAACCGGATTTTGATACGCCCTGGCATATCCGCGACGAAGGCATTTACAGCCTGGAAAGAGGCCGCACCTTCTATACTTCGAACGCAGGCCTGAAAGAACTGCGGGAGGAGATCTGCCGCTATCTGAAGCGCAGATGTAACCTGGAATACGACCCCATCCATGAAACTCTGATCACCGTAGGCGGCAGCGAAGCCATTGATATCGCCATGCGCGCCCTGCTGAATCCGGGCGAAGAAGTGCTGATTCCTCAGCCGAGCTACGTTTCCTACCTGCCCTGTGCGGTGCTGGCCGACGGCGTCCCGAAGATCATCGAACTGAAAGCGGAAAACGAATTCCGCCTGACCGCCGAAGAGCTGCGGGAATCCATTACCGAAAAGACCAAACTTTTGGTGCTCCCGTTCCCCAATAACCCTACCGGGGCCATTATGACAAGAGAAGACCTGGAAGCCATTGCGGAAGTTATCATCGAAAAAGACCTGTTCGTCCTGTCCGATGAGATTTACTCCGAGCTGACTTACGGTTCCGAACACGTTTCCATCGCCAGCCTTCCGGGTATGAGAGAGCGAACCCTGACGATTAACGGTTTTTCAAAGTCCTACGCCATGACAGGCTGGCGTCTGGGCTACGTCTGCGGCCCGGCTGAGATTATCGCGCAGATGACGAAGATCCATCAGTTCGCGATCATGTGCGCGCCGACGAACAGCCAGTATGCGGCTGTGGAAGCATTGCGTCACGGAGACCGGGATGTGGCCGAGATGCGCGAAGCCTATAACGGCCGCCGCCGCTATCTGATGCACGCCTTCCAGGAAATGGGGCTGCCTTGTTTCGAGCCGTTTGGCGCGTTTTACGTATTTCCGTGCATTAAAGAATTTGGGATGAGCTCCGACGAGTTCGCCACCAGGCTTTTGGAAGAAGAGCGGGTTGCGGTCGTTCCTGGGACGGCCTTTGGTGCGTGCGGGGAGGGCTTCCTGCGGATTTCCTATGCGTATTCCCTGGAAGACTTAAAGGTTGCGCTGGGACGTCTGGAACACTTCGTAAAACGCCTGAAAGAAGAAAAGAACCATGAGTAAGATCAATATCGTCCTTCTGGAACCGGAAATCCCTTCGAATACCGGAAACATTGGGCGCACCTGCGTCGCTACCGGCAGCCGTCTTCATCTGATCGAGCCGCTGGGCTTCCGCCTGAACGAAAAAGCCCTGAAACGGGCCGGGATGGATTACTGGAATGATCTGGATGTGACGACGTATATTAATTACGAGGATTTTCTGGCCCGGAATCCCGGCGCGAAAATCTACATGGCCACCACCAAAGGGCCGAATGTTTATTCCGACGTGCATT
This sequence comes from Eubacteriales bacterium, assembly GCA_030536575.1. Lineage (GTDB taxonomy): Bacteria > Bacillota > Clostridia > Lachnospirales > Lachnospiraceae > Limivivens. Next base: position 7,329 of record JAUNPS010000052.1, on the reverse strand, counting down.
TTGAGCCGGACTGCTATATCATGTTTGGAAAGGAAAGCGCGGGAATTCCGGAGGAGATTCTGGTGGAACACCAGGAAACGGCCATCCGGATTCCGATGATGGGAGAGACCCGGTCGCTGAATCTGGCGAATTCGGTGTCGATCGTGCTGTACGAGGCGCTTCGGCAGAACGGATTTGCGCAGATGCAGATGGAAGGCCATCTGCGGAATTATGAATGGAAATGAAAGGAAAAGGGCGGCCAAAAAGCCGCCTTTAAACTTTTGTCTTGCGCAGGGAAAAGGTAAATTCTGTCCCGGTTCCGGCCGTACTCACCACATTGATATGCTCTCCATGAGCCGTAATGATCTCACGGGTGATGGCAAGCCCCAGCCCGGTGCCCTTCTTATCCCTCCCTCTGGAGGAATCTCTTTTATAGAATCGTTCCCATATTTTATCAATAATTTCCGGCGGAATGCCCTCCCCGGTATCCCGGACAGAGACCAGCACTTTTTCATGGTGCTCCGAAGTTTCCAGATAAATCTTCGAATTCGGGAAACTGAATTTAATCGCATTGTCCACCAGATTATAGAGCACCTGCTGAATTTTCAGCTTGTCGGCGGAAACCATCTGCTCCCGGCTGTCAAAGGTGAGCTGGAAGGAAATGCCTTTTTCCGCGCACAGAACCTCGAAAACCGCGGCGGTGTCCCGCACTACCTGATTGATGTCAAAATCGGAAAGATCCAGAAGCACCTTTTTGTCGTCGAAATTGTTCAGTGTCAGGAGGTCGCTGGTGAGTTTATTCAGGCGCTCCGTTTCCGAAACCACGATTTTCAGGTAGCGCTCCTGCATTTCCGGCGGAATCGTCCCGTCCAGAATCGCCTCCACATAGCCTTTAATCGAAGTCAGGGGCGAACGGAAATCGTGGGAAATGTTTGAAATAAATTTTCGCTGGTATTCCCCGGATTTATTAATTTCTCCGGCCATGTACTGCAGGCTGGCGCCCAAAAAGCTGAGTTCGTCGTCCGTTTCCACCGGGAAGGTGTAATTCAGGTTCCCGGCCGCATACTCTTCGGCGGCATCCAGGACGCGTCCCAGAGGCCGGTGCACCAGAAGGAAAAAGGCGGCCAAAATCCCAAGAGAGAGCAAAAGCACGATTAAAAGGAGCAAATAAGTAATGTTCATCAGAGAATAGCGCTCCGAATCCAGGCGGGCCGGGTCGTAATGCAGCGCCACGTAGCCTCTTGTTTTCAGCTCCGAGGTAATGGGCGCTACGACAGTCAGCATATTTTTCTCAAAAAAATTGTAAAAATGGCCCTTCTGGTAGTAATTCCCAGTCCAGTCGGCAGGGTCGAAGCCGGAGAGCTTCACGGTCGTGCCGGGAGAGTAGGCGGTCGAGGTATCCAGAACGATTTCTCCCTGGTTGTTGATGAGCTGGATGGTCATATTCTGGCAGGCGGCGAGAGCCAGCAGATTGCTATAAACATCGGTCAGGTTCGTGTCGTCGCCCACGCTCTGGGCCAGGCGCCCGGCCGCGATCTGGTTGGCCTCCCGGTACATCCCTTCTGTCGTCTCCTTTTCCAGATGCGTCCGGTAAAGGCTGGTGGCAGCCACGGAGGAAACGATAAAGCTCAGAATGAAAAAGCAGCCAAAAACCAGGATAAATTTCGGCAGAAGCGTCCGCCTCATGGATTTTTCACCTCGAATTTATAGCCAATGCCCCAGACGGTGGCCAAAGACCAGGTAGCGCGGTCTTTGATCTTTTCACGGAGACGCTTGATATGGACGTCCACCGTGCGGGTGTCGCCGATGTACTCATAGCCCCAGATGTGATCCAGAAGCTGTTCCCGGGTGAAGACCTGGTTGGGAGAGGAGGCCAGAAAATAGAGAAGCTCCAGCTCCTTGGGGGGCATATCTACGGTTTTTCCGCAGTATACCACGGAATAGTTGGTCAGGTTTACCACCAGATCCGGGTATTCCACGATTTTGCCGGGGGTCTTGCGGGCGGAATTTTTGTCCGGCTGGAACCGTCTGAGAACCGCCTTTACCCGCGCCACCAGTTCCTTGGAATCAAAGGGCTTGATCATATAGTCGTCCGCGCCCAGCTCCAGGCCCAGGACTTTATCGAAGATTTCCCCCTTGGCGGAAAGCATGATAATGGGGACATTGGAGCGCTGGCGAAGCTCCCGGCATACCTGATAGCCGTCAATGCCCGGAAGCATCAGATCCAGCAGGATCAGGTTCGGGGCAAAGGAGTCGAATTCCCGCAGGGCCGCCTCCCCATCGGTAACAATTTTCGTGTCAAAACATTCTTTGGTCAGATACAGAGAAATCAGCTCTGCAATGTTCAGATCGTCGTCAACGATCATGATTTTTTGACGTGTAGCCATATGAGGCCTCCTATACTATTTTTTAAATTCTACGATGGTTACGCCGGCGTCGCCTTCTCCGAATTCGCCCAGCCGGTAGTTGTCAACGGTTTTTAAGCGGCGCAGGTAATTGTGAACCGCTTTCCGGAGTGCGCCGGTGCCCTTTCCGTGTACGATGCGAACCTGGGGAATGTGGGCAATGTAGGCGTCGTCCAGATATTTGTCCAGCTCGGAGAGGGCCTCGTCCACAGTCTTTCCGAGAAGGTTGATTTCCGTCCCAACGGAGGCGGATTTCGACATGCGGATCTTTCCGCTTCCGGTTCGGTTCAGTCCCGGAGCGCTGATGACGGTTTCGTCAATTTTTTCCAGGTCTTTGATGTTGACCTGGGAGCGGAGGATTCCCATCTGGACGAAGAGGTCGCCTTTGGCGTTCGGCAGGGTGCTGACCGTGCCGTTTAAGTTCAGAGTCAGGACTTTTACGCTGTCCCCGATTTTCAGGTCTTTGGCGGTCAGGGTTTTCTTCGTTTTTTTCTGGTTCTTCAGGGCCAGGTCTTTTTCCACGGAGGACATTTTTTCGCGGAGTTTCGCGCGTTCCTGTTCCATGGCTTTGGCGTTCATGCCGTCTTTGCCGTATTTGTTAAAGGTTTTGATGGTCTCGTCGGCGTAATCCTTGGCTTCCTGAAGGATTTTCCGGGCTTTTTCGTTGGCTTCCCGGAGGATGCGGTCACGGGAGTCGTTGAGTTTTTCAGTTTTCTGCTCCAGCTGGGCCTTCAGGCTCTTGATCTCTTCTTTGTAGCGCTGGAGCTCTTCCTGCTCTTTTTCGATGGTGACGCGGCTGTGTTCCAGGTCGCTTAACAGGTCTTCGAAGCTTTCATCCTGCTCCGTCAGGCGGCTTTTGGCGTCCTCGATGATTTCCGGGGGCAGGCCCAATTTTCCGGAGATGGCGAAGGCATTGCTCTTTCCGGGAATGCCGATCAGGAGCCGGTAAGTGGGGCGCAATGTCTCCACATTGAATTCACAGCAGCCGTTTTCCACGCCAGGCGTCGTCAGGGCATAAACTTTCAGTTCGCTGTAATGGGTGGTGGCCATGGTGCAGATCCCCCGGTTATGCAGGCTGGAGAGTACGGAAATCGCCAGTGCCGCGCCTTCGGTGGGATCCGTACCGGCGCAGAGTTCGTCGAAGAGAACCAGGCTTTTTTCGTCCGCTTTTTCCAGGATGGAGACAATGTTTTTCATATGGGACGAAAACGTACTCAGGGACTGCTCGATGCTCTGTTCATCCCCGATGTCGGCAAACACGTCGTGGAAGACAGAGAGTTCGGAGCGGTCGAAGGCGGGGATGTGAAGCCCGGCCTGGCCCATGAGGGTGAAGAGGCCCACGGTTTTCAGGGAAACGGTCTTTCCGCCGGTGTTTGGTCCGGTGATGATCAGAAGCCGGAAGTCTTTTCCCAGATGAATGTCGATGGGAACCGCGGCCTTTTTGTCCAGCAGGGGATGACGGCCTTTTTTAATGTTGATCCAGCCTTTTTCATTGAAAATGGGTTCGCTGCCGTTATAGGAACGGGAGAGCTGGGCGCGGGCGAAAATGAAGTCCAGGTCGGTGAGAAGGGCAATGTCTTCGTGGAGGGCCTCCAGATTTTCCGCCAGAAGGGCGCTTAAATTGGCGAGGATCGCTTCGATTTCTTTTTCTTCTTTGAGTTCCAGTTCCCGCAGGTCATTGTTCAGTTTAATGACGGCCATGGGCTCCACGAAAAGGGTGGAACCGGTGGAGGACTGGTCGTGGATCATGCCCGGAACCTGGGATTTGTGCTCCGCTTTTACGGGGATGCAGTAGCGGCCGTTCCGCATGGTGACAACGGCGTCCTGCAGGTAGGTGCGGGTGGAGCCGTTTACCATGGAGAGGAGCTGGGCGTGGATTTTGTCGTTAATGGTTTTCATGGCGCGGCGGACTTTCAGGAGTCCGGGGCTGGCGTTGTCGCTGATCTCTTCCTCGGAGGGGAGACAGCGGCGGATCTCCGCGGCCACGTTCGCCAGGGGCTGGAGGGCTTCGAAACGGCCGTCCAAGGAATCCCTCGTTTCATCGGAAGGGTCGCGCCGGCCGTAATTTTTCACGCGGGCGCAGATTTCCAGCACCCGGCAGCAGCGGATCAGTTCCTCCGGGCTTATGATGCTGCCCACCTCCAGGCGTTTTAAGGAGCCGCGGATATCGGTAATCCCCTGGAAGGAGACGCTCCCTTTCTGACAGAGGCGGGTGACGGCGTCGCTGGTTTCCCGCTGGGCGGCCTGGATCTCGAAGAGATCACAGGAGGGCAGGAGATTTTCGCAGCGCTCCTTGGCCAGGACGGAACCGGCGAATCCGGTGAGCTGGCTGATGATTTTTGTATATTCTAAGGTTTTGAAAACTTTTGGATTCATAAGATACCACCTTGCTTCATACATTGTTGTGTTCTCATTTTAACCTATTTCCTGGAAAATGAAAACAGATATTTGAAAAATACACGCCTCCATTCATAAATTGTTCATAAGTTCCTGCTACAATAACGGAAGCTAGTTGTTCCTGACAGACAGAATTCGAAGGAGAGCTTTTTTCTATGCAGCACCAGAATAAGCAGGAATATAACTTTATCAGTGAACAGATACGCAAGAAACCCTTTTACCGGAAAAAATGGTTTCAGCAGACTATAGGCGTCCTGGGACTCGCCGTCCTGTTTGGCGGCGCGGCGGGCGTGACCTTCGCCGTCGTAAAGCCCTGGGCGGAAAAAATGTTCGGAAGCCCGGAAGAAGCGGCGCACATTATCGTTGTGGAAGAATCGGAAACCGAGCCGGTATCCGTAAGCGAAGCGGCCGCCGCGGCCGAAACCGAATCCTCCGAATTACATACCAGCGACACCCACGAATACATCGATGTCTCCGACTACCGCCAGCTTTATGCCGAAATGGCGAACGTCGCCGAAGAAGCCGAACGCTCCATTGTCACCGTCACCGGAGAAATCAGTGACCTCGACCTTTTCCGCGAAGCAGACGAACGGAGCATCCAAAGCAGCGGCCTGATCGTGGCCAAAAATAGCACAAACTTCTTTATCGTCACAGAGTGGGAACCCATCGAAGACGCCAGCAAAATTACCGTCACCTTCTCCGACGGCCAGACCGCGAAAGCAAGGCTGCAAAAGAAAGATGAAATCCTGGGAACCGCCGTCATAAAAGTCAGCCTGACCGGCCTTCCCGAAGAAACCGTGGAAAACGCCGCAGTCGCCGTCCTTGGGGATACGGAAACCATCGAAGTCGGCATGCCGGTCATTGCCGCAGGAAGCCCTCTTGGCTACAGCGAATCCCTTGCATTTGGCATGATTACCTCCGTCGTTCCCCTGGCCGTGACCGACGGACAGTACGACTTGCTGACCACGGATATGATCGGAAGTGACGAGGGCAGCGGGATTTTACTGAACCTGGACGGGGATATGATTGGGATTATCGCCCAGCGTTTCAGCGAAAACGGACAGATCATGCTCTGCGGGCTGGAGATTTCCGACCTGCGGGAAAGCATTTCCGACCTGTCAAACGATACGCCCCAGGCCTACTTAGGACTGCTCGGAAGAGACATTGGCGAGACCATCAGCGAAGAACTGGATATGCCAACCGGCATGTTCGTGCGGGAAGTCGCCGAAGGATCTCCGGCCATGCATGCCGGGGTGCAGAAGGCCGATACCATCACGGAAATGGACGGCGAAAAAATTGAAAATGTGGAAGATTATGTCCGGCTTCTGAAAACCCATGAACCGGGCGACCAGATCCATCTGACCCTGGAACGGAAAAGCATGGAGCAGTACGTCAGCCTGAGCATGGAAATCACTCTGGACAGCCGATAGAAAGGAAACAGCAAAATGAAATATATTGAAACGCTGCGGGAAGGCGACCGCGTCGGCGATATTTACCTTTGTAAATTTAAACAGTCCGCTGTGACAAAAAACGGAAAAACCTATGAAAACGTGATCTTACAGGACAAAACAGGCACCATCGACGCCAAGATCTGGGACCCCGGCTCCGCCGGAATTAACGAATTCGACGTCCTGGACTACGTCGATGTCGTCGGAGACGTGACCAGCTTCCAGGGCACGCTGCAGTTGAATATCAAGCGCGTGCGCGTAGCCAGAGACGGCGAATTCGACCCGCGGGACTACCTGCCCGTCAGCAGCCGCGACCTGGACGAAATGTACACCGAATTGATGACCTACGAATCCAGCATCCAGAATCCCCACCTGCGCAGGCTGGTCGACAGCTTTTTCGTGGAAAATGCGAATTTCATCAGAGCATTCAAAAACCATTCCGCCGCGAAAAGCGTCCACCACGGCTTTGTCGGAGGCCTTCTGGAACACACTCTGAGCGTTGTTAAACTCTGTGACTTTTTCGCCGGACAGTATCCCTTCCTGAATCGGGATCTGCTGCTGTGCGCAGCTATGTTCCACGATATCGGAAAAATCAAAGAATTATCCGAATTCCCGGAAAACGACTACACCGACGACGGCCAGCTCTTAGGCCATATCGTCATCGGCGTGGAACTCGTCGGCGTCGGAATCCGCCGGATTCCGGACTTCCCGAAAAAGCTGGCGAGCGAGCTGAAGCACTGTATCCTGGCACACCACGGAGAGCTGGAGTACGGCTCGCCGAAAAAACCGGCGCTGCCGGAGGCTTTGGCGCTGAACTTCGCGGACAATGCGGATGCGAAGATGGAGACGTTTCGGGAGACGCTGAATGCTTCGGGAGGAAGCGGGGAGTGGCTGGGGTATAATCGGTTTTTTGAGACGAATATACGGAGGTCGGGTTTTTGAGGTTTTGGCGGGCCGGAGGCCCGCCTTTTTGGTTATGCGGGGCGGCGTGGCTGTGTCGGCATGATTTGGCGGAACCGTGTGCCGACGGGCATGTTTCGCGTGGCTGAAGAGTGCGGAGTTTCGCGTCGCTGTGTGTTGCGGGCATGTTTCGCGTGGCT
>JAUNPS010000011.1 GCA_030536575.1 Eubacteriales bacterium | reverse complement strand
GGCCCTGGTATGCCGCCATCACAACCTGGCCGCCCTGGTTCCGGTATGATGCCGCCGTCGCGGCCTGGCTACCCTGGCCCTGGTATGCCGCCATCACAGCCCGGCCGTCCCGGCCCCGGTATGCCGCCGCCCCAGCCCGGCATGCCCGGCTACTTCTGGCCCGGCCAGACACCTGGCATGATGCCTCCCTACGGCCCAGCCTGGCCTATGCCGCCTCAGCCCATGCCTTACTACCGTGCCTTTGAATTCCCCATGGACTTCGCCAATGAGCGCGAAAACGACCGCGACATGGAACGCCTCAAAGAAATGTATCCGGACGTTGCCAGAGAAATCCTCCAGTATGTCGAAGAGGAATGCGACAAAATGGAATACGAAGGCAGCATGATGTTCGACGAACAGCCCGATCAGGTTCAATTGGAACGCATTGTCCGCAGTATCTATGATCGCATGAAAGACCGCTTCGAACTCCCGGAAGGGGACGATACCGACGAGGCTATGGCCATGAACCAGGAGACGCGCCGCCGTTATCCGCCGGGAGCCAATTGGCTGGGCGATATGATCCAGGTTATTCTGTTTCAGGAGATGCACAGGCGGAGGTGCCGCCACCGGAACTGCCGCAAGTGGTACTGACGGCGCAGGTGAGCTTTTCGCCTGCCGCCAATAAACAGACGCCCGCGCTGAAGCCGTCCGGGGAGCGTGGAACGGCTACTTTCACGGCCACGCTGCCGCTCCCCCGCCGCACGCATCGAAGTCGCCTGGGAAACAGGGATGGAAATTAAGAAAATTTTTGTTGAGATTTTATTACAGAACCTTTACAATAGAGTCATGGTGCTCCCATGGCTCTATTTTTTCGCAGATTCATCGCGCGAACTTCCCCATGACGCACACACACGCAAGGAGAACATTTCCATGGAAAATTTACAAATCGAAAAATTACAAACCTTATTAATAGAAAACCTAAACGAATTCCTGCTCCTTTTAACCCTCTGTGCCCCCCGCCGCGCGGACGGCCCCACCCGCCTCCGCCTGCGCCCCATCCGCCACAAAGGCGCCCTACTCTTCCAAGCCGCCACCCAGATCGGCAAACAGGAATTCCACGAAAACCTCACCAAAGACCAAGCCATTGCAAAAATCTGCACCAGCCTGGCCCAGGACTTCAAACAACTCCAACTGGAAACCACCACCCACACGGCCCAGGCCCTCGTCAGCAAAAAAGGCACCGTCACCATAAAACAAAAGAGAAAGCAGCAGCCAAACATCCCTGCCGCCGACCTCTCCCATAACCGGAAAAAACACTACATCCTGGAAGAAGGAACCCCGGTTCCCTTCCTGCAGGATCTGGGCGTCATGACCCCGGAAGGCAAAATTATCCACGCCCGCTACGACAAATTTCGCCAGATCAACCGCTTCCTGGAATTCATCGAAGACATCCTTCCCAAACTTCCTGCCGACCGGGAAGTCACCATTCTGGATTTCGGCTGCGGAAAATCCTACCTGACCTTTGCAATGTACTATTACCTGCGGGAATTAAAAGGCCTGGACGTCCGCATCATCGGCCTGGATCTGAAACAGGAAGTCATCGAAAACTGCAGCCGGCTGGCCAAAGAATACGGCTATGAAAAACTCACCTTCCTGACTGGGGACATTGCCTCCTACACCGGAAGCAGCCAGGTCGACATGGTCGTGACCCTGCACGCCTGCGACACCGCTACCGACTACGCCCTGGAAAAAGCCGTAAAATGGAACGCCAAAGTCATCCTGTCCGTTCCCTGCTGTCAGCACGAACTAAACGGACAAATCCATTGCGAAGAGCTGGAACCCGTTCTAAAATACGGCCTGCTGAAAGAACGCATAGCCGCCCTTGTCACCGACGGCCTGCGCGCCGCGAAACTCGAAGAATGGGGCTACCAAGTCCAGATTCTCGAATTCATTGACATGGAACACACCCCGAAAAACATCCTGATCCGTGCTGTCAAAACCGGAAAAGAGAAGCAGGACACCGGCTATGAAACATGCACCAAGCTTCTGGGCGTCGATCCGCTGCTGGGACACCTGCTGAAGAAAGAGGAGGCCTGAACGATATGAAAAAAAGAATTATCAAAATCATAACGCTTGTGGCCGTCTTTATTGCCGCCTTTCTGACCAGCGTTCATTTTCTGAACCAGGAGACCGGAAGCACATCCGAAACAATGGAACTTGCCAGCCTTCCGCTTGTCTATATGGTGAGCGACGGCACCCAGCTAAACTGCCTGCACGGTTACACAAAAGAAATGACCGTTACCGCCATGCGCGATACCCTGACTCCGCTGGCCACCACCCAGACTCTGGAGATCCAGATACAGCCGTTCCAGAACGAAATTACCGATATCAGCTTTGAAGTCCTCTCCTCTGACGGCTCCCAGTCGCTGGAAAATACGAAAGTTACGAAAGTTTCCGAGGGGGACAGCTACATTGACGCCACCCTGGAAATGCAGCAGAAAATGCTGATCAATACCGAATATGTCCTGAAAATTCAGGTAAAAGCAGACGATACCCCCGTGTATTTCTACACTCGCATCATTTACGAGGACAACCTCCACACGAACGAGTACCTGGATTTTGCCATGGGCTTTTACGAGCGCTGCCTCACCGGAACCGACCTGGACACCATTGCGGCCTACATCGAGCCGGATGAAACCGGAAATAACTCTACGATGGCGCACATGGATATCCATTGCAGCATGGATCAGCTTTCCTGGGCGGACTTAAGCCCCCAGGTGTACTATAAGCCCACCCCAAGCATTAAAGAAATCAACGAAAACACCGCCACAATCCTTCTGGATTACATGATCACCGCCCAGAGCGGCAGCGGCACGACCGAATATTACCAGGTATCCGAATACTACCGCCTGCGCTACACGGAAGAGCGCATCATGCTCCTGGATTTCGAGCGGGACACCAGTCAGGTTTTCGATCCGGAAGCGGAAATTCTGACCAGCAAAGGCATTAATCTGGGAATTAACGGAAAAGACATTGAGTATAAAAATGACCTGAACAGCCGTTATTTCGGCTTCGCATTGCAGGGGACCCTTTGGCTGTTTGACACCGATACGAACCGCATCACGGAAGTCTTCAGCTTCCCCCAGGCATACGGCTCAGACCTGCGCGACACCTATAACCAGAACGACATACAGATTATCAGCATCGACGAAAGCGGGAACATGTATTTCCTGATCTGCGGCTACATGAACCGGGGCGCTCACGAGGGAGAATCCGGCGTGGCGGTTTATTACTTCGACTCTGCGGTTTCCAGCGTGGAAGAGTGCCTGTTTGTGGATACGACGCAATGTTACGAGCTGCTGCGCAAAGACGCGGATGCGCTGGCCTACGTTTCCGCAGACCGGAACCGCTTCTACATCTGCGTGGAAAGCACCATCTACGGAATCCAACTGGATACCCGCCAGGTGTCCACTGTTGCGGAAAACGTCCGCGCGGACTGCTTCGTAACCTCCGAATCCGGCCGCTATTTTGCATGGCTTCAGCAGAACCAGCCCTTCAATTCCACGAAGATTACGGTGATTGACTTCAATACCCTGGAAACCAGAGAAATTTCTTGCGCCGATACGGAACGCATCCGTCCATTGGGATTTATGGGTGAAGACCTCATTTACGGGATTGCGAATGTTTCGGACATTGACACGGAACACGAAGGGAGCGAAGTCTTCCCGATGAAAGTGATCTATATTGTGAACGGTGAAGGCGAAACGGTAAAAACCTACGAAGCATCCGGCTATTACGTGACAGGAATCACCATTGAGGAGAACCTTCTGACGCTGGATCGTGCGACGAAGCAGGGGACTGATTTCGAGGAAGCTTCCCAGGATCACATTGTAAGCAGTACGGCCGACGAAGAAAGCGCCTATGGCCTGACCACTCAGGTAACAAGCCGGAAACAAACCGAAATGATCCTGCGGGTAGGCAAAACCCTGAAAGCCGGAAAGGCATCCCAGATCGTCCGTAGCCGTCAGGTGATTTACGAAGGTTCGAAAATCGTTACTCTGGAGCCAAAAGAGACCGACCAGAATCTCTATTATGTGTATGCCAAAGGAAAGCTGGACAGCACCTACACCGCGATCAGCCAGGCGGTCAACCGTGCCAACGACCAACTTGGCGTTGTCGTAAACAGCAATTGGCAGAACATTTGGGAGCGCGGAAACAAAGCCACGAAAACGCGCCTGAATATCGACGAATTCCCCAGCCTTGTCATGCAGGGTTCCCTGGATGTGACGGCATGGGAGAGTGCCTTTGGGGACAATGCGCTGGATTTGAGCGGCTGCACGCTGGATTCGGTTCTGTATTACGTCAGCGAGGGAACGCCAGTGGTGGCGAAGACGCCGGTAACGGATGAATTCCCTTATGGCGTGATTATTATTGCAGGATATGATGAATACAATACGATCCTGCTTCAGCCCGGAGGAGAAGAGACGTTTTATTACGGATCGGATGACAGTACCGCGCTGTTTGAAGAGGCGGGCAATGTATTCCTGACCTATTGGGACCCGATTTCCGAATAAATTTTTCAGAAAAACACAAAAAATTCACAAAAAACAGGAGTGTTCGGACTTGACGAACGCTCCTGTATGTGTTACAACACAAATAGAACAAAGGAAAAGAAATCAATCCCAAGTTCCGGGGAACCGTTGTTTGGAGGTTTCATAGAAAGGAGCGATGACTTATGATGAGACCCAGCATTTTTGGAGAAAATTTAATGGACGATTTCTTTGATGACTATTTTGATTTGCGGGCACTGGATGATCAGGCGAAGAAAGAATTGTACGGATTCCATATGGCGAACAGGATGAAGATGGATGTGCAGGAGCACGCGGATCATTACGAAGTGGATATTGAACTTCCGGGATTCCGAAAGGAAGAACTTTCCGTGGAATTGAAAGATGGATGTCTGGTGGTTCGTGCGGCGAAAGGATTTACGAAAGACGAACAGGATAAAGAAACTGGCCAGTATGTCCGCCGCGAACGCTACGCAGGCAGCATGACCCGATCCTTCTATGTAGGGGAGGATGTAAAGCAGGAAGAGATTCATGCGAAGTATGAGAGCGGAGTTTTGAAACTGCGCATTCCGAAGGCGGAAGAGAAGAAGCCGGAAGTTGAAGAGAAAAACTACATTGCCATCGAGGGATAATGGCCCCTCTTTTTATAGATTCGAATAGAGCGACCCGGAGTCCGGCGGAAAAGCTGGCTCCGGGATTTTTGTGCGCCTGTGATCTGTGGGATCTGTTGCGGGGGGCTTATGCGCGTCGGGCTGTGCGCGCTTCGGCGCCGGAATTTTATGCGCCGTGCCATGCGCGCTTCGCCTGTTTTCCACGTCACGCGCGGAGCAGTTCTACTTCTTCTCGACTTGGAATCGAAGACTGCGCACCTTTGCGCGTCACCACAATTGAGGATGCCAAATTGGCGAACTCTGCGGCCTCTTTCAGGCCCGCGCCTTCCATGAGCTTAACCGCCAGAGCGGCGGTAAACGTATCCCCAGCGGCCGTCGTATCCACCGCCGCAACCTTCCGCGCGGGAATGCGGCAGGCACCCTCCTGCACAGAATCCAGATACAGCCCCTTTTCCCCCAGGGTAACAATCAAATTTTGGCACCCTTTTCCATGAACCCAGGCAGCAGCTTCCTCCAGGCGTGCATCAATCTGCTCCATCCCCGTGAGCATCGAAAGCTCCGTCTCATTCGGCTTCAAAAGATCCACATAATGATACAGCTCTTCCGGAAAATGCTTCGGAACCGGGGCGGGGTCCAGCAAAACCAGCTTGCCAAGCTCCTTCGCCAGCTTCGCACTGTAGAGAACCGTTTCCAACGGAATTTCCATCTGAAGGATCACCAGATCACATGCTTCCAGAAGCGGCCGGTTTCTTTCGATATCTTCCGGCATAAGCGAAGCATTTGCGCCGGAAATGACAAGAATGCTGTTATCCCCATCTCGGTTTACCGTAATGACCGCAATTCCGGTACTGCTGTCCGGCCGCGTAATCAGCCGGGAAATGTCCGCGCCGGAACGACACAGGCTTTCCTTTAAAAGCTCCGCATAAGAATCCGCGCCCACAGCCCCCAGAATCGTTGTATCCCCGCCGAGAGCCGCGGCCGCATAAGCCTGATTGGCTCCCTTTCCGCCGGGAATCAACTGCATGTTCGAACACAGAACGGTTTCCCCTACCGCAGGTGCATGATCCACAACAGCCACCATATCTAAATTCAGACTTCCAATAACCAATATTTTTTTCATAATGCGTATTCTCCTATCATTGTTTTAATCATTCCGCGGGAGGGGAAGGATATAAAAATAGCCCGAAGTGCGGTGCAGCATAGAAGCTGACCGGCTCCAGGCCATTCGCGTCACCGCCAAAAGATGGCGAAACAAGCAGATCTTTTAAGCGACAGCGTTTTTAAAAATAACACCTTTGTAGCGATCCAGCGCCATCAGCAGGACGAGTCCAATGACATAACAGGAAAGGACTTCGCCCACGCCAACCGTCAGCATCATGACCGGAATCGGCAGATTCACCCCGTATCCATAGTACAGGACAAAGGGAACCACCAGTGCGTTGAAAATCACCGGGGGCAGCGGCACCAGATACTTCTTCTTGCGCAGCAGGTAAGAGCAGCCGGCGGCGGCCAGCGTCGCCAGACTTCCGCATACAATGTCCAGAGGGATCGCGCCGCCAAACAGGTTCCCGATCAGGCATCCCACAAAAAGTCCCGGTATGGCGGCCGGTGTAAAGTAGGGAAGCACGGTCAGGGCCTCGGAAATGCGGACCTGGACTTCGCCGAAGCCGAAGGGGGCGAAGACGACGGTCAGGACGACGTAGATGGCGGCGATCGCGGCCGCTTGGACGGTGTAGAGTACGTGTTTGTTTCTCATATTCAGTTGTCTCCTTTAGTTTTGTTTTACGAGTGGAAGGTCTCGAACACTCGATTCATTTAACGCCGGGAATCGGCGGCAAGCCCGATAAGACCTTGGTTTTAGGGCTTTGCAACGAGGTGTAGTGTACCATATTTTTGCGGAAAAAGCAAGCGTTTCGTCGAAGGTTTTCAGGATTCTAATGTGTTGCTGAAATTGAAAAAATAGGGGAAATGGAATTGCATGACAAGAAAAACTATGCTATACTGAAATCACGGAAAGCCAAAGCACATAAAAGGCGGCCTGCCCTCCACACATCGGAGGGGCTGACCCTCCGGACGAAAGAAAGGAGGGAGATGCCAATGATTACATACGAGGAATTTTTCTTGTTTTGTACATTTTTGGTATCCCTTATCAGTCTGATTTATCAGATTTTTAAGGATAGAAAATAGCCGCCCACTACCTGCAATAGTGAACGGCTGTTGAAAAAATAGCTTTAAATTATTCGGAGGGTAGGCCGTGTGTTTTTGGCTTTCCCTTTTCATCTTTACTATAACATATCAGAACAAGGATTGCAAGCAGAAAATAAATGGAAAAATGGAATTGTATGACAAGAGAAACTATGCTATACTGAAATTATGGAAAGCCAAAGCACAGAAAAGGCGGCCTGCCCTCCACACATCGGAGGGGCTGACCCTCCGGACGAAAGAAAGGAGGGAGATGCCAGTGATTACATACGAGGAATTTTTCCTGTTTTGTACATTTTTGGTATCCCTTATCAGTCTGATTTATCAGATTCTTAAGGATAGAAAATAGCCGCCCACTACTGCCAATAGTGAACGGCTGTTACTTTATAGCACGTTAGATTGGAGGGTAGGCCGTGTGTCTCTGGCTTTCCCTTTCTCTATTCTTACTATAACATATCAGAACAGTGATTGCAAGGGAAAAATAAATGGGCGCGGCACCCCACCGGACGATCGGACGAAAAAGTCAGGCGACAATTTTTATGAAAAAAATAAATCTTTCCAGTTGACCTTTTCACAAAAATCTGGTATGCTGTATGCATTGGAGATGTAGCTCAGCTGGGAGAGCATTTGCTTGACGTGTAAAGGGTCGCAGGTTCGAGTCCTGTCGTCTCCATTTAGAAAAGCTCAGTGTGATTACGCTGGGCTTTTTGTATACGAAAAATCTGAAGCTGTATGCAAAGCGAACGCCGCTTAGATTCCCTCCTCCATCGGCACCCTCACCCCAAATGTCGTCCCTTTCTCCCCGGTTTTTTCCACCCAAATCTCCCCGCCATGCAGCCCCACAATCCTCTGCGCAATCGCCAGCCCCAATCCATTCCCCGCTTCCGACCTCGCCTCCTCCCCCTGATAAAACTTATCAAAAATATGCTCCGCCGCCTCCGGCGCAATCCCCGGCCCACAATCCTTCACCGACAAAAGTACACCCCCAGGGCGCTTTCGCAGAAACAACTCAATCACCCCATCCTCCGGCGAAAACTTAATCGCATTATCCAGAAGATTAATCCAAACCTGCTCCATCAGCTCCATGTTCGCATAAATCTCCACCTCGTCGCATTCCAGAAAAATCCGCTGCCGTTTCCGCGCCCATTTCGGCTCCAGCAGCACAATCATCCTCCGGATCTGCTCCGAACAATTATAAACCGTCTGCCCGGTCAGAATCGTCTGATTCTCAATCTTCGAAAGATTCAGCACATTCGTCGCCAGATCCGTCAGCCGCCCCGACTCCCGCACAATGATCTCCAGATACTCTTCCCGCTCCTCAGCCGTCAGATCGTCCCGCTGGAGCATTTTGGCAAACCCGCGGATGGAAGCAATCGGCGTCTTAAACTCATGAGAAAAATCATTGACAAAATCCGAGCGCAGCATCTCCAGGCTTCCAAGCTCCTCAGCCAAATGATTAAAACTTTCCGTCAGCACATACATTTCCCGGAATTTAGGCATATCTCCGGTGTCAATGCGGATGTCAAAATTTCCGCGTGCCAGCTCCTCCGTAAATGAAATCACCTTCCGCATAGGCTCTAAAATTTTCCAACTGAATATGAAAGAAAGGCCAATGCCCAGAATAATGCTGATCAGCGCCAGCATAACCAGCGGATGGCGCGATCCCCTGTCCGAGAGCAGCCCCAGCCTGCCCAACAGCAAAAGCAGCCCAAAGCTGATGCAGATATCCAGCAGCATCATGAAAAAAATCAGAATCACCATCCACAGGGTCAAACCGGCCCGGTGGCAGAATTTATCGGGAATTTCAGAAGAATGCGAAGTTTTTTTCATAGGACGACCGCCTTATAACCAATGCCGCGGATGGCGACGATTTCAAACTCCGGGTAGTGGTCAAAACGCTTCCGGAGCCGGTTGATGTGTACATTGACCGTGGTATCCACGGATTCCGATTCCATTCCCCAGATTTCGTCCATGAGCTGGATGCGGGTAAAAATCTTTCCGGGGTAGGATAACAGTTTGTAAAGCAGATAAAATTCCTTGGGCGGGAGAGTCTGCACTTCGTCCCCACGGCTCACGCTCAGGGCGTCGTAATCCAGCGTAACATTGCCAATGCGCAGACGATGTTCGCTGGAAATCCCGGCCCGGCGAAGCAGCGCCTTAATCCGCAGCAGAAATTCCTCCTCGTCGAACGGTTTCGTCATATAATCGTCCGTTCCGGCCAGAAAGCCGCGGTATTTGTCGGCGGGAAGCTGCTTCGCCGTCAGCATCAGAATCGGAACCGTATTTCCGGAACTGCGCAGATTCTCCGTCAGGGTATAGCCGTCCATCCCAGGCATCATCAGATCCATCACAATGAGATCCACATGACGGCTGTCCAGCAGCGCCAGGGCCTCCAGGCCGTTTTCCGCCGCCGCCACCTCATACCCGGCATGGGATAAGACTGCCCGCAGGAGACGGGCAGCGCTTTTATCATCTTCCACAACCATAATCTGAAACATAGCAACCTCCCAGCCCCTTCCGGGAACAGCCCATCCGAAAACCAGAGCAATGCTTACTCGAAGCGCAGGGCATTGATCGGCTTTAACTTCGCCGCCTTATTGGCCGGATAAATACCAAAAATCAGGCCGACGCCAATGGAAAATCCCAGCGCCAGCGCCCCCACCGGAAGGGAAATCGCAAAATGATAATCCGTAAACAGCACATTCAGAATCGACAGAACCAACTGGCTGATTACCATTCCGATTATACCACCAATCAGCGAAATAAGCACGGACTCAATCATAAATTGCACGGTAATATCGCTGCGCTGCGCCCCGATGGCCTTCCGGATTCCGATTTCCTTCGTGCGCTCCGTCACAGACACCAGCATAATGTTCATAATGCCGATTCCGCCTACCAGAAGGGAAATCGCCGCAATGCCCGCCAGCATGATCGAAAGCGTATCCAGAACCGTATTCATCATATCCATGATATTGGACATATTGATGATCGTGTAGCTGTCATCGGAGCCAAATTTCTGAAGAAGATAATGGTCGATGGCATCCTGCGCCTCCGAAAGATTGTTTTCATCCGCGGCCGTGATATAAAAAGTCGTGATGGCGGTCTGCTTTAACAGGCGCTGGGCGTTCGTCAGAGGCAGGTAAACGCTGCTGTTATCGCTTCCCATCATCGCCGTGTCGTCCTCTTCCAGAACGCCGATAATCTGGTAGTCAATGCCGGAAATGCGGATGCTGCTTCCGCAGACGTTGGTGGTTCCGAACAAATCCATTGCCACGCCGGTGCCGACGATGCACACATCCAGCCGGTTTTCCAGGTCCAGATCAGTGAAATTCCGCCCAAGCTCCAGATCAAAACCCTGTACGTCCTGGTAAACCGGGGTGACGCCGGTAATGGAGATATCCGTGGAATTTCCGGCGGCTTTCGCAATGCCGTTTCCGGAAAGATAGGGCGAAACCTGGTTAATGCCGTCCGCGCCGGAAAGTTCGTTCAGTTCACTGTAAGTCAGCTTCTTATGGCGATCCGTAACCGTGACAATAATCTGATCGCCCCCCAAATCCTCCATAGAATCCAGAATACTTCCCGTCCCGCCCTGCACGATGGAGATCAGAAGGGTGACGGAGAGAACGCCGATGATGATTCCAAGCATGGTCAGGAATGAACGCATTTTATTAGAGGAAATCGCGGAAACCGCCATTTTAAAGGACTGTTTTAATTTCATGCCGGATACCCCCTTAACTGGTCTTTGCTGTCCGAAATAATTTTCCCGTCCATAATACGCACCTGCCGCTCGGCTTTTTCCGCAATGCTGTCGTCGTGCGTGATCAGGATGATCGTGTTCCCTTGCTCATGCAGTTCGTGAATCAGCCCCATAATATCCCGGCTGGACTTGGAATCCAGGTTTCCGGTGGGCTCGTCGGCCAGGATCAGGGAAGGCCTTGTGGCGAGAGCGCGGGCAACCGCTACCCGCTGCTGCTGTCCGCCGGAAAGCTGATTGGGACGGTGGTGCATCCGTTTCGACAGGCCCACACGCTCCAGGGCCTCCTCTGCCCGTTCCCGGCGCTCCTTTCCCGGAACGCCCTGGTAAATCAGCGGAAGCTCCACATTTTCATAAGCGGTCAGCTTCGGCAGGAGGTTAAACTGCTGGAAAATAAAGCCGATTTTCCGGTTCCGCATCGTGGCGAGATCCCGTTCGCTTAAAGACGTCACGTCCTGCCCGTCAATGTAATAATTGCCCTCATCCGGCGTGTCCAGGCAGCCAATGATATTCATCAGCGTGGATTTCCCGCTTCCGGAGGCCCCCACGATGGCAACGAATTCGTGCTCGCAGACATTTAAAGTCACGCCGTCCAGCGCATGAACCTCTTCACCGCCTAAGCTGTAGATTTTTTTAATATTTTCCAATTCAATCATAAGGCTGTCTCCTAATTTCTGCTGCCGCCCATCATGGAATCCCGCTGCGCCATCATGGCGGAAAGAATGTCGGTGCTGGTTCGGGTGTTGACGACAACCTGCTGGCCGCTTGTGAGGCCTTCCGTGACCTCGGCGTATTCCGTGTTGACTAGGCCAAGGGTTACCGGGGTCTGGGTGATCAGATCGCCGTCCATAACCTGAACGTATTTCTGGCCCTCAATGGTTTCGATGGCGTCCACCGGAATCAGCAGGACATTGTCCTTACTCGCCAGGGTGATGGCGGCGGTGGCGCTCATGGCGTTTTTCAGATGGGTGTCGCCTTCCAGGGCAATGGTTACGGTATAGGTCGTTACTCCGCCGGAATTTGTTCCTACGCCGGAAATTTTTTCCACAGTGCCGTCGTAAGTTTCGTCTTCGAAAGCGTCAAATACCACGGAAGCATGCTGGCCAACTTCCACGCCGTCGATATCCAGCTCGTCGATTTCCACTTTCAGATTCAGGGTCTGCGCGTCCGCAATGGTGCAGAACTGCTGGTCTTTCTCGTAAGGCATGCCTTCCAGCACGTCAAGAGAGACAATGTAGCCTTCGCAGTCGGCAGTAACGACCGGATTTTTCTGATATTCTTTCAATTCCTGAAGCTCCTCGATGAGTTCCTCCCGGTCGGTCAGCAGATCCAGGTAGGTCTGATTATAGGCTGCGTCCCGGCGGGTGAACAGGACGTCCCCTGCATTGACGAAGGAAGTTTTCGTGACTTCCACGGAGTCGATGATTCCATAAGAAGCGGTGACGAGGTACGGATGATTGGAAAGCAGGATGCCTTCTCCAAGCTTCACGCCGGATTTCCCGCGCACGACGGCGGTGGTATCCACCATATATTCCGTGTCATCTTTGATCGTTACGCGGACAATGCCGTCTTCGATTTTTTCGACGGTGCCGTCCGCAGACTTGGAGTCGAAATCAACGGTTACGGAATCCCCTTCGTAGAGCGTGGTTTCGGGAAGCGGGAATTCCACTTTCAGCTTTCCGTCGGCGGAAATTTCCGCAAGGCCGCCGTTGGCATCCACCACATTGGAAACCACATCGTCTGTGGAGGCGTAGATGCGTTTCACGCGTCCGGTCACCGGGGCTGTGATAGAGGTGGAGCCGGAATCGTCCGTGGCAACAATCGTGCTGTTTAACTGCTCAAGCTCCGCTTCTTTTGCTTCAATGACGCTGTCCAGCGCATCGGTATCGTAGATGGCCAGGACGTCGCCAGGCTGTACCTGGTCGCCTTTTTCTACGTAGATGGTTTCCAATTTGCCGTCATATTCCAGGGCAAGGGCTTTGGTGGAAGCTGCTTCGACGGAACCGCTTCCTTCGGTGGTCACGGAAATGGAGCCTGTGAAAACGGCTTCCGTGGTGACGCTGTTTTGGATGGCTGTAGTCGCCTTGCGCCCAAGAATGAAAAGGGACAGGATCGCCGCGAGCAGGAGCAGAACCAGGATGGCTACGACGATGGGCCATTTCCTTTTCTTACGTGTTTCTTGATTTTTCATTGAGAGTCCTCCTCTTTCAAATGCCATGAGGGCAGAATTTTTACAAGGGGTATCATAAACCAGAACGGTAAACCCAGGATTAACATGGAGCTGGAAATTCGAAAAGTTTTCGAAACTCCGGGCAGGAAAATGCCTGAAATTTTCAGAAAAAAGAATGGAGTTCGCAGACGACAGGATGTTCGACTTTTTTTCGGAAAAAAGTCCATTTGGGATAACTTCACAAAACATCCGTTTGGAAAACAAACCTATGTAAACCACGGAAAAGTGGGTAAAAAGTGTGGATAATGTGGATAACTTGGTGTATAAGTCCATTTTTCCCCCAAAAACAGAAATTTGGAATGTGGATAAAACGGGGATTTGTCCACCTGGGATGTGTATGAAATTTTACGGGGAATCGAAAAATTGTGCATTTTGCTATGCGGATTTTGTAGAAGGATGGGGACGGAAAAAGGCTGTATTTTACAATAGAACACAAAAGATAAAATTGTCATATAATTTCTGAAGTATTCCTAAGAAAATCTTAAAAAATAAATAATGTTAAATTATTGACAATATTTTGAGGAAATGGTATAGTATTTTCAACATAAAAGGGAGTAGCCGACACTCTTATCCAGGAGTGATTCGAAATCGTCAGGACGATTGAAAAATCCGTATCGAATGAAATGCGCGAGACTTTTATTACAGTATTTGACTGCGGTAAAAGTCTTTTTTCTTTTATATGGAGAATAAATATAGAAGAAAAAAGCGCTTTGCTGAAAAGGTTCGGCGAAGCGGAGCATTGCCGCAGAGACAGCCGGATGGCCGGAAACGGAAAGGAGGCGGCCAAAAAGGGGACTGCGGAACCGAAAACGGATAAAATTAAGAAAGGAAGAGGAAAAAACATATGGATTTTATTATGGAAAACACGGGAATT
The DNA here is from genome assembly GCA_030536575.1 of Eubacteriales bacterium. Classification (GTDB taxonomy): domain Bacteria; phylum Bacillota; class Clostridia; order Lachnospirales; family Lachnospiraceae; genus Limivivens. The sequence continues at coordinate 98,990 of JAUNPS010000011.1, read as the reverse complement.
TTTATTGGGATTCTAGTAGTCATTCTGGTTCTTGCTATCATTGCCACCGGTTATGTGAAGGCGCCGCCCGATACCGCCTTTATTATTTCGGGCCTGCGAAAGAAAATCATCATCGGGAAATCGAGCATTAAGATCCCGTTTCTGGAAAGAATGGATAAGCTGAGCCTGAAGCTGATCCCCATTGACGTGAAAACGTCCAGCGCCGTTCCCACCGCGGATTATATTAATATTCAGGTGGACGCGGCAGTCAATGTAAAGATCAGCAGCGAACGGGAAAAGCTTTCTCTGGCGGCAGAGAACTTCTTAAACCAGAACACCCAGTACATTGCCCAGGTTGCACGGGAAGTCCTGGAAGGCAATATGCGTGAGATCGTCGGACGCATGCGCCTGGAAGAGATGGTGGGCGACCGCCAGAAATTCGCGAACCTGGTCAAAGAAAATGCCGACCCGGATCTGGCGGCCATGGGCCTGGACATTGTAAGCTTTAACGTCCAGAACTTCACCGATGGAAACGGCGTTATCGACGACCTTGGTATCGATAACATTTCCCAGATCAAGAAAAAAGCCGCCATTGCAAAGGCTGAGGCGGAAAAAGAAATCGCCGTGGCGAAAGCCGAAGCGGATAAACAGGCCAACGACGCGCGGATTAACGCCCAGCGCGAAATTGCCATCAAAAATAACGAGCTGGATATCCAGAAATCCGACCTGCAGAAAGTCGCGGACACCAAGCGCGCAGAAGCGGACGCGGCTTACGAAATCCAGAAGGAAGAGCAGAGAAAGACCATCGAAGTAACCGCTTCCGAGGCGGACATTGCGAAGGAAGAAAAGGTGATCCTGCTGAAACAGAAGGAAGCCGAGGTTATGGAAAAATCGCTGGATGCCCAGATCCGGAAGAAAGCCGAAGCGGAGCGTTTCGAGCGCCAGCAGAAGGCGGAAGCCGAGCTGTATGAGCGCCAGAAGGATGCTGAGGCGAAGAAGATCGAGATCGAGAAGAGCGCGGAAGCGAAGAAGTTCGAGATGGAGCAGGAAGCCCAGGCCCAGAGAGCGAAGGCCGAGGCGGACCGCTACACCAGAGAGCAGGAAGCGGAAGGTATCCGCAGGGTCGGCGAAGCGGAAGCAGAGGCGATCCGGGCGAAAGGTCTGGCGGAGGCCCAGGCCATGGAGAAGAAGGCGGAGGCTTATCAGAAGTATAACAATGCGGCGATGGCGGAGATGCTGATTAAGGTATTGCCGGATATTGCGGGCAAGATTGCGGAGCCTTTGACGCAGATCGATAAGATTACGATCATCGGAGGAGACGGCAGCGGCGTTGACAATGTGGCGGGAAATGTCCCGGCGGTGATGGCGAAGCTGTTTGAGTCCATGAAGGAGACGGTCGGGATCGATCTTGGCGAGATCATGAAGGCCGGAACGTATGATGCGAAGGTAAATCGGAATATTAATATTACCGGGCTGAATGAGGAGGCTGCCGAAGAGGTGAAGAAGGCGGCCGACGAAGCGGCTGAGTAAAGAAAATGGCCCTGGAGGAATCCGGGGCTGTTTTTCTGAGAAAACTTTTTTTAAAAAAGTGCTTGCATTTTTGAAAATCTATGTTATAGTAGATATAGAACAAACGCATACGATGTTCCCGGCAGACCTCTGCCGGTTCTGATAGAAGGAGGGAATTGATTATGAATATTAACAAATTCACACAGAAATCTCTTCAGGCCGTAAACGATCTGGAAAAAGTCGCTTACGAATACGGGAACCAGGAAATCGAGCAGGAGCACCTGCTCTACAGCCTCTTAAATCAGGAGGACAGCCTGATCCTGAAGCTGATTGAGAAAATGGAGATTCAGAAAGAACATTTCGCCATGAGCGTTCAGAAAGCCCTGGAGAAGCGGCCGAAGGTGTCCGGCGGCCAGGTCTACATTGGCCAGAACTTAAACCGCGTCCTGGTCAGCGCCGAGGATGAGGCGAAAGCCATGGGTGACGAGTACGTATCTGTCGAGCATCTGTTCCTGGCGCTTCTCCGCTATCCGAGCAGCAGCGTGAAAGAATTGTTTAAAGAATATGGTATTACCAGAGAACGTTTCCTTCAGGCCCTTTCCACCGTCCGCGGAAACCAGCGGGTCACCAGCGATAACCCGGAGGCCACCTATGACACCCTGAATAAATACGGCCAGGATCTGGTGGAAAAAGCCAGAAACCAGAAACTGGATCCGGTCATCGGCCGCGACAGCGAAATCCGGAACGTGATCCGCATCCTTTCCAGAAAGACGAAGAATAACCCGGTGCTCATCGGTGAACCCGGCGTCGGGAAAACCGCCGCCGTCGAAGGCCTGGCCCAGCGGATTGTCCGCGGGGACGTGCCGGACGCCCTGAAGAATAAGAAGATTTTCGCCCTGGATATGGGCGCGCTGGTAGCCGGCGCCAAATACCGCGGCGAATTCGAAGAGCGTCTGAAAGCCGTGCTGGAAGAAGTGAAGAAGAGCGACGGCGAGATTATTCTGTTTATCGATGAGCTGCATCTGATCGTCGGCGCGGGGAAGACCGAGGGCGCCATGGATGCGGGCAATATGTTAAAGCCCATGCTTGCCAGAGGCGAGCTGCATTGTATCGGCGCTACGACCCTTGACGAGTACCGCCAGTATATTGAAAAAGACGCGGCACTGGAACGCCGTTTCCAGCCTGTCATGGTGGATGAACCCACCGTGGAGGACACGATTTCCATCCTACGTGGGCTGAAAGAGCGCTATGAAGTGTTCCATGGCGTGAAGATTACGGACGGCGCGCTGGTGGCGGCTGCGACCCTGTCTCACCGGTACATTTCCGACCGTTTCCTGCCGGATAAGGCCATTGACCTGGTGGATGAGGCCTGCGCATTGATTAAAACGGAGCTGGACTCTATGCCGACCGAGCTGGATGAACTGCGCCGGAAGGTGATGCAGATGGAGATCGAGGAAGCTGCCCTGAAAAAGGAGACGGATAACCAGAGCAAGGAGCGTCTGGCGAATCTCCAGAAAGAGCTGGCAGAGCTGCACGACGAGTTTAACGCGAAGAAAGCCCAGTGGGATAACGAAAAGCATTCCGTAGAAAACCTCTCGAAACTGCGCGAGCAGATCGAGAATATGAATAAAGAAATCGAGAAAGCGAAACAGGAATACGACCTGAACCGCGCCGCGGAATTGCAGTACGGCGAGCTGCCGAAGCTTCAGGAGCAGTTAAGCATTGAAGAAGCGAATGTGAAGAGTAAAGAACTTTCGCTGGTGCACGAGAGTGTGACGGACGAAGAGATTGCCCGGATCGTCTCGAAATGGACGGGAATCCCGGTGGCGAAGCTGACCCAGGGCGAGCGGAGTAAAATCCTCCATCTGGACGAAGAGCTTCATAAACGGGTCATCGGCCAGGAAGACGGCGTGAGTAAAGTCACCGACGCGATCATCCGTTCCAAAGCCGGGATCAAAGACCCGACGAAGCCCATTGGTTCCTTCCTGTTCCTTGGCCCCACCGGCGTCGGGAAAACCGAGCTTGCGAAAGCGCTGGCGGCCAGCCTGTTCGACGACGAGCAGAACATGGTGCGGATCGATATGAGCGAATATATGGAGAAGCATTCCGTATCCCGCCTGATCGGAGCGCCTCCGGGATACGTCGGTTACGAAGAGGGCGGCCAGCTTACCGAGGCTGTCCGGAGAAAACCGTACTCCGTCGTGCTGTTTGACGAGGTGGAGAAGGCCCATCCGGATGTGTTTAATGTCCTGCTTCAAGTGCTGGACGACGGGCGCATTACGGATTCCCAGGGACGCACGGTAGACTTTAAGAACACGATTCTGATTATGACATCGAATATCGGCTCGTCCTACCTGCTGGACGGTATTCAGGAGAATGGGGAAATCAGCCAGGAGAGCGAGGAACTGGTAATGCGCGACCTGCGCGCCAGCTTCCGTCCGGAGTTCCTGAACCGGCTGGATGAGATTATCCTGTTTAAGCCGCTGACGAAGGAGAATATTGGAAACATTGTGGATCTGATGATGGCGGATCTGAACCGCCGGCTGAAGGATCAGGAGATTACTCTGGAGTTGACACCTGCCGCAAAAGACTTTATTATAGAAGGCGGATATGACCCGGTATACGGGGCACGGCCGTTAAAACGCTACCTCCAGAAACACGTGGAGACCCTGGCGGCGAAAGAGATTTTGTCCGGGGAGATCCTGGAAGGGGATGTGATTCTCCTGAATGTGTTTAACGGGGAGCTTGTGGCAGAGAGGATACCGAAGAAATGATACCCAAAGACCCGTTTATTCTGCTGAGTTATGTGAATACCCAGCTTCGCGACCATTATCCGAGCCTGGAGAAGATGTGTGTCGGGCTTGGAATCGATCGGAAGGAGCTGCTGGAAAAGCTGGCATTGGTGGATTATACGTATGATGAAAAAACGAACCAGTTTATTTGACTGGTTCGTTTTTGGCATAAGGATTATCCGAGGGGCTTGATCCGTTCCCGGTAAATTTTTATGAAGAAGAAAGTCGTGGTTCCCAGGGAAACCAGTTCGGCCAGCGGAAAGCTCCACCAAACCGCGTTCAGCCCCCAAAGTTTCGCGAAAAGATATGCCAGCGGAACCAGGAACACCAACTGTCTGGCCACCGAGACGATCAGGCTGTAAATTCCGTTGCCGAGAGCCTGGAAAACAGAGCCGACGCAGATGCAATAGCCTGCAAAGAGGAAACTGTAGCTGATCGTCCGAAGCGCCGGTACACCGATTTGAAGCATATCGGGAGAGGCATTGAAGAGGCTCAGAAGGACATCCGGAATAAGCTGGAAAACCGCAAAGCCCAGAACCATAATGGATACCGCGAAAATGACGCTGAGTTTGACCGTATCCATGATACGCTTCCGGTTCCGTGCGCCGTAGTTAAAGGCGATGATCGGCACCATTCCGTTATTCAGGCCGAAAACCGGCATGAAGACAAAGCTCTGGAGCTTAAAATATACGCCGAAGACGGCGGCGGCTGTACTGCTGAACATCAGCAGGATCTTATTCATTGCAAAAGTCATGACGGAGCCGATGGACATCATGATGATGGACGGGATACCAACCTTATAAATGTTTTTGATGGTTTCCAGGTTTGGGCGGAAGCCGCGGAAATTCAGGCGGATATCCGTATTTTTCGTCAGGTTGAAATAGAGGGCAAGGCATGCCGCGATAATCTGGCCGATGACCGTCGCAACAGCCGCGCCTGCAACGCCCATTTTCGGCAGTCCGAAAAACCCGAAGATCAGGATCGGGTCCAGGATAATGTTAATAATCGCGCCGGTTCCCTGGGTAATCATTGTGAAAAAGGTTCGTCCTGTGGACTGCAGAAGACGCTCGAAAGCGAACTGCATGAACATGCCGAAGGAACATACCAGGACAATGGTCATGTACTGGGTGCCGTAGGAGACGATTTCCGGGTCGCTTGTCTGGGACAGGAAGAACAGGCGGGAGCCGAAAAGGCCGATCAGGGCAAAGACGACGAAGCTCATCAGTTCCAGGAAAATGCCGTTGAGGGCGGAGAGGGTGACGTTTTTCCGGTCGCCGGCGCCGAGGCTGCGGGACAGGAGGGCGTTGATGCCCACGGCGGTTCCGGAAGCTACGGAGATCATCAGGTTCTGCATGGGGAAGGCCAGGGAGACGGCGGTCAGGGCGTTTTCGGTGATACGGGAGACGAAAACGCTGTCGACGATGTTGTAGAGGGCCTGGACCAGCATGGACAGAATCATGGGCAGCGCCATGGAGAAAAGTAGTTTAGGGACAGGCATGTAGCCCATTTTGTTGCCCTGGGTGGGTGTGGATGAAGTTGTCAAAAAGAATCCTCCTTTGTGTGAAAATGTATGGCATACTGGGATTTATTGTATGGGAAATAAAATGAATTGTCAACGGGGATTCGCATAAAGATTTGGAGCGGCCGGGAAGACGCTGGTTCCGGGGCATAGGCCCGCAATTTGGCGTTGGTATCAAGGAGATTTGGGTGATGCAGGAGACTGTAAGTTACTATTCAGACAGTACCTGATCAGGTACGTAAGAACGTGATTCAGGTGTGAGCGGGCTCTTTTGCGAAGCAAAACTTAAAATGAGCCTGTGAATCGTTACTGGAACGAGGTACGAGTGAGCAGTAACGACTGTAAAAATCCCGCAGGAATCGAAATTCCTACGGGATCTGTGAAGGTCAGCGATCCATTTCAAGCTGTATTCCGGTGGCCGTGTGCGCCTTCCGGATCGAATCCAGCTCCCGTTTATCGGAAGCGGGCAGATCGCCCGGAATCGTATTTTTCACCGCACTGGCGGCATTCCCGTATTCCAGCGCCCGCTGCAGGTCGTCCGGATCGGAGAGCAGCCCGTACAGCACGCCGGAGATATAAGCGTCCCCGCTGCCAATCCGGTCAACCACCTCAATATTCCGATAAGGCTCTTCCGTGAAATAGCAGTCATTCTTCGCACTGTAAATCATAGACTGGAATGTGTGGACTTTCGGGCTATGTACCGTCCGCTTCGTGGAAGCCACGATGGAAATCGGATAGTCTTTCGTAAAGCTCTTCATGATCTCCTCCTGGGTACCCTCTTTATGGAAGGTCAGGCGGGCGGTGTCCTCGGAACAGAAGAAGATATCCACATAGGGCAGAAGCTGCTCGATGCAGACTCTGGCTTCTTCTCCCGTCCAGAGATTCCCGCGGAAGTTCACGTCAAAGGAGATCAGCGCCCCCTGCTCCTTGAACTTTCGGATCATGGTAACGGCAGTTTCCCGCGGGCCGTCCCCCAGCGCCAGGGTAATCCCGCTGGTGTGGAAGCAGCGGGTGCTGGCATACATGGATTCCTCAAAATCCGCGGGAGAAATCTGCTGGAAGGAGGTGTTCATGCGGTCGTACACAATGCGCGGTTTTCTGGGATGCGCGCCGTTTTCGTAGTAATAGACGCCCAGGCGGGCATTTTTCGATTCGTCATATACCAGGTAGTCGTCGGACACACCGTTAAAACGGATTCGGTTTTTAATGTAGGTTCCCACGTCGTTCGCCGGAAGTTTGGAGAGAATCCCGGTGTGCAGGCCAAGCAGGGATGCGCCGGAGGCCACGTTAAATTCCGCGCCGCCGACCTGCTTGGTGAAGGTATCCCCGCGGGTAAGGCGTTCGTTATCCGGAGGGGAAAGGCGCAGGAGCAGTTCGCCCAGCGCCAGAAGGTCGAATGTTTTCTCCATGGATTATCCTCTGATTTCTTTTACCAGATTAACGGCTTCTGCGGTCAGCTCCTTAATTTTGTCGAATTCGCCGGCTTTAATGAGGTCACCTTTTACCATCCAGCTTCCGCCGCAGGCAATGATGCGCTTGAAGCTCAGGTAATCTTTCAGATTCTTGGCGTTTACGCCGCCGGTCGGCATAAAGGACAGGTCGGTGTAGGGAGCGGCCAGGGCTTTGATGGCTGCAACGCCGCCGGAAGTCTCTGCCGGGAAGAATTTAATGATTTTCAGCCCGCTCTTCACAGCCATAGCGGCTTCGGTAGCGGTCACGCAGCCGGGGAATACCGGGATGTCGCGCTCCAGGCAGTAGGAAACGATTTCCTGGTCGAAGCCCGGAGATACGATGAATTTCGCGCCTGCGTTTACGGCACGGTCTACCTGGTCGGTGGTCAGGACGGTGCCTGCGCCTACCAGCATATCCGGGTAGTTTTCGGTCATGATGCGGATGGACTCTTCGGCGGCGGCGGTGCGGAAGGTTACTTCGGCGCAGGGAAGGCCGCCTTCGCACAGGGCTTTGGCCAGAGGAGCGGCATCTTTGGCGTCCTCCAGGACTACGACGGGAACGACGCCCATTGCTTTGATTGATTCGGAAATGTTCATGTTTTTCTCATCCTTTCTTTTTAATAAGTTTCACAATGTGAAACCTGGTTTCATGATACAATACTTACTAATTTGAATTATACTCCCTGCGGGGGAAATGTCAAGGCTTGCCAGCAAATTTTGTTCGTGTTACAATGTGGACAGTGTTATGATTCAGGTGTGAGCAGGCTCTTTTGCGAAGCAAAACTTAAAATGAGCCTGCGAAGCATTACTGGAACGAGGTACGAGTGACAGTAATGAGGACAGTGTTACGATTCAGGAAAGGCAGGAGGAACGTATGGAAGAAGAGAAGAACCCAATCCAGGTAGCCGACAGGCTGTTTCAGGTCATGGAAATGCTGGCGGAACGCGGCGCCACCGGACTGGTCGAATTAAGCAAGCTTTTGAATCTGCATAAGAGCACCGTGCACCGCCTGCTGAATTCCCTGATTTACATGGGCTACGCCGTCCAGGAAGAAGAAACGGGGAAGTATCGCCTGACCTATAAAATCATGGAGCTGTCGAATAAAATGGTGGAGAACAATGATGTGCTGGAGCTGGCCCATCCGATCATGCAGCGGCTCATGGAGCAGGCCGGGGAGACCGTGCATTTTGTCCAGTTGGACGGGGCCGAGGTGGTTTATATTGATAAGGTAGAGTCCCAGATGAATACAATCCGGCTGGTTTCCCGGATTGGCAGCCGGGTTCCGGTCTACTGTTCCGGGGTGGGGAAGGCCATCGCGGCGGAGATGGACGAGGCGCATATCCGGAAGATCTGGAATGCCAGCGAGATCAAAAAGTGGACGGAGCATACCATTACGGAGCTGCCGGTTTTCCTGGAGGAGTGTGAGCGAATCCGGGAGGCGGGGTATGCACTGGACAATGAGGAGCATGAGATTGGCGTGCGGTGCATTGCGGCGGCGATTCCGGGGAAGGTGGGAAATGCGCGGTATGCGTACAGTATTTCCGGGCCGCTGGTGCGGATGACGGATGAGCGGATTGAGGAGCTGAAGGGGTATCTTTTGGAGGCGAAAGGGGCGCTGTGCAGGGAGCTGCTGTAGTACCTTTTTCGCGCAGCGGGAACCGGAGATCAGGAATGTGACATGTCCTGGGTATTTTTCGATAGAGTGATGTCCTGGATACAGGACATGGAGGTTTCTTATGGAGCTTTTTCAAAACGGAGGAAAGCCGATTTCTCATACAAGCGGAACAGTCACGCTTTACCATGGTTCAAAATCCGGGATTTGCGGTGCCATTGCACCAATAAGCCGTGCACATTGTGATTTCGGAAAAGGGTTTTACATGGGAACAGACCGCATGCAGCCGCTTACTTTAATTTGTAATTATCCCAGCGCCAAAATCTATACTTTAAGTGCAGAACTATCAAATTTGAAACTTCTTGATGTAGAGGTGGGACTGGATTGGGCGATGTTCGTTGCCTATCATCGCGGTAAGATGGAATCAGCGAAAGATACCCAAATCTATAGGCGTATTGCGGATTTGAGCAAAGGATGCGATATGGTCATTGGCTATATCGCGAATGATCGGATGTTTGTCGTACTGGATCGATTTTTTCGTGGGGAGATCACGGATCAGGCTCTGATTCACAGTCTTTCCGCACTGAAACTTGGGAAACAATATGTGGCCCGGACGGAAAAAGCGTGCAAAAACATAAAAATCCTTGAAGAACACGAACTTTCCCAGGAGGAACGGGAGAAGTTCAAGCAGGAAAGCGAAGCGAACCGTTCCCAGGGCATTGCGCTGGCAGATGAAATCTGCCGGAAATACCGCCGGGAAGGCCGGTTTTTTGATGAAATTTTAGAAGAAGGTGAACCGTATGAATTTAACGCTTGAAAAACGCCAGCTTTGCGATATTCAGGGGCGGCTGTTTGAGCTTTCGCGGAAAAACGGATATGATTCCCCTTTCTTTATAAAGTCTTTTATGAACAGCAAAACGGCCGCTTCCCTCGACGATATCTACGACCGTCTGCAATGGGCCGGTGAAGAATACATCCTGGAGGAACTTAATGAGGAGGTGGGCGGCCTGAAGAAGGCAGGCATCCTTTATCCACAGGAAGTCCTGTATTGGGCAGGCTATACCTATCGTTACTGGCATTATTATACAAAAGAATCCAGCCGTGAAATTTATCAGGCTGCTGATTCGGAGACGATGAAAGAATGCTGGCTCGGATTTCATACCTTTGATGTTGAGATGGCGATTGATGATTTGAAAGAGATTTTCAGACAAAAAAATTTATTATAGGAGGTAACACCATGAAAGTATTAATGTTAAACGGAAGCGCCAAACCCGCGGGCAACACCTACACCGCCCTCTTGGAAGTTGGCAAACAGCTCGAAAAAGAAGGCATTGCCTACGAAATCGTCCAAATCGGCGGCAAACCCATCCGCGACTGCATCGGCTGCGGCAAATGCACCGAAAACGGCTGCGTCTTCACCGACGACGGCGTCAACGACTTCCTGGCAAAAGCAAAAGAAGCAGACGGCTTCGTATTCGGAACCCCGGTCTACTACGCGCATCCCAGCGGACGCATTTTGTCATTCCTGGACAGGGTTTTTTACAGCGGAAGCAAGGCTTTTCAGTTTAAGCCAGGGGCTTCGGTTGCGGTTGCACGGAGAGGGGGCACGTCGGCGTCTTTCGATTGTATGAACAAATACTTTGGAATTTCGCAGATGCCGGTTGCGGGTTCGACGTATTGGAACCTTGCGCACGGAGGAGCGCCGGGCGAATCGGCGCTGGATGAGGAAGGTATGCAGACCATGCGGAACCTTGCGCGGAACCTGGCCTGGATGATGAAATGTTTCGAGGCCGGGAAGCAACAGGGCGTCTGTCTTCCGGAGACGGAGCGGGGCGCGAGAACGAATTTTATCCGCTGACAAAAAGTGGGCGCAGCCAGATTTGGCCGCGCCCTTTTCAAGTCTTAAGCTTCTTCAACCGGGAACTGGAAATATCTTACAACATTGTTATAAGAGATTCCTTTTACAATGTTTTCCAAAGCTTCGTAATCGTCCGGATATTCTCCATTTTCTACCCAGCCGCCGATCAGATTGCACATAATTCTGCGGAAGTATTCGTGTCTCGTGTAGGACAGGAAGCTTCTGGAGTCGGTCAGCATGCCGATGAAGTTTCCGAGAAGGCCAAGGTTGGCGAGGGAAATCATCTGCTCGGTCATGCCGTGTTTGTGGTCGTTGAACCACCAGGCGCTGCCCTGCTGAAGCTTGCCGACTGCGGAGGAATCCTGGAAGCATCCCAGAAGTGTGCCGATGTAGGCATTGTCATTCGGATTCAGGGAGTACAGGATCGTCTTCGGAAGCTGGTCGGTGGCGATCAGGGAGTTCAGGAAATCAGCGGCCGTAGCGGAGGGTGCGTAGTTGTCGATGCAGTCGTAGCCGGTGTCCGGGCCGAGTTTGGCGTACATCAGGGCGTTGTTGTCGCGCTTGCAGCCGAAGTGGAGCTGCATTACCCAGTTCCGGCGGTGATATTCTCTCGCGACAAACTGCATGAATGCGGTCTTGAATTTTAACTGCTCTTCGTAGGAAACGCTTTCGCCGGCCAGACGTTTGCACAGGATTGCATTCACTTCTTCGTCGGAAGCGGGGCTGTAGTATACAAAGTTCAGTCCATGGTCGGAAACGCTGCAGCCGTTTTCCGCGAAGTAATCCATACGCACGGACAGGGCTTCTTTCAGGGATGCGAAATCTTTTACGGCAATGCCGCTCACATCGGAAAGCTGCTTGATATAATCCAGATAGAAATCTTTTTCCAGGTTCATGGCTTTGTCCGGTCTCCAGGCGGGAAGGACTTTCACGTCAAAGGATTCGTCAGCCTTCAGTACCTGATGCCAGTGCAGGTCGTCTACCGGGTCGTCGGTGGTGCAGATGAGCTTCACGTTTGACATTTTGATGAGGCCGCGGACGGACATTTCTTTGGTCTGGAGTTTGGCGTTGCAAAGGTTCCAGACTTCTTCAGCGGTGCGGCCGTTTAAGACGCCTTCGTAGCCGAAGTAGCGGCGAAGCTCTAAGTGGCTCCAGTGGTAGAGGGGGTTGCCGATGGCTTTTTCGAGGGTTTCGGCCCATTTCTGGAATTTTTCGCGGGGGGTGGCGTCGCCGGTGATGTAGTATTCGTCTACGCCGTTGGAGCGCATCTGGCGCCATTTGTAGTGGTCGCCGCCCAGCCATACTTCTGTGATGTTTGAGAAGATTTTGTCTTCGGCGATTTCCTGGGGATTGATGTGGCAGTGGTAGTCCACGATCGGCATGGTTTCCGCGTACTCATGGTAGAGTTTTTGGGCGGTGGGGGTTTCAAGAAGAAAGTCTTTGTCTAAAAATGGTTTCATGGGTATCATCTCCTATATTTATTCTCGCGAGCAACGAGCCAAGCAGCCGCATTTATGCGGATATTTGGCGACTGCCGCGAGGGTCAAATACCCCGCTGCTTTATAGCGTTGCAAGTTTGATACTCAGTTGCTTGCAGCGGGGTCTTTGATTTAAAAATTTATAAAGCTCAAATTTAGGGGCGGCGGGAACCGCCAACGGGGCGCCCGCGCGGCGAAAGTGAAAAAGCGCATTTTCGTGCCGGGGCACCAGGCGGGGCGTTCGCGCGGCGAAAGTGAAAGTGTATTTTCGTGCCGGGGCACCAGGCAGGGCGCTCGCGCGGCGAAAGTGAAAAAGCGCATTTTCGTGCTGGGCACCAGGCGGGGCGTTCATGAATGGCCGGTAAAAGCGTATTTTCGTGCCGGGACGCTTGTGGAATAAAGCGGCGGCGCGCCCAAACGGCTTTTAAAATCCCTCCGGCGTCGTACCCCGCAAAATCAGCTCCGCCGAAACCTCCGTCTTCTCCGGCGCCTTCTTCCCATCCATCAGGCTCATCAGCAGCGCCACCGACGTACTGCACAAATACTCTAGCCGGTTATCCACACTGGAAAGCTCCGGCTCACAGCAGATCGAAAGCAGAGAATTATTATAACCAATCACCGCTAAATCATTCGGAATCGAAAGCCCGCGCTTCTTTGCAAACTTTAATACGGCAATCGCCATCTCATCATCCGTGGCCAAAACGGCGTCAAAAGGGCTGGCCTCGTAATGCCGGAGCAGCGCCTCGCGGATTTCGCTCAGGGAGCCGCTGTTCTGTAAAATGTGCTCACTTTTCAGAGGAACGCCAGTTTCCTGGAATGCTTTTTCGAATCCGGCCTGTTTACGCATGCCGCTGAAGGAGAGGGAACGCGTCAGAAACAGCGGGCGCTTCGAACCGCTCCGGAGCAGGCGCATAGTGGCCGCATAGGAGGCCTCCACGTCGTCGCAGAGGACACTGTAAATATTATTTCCCTTTAGATAGCCGTTTACGATAATAATCGGAACCTGGGCCGCGGCGCGTGCAAGGTAAGCATTCTTCTCATCCGTCTTCTCAATAAAAGTCGAACCAATGAAAATCAGCGCGTCCACATGCCGGGAAAGCAGCATATCTGTGCACTTTTCCTTCTGAGCCCAGTCGTAACCGGTGCAGCATAGAAGGGTGTCGTAGCCGTGGGCCCGGAGCCCCTGCTCCAGATAAGAAATCGCGCTGCCAAGATACGGGTCTGAGGAATCCGCACAGAGCAGGCCAATGGTCTGCATCGTATTCAGCGTCAGGCCTCTGGCAAAAGCGTTCGGCTGGTAATCGGCTTCTTCCATGACGGCGAGCACTTTCTGGCGGGTTTTTTCACTGACATTCTTGCTGTTATTCAGGACGCGGGAGACCGTGGCAATGGAAACGCCGCTCTTCTGGGAAATGTCGTAGATATTCATAAACATTCCTCATTTCTATGATAAGTGATCGAAAGTGTAAGCACTTACAAACATTATAATGTGGTATATAAGAAAAATCAAGATTTTTTTGGAAAAAATATTGACATATTCCCAGAAAAGTGTAATTATAAATGTAAGCACTTACAATTTCCCGGAAACCGGGTTTTGCCGCGAAAATCATACGCGGACGGCACCCACTTCCGGAAAACATGCAGAAGGAGAATGGGATATGCAAAACTATCTGAAAATCCATCCAAAGGACATGGTAGCCGTGGCCCTTGCGCCCCTCACCGCCGGAACGGTCTGCGAACTGGACGGCCAGCAGGTCTGTTTAAAGGAAGACATCCCCCAGGGCCATAAATTCGCCCTGCAGGACATTCCGTCCGGAAGCCAGATCCTGAAGTATGGAAACGCCATCGGCGTAGCCGTGAAAGACATTGCCCAGGGAGAATGGGTGCACACCCACAATTTAAAGACCGGCCTTGGCGACCTGCTGGACTACACTTACGAAAAAGTCCCCACCGACCTGGAGAAGACCGAAGAAGCCTACTTTATGGGATATCGCCGCCCGGACGGGAAAGTGGGAATCCGGAATGAAATCTGGATCATCCCTACGGTCGGCTGTGTGAATAACGTTGCCACCGCCATCGAGCGCCGGGCCAAAGCCCTGGTGGGCGGCACCCTGGAAGAAGTCGCCGCCTTCCCGCACCCCTACGGCTGTTCCCAGATGGGTGACGACCAGGAGCACACCCGGCAGATTTTAGCTGACCTGGTGAACCACCCGAACGCAGGTGGCGTCCTTGTCCTGGGCCTCGGCTGTGAGAACAGCAACATCACCGAACTGAAAAAATACATCGGCCCCTACGACGAAAAGCGCGTCCGTTTCCTGGTATCCCAGGAATGCGAAGACGAAATTGAAGAAGCCTGCGCCATCCTGGAAGACCTTGCGGCCTACGTGAAAGGCTTCTCCAGAGAGAAAATCAGCGCCAGCGAACTGATCATCGGCATGAAATGCGGCGGCTCCGACGGCCTTTCCGGCATCACGGCGAATCCGGCCGTAGGCGCATTCTCCGACCTGCTGATTTCCAAGGGCGGGACAACCATCCTGACGGAAGTACCGGAAATGTTCGGCGCGGAGACGATTTTGATGAACCGCTGCGAAAATGAGGCATTGTTTGAAAAGACCGTTGCGCTGATTAATGATTTTAAGCAGTATTTCCAGAGCCATAACCAGACCATCTACGAGAATCCGTCTCCGGGAAATAAAGCGGGCGGCATCTCCACCCTGGAGGACAAGTCCCTTGGATGTACCCAGAAGAGCGGCAGCGCGGCTGTAAAAGGCGTGCTGGCTTACGGGGAAGTGGTTCACGAGAAGGGCCTGAACCTGTTAAGTGCGCCGGGCAATGATCTGGTGGCCTCCACCGCATTGGCCGCCAGCGGCGCACACATGGTACTGTTTACCACCGGACGCGGGACGCCCTTCGCTTCCCCGGTTCCGACGATGAAAATTTCTACGAACACCGGACTCAGCAAGAAGAAAGAGAACTGGATTGACTTTAACTGCGGAAGCATGGTCGAAGACGCCACTCTGGAAGAGACGGCGCAGAAGCTGTTTGACTATGTGCTGGCCGTGGCATCCGGCGAAAAAGTGAAAGCCGAGGAAAAAGGTTTCCATGATATGGCAATCTTTAAGCAGGGCGTTACACTGTAAGCAGCCTGGCCCGGTATGTCTAGGCCAGAGCGGCATCCGGATGTCCGTTTTACAAGAATCTCTCGCGTCCCTCAAGGGTTCGCGCACAAATAAGGAGGAAAATAAAAAAATGAAAAAATTAAGCTATCAAACCCTGGAAGAATTAAACTACGACGGCTACCTGTTAAAAGAAGCCCCGGAACGCATGATCCAGTTCGGCGAAGGAAACTTCATGCGCGCCTTCGTAGACTACTGGTTCGACATGATGAACGAACGCGTCGGCTTTAACAGCAAAGTTGTCCTGGTTCAGCCTATCGACGCCCAGATGTACAAAATGATCAACGAGCAGGAAGGCTTATACACCCTGTTCCTGCGCGGCTTCGAAAACGGCCAGAAGGTAAACGCCAAGCGCGTCATCTCCAGCGTAAGCCGCTGCCTGAACCCCTACGACGACTACCAGGCCGTCCTGGACTGCGCGAAAAACCCGGATCTGCGCTTCATTAGCTGCAACACCACCGAAGCCGGCATTGCCTACGACCCGGCCTGCCAGTTCACCGACGTTCCGGCCTCCAGCTACCCCGGAAAACTGACCCAGTTCTTATACGAGCGCTTCAAACATTTCGGCCAGGAAAAAGGCAAAGGCTTCATCATCCTCTCCTGCGAACTGATCGACAACAACGGAAAAGAACTGGAAAAATGCGTGCTCCAGTACGTAGACCAGTGGAACCTGGGCGAAGAATTCAAGACCTGGGTAAAAGAAGAGAACATTTTCTGTTCCACCCTGGTAGACCGGATCGTAACCGGCTATCCGAGAAGCGAAGCCGCGCAGATCTGCGAAGAGCTGGGCTACGAAGATAACCTGATCGACACCGGCGAAGTCTTCGGCTTCTGGGTAATCGAAGGCCCCCAGTCCTTAAAGAAAGAGCTTCCCTTCGAAGAAGCAGGCCTTCCGGTCATCATCTGCGACGACCACAAGCCGTACAAACAGAGAAAAGTCCGCATCCTGAACGGCGCGCACACCTCCATGGTTCTGGGCGCATACCTGGCAGGCCAGAACATTGTCCGGGACTGCATGAATGACAAAGTGATCTGCGGCTTCATGAATAAGACCATTTACGACGAAATCATCCCGACCCTGACCCTTCCGGAAGAGGAGTTAAAGGAATTCGCGGCAGCCGTTACCGAACGTTTCAACAATCCGTTCGTAGACCATGCCCTGTTAGCCATTTCCCTGAACTCCACCTCCAAGTGGAAAGCCCGCGTAATGCCGTCCCTGAAAGGCTACGTGGAGAAATTCGGTAAGGTTCCGCCCTGCATCGCGGCGTCCCTGGCCTTCTACATCCAGTTCTACTGCGGCAAACGCCTGGAAGGAACGAGCTTCATCGGCCAGCGCGGCGAGAATGAATACGAGATCAAGGACGATCTTCCGATCCTGAAATTCTATGATGCGCACAAAGAGGATTCTGCGGCGGATCTGGCAAGTGCGGTTCTGAAGAATACGGATTTCTGGGGCGAGGATCTGACGGAGATTCCGGGACTGCTGGAGGCGGTTACGGAAGCGCTGGAGATGTCCAGGGAGAAGGGCACCTATGCGGTTATGGAGAAGTGCCTGAACGCATAAAGGCGTCGGTCAGCACGGCAGTTGCGGACTTTTCCGTAACTGCCGTTTTGTAATTTCAGCCTTTTTTTACCATCCCGAAAACGCTTTTTTTACTTTACGGAAAAGCCCCTTCCTCCTAGAATAAAAGTATCAAAAAGAAGGAGGGTTTTCCAAATGAAAAAACGAATTTTAACAGCAGTACTTGCATCCTGCATCCTGACAACAGCAATTTCATCCATGGCGTTCGCTTCCGGCGGAGAAGAGAAAGTCACACTAAGCTTCTGCTGGTGGGGAAACCAGACAAGAAACGACCTGACGAAAAAAGCGGTAGACCTGTACATGGAACAAAACCCGAACGTAGAAATCAAGGTGGAGTTCACTGACTGGACGGGCTACTGGGACAAACTGTCTACAATGGCAGCCGGAGGAAACCTGCCGGATATCATGCAGCAGGATGCATCCTATCTGAACAGCTACCAGAGCAGTGGCCAGCTCGCCAACCTGACGGAGTTTATTGACAGCGGAGTGATCGACACCAGCAAAATCAATGCTTCCGTCATCGACAGCAGCACCATCGACGGAAAATGCTACGGAATCAGCAGCGGCGTCACAGCCCTGATGATGGACTACGACAAAGCCATTGTGGAAGAAGCAGGCGTCACAATTCCGGATCAGATGACCTTTGACGAATTTTATGACATTTCCGCGGAAATCTACGAGAAAACCGGAGCCATGACCTACTTTGACGGCGGTCTGAATACGCTCCGCTACCTGTCCAGAGCCAACGGAACCAACCTGTACGACGAAATCAACGCAGGCGACAGCACCTCCGTTGCAGAGCATTTTGCACTGGTAGACAAATTTGCAAAAGCCGAATTTGCGATCACACCGGAACTGCTCGCGGAGAAAAACCCTTACGTCGTGGAAACGAAGCCGATCAACGACGGAACCACCTGGAATGACTTTTCATTCTGTAATCAGTTTATCAGCATCAGCAGTACCGCCGGGCGCGAACTTGAAATGACCATGTATCCGATGCCCGAAGAAATGGAAGCGCAGCCCATGTATCTGCAGCCCGCGGCATTCTTAAGCATTGCAGAAACCTCGGAGAATAAAGAAGAAGCCGCGAAATTCATCGACTGGTTTATCAACAGCATCGAATGCAACGAAATCCTGATGGCCGAACGCGGCATCCCGGTAAACTCCGAAGTCTCCGAAGCCATCAAGCCAAACGCCGATGAGGTATTCCAGAAAGTCTTCGATTACGTTGCCGCCGTATCGGAAGTGGCCGAGTCCGTTGACCCGCTGGAACCGGAAGGAAGAGCCGAAGTGGACGCCCTGTGCAATACCACTGTGGAAAATCTGCGCTACGGAGATATCACCGTAGAAGAAGCCACGGATTCCTTCATGACCGAAGCAAAACGAATCTTGGACGAGGCAGCGAAGTAGGGGGAATGTTCCATTGACCAGGAAACTGATGCGCATATTAAACAAAGAGAAGGTCGCAGGATATGTCTTTATCCTGCCCTTCCTCATCGGATTTTTCGCATTTCTGGCCCTGCCGATGGCACTGTCCTTCGGATTTTCGTTCACCAGATACAATATTCTGGAGTCTCCGGTATGGATTGGGCTGGAAAACTATGTGACGATGCTGACGCAGGACTCCAAGTTCTGGAAGGTGCTGGGCGTGACCCTGTATTATGTGGTCTTTTCTGTCCCGCTTCGGCTGATCATGGCGCTGGCGGTTGCACTGCTGCTGGTAAAAAATACGAAGCTCTCAGGTCTTTACCGGGCGCTCTACTACCTTCCGTCGATCATGGGCTCCAGCGTAGCGGTAGCAATTCTCTGGAAGCGGATGTTTGCGTCAGACGGCGTCATCAATACGCTGCTCCAGTCTATAGGAATTCCATGTGAAATTTCCTGGCTGGGACGCTCCGATACGGCGATCTGGGTGCTGATTCTGCTGGCAGTCTGGCAGTTCGGTTCTTCTATGCTGATTTTTTTGTCAGGCCTGAAGCAGATTCCGGTGAACCTTTACGAGGCGGCCATTTTAGACGGTGCGAACGCGGTTCAGAAATTTTTCCGCATTACGCTGCCAATGCTGACCCCGTCCATCTTCTTTAACCTGATTAACCAGTTAATTACCGGTTTTATGACCTTTACGCAGAGTTATATCATCACGCAGGGCGGCCCCCGCGACAGCACGCGCTTTTATGCGGTGTACATGTACCAGAATTCCTTTACGTACAACAAACTTGGGTACGGATGCGCAATGGCCTGGTTCATGATCCTGCTGATCGGCCTGGTGACGCTGATTCTGTTCAAAACACAGAAAAGGTGGGTGTACTATGAGTCCGAAGGCTAAAGGCAGAAAACGCGGACGCAGCGTGCTGTACCATGCCGTGACGCTTGCGGGGGCATGTGTCATGGTTTACCCGCTGGTATGGATGATCCTGAGTTCCTTCAAGGAAAGCGGGGATATTTTTCAGACTGCGGCACAGTTGATTCCGAGCACGTTTACATTGGAAAATTATAAGAACGGATGGCAGGGGTTTGCCGGGTATGATTTCGGGATTTTTTTCAAAAATTCGTTTGTAATCGCCGGAATTTCCACAGTCGGAGCCGTAATTTCCTCAGCGGTGATCGGTTTTGGCTTCGCAAGGTGCCAGTTCCCGCTAAAAGGCCTCTGGTTCGCATGCATGCTGGTCTCGATGATGCTGCCGTTTCAGATGATCATGATTCCGCAGTACATTCTGTTTAATAAAATGAAATGGGTCGGCACCTATCTGCCGATTATCGTTCCGCAGTTTTTCGGCCAGGGCTTCTTTATTTTCCTGAATGTGCAGTTTATCAAAGGGATTCCCAAAGACCTGGACGAGGCGGCGAAAATGGACGGCTGTAGTCTTTACGGAATCTTCTGGCGGATTATCCTGCCGCTGATCAAGCCGTCCCTGGTGACAAGCGCCATCTTCTCCTTCATGTGGAGATGGGACGATTTCCTTTCCGCGCTGATTTATCTGAATGATCCGCTGACCTATCCGGTCAGTTATGCGCTGAAAATGTTTTCCGATCCCACGGTGGGTTCGGACTGGGGGGCCATGTTTGCGATGGCGGCGCTGTCCCTGATCCCCATTTTCCTGATTTTTGTCACAATGCAGAAGTATTTGGTGGAAGGGATTGCGTCCACAGGAATCAAGGGATAGGAGGAGAACCATGAGAAGAATTTTTTCAACGGCCGATTATCAGATCGAAGCCGACGGGCAAACCGATGTTACGGGAAAGCTTCAGAAACTTCTTGACGACGCCGGGAAAGAGAAGGGATGTGCGGTAGTCGCGAGAGGCATATACCGGACTGGAAGCCTGTTTCTGCACAGCGATATGGAACTGCATCTGGAAGAAGGAGCGGTTTTGCTGGGAAGCCAGGAAGAAGCGGCCTATCCGCTGATGCAGACCAGGGCGGCCGGAATCGAGATGGAATGGATGGGCGCGCTATTAAATGCTATTGACTGTGAAAACATTCGTATTTCCGGGCCGGGAACCCTGGATGGCCAGGGTGAAATCTGGTGGGAGAAATTCTGGGGGAAAGACCGAAACGGCGGCATGTGCCGGGATTACGCGGAAAAAGGCCTCCGTTGGGCCGCCGACTACGACTGCATCCGTCCCAGACTGGTTCAGCTTCGGAACTGCAGACATGTCGTGTGCGAAGACTTCCATCTGACCCGTTCCGGATTCTGGAATCTGCATGTCTGCTACTGCCAGGACGTCCGCATTTCCGGAATCCGGATCACGGATGCACAGGGTCCCAGCACCGACGGGATCGATATCGATTCCAGCAGCGAAGTGTTGGTGGAAAACTGCGACATTTCCTGTAATGACGACAACATTGTCCTGAAAGCCGGAATGAATGCGGACGGCATGCGGGTAAACCGCATCTGCGAAAAAGTGGAAGTGCGGAATTGTATCCTGCGCGAGGGCATGGGTCTGGCATTCGGAAGCGATATGGCGGGGGGAATCGACCAGATTTACCTCCACGACCTTCAGTTTCGGGGGACAGACAATGGCGTCTACGTCAAATCCGCCAAAATCCGGGGCGGCTTCCTCGACCATATCCGGGTGGAAAATCTGCATATGGTCAATGTGGGCTATGCCGTAAACCTGAACACGAACTGGTTCCCGGATTTCAGCTATCCGCAGATTCCGGCGGATTACCAGGGAGAGATTCCGAAACGCTGGAAGCTGCTGACAGAAAAAGTCCCGGCGGGAAAAGGAATGCCTGAGGTGCGTGACATGCGGATTTCCTCCCTCACCGCGACTTATGAGGAATCTTACACCGGAAAATCCGTGGCCTTTTTTATCCAGGCCTACGACAGCCACCCGATCCGGAATGTCCGGATGGAACACGTGCGCATAACGGCAAAAGAATTTGGAAGCATCCGCCAGGTGGAGAACCTGAGCCTGAACGATGTGGAAGTAACGGTGAAAACGTAAGATGGAAAAAGGAAAAATCTGGTTTGAAAATCTGTCGCTGCACAAAAAAATTGTGCTGATTACGGCGGTAGGCCTGGCCGGCGTCTGTCTGGTCTTTTATGCAAATATCCGGTATCTGGCGAAGTATTACGAACAGGAACTGTACGAGGCTCATGCGCAGTCCCTGAACGACATTTCCACCACGATTACGGCGGAAATGCAGGCGATTGAAGCTATTTCGGATCATATCATCGGGGACTCCGTGATTCAGGATAATCTGTATGAGCTGAAAGATCCCGAACAGGAGCAGACCGCGCGGTGGAAGCGAAACGTCTATCAGGCACTCTACGCCTATACGTTTAACAGTTATGTAAAATCCATCCACATTGTCCTGAAAGACGGAAGCAATATCTGCATGGGAAACACCGACGATCTCACCGCGTTCGACCTGGAAAAACTGGAGGAAGAAGCAGAGAAAAACAAAGGAAAATTAAAATGGGAGGCACCCGAAGAAGCCGGAAACAGCGTGGTCTGCTACCGGCAGTTCTCCCAGCAGAAATACCTGACATTTGAAAAACTGGCGGACGTTTATCTGGTGGTGGATATCCGGAAGCTGATTCAGGATGCGCTGGAAGACAACGGCTATTCCACGGAGGAATCGGAGTTTGTCCTGCTTGAGAGGTACAGAAGAATTTATCCTTCTGTGCCTTGCTTCGATGAAGTCTGCACGGAAGTGCTGGAGACGATGCAGGAGACCGGAAATGCGTATCTGGTCGCCGAGATGGAAGGACGGGAAAAGCTGATTATCCAAGGGGAGATTCCGGACACTCCCTGGCAGTATCTGTATTTTAAGGATTATGAATTGATTTACCGGAGCATGCAACGGGTCAAGATCCGGATTTTGGTCTTTATGATTCTGGTGGCAGCGCTGATGGTGTTCGTGTTCTGGATGGTGTTCCGGCATGTGCTGAAGCATCTTGATTTTCTGATTGAAAAGATGCAGCGCTTCGGCGAGGGGCGCGAGCTTCCAAAGCAGGACGAAACGTACCATTATGAAACCCGGCAGGACGAAATCGGGGAACTGCATCGAAATTTTGACCAGATGACCTGCAATGTGAAGACCCTGCGGGATGAAAACTATGAAAAGCAGATTTTGCTGCAGGAGGCGACGATTCAAATGCTTCAGCAGCAGATCAATCCGCATTTTTTATACAATACGCTGGACACCATCAACTGGATGGCGCAGAAATACGGCGTAGAAGAAATTTCGGTAATGGCGAAATCCCTTGGCAACCTGTTCCGCGCCTCCATTCACGGAACAGACGACCGGATTCCCCTGGCGGAAGAACTGGTGGTTCTGGACAATTACCTCCGCATTCAGAAAATCCGTTTCCGCGACCGGCTGGCGTTCCAGATGGAGGTTCCGGACGATATTTCCGGCATTCAGGTGCCAAAGCTGTGCATTCAGCCCTTGGTGGAAAATGCGTTAAAACATGCACTGGAATATAGCGACGAGATCTGTTATATTTATGTTCAGATCCAGGTGAGCGGGGAACTGTGCCGCATTCAGGTTTCCAACACTGGGTCGCAGTTCGCGGAGGACTTATTCGAAAAAATGGAGCAGGGGCAGCTTGCTTCCAACGGGTCAGGCGTGGGGCTGACGAACATCCACTCCAGGCTGAAGCTCCTCTATGGCGAGCAATACGGCCTGCGCTTTTACAACGACGAAGACCGGGCGGTGGTCGTCCTGACCATTCCCCAGAAGAGAAGTGACGGATATGATGAGATTAATGATTGTGGATGACGAAGAGATCATCCGGGAAGCCCTGGCGGAAATGATTGACTATGAGGCCCTGGGGTATACGCTGATCGCGGCGGCGAAAAATGGGATGGAGGCTTACGACCTGATCTGCGACGAGTATCCGGACGTGGTGATTACGGATATACGGATGCCGGGGCTGGACGGGCTGGGATTGATCGAGCGGGCCATGAAGGCCGATGCGCGGATTACTTTTATTCTGCTGTCCGGTTATAATGAATTCGAATATGCCAAACAGGCTATGCGTTATGGAGTGCGTTACTATCTCCTGAAACCTACCGACAAAAACGAGCTGATCGAAGTTTTGCAGGATGTCCGCCAGGAGCGTACACAGGAAGAAGCCCGGAGGCGGAAGGAGCAGGAAAGCTTTTTGCGGAAAATGCGGCTGCCTCTGGAAGAATGTTTTGTAAAAGAAGCCGTGGAGCTGGAGGAACCGTTCCCGGCGATTTTCCGGAAATACCAGCCGCTTCTTTCGTTTCCGGAAACGGGTCTGGCGGCTTTTGTCTGCTCGTTTGTGGAAGAGAGTTTTTTGAAAAAATTTGCGGCGGATGTGTACCGATCCTTTTCGGGAAGGGAGGAGCTGCTGGCGTTTCCGATTCTGTATGTGCGGGAAAATGCGGTTCTGATCCTGAAAATGCAGGGCCTTGCACAGTGTGAACGGGTGAAGACGCTGCTGGGACAGCTTTGGTATCCGGGGCAATGCGTAGCCCTGGAGATACAGATTCTTCACGGGGATACCGCAGGCCTGTTTGAAAATGTGTTTGCGAAAATTGCGAGGTTTGAACAGATCCGCATGCTGGATGCGGAGGGAGAAGAACGGGTGATCAGCCACCGGATTGCGTCGGATTCCCGGATCGAACAGTTAAGCGGAGAGATCCGCGGGGCGGATGAGGCGCGGATTCCGGAGATTTTAAAGCAGGTGTTTGTGGCGCAGATGCCGATTGAGACGGCGCGGAACCTGGCGCTGGGGTTGTTTCTGAAATGGAATCCCGTGCAGGCAGAACAGCCGTTAGACATTGCGTGCGACTTTTTCAGGAAGCTTTATAACTGTACGGAGGTGGAGGAAATCCGGGATTTCGTGCGGCAGGCGGCCGGGAGAGAAGAGAAGCGGAACAGCTCGAATATCGCGCTGGTGAAGACGTATGTCGAACGGCATTACGGGGAGGAGTATTTATCGCTGAAATGGATTGCGGAAAACTATCTGTTTGTCAGTGTGGGCTACCTGAGCAAGCAGTTTGTGAAAGAAGAGGGAATTCGGTTTTCGGATTATCTGAACCGGGTTCGGATGGACGAGGCGAAACGTCTGATGCATTTTTATCATAATGAGAATATTACGGATATTGCATGCCAGGTGGGGTTTGGGAACAATCCCCAGTATTTCCGGCAGGTTTTTAAGCGGTATACGGGCTGTACGCCTGGCGCATATCTGAAAAATATACAGAAATAAGGAGTTTTTATCATGAGTGAAGCAAAATTTGACACAACCCTCCGGGACTCCCAGGGCACCGAAGTCCTCCCGGTCAAGCCGGAAGACTTCGACTTTGACGCCTACGCGGAATATGAAGCCGGCATGCTGGAGAAGAACCGGAAATTTGCGGAGAGCGGCCACGGGCTGCTGGTGTACCGCCGGGTGCGGGCGAACGGCGTTTTTTATGACAAATGCAGGGATTATAAGGAGTCGCTGGAGCTGCAGCTGGGCGCGCTGAAGGCGAGTATGCCGTATCAGGCGGACATTGCGAATTTTTTGGAGCCTTGGTACGGGATCGGGTACATTGCGTCGTGTTTTGGGAGCACGTATAAGTGGCTGCCGGAGCAGGCGCCCAGTGTGGAGCCGAAGTTTTCCAGCGCGCAGGAGATTCTGGATTCGGATTTCGTACCCATTGCGCAGACGACGGAAGGGAAATACAATCTGGAAATGATCGAATATTTCATGGATAAGACGAAGGGAAAAGTTCCGGTGTCGTTTGGCGATATCCAGTCGCCTATGAATATGCTGACGTACCTTCTTCCGGTGACGGACATGTTCCTGGAAATTTATGACGATCCGGAGACGGTGCAGAAGGCGGCGAAGCTGTGCGCGGATCTTTTAAAGGACTTTCTGCTGAAGCAGCAGGAGCTGATCGGGGATGCGCTGGCGCGGCCGGGGCATGGATTTGCCAGCAGCCGGACATTCCGCGGCGTGGGCCTGAGCAACGATACGTCTATCATGCTGCAGGAAGACGATTATGTGGACATTTTCAAGGAGATGGATGAGGAGCTGGGCGATGTGTTCGGCGGCGTGGTCTATCACTCCTGCGGGGTGTGGGAGAAGAAGATCGAGATGGTGAAGAGCTATCGGAACATTTTCATGGCGGACGGGGCGTTTACCATCGAGACGGATCCCAGCCCGAACAGGCCGGAGGCCTTTGCGGATGCGTTCAATGGAACGGGCATTATCCTGAATGCGCGGGCAGTTGGAAATCTTGAAAACAGCTTTGCGGCTTTTGAGAAGCTGTGGCGGCCAAAGCAGAAGCTGATTGCGGTGACTTACTGCAAGACGGTGGAAGAACAGGCGGAATTATACAGACGGTTACATGAAATGGAGGAGAGAGGATGATGAAATACGATATTACGTTTCATCCAAGTTGGTGGCACGCGAATGCAGGCGTGGACTTTACGCAGGAATTTTTTGACGATCCGGAGTACCGTATGGAATGCGATGTACGCATGAGACGGACACTTTATGAGCATTTCGGGGAATATGGAATCGGGGAGAAGGAGCCGAAGAAGCGGCCGCTGCTGGGAACGGATCTGCTGGCGGCGGGCTATCTGCTGTCGGAGCTGATGGGATGCGAAATCCGCTATGAGCCGGATAATTCTCCCCAGGTGGTCTGCCGGAACCTGGATGAGGATTCCATTGAGGGCATCAAAGCGCCGAATCTGGATGAGAGCGAGGTTTGGAGCAGGACGCAGAAGCAGATCGATTATCTGAAGGATAAGTATGGCCATGTGGAAACGTATGTGAATTTGATGGGAATCCAGAACATTGCCATGGATTTAATGGGGCAGGAGATTATGCTGGCGTATTATACGGCCCCGGACGAGGTGGAGGTTCTGCTGGAAGAGATTACGAAGCTTTCCATCGATGTGGGGAAACGGTTCAAGGCGCTGTCCAATGATATTTCCGGCGGGGTGACGGCGATCGTGCGGCAGACAAAGCCGGAGGTTTACCTGACGTCGAACTGTTCGGTGGAAATGATTTCGAATGATCTGTATGAGCGGTTCCTGCTGAAATGGGATCAGGAAATGGCGGACGTGTTTGGGGCGTTTGGCGTGCATCATTGCGGGAAGAGTATGGAACATGTGGTGGATGGTTACAGCAAGATCCGCGGGCTGGAGTTTGCGGAAGTGGGGGCGTTTTCGGATATGAAGGCGGTGCGCGCGAAGCTGCCGGGGGTGTTCCTGAATGCGCGGTACAGCCCGGTGCGGCTGATGAAGGCCACGGATGCGGAGGTGCATGAAGAGGTGGCGGCGCTGGTGCGGGACGGCCGGGAGAACGGCGGGAACCTGTCGGTTTCCTGTGTGGGAATTGATAAGAATGTGACGGACGCCCAGATTCTGAGTTTCCTGGATGCGTGCCGGAGTATTAAGGGATAAATGCGGGCGGAAAACGGAATTTGCGGCTGGCGATGTAGTGAATAGGGGCTGGAGGTTTCATCATGTACAGCAAAGCGTTTTGTAAGGTTTATAATGAATTTGGCTGGAATTATTTTCCGCAGGCTTTCGGCGAACAATTGCTGAAATGGATTGAGCAGAATCAGGTCACGGTGCGGACGAGCCTGGATCTGGCCTGCGGGACGGGGATTTTGTGCGAGATTCTTTCGGCGCATGGGATCCAGGCGAGCGGGATGGATTTTTCGGAGGGGATGATTGCCATTGCGCGGGAGAACCATCCGGAAATCTGTTATGAAGTGGCGGATATGATTCAATATTGCCCGGATAAGCGGTTTGATCTGGTGACGTGTACGGGGGATGCGCTGAACCACATTCTGGATTTGGAGGATGTGGAGCGGATTTTCCGGAATGTCTATGCGTATCTGAATGAAGGCGGTTATTTTATTTTTGATATTCTGAATGAGAAGGAGATTCCGTCGGAGGAGCCGTTTGAGCTGGAGTTTGACGAGAAGACGAAAGCGGAGTTTTCGGTTTTGCGGGATGCGCGGGGGCGGATTCATTTGCGGACGAAGGTGTTTGAGGAAGGGAAGGAGGAATTTGAGGAGGAGATTGTGGAGACGGTGCATGAGAGGGAGGCGGTGTGCGGGATGCTGCGGAAGTGTGGGTTTGAGGTGGTGCGATGGGCGGACAGTCTGTTGGAAGGGGACGAGGCGCATGGGACGACGTGGTTTGTGATTGCGCGGAAGGGGGGCTTAAATTTATAAAAAGAATGGATATTAACCGAAAGATATGGTATGATAAAGAAAATAAGGATTTCTGCTAAGAAAGGGTGATTGTTATGGCATTGGCACAAGCAGAAAAGTCTCGTAAGATTACGTATACATTGGATGATGCGATGGATGTTCTGCTGGCGAAGCTGGACGGAGCGATTGATGATATGGAAAATGGCAGAGTACAGTCAATCGAAGAAGCGTGGGAAGAAATAGAAGCAGTATAAGGGGAAGGGATGGAAAGCAGAAAATACAAAGTCGTGATTACTGAAACCGGTAAGTTGGACGTGAAAGAGAAAAAGAAATATATTCTTCAGCAGTTTCAATACCGGGAGTATGCTGAAAATTTTTCACAGATGATAAAAAGAGCAATC
Organism: Eubacteriales bacterium; assembly: GCA_030536575.1. Lineage (GTDB taxonomy): Bacteria > Bacillota > Clostridia > Lachnospirales > Lachnospiraceae > Limivivens. The sequence continues at coordinate 70,989 of JAUNPS010000011.1, read as the reverse complement.
ATGCAGTTAGATACTTTCCCGACAGGTCATGGAAAAACAGGATTTCAGTATCGTGGATACGATATTTATATGAAACCGCAAAATAATCACCTGCTGTTTTATACAGTGAATGAAGAAACGGCGACAGTCACCGTACTTCGTGTACTGCAGGACGGTATGGATTGGGAATCCATTATTAATCGCTGGATCAGCAGAAACTCATAATTGGAAAACAATATGTTTAAGCCACACCAAAAGGAGGAAAGCTTATGAAAATGAAAACCGCAAAATCCTACGTAACCCTGGCCATCGCCGCACTCTTCGCGCTGCTGCTCTCATTCGCAGTATTCCCGCAGGATGCCCTAGCCGCCTCAAACAAAGCCGCCCGCTTGAAAGTCAGCTTTAACGGCGACATCGAAGGCGACTGGGATCAGAACACCTACAGCATCATCTCCGAGCTGCCGAAAACAACCAAAGTCAAAAACAAAATGACAGTCACCTACAAGCTGCACGTGCCAAAGACCCTGCTGAAAAAATCAGGCGATACCGTTCTGTTCTGCATGGATCTGAACCTCTACACCTATAACTCAAAGACAGACACCTATACCGGAATCGGCTCCATAAACAAAACCCGCTGGTGCCAGTTACGAAAGGAAGGAAAAAAGACCTACCTCAGCGTTTATAATGAATCCACCGATAAAACGGAAGGCGAAGTAGAAATCAAAAGTACAAAGACCCAGAAAGTAAAATACGCCACTGTCAAAGAAGAGGGAAAATACTATGTCATCACGATGAAAGACGTACTTGGCAGCACCTATTACGATTACAAGACAGGCAAAGATAAGAAAATCAATACAAAGAAAACCTATACCATCCTTCCGGAACTTGTTGTTCACGGCGACACCAGTAAGTTAACCGGCTACGTGTACCTGGATGAGTTCACGGTAAATGCAGTAAAGAAACAGACCGTCACCTTTAATAATAAAAAAAGTTACAATTGGGTTGACGCGAGACACTACGGCAGAAAGAAATGGTCTTCGAAGCTGAAAATCGTTTCAATCTAAGACAAAACAGGCGGCTGCTGCGCAAATCAGCGCGGCAGCCGCTTTTTGTCCGCAATCCCCAGGACTTTCCGAATCAGAATCACATACACACAGACCGTCACCACCGGCCCGCACACATCCGAAACCGTCTCTGCATAAAACGCCGCCTCCGCCCCAAAAGCCGCCGGAAGCGCAAACACCGCCATAAAATACACCAGCTTCCTCCAAAAAGACAGCGGCAGCGAAATCTGCACCTTCCCCATCGCCGTAAATCCATCCACAAGCGCATACTGTACGCCCAATGGAATCACCGCCAGCGTACAAATCCGAATCGCCTGGCAGGCCAGCGCCGCCAGCTCGTCGTCCTTCGTAAACAGCGAAACAAACAGCGGCCCAGCCGTCCGCGCCAGCACAAACATCAGCGACGAAAAAGCGACGCACAGCATGACAATGTATTTTTGGGCCTGGAGGACACGATCCGGGCGGTTTGCGCCGAAATTAAAGCTGATGATGCTCTGGGTGCCGCCGCTGATGCCGCCCAGGGGCATGGTGAGAACCAGCATGAAGCTCTGGACAATGGTGTTGCAGGTCACGAGGATATCGCCTCTGGCAGGGCCGCCGTATTTCTGCAAAACGGCATTCATGGCAATAATCATGACATTGTCAATCGCAATAATCGCAAAAGGCGTAAAGCCCATCAACAGGATTTTCCCCATGATCCGCAGGCTGTATCCGCCAAACGTAATCCGGATCGGAACGCGGTTCCCGAACAGAAAATGCAGTACATAAGCCGCGCTGGCTGCCTGGCTGATGACCGTCGCCAAAGCCGCGCCCTGCACGCCCATTCCCAGAACGAAAATAAACACCGGATCCAGCACAATGTTAAGAAGCGCCCCCAGAACCACGGACTTCATTCCCACATTCGCAAATCCCTGACAGATAATAAACTGGTTCATTCCGGCAGAAAGCAGGGCAAAAACCGTCCCACTAAGATAAATGGTAAAATATTTTTCCGCATAGGGGTAGGTCATATCGCTTGCACCGAACAGGCGCAGCATATTCCCGCGCAGCGGAAACAGGAAAACGGTTAAAACGACCGCAAAAACGCACAGAAGGAGAAAAGAATTCGCCAGGATCTTCCTGGCATGTCCATACTCTCCGGCGCCCATGCGGATGCCGACCATAGGGGAGCCGCCGACGCCGATCAGGGATGCGACGGAGCCGATCATGGTCACGACGGGGCCGCATACGCCGACGCCGGCCAGGGCGATGGCTCCGACGGAAGGGATGTTGCCGACGTACATCCGGTCGATGATGCTGTAAAGGACGCTGACGAACTGCGCCAGCATACTTGGAAGGGCGATGCGCCAGACCAGGCGGAAGACATTGTCCCGGCCGAGATCGTTTTCGACTGCCATAAAGGAACCTCCTCGGATTTTTTCACGCCAGGCCATTATATAGCAAATTCGAGATAAGGTCAATCGCAGAAAACCCCGAATTCGAAAATGCTGACATTTTTCGCGAACCCTGTTATAATAAACCTATCATTGCAACATTTGCAGGGCGAAAGGAGTATACGAAATGGAAGAACTAAGCCTGCTTTACCCCGCCGGGGCCAAACCCGCCTATCAGCGCCTGCCGGAAGAAACCGCCCATGACCTCTCCCTGGAAGCCATCTGCGCCCGCTTAACCCAGGCCGAACCGGAACAGAAAATGATCCGCCGCATCATGATGCAGATCACAGGCGATCCGCGGGTGATCCAGTACCGCTGTGACGTTTTTGAAGATATCCTCCGCTTTCCGCCACTGCGGGAACGGATGCAGAAACTTCTTGACCGGGTGGATTTCCTGAAAACCTACGGAAGCTTTGGAAAGGATACCGACGCGGCGGGAGTCTGGGAGCTGGTACACCGTCTGGACGAAATGGACGAGTACATCCAGTGTGTCCGGGCCATCTACGAATGCCTGACGGAAAACGAAGTCCGCTCCGAGGGCCTTCTGGCTTTGAAAGAATATGTGCGGAAGCTGTACGAAGATCACGGCTTTGAAGAATTGAAGAAAGATATCGACGCGCTGAAGGTGGACACCTCGAAAGTAAAAAGCGTGACCCTGGGCGTGAACCTGAATGACCGTTACGAGCCGGTGGAGGTGGGAATTGTCTCCATTAACGGGAAGACCTTCACAAAATCCGGCGTGATTTCGAATTTCTGCGATTTCCTGAACCGGAAGGACGAGATTCAGGAGGGGAATGAGTGGAAAGAGGACTATACTTTCCGGACGTCCGCCGGGGACGGAGAAGGAACGGCCGGATTGGAAAAGTTCACAATGCTGATCGCGTCCAGAGGCTTTTCCGCCGCGCATCCGGGAATGGCCGGGGTAGCGGACGACAGCCGCAGCGGCGACGTGATGCGGACGTTAGACCGGGCGGTGAGCGCGATGCTGACCCGCATTGTGAAAAAATTGAAATCCGTTTTGTCGCAGCATGTGTCTGTAAGCACCCAGGTCATTGTGGGGCTGATTCCGGAGTTTCTCTATTATATCCGTTGGGCGGAATATGTGGAAAAGCTTCAGAAAGCGGGATTTTCACTGTGCAAACCGCAGATTCTGGACGCGGAAAAGCGGGAAATGCGGGCGGCGGGCCTTTATAATCTGAAGCTTGCCAGCGCGATCCTGGAGAAGCAGGACGGGCATGAGGGAGAAGGCCCGGAATCCATTGTGCCCAATGATCTGGATTTTGACGCGGAGCACCGGATTTACATCCTGACCGGGGCGAACCGGGGCGGGAAAACCACGATTACCCAGGCGGTGGGGATTGCCTTTCTGCTGGCCCAGGGAGGGATTTACGTTCCGGCGGATTCCTTTGCGTTCAGCCCGGCGGATAATCTGTTCACCCATTATCCGGCGGATGAGAACCAGACCATGGACTTGGGAAGGTTGGGGGAGGAATCCAAGCGTTTCCGGGATATTTTCCTGGCGGCAACGTCGAGGAGCCTTTTACTTTTAAATGAATCGTTCTCTACGACGTCGTTTGAGGAGGGCTTTTACATTGCGCGGGACGTGGTGCGCGTTCTGTGCAGGCTGGGCGTGCGGACGATTTATAATACGCATATGCACAAGCTGGCGATGGAGATGGAGGAATTTAATAAGGACAATGAAGACAGCAAGGTGGCGAGCCTGGTGGCGGAGACGGAGGAAGCGGGGAAACGTTCTTACCGGGTACGGGTGGCGCCGCCGGACGGCTTGTCCTATGCGCGGGACATTGCGGAGAAATACGGGGTGACGTATGAGATGCTGGCTTTTTCGAAAAATCTCCCTTGACGAAACGGAAAGTGTGTGTTAGCCTAAAAACAGGCAAACGCAATGACGAAGAGAGTAGCTTTTATGCGACCACTACAGAGAAGTCCCGGAGGCTGAGAGGGACGTGGAGACAGGAAGGGAAGATGGCTTCTGAGCAGCGCACCGACCTGTGAGTGAAGAGGGGAGCCTCGCCGGGAAACCGCCGGTTGGGCGGGATGTCTGGGACTCACAGCAGATTGCGACAGGTCCGCCTGTTACAGCGGGACAGTGTAAAGGCACTGGCGGAGGCTCTTTTTGTGAGAAAAGAGCGAATTGAAGTGGTATCACGGGAGTAAGGCTCGTCTTCAGGTATGGAGGGGAGTCTTTTTTTACGCCAAAGCCGCGAAAGCGCCAAAGCTGCGGGACGCTCCGGATGTGCGGGCGCACCAAAAGCCGCCGTCATGCGAAAAAAGAAAGGAATGAACCAAAATGGACAAGCAAAAGTATTACATCACCACCGCAATTGCCTACACCTCAGGCAAACCCCACATCGGCAACACCTACGAAATCGTCCTCGCCGACAGCATCGCCCGCTTCAAAAGGGCCCAGGGCTATGACGTCTTTTTCCAGACCGGAACCGACGAACACGGCCAGAAAATCGAGCTGAAAGCCCAGGATGCGGGCATTACCCCCCAGGAATTTGTGGACAATGTAGCCGGTGAAATCAAACGGATCTGGGATCTGATGAACACCTCCTACGACAAATTCATCCGCACCACAGACAAAGACCACGAAGCCCAGGTGCAGAAAATCTTCAAAAAACTGTACGACCAGGGCGACATTTACAAGGGCTACTATGAAGGAATGTACTGCACCCCCTGTGAGTCCTTCTTCACAGAATCCCAGCTCGTGGACGGCAAATGTCCGGACTGTGGCCGGGAAGTGCAGCCTGCCAGAGAAGAAGCCTACTTCTTCAAAATGAGCAAATACGCGGATCGCCTGATTCAGCACATCAACGAGCATCCGGAATTTATCCAGCCCGTCTCCCGCAAAAATGAGATGATGAATAACTTCCTCCTGCCGGGCCTGCAGGATCTGTGCGTATCCCGTACCTCCTTCAAATGGGGCATTCCGGTGTCCTTCGACCCGAAGCACGTGACCTATGTATGGCTGGACGCGCTGACGAACTACATCACCGGAATCGGCTACGAGTGCGACGGCGAGAGCAGCGACAGATTTAAAGCACTGTGGCCTGCCGACCTGCATCTGATCGGAAAGGATATCATCCGTTTCCATACCATTTACTGGCCTATTTTCCTGATGGCTTTGGATCTGCCGCTTCCGAAGCAGGTATTTGGCCATCCCTGGCTGCTGCAGGGCGATGGGAAAATGAGTAAATCCAAGGGAAATGTCCTGTATGCGGACGAACTTGTGGATTTCTTCGGCGTGGACGCGGTGCGCTATTTCGTGCTGCATGAAATGCCGTTTGAAAATGACGGCGTGATTTCCTGGGAACTGATGGTGGAGCGCTTAAATTCCGACCTGGCAAACACCCTCGGAAATCTGGTAAACCGTACCATTTCCATGACAAATAAATATTTCGGCGGCGTTGTAGCCGATAAGGGCGCGGCAGAGCCGGTTGATGAAGAACTGAAAGCCATTGCCCTGGAAACCCCGAAGAAAGTGGCGGCCAAGATGGACGACCTGCGTGTGGCGGATGCCATTTCCGAAATCTTCGTCCTGTTCAAACGCTGCAACAAATACATTGACGAAACCATGCCCTGGGCCCTGGCAAAAGACGAAACAAAACAGGACCGCCTTTCCACCGTCCTTTATAACCTGGTCGAAAGCATCAGCATCGGCGCAGCCCTTCTGGAATCCTTTATGCCGGAAACTTCCGAGAAGATTCTGGCCCAGTTAAACGCCAGAAAGCGTTCGATGGACGAAATGGATACCTACGGCCTGTATGAATCCGGCACGAAAGTGACCGACACGCCGGAAATCCTCTTTGCGCGCCAGGATCTGAAAGAGGTTCTTGCGAGAGTGGAAGCATTGCACCCGGCAGAGCCGGAGGAAGCGCCCGCAGAGGAAGAAGCGGTGATCGACATTGAGCCGAAAGAGGAGATTACCTTCGAAGAGTTCGGAAAAATGCAGTTCCAGGTGGGCGAAATCATTGCCTGCGAAGCCGTGAAGAAATCCAAAAAGCTGCTCTGCTCCCAGGTGAAGATCGGCAGCCAGGTAAAACAGATCGTATCCGGCATTAAGGCCCACTACACCCCGGAAGAAATGGTTGGGAAAAAAGTAATGGTACTGGTGAACTTAAAACCGGCGAAGCTCGCGGGCGTCCTCTCGGAAGGCATGCTGCTGTGCGCCGAGGATGCGGACGGAAATCTGGCCCTGATGACGCCGGAAAAGGAAATGCCGTCCGGCGCGGAAATCTGCTAAAGAGGATTCTGGTATATGATATTTGACAGTCACGCCCATTATGACGATGAGGCGTTTGCGGAAGATCGGGATGCCCTGCTGGCCGGGATGCCGGCGGCGGGGGTGTCCCCGATTGTGAATGTGGGGGCGAGCCTGCGGGGGGTGGAAGCCACGGTGGCCCTGACGGAGAAGTATCCGTTTGTGTATGGGGCTGTGGGGATTCACCCGGATGATGTGGGGAGCCTGGATGAGGAAAAGATTGCCTGGATGAAGGGCCTGTGCGGCAGGGAAAAGATTGTGGCCGTGGGCGAGATCGGGCTGGATTACTACTGGGACAAGGAGGCCCATGCGCTTCAGAAGAAGTGGTTTGTGCGTCAGCTTGCGATGGCGAAGGAAGCGGGGCTTCCGGTGGTGATTCACAGCCGGGAGGCGGCGAAGGATACTTTTGACATTATGAAGGCGGAGCATGCGGGAAGCACCGGAGGGGTTATTCATTGCTATTCCGGTTCGAAAGAGATGGCCAGAGATTATCTGAATCTGGGATATTATATCGGGATTGGCGGCGTTGTGACCTTTAAGAATGCCAGAGTGTTAAAAGAGGTGGCGCAGTATGTGCCGCTGGAGTGGATTTTGGTGGAGACGGACTGTCCGTATCTGGCGCCGGTGCCTTTTCGGGGGAAGCGCAATGACTCCAGGAACATTGCGTATGTTCTGGATGTGATTGCCGAGCTGAAAGGGATTTCCAGGGAGGAAGCGGAACAGGCGACCTGGGAGAATGCAATGCGGATGTACCGGATTCCAAAGCAGGAAAGGGCATGATATGGAAAAATTATCGAATCCACAGAAGACGATCGAAATTTTAAAGAAATATCAGTTTAACTTTCAGAAGAAATTCGGCCAGAATTTTTTGATTGACGCGCATGTGCTGGATAAGATTATTGCGGCGGCTGAGATTACGAAAGAGGATTTTGTGCTGGAAATCGGGCCGGGAATTGGGACAATGACCCAGTATCTGGCGGAGGCGGCGCGGGAAGTGACGGCCGTCGAGATCGATAAAAATTTGATTCCGATTCTGGAAGACACGCTGAGCGCTTATGACAATGTGCAGATTATCAATGAAGATGTGCTGAAGCTGGATCTTGCGAAGCTTGCCAAGGAGCGAAACGGCGGCCAGCCCATGAAAGTCGTGGCAAATTTGCCTTATTATATTACGACTCCGATTATCATGGGGCTTTTTGAAAGCAGCGTTCCCCTTAAAAGCGTTACGGTTATGGTGCAGAAGGAGGTTGCCATGCGGATGCAGGCCGGGCCGGGGAGTAAGGATTACGGCGCGCTGTCGCTGGCGGTGCAGTATTATGCGAAGCCTTATCTTGCGGCGAATGTGCCTCAGAACTGCTTTATGCCGAGGCCGAATGTGGGGAGCGCGGTGATCCGGCTGACGCGTTATGAGGAGCCGCCGGTGAAGGTGAAGGATGAGAAGCTTTTGTTTGCGATTATCCGGGCGTCCTTTAATCAGAGGAGGAAGACGCTTCAGAATGGATTGAGCAATGCGCAGGAGCTGGCGTTTTCCAAGGAGGAGATCGCGGAGGCGATCGAGCGGCTGGGGATGCCGGCGAGTGTGCGGGGGGAGGCGCTGACGTTGGAGGAGTTTGCGAGGCTGGCGGATTTGCTGGCGGAGTAGGCCAGATGCCCGGCGCTTGGCGTATTGCCGGAACAATGATATTTTATAGGAAACGTATTGTTCTATTATGGAGCAATGCGTTTTTCTTTTTGGGAAACCCGGAAATCCATTTTGTCGCGCGAAACTTTTGTTGTGCGAAATGGAAAAGAAATTGACAAAATGGAAACAAAATGGTATATTAATGGAAAGAAAGGGGACGGAGAAATGACCGTTGAAGAACTGAAAGCACGTAAAAAAGAACTTGGCTATACGAATGAAACCATTGCCGAACTTGCGAATATCCCGCTGAGTACCGTCCAGAAAGTTTTTTCCGGCGTGACGGCCGCGCCCCGCCTCGCGACCATGCGCGCTTTGGAGAGAGCGCTGTTTACCGACCCGACGCTTTACGGCACGTCGAAGAGATGGCCTGACCGGGTAAGCGAGGCCGGATGTGCCTATCTGGCGAAAAAGCCGGGCGATTATACATTAACGGATTATTATGCGCTTCCGGAAGAGAAGAGGGTGGAGCTGATCGACGGCGTTTTTTATGAAATGCTTGGCCCGTCCACGCTTCATCAGATGATCAGTATGGAAATCGCCAGTGTACTGAAAAGTTATATTCACAGGAAAAAAGGGGACTGCATTGTGCTGACTGCGCCGACGGATGTTCAGCTTGACTGTGATGAGAAAACGATTGTTGAACCGGATGTTCTGGTTCTTTGCGACCGGAGGAAGCTGATTCTGCGCTGCGTCTATGGCGCGCCGGATTTCATCGTTGAGGTTTTATCGAAGCGCACGAAGAAGAAGGATATGACGCTGAAGCTTCATAAGTACAGTGCCGCGGGGGTGCGGGAATATTGGCTTGTGGACCCCGCGAAGGAAAAGGTGATTGTTTATGATCTGGAACAGGAAGAACTTCCTGTCATCTATGGATTTGACGCGAAGGTTCCTGTGCGGATTTTTGGAGGAGAGTGCGAGGTGGATTTCGCAGAGATCAGGGAATACTGCGGGTTTTTATATGAGTTGCCGGAGGAAGAGTGATTAATTTTTCAGGAAAGAGCGTTATTTTCCGGAGGCGGAAGAAATGTTATGGCTTATTTGAAATAGCTGTGGTAAGATAAAATTAAAAGAAATCAGAAAATGGAGGGAACAGCGGATGGAAGTGGAAAATACACTGGCAAAAAGCATAACTGCTGCAGGGGAAAAGGCATCCTATGATGCGGCCTGTAAAAAACTGCTTGCAAATAAGATGATCCTGGCGTGGATTATGAAAAGCTGTCTGGATGAGTATCGGGCCTGTGATGTCCATGAAATCGCTGAGAATTATATTGAGGGGACGCCGCAGATTGGGGAAGTCGCGGTTAATCCGGATGAAGCGGCGGATGCGGAGCGGATCAGGGGCGTGGCGACGGAGGACAGCAGTATCGGTGAAGGGACGATTACGTATGATATCCGTTTTTTGGCTGCGGCGCCGGTGTCCGGAGAACGGATGAGGCTGATTATTAACGTGGAAGCGCAGAATGATTTTTATCCGGGGTATCCGATTATTAAGCGTGGGATTTATTATTGCAGCCGCATGATTTCAGCTCAGTATGGGACCGAATTTACGGATGCGCATTATGAAAAAATCAAAAAGGTTTACAGTATTTGGATTTGTATGAATCCGCCGAAGAAGCGCAGGAACAGCATAAATCGTTATTCCATCAGGGAGGAGAATCTGGTGGGGGATGTGAGGGAGAAGAGGGGGGATTATGATTTGCTGACTGCGGTGATGATTTGTCTGGGGGATGCGGAGGGTGAGAATTATTCCGGAATTCTGAAATTGTTGGAAGTGCTTCTTTCCGCTGAGCGGGGAGCGGATGAGAAAAAGAGGATTTTGCAGGAAGATTTTTCGATTCAGATGACCAGAGAACTGGAAAGGGAGGTATTGACGATGTGTAATTTGAGTAAAGGAGTGGAAGAGAGAGGTATCGAAAAGGGGATTGAAAAGGGGATTGTAAAGGGAGTTCTTTTATCCTTGAAGAACTTAATGAATAGCACTGGCTGGTCGGCAGAACGCGCGATGAACGCTCTTCAGATTCCTACATCTGAGCAGGCGGCATACGCAGAAGAATTGAAAAAGTGAAAAAGACAGGGGCGCGCTTTTGTGAAATATAACCAAAAAGCGCGCCTTTAAATTTGATATTAAGTCAGTTTACAACAAAATACAAAGGTGTTATATTATATTTACAACATCCTATGTAGTACGTAGGAAGGAAAGGAGAAGTATCTTTATGAAGAAAAAAATGTTTAAGTCTGCCGCAGGCGCCGCGATGGCCCTCAGCATGACTGCCACCGCTCTCTGCGGTTCCGCGCTTACCGTATCCGCGGAAGAACCCACTGAAATCACCGTATGGGCATGGGACAAGACGATGAACGGAACTTCGATGGAAGTTGCGGACAGCCTGGATGACAGCGTAACTGTGAACTTTGTGGAGATGGCGAAGGCAGACTGCCTGCAGAAGATCCACACGGTTCTGGCTTCCGGCGTGACCGATGACCTTCCGGACATTGTCCTGATCAGCGACTTGAATGCACAGGGCTATCTGATGTCTTATCCGGACGCATTTCTTCCGGTAGACGACTACATTTCCTATGACGATTTCGCATCTTATAAACAGGAAATGGTTTCCTATGAAGGCGTAGGCTACGGCGTTCCCTTCGATACCGGCGTGGCGGCATTGTTCTATCGTACCGATTACATGGAAGAAATCGGTGTGACGGATGAAGACATGCAGGATCTGACCTGGGAAGAATATTTGGCTCTGGGCGAGAAGCTGAAGGAAAAAGGCCATATGCTCCAGACCTATAACCCGAACGATATCGCTGAGTTCCAGATTATGCTTCAGTCTACCGGAAAATGGTTCACCGACGACGAAGGGCAGGCTGATTTTGTGGACAATGAAGCGCTGGCTGAGTGCTATGATGTCTTCAAGAAACTGAACGAATCCGATTTCTGTCAGGTAGTCAGCGACTGGACAGGCTTCGCGGGCGCGATCAATGGCGGCGACGTTGCATGTGTTATCCGTGGAAGCTGGATCACCTCCACGATCATGGCAGGTGAAGACCAGAGCGGTCTCTGGAAAATGGCTCCGATTCCGAAAATGAGCACCGAGGGCGCTACCCATTATTCAAACCAGGGCGGTTCGAGCTGGTTCGTTCTGAAAAACTCTGAGAATGCAGAAGCAGCCGCTCAGTTCCTGGCGAACACCTTTGGGGGAAGCACGGAACTGTATGACTCTCTGCTGAAGAGCAACAACATCATCGGAACCTACCTCCCGGCCTCCGAAGTGGAAGCACTGGATGCAGAATCCGAATACTTCAGCGGTCAGCAGATCAACAAGACACTGGTTGAGTGGGAAGCTCAGATTCCGTCCGTAAATACAGGAGTATACAGCGCCGAGGCTCAGAGCGCCCTTCTGGCTGTGACACCGAATATCTTAAATGGAAGCGATTTAGCTACTGAACTGGAAAGTGCAGCCGCGCAGTTTAACGCAAGCGTTCAGTAAACGCGGCAGAAAGGCGGCGGAGACGGGCGTCCGTTTCCGCCGCAAAAAGCAGCAGAAAGGAGCTGTGGAAGCAATGAAAGGCAAGACTCTTAAGAAAAAAAATTCACGGATTGGGTGGAGCATGGTTCTGGTTGCTTCCGTACTCATTCTGGTATTCAGCTATGTGCCGATGGTACAGGCCTTCCTACTTTCCCTGAAGACTGGAAAGGGGAATAATCTGACATTTGCCGGACTGGCCAATTATGCCAGGATGTTGAAGGACAACGTATTCTGGACAACCATTGGAAATACGCTTCTCTATGCGGTAATTCAGATTCCGATTATGCTGTTTCTGGCAATGTTGATTGCCGTGCTTTTAAACACGCCGAACCTGAAGCTGCGGGGCTTTTACCGTACCTGTATTTTTCTTCCGTGCGTGACTTCACCGATTTCTTATTCGATTCTTTTTAAAAATATTTTTTCTCTGGACGGCGTTGTGAACAACCTGTTGCTGGCTCTTGGAATTATTGAAACGCCGATTGCTTTTGTGTTAGATCCGTTTTGGGGGAAATTTGTCATTATCGTGGCATTGATCTGGCGGTATACCGGATATTTTATGATTTTCTTTTTGTCGGCGCTCCAGAATACGGATCAATCCGTATATGAAGCGGCGAAGATTGACGGAGCAAATTTCCGGCAGTCCTTTTTCAAAATTACCTTTCCGATTCTGAAGCCCATCGTCTTTCTGACCAGTATTATGGCGGTGACGAATACCCTTCAGCTTTTCGACGAGGTGGTGAACTTGACGAATGGTGGGCCTGGCAATGCGACCAGAACCATTTCCGAATATATTTACGATTTGTCCTTTAACTTTGTGCCGAATTATGGCTATGCATCTGCGGTGTCTTACGTGGTGCTGCTGATTATTGTGGTAATTACGATTTTCCAGAAGAAAGTGACGGGTGATCAGAATGATTAAAAAGAAGACAATTGGCAATGCGTGCAAACATATTTTTTTAATGACCATTTCCCTGGTCTGTGTGTTCCCGTTTTACTGGATGATCGTCGGTATGACGAACAGTTCTTCGGATATTATTCAGGGGAAGCTGACGTTTGGGACGAAGCTGATTGAAAATGTAAAAAATGCGTTTTCATATTCAAATCTGTTCCGGGCTTTCGGAAATTCGCTGTTTCTGGCGCTTGTGGTGACGTTTCTGGGGCTTTTGATCTGCTCGATTGCGGGGTATGCGTTTGTGATTTTCCCAAGCAGGGGGAAAGAAATTTTGTTTATGGCGCTGATTGCGTCGATGATGGTGCCGTTTGCGGCGAAGATTATCCCGATGTTCCGGATGTTTGCGAACCTGGGGCTTTTGAATAACTATCTTGCGATTATTCTTCCGGCAATCGGGACGCCATTTTTGATTTTCTTTTTCAAGCAGAATACGTATGCCTTTCCGAAGGACACGCTGGAAGCGGCGCGGGTGGACGGGCTGAATGAGTATCAGATTTTTTTCCGTATTTATATGCCAATGATGAAATCGACCTATGCAGCGGCGGGAATTTTCATGTTTATGGCAAGCTGGAACAATTATATGTGGCCGTTGATCGCCCTGCAGAGCGAGAAAAAGTTTACGCTTCCGTTGGCGGTTTCGAATCTGGCGTCGGGCTTTACGCCGGATTATGGCATGACGATGGTGGGAATTGTGCTTTCGACGCTGCCGACATTGGTGGTGTTCTTTACCTTACAGAAGGCATTCGTAGAAGGAATGGTTGGATCAGTAAAATAAATTTGTATGCTTTGGACAGGGGGCGCGCTTTTTATGCAATATAGCTAAAAAGCGCGTCCCCAAATTTGATATTAAGTCCATTTACAATAAATCTCTTGTACGCTATAATATTTTTATAAACATCCTACGTAGTATGTAGAGAAAAGAGGGTGTAAGGCCAATTTACACGGCGGCGGCTTTACGCCGGATTACGGTATGACGATAGTAGGAATTGTACTTTCGACGCTGCCGACGTTGGAAGTGTTCTTTCATTTGCAGAAGGGTTTCGTAAAAGAAAACAGGAGGATACGAAGAATGGAAAAACAGATTGCGCCGGTCATCTATTTTGGCGGGGACTACAATCCGGATCAGTGGGACGAAGCGACGATTCGCCAGGACATGGAGTATTTTAAACGCTGCCATATCAATTACGTGGCGCTCCCGGTGTTTTCGTGGGCGAAGCTGGAGCCGGAAGAAGGGGTATATCAGTTCGAGTGGCTGGACAAGATCCTTTCGATTATCTGGGAAAATGGGATTTACGTCTGCTTGGCGACGTCGACGGCGGCACAGCCGGAGTGGATGAGCAAAAAATACCCGGAAATCATGCCGGTGGACAATAACGGACTGAAACGGACGCACGGCATGCGGAATTTTTATTGCGTCAACAGTGAAAAATACCGGGAGCGGGCCGCGGCGATGGCGGAGCAGATGGCGCTTCGGTACAAGGATTTTCCGGGGCTGGTGGCCTGGCATGTGGCCAATGAGTACAGCACATTCTGCCATTGCGAGAACTGTGAGAAGAAGTTCCGCCTGTGGCTGAAAAAGAAATATGGCACCACCGAGAATCTGAACGAGAAATGGAATACGGCATTCTGGGGGCGGACGGTGTATGATTTTGATACGATTATGCTGCCGACGGATCGGAATGACGACGATAAGTTTTTCCCGGCAAAGCAGCTCGACTATCAGCGGTTTGTGACGGACACCACGGAGGAGTGCTTCTTAAATGAGGCGAATGTTTTGCGGCGGATTACGCCGGATATCCCGGTGTTCAGCAATATTTCCGGGTTCATTAAGAAGCTGAATCAGTTCCAGCTCACCCGAAATATGGATTTTGCGGGGTGGGACAATTATCCGTCGCCGAAGGACGACAGCGCGTTCCCGGCCCTGAAGCATGACATTATGCGCGGGCTGAAGGACGGGGCTTCCTATATGGTGGCCGAGCAGTCGCCGAACCAGCAGAACTGGCAGCCGTACAATAAGCTGAAGAGGCCCGGCGAGGTGCGGCTTCTGGCTTACCAGGGCATTGCGCACGGCGGGGACAGCGCGCTGTATTTCCAGATGCGCCAGTCCGTGGGCGGCCAGGAGAAGTTCCATGGGGCGGTCATTTCCCATTCGGGGCGGACGGATACCCGGATTTTCCGGGAGTTCGAGCAGTTGGGCGAAGAGCTTGACCGGCTGGGAGGCCAGATTCTGGATGCGCGGACGAAGGCGGAAGTGGGAATCCTCTTTGACTGGGATAACTGGTGGGCGCTGGAGAATTGCAGCGGGCCGACCTGTGATATGGATTACCTGGCGCAGGTGGCGCATTATTACCGGGCGTTCCACAGGAAGAATATCCCGGTGGATATTGTGAAATTTACGGCGGATTTGAGCCAATATAAAATGATTGTCGCGCCGCTGGCTTATATGATGAAAGAGGGGCTGGCGAACAGGCTGAAGGCCTTTGCGGAACAGGGCGGAACCGTGGTAGGGACGTATATGACGGGCCTTGCGGATGAAAATGACCGCTGTGTGTTTGGGGCTTATCCGGGGCCGCTGCGGGAGCTGTTTGGTATCTGGGTGGAGGAGACGGACGCATTGTTCCCGGAGGAGCAAAATGGCATTCGGATGGAAGACAGCGGGAAGTCCTATGTAAGTGGATTTTTGTGTGACCGGATTCGCACGGAGGGCGCGAAGGTGCTCGGAAGGTATGAAAAGGATTTTTATGCCGGGGAGCCGTGCGTGACCGAGCATGCCTATGGAAATGGAAAGGCGTTTTATCTGGGAACGCAGCCGGATGCGGCGTTTTTGGATGATTTTCTGGGAGGACTGTGCAAGGAGCGGCAGATTTTGCCGGTGCTGGACGCGGATGAAGGCGTGGAAGCCACCTGCCGGGAAAACCAGAATGGGAAATTTTATTTTGTATTGAATCATGACATTGCGGAAAAAACGGTGCGCCTGCCGGAAGGCATCTGGGAAGACCTGACCCACCAATGTGAGCGGGAGGGAGCATTTTCCCTGACCGGACGGGATGTGGCCGTATTGAAAAAGAAAGGAGAATCAGAAAGATGAAAGCAGCGTTAGTTTACACGAGTACGACACCGGAATTGATTGAACTGGTGGAAAAAGAGGTAAAGGAAAATCTGGGGGAGGGCGTAGAGCTTCTTTCCTATCAGGATCCGTCGATTCTGGCGGAGACGAGAGAGCACGGTTATGTGACCGCGAAGGCGGCGGCAAGGCTGTTTGGGCTGTTTTTGCAGGCAGTGCAGGATGACGCGGAGGCGATTTTGAATATTTGCTCGTCGGTGGGCGAGGCGGCGGACAGCGTCCAGGAGATGGCGCGGTATCTGGGTGTGCCGATTGTGCGGATCGATGAGGAGATGTGCCGGGCCGCGGTGAGAAGCGGGAAGCGGATCGGGGTTCTGGCAACGCTGCCGACGACGCTGAATCCGACGAAGAATACGATTCTGCGGGTTGCGCGGGAGATGGGAAAACAGGTGGAACTGGTGGATGGCCTGGTGGAGGTTTTTGGGGCCGGACAGGAAGAGTTTAAGAAATGCCTGATTGCGAAGGCGCAGGAAGTGGCGAAGGATGTGGATGTGATCCTGCTGTGCCAGGGATCGATGGCGTTCTGCGAGAAAGACATTGAAGAGGCAACTGGGAAATATACGGTTTCCAGCCCGGCATTTGGGGCGAAAGCGCTGAAAGCGGCGCTGGAGAGTAAGGGAAGCCTGTAAAATAAAATTCAGCGGGAAAGCGCTTCCGGTCAGATAAAATGCGGGAAATGCGGCATGCCGATTTCCAGGCTTCCGGGAGCGTTTCAGATAGGAGGACAAGAATGCTGACAGATACGACAAAATCGCCCTATGCGAAAGTTTCACCGATTCCGTTCGGGCAGATTTCTTTGAAGGAAGGTTTCTGGAAGACGGTGGTTGACCGGACGACGGCGGAAACGATTCCGCACCTTCGGCACATGTTTGAGGAGAAGGAGATCAGCCATGTGGTGGAGAATTTCCGGATTTGTGCGGGAGAGACGGAAGGGTCTTTCGACGGGACGGATTTCGGCGACGGGGATTTCTATAAATGGATGGAAGCGGCGGTGTATGCGGCGGCGGCCGGGAAGGATGAGAAGCTGCTGGCGGATCTGGAGGATTACATTGCGCTGATCGGGCGTGCGCAGCAGGCGGACGGCTATATTTCTACGAAGCAGATCATTGCGGAGCGGGAAGGGAAAGGCGCGGCGCGGTTTGCGAATATCAATGATTTTGAGGTCTATAATTTCGGCCATCTGTTTACAACGGCAGCCCTGTACAAGCGTCTGACCGGAAAGGATTCGTTCCTGAAGGTGGCGGAGAAGGCGGCGGACTATCTGCGGAAAATGTACGAGGACAGCGCCAGGAAGGGCGAGGTCAAAACGGCGGTGTGCCCGTCCCATTATATGGGGCTGATGGAACTGTACCGGGTGACCGGCGAGAAGAAATATCTGGAGCTGGCGAAGCTGGCGATTACGCTGCGGGACAGTGTGAAGGAAGGACTGGATGATAATCAGGACAGGCTTCCGCTGAAGCAGCATGAGAAAATTATCGGGCATGCGGTGCGGGCGAATTATCTGTACGCGGGTCTGGCGGATCTTTGTATGGAGGAGACGGACGCGGAGTATCTGGAAGTGCTGGACAAGGTCTGGAAGAACCTGGTGAATCAGAAGATTTATGTGACGGGCGGATGCGGGGCTTTGTACAATGGGGCTTCGCCTTATGGGAATTTCTTCACGCATCAGTTGGTGCATCAGGCGTATGGGTATGAGTATCAGCTTCCGAATACGACGGCTTATAATGAGACGTGCGCGTCTATTGGGCTGGTGTTCTGGGCTTACCGGATGTTCCAGCTGAATCCGAAGGCGGAATATTTTGACCTGATCGAGCGGGTGATGCTGAATACGAACCTGGCGGCGGTGAGCATGGATGGAAAGAAATTTTTCTATGAGAATATGCTGCGCCGGGAGAAGGAGCTGCCGTATAAGCTGGTTTGGCCACTGACGAGGAGCGAGTATATTCTGAGCTATTGCTGCCCGCCGAATCTGGCGCGGACGCTGGCGGAAGCGGCGGAGTATGCGTGGCTTCAGGGGAAGGATTGTGTTTACACGGGCATGTATGAGTCCTGTGAGGCAAGCTTCCATCTGGAGAATGGCGCGGAGTTTGACATTGTGCAGACGACGGGGTATCCGTTTGAGGAGACGATTCATTTTGCGGTGAAGAACCGGACGCCGGAGGTTCCGGCAAGTGTGCGGCTGCGGATTCCGGCATGGTGCACGCAGGCGGAAATCGAGATTGATGGAAAGCGGGAGAAGCTTTCAGCGGATGCGGACGGCTATGCGAAGGTGGAGATTTCAGGATGTGACGAGATGGAGTTTACGCTGGTGCTTCCGATGGAGGTGCGGCTGACGGCGGCGCATTCGTATGTGGAGGAGACGACCGGGCAGGCGGCGGTGGAGAGAGGGCCGCTGGTGTATTGTGCGGAAGGTGTGGATGCGGATGGGACGCCGCTGGCGGAGTTGTATCTGCCGCTGAAGGCGGAGTTCTCTGCGGAGACGGATGAGATCGCGGGGCAGAAGTTTGTGGCGCTGCGAGGGAAGATGAAGCGGATTGTGTATGAGGAGCATGAGGCGGATGCGTTGTATCAGACGCTGCGGGTGAAGGGCTTTACGGAGCAGGAGATGAAGCTGGTGCCGTATTATGCTTGGGACAACCGGGCGTTTGGGGAAATGCGGGTGTACATGCAGGTTTATTATGGCTGATGCCCGCGATCGCGCGGCGCCGCCCCAGCCAGGGATGAAATTTGGCGGTGAGCGGGTCGATGCATAGGAAATGTGTGCTGGCGCGCGGCGCTGCCCAGGCTGAGGATAGAATCTGGCGGTGAGCGGGTCGGTGCATGGGAAATGTGTGCTGACGCGCGGCGCTGCCCAGGCCGAGGATAGGATTTGGCGGCGTGTTGGGGCATTAAAACGGATAATGGAGAATCGAGTATGAGAATGACGCTGGAAGAGTTAAAGAAGCGATACCCTTCGTATACGGAGGAGCAGAAAGAAGAGATTGAGGCGCGGTATCAGGCGGCGGTGTCCGGCCTGGGAAGCCAGATCGTTGTGCTGGACGACGACCCGACGGGTACGCAGACGGTGCATGATATCTATGTATATACGGCCGCACCGGAGACAGACTGCGGGATTCCCGGCTGGGGAACCGCGGAAATGACGGAAGACCTGATGCGCCGGGGATTCCAGGACGAGCATGGGATGTTCTATGTGCTGACGAATTCCAGGAGCTTTTCGGAGGAGAAGACGGAGCAGGTGCACCGGCAGATCGCGAAGAGCCTGGCGGCGGTTTCGAAGGAGCAGGGAAAGGATTTTCTGCTGATTTCCAGAGGGGATTCGACGCTGCGGGGCCACTATCCGCTGGAGACGGACACGCTGCGGGCGGCGCTGGAGGAAGAAGGCGCGTCGGCGGTGGACGGGCTGATTTTGTGTCCGTTTTTCCCGGAGGGAGGCCGCCTGACGGCTGGAGACGTCCATTATTGCCTGGAAGGCGAGACGGCGGTTCCGGCGGGGGAGACGGAGTTTGCGAAGGATACGACTTTTGGATTTCAGGCTTCGGACTTGAAGGAATACATTGCAGAAAAGAGCCTGGGGCGGTATCCAGCAGACGAGGTGCTCTGCATTGAACTGGAAGAGCTGCGCGGGATGCAGTATGAGCAGATCGAGAGGAAGCTCTGCGATGCCGAAGGCTTTCGGCAGATTGTAGTAAATGCGCTGGAATATGCGGATTTGAAAGTCTTCGCGATAGCGCTTGCAGGTGCCCTTGAAAAGGGAAAACATTTCCTGATTCGGAGTGCGGCTGCGGTGCCGAAGGTCTTAGGCGGCGTCACGGAACAGGGCTTTCTGGGACGTGAGAAGCTTCTGGAGAATGCGGGCAAGGGCGCGAACGGCGGCCTGGTCGTGGTAGGCTCCCATGTGAAAAAGACAAATCAGCAGTTGGAGGAGCTTCGGAAGCTGCCGGAAGTGGAATTCCTGGAATTTTCTACGGAACATGCCGCGGAGGAAGGCGCTCTGGAAGCGGAGACGAAACGCGCTGTCCGGGAAGTGGAGCGTGTGATTCGGACTGGCCGCACGGCGGTGCTGTACACCAGCCGGAAACTGGTGCTTCCGGAGGGCGGAAGCAAGGAGGAGGCCCTGAGGATTTCCGTGCGGATTTCGGAGGCGCTGACGGATGTGGTGTGCGCGCTGGAGGAGGAACCGGCGTTTATCCTGGCGAAAGGCGGGATTACGTCCAGTGATGTAGCGGTGCGCGGACTGGGAATCCGAAAGGCGCTGGTGATGGGCCAGGCGGACAAAGGAATCCCGGTGTGGAGGCAGGGGGCGGAAGCGAAGTTCCCTGGCAGGCCCTACATTATTTTCCCTGGAAATGTCGGCACGGAGAAGACACTTGGTGATTTGGTGAAACGAATTGTGTGAGGTGAAGAAGATGGAGAAAATTGTAGTATCGGTGGCGCCGGTGCGAGCGGGCGACCCGGTGGATGCGGGAAAACTGGCGGAGGATGTGGCGAGATCGGCGAAGGCCGGAGCGTCGATGGTGCATCTGCATTGCAGAAAACCGGACGGAAGTTTGACGCCGGATATTTCTTATATGGTAGAATGTTTTGAGAAGATTGATGAGAAATGTGATATTGTTTTTCAGGCGTCTACAGGCGGCGTGTCGGAGATGAATATCGAGGAGCGGTGCAGGCCGCTGGCTTACCGGAAGGTGGGGACGGCTTCGCTGAATGCGGGTTCGACGAATCTGGGCGAGGCGGTTTATCACAATTCTGCGGCGGAAATCCGGTATTGCTCGGAGGAGATTTATAAGGCGGGTGTGATTCCGGATATTGAGGTGTTTGATATTGGGATGTTTTATAATATCGAGCGCCTGCGGGGCGAAATTCCGTTCCGGACGCCGCTGTTTTATAATCTGGTGTTCGGGCAGCAGGGCGGCATGCAGGCGAATATCGAGGATTTGATTGCGTTCCGCTCCAGGGTTCCGGCGGATGCGAAGTGGGGCGTGACGCATTATGGAAGACAGGATTGGACGTTTTTGGCGGCGGCGATTGCCATGGGGGCGTCCACGGTGCGGATTGGGTTCGAGGACAGCCATTATCTGACGGAGACGGAGGATGCGGAGTACAACTGGCAGTTGGTGGAACGGCTGGTGGAGCTGATCCGGGCAATGGGAAGAGAACCGGCGACGACAGAGGAAGCGAGGAAGATCCTGGGGACGACGGTGCGGTAAAGAAACAGGAAGGGAGAAGATTATGGCAGAAGGAAGTTTATTTCACGCAAAACCACTTCACGGGGAATCGGTGGTGAATCAGGTGGTGAAGCAGATCACGGATTCGATTATTGCCGGGGAACTGAAGCCGGGGGACAAGCTCCCTACGGAGCCGGAGATGTGTGCGAGCTTTGGGATCGGGCGGAATTCGGTGCGCGAGGCGATTAAGATTCTGGAGGCTTATGGGGTCGTTTATATTAAGCGGGCGGAGGGAACCTTTGTCAACGATACCTATAATCAGAAGATGCTGGATCCGATGCTGTATGGGATTCTTCTGGAGAAAACGTTTAAGTCGGATATTATTCAGATGCGGAAGGTCTTTGATACCGGGATTTTTTACCAGATTATGGGGGTTTTGAAGGAGGAGCATCTGGAGGGGCTTCGGGAGGAGTTTGAGAAGCTGAAGGAGGCGGTCGGCGGGGAAGCGGCGGACCCGAAGAAGGTGATTCAGGCGGATAATGCGTTTCATATGTATCTGGCAAGGATTACGGAGAACCGGCTTTTGTGCAATATGTATGAGTATGTGGACAGGATTACGACGCCGTCGAGGACGAAGACGGTGGAGAGGGTGCTGGAGCAGAGGCAGGTGGAGAAGTTTCTTCAGCTTCATGAGGAGATGATTTCTTTGTTGGAGGAGAGGGATTATCAGAGTATTGAGAGGGTTTTGCGGGAGCATTATCAGTTTTGGGAGATTGATTAGGGAAGGCAAATGGCTGTCGAAAAATGAAAGTTTTTGCATTTGAGTGCAAATACTTGAAAAAAATGAAAGTTTATGCTATCCTGTGCAACTAAATCGGAAGATGCGTGGAGATCAAAATGCTTTCGCTTTCGCTGCGTGAGTTCCTTGATTTTTATGGCTTCGAGATACGGGAAAAACGAAGAGGGCAAAAGCAGATCACAGATCCGGTCCTGCTGCGTAAAATTATCCTGTTTCTTGCTGACAATATTGGTTCAAGCGTTTCAATCGCGTCGATTGGGAATGCGTTGGCAAACGAATGGCTGCTTGATGATTAAAGCAGCCATTCGTCATTTTCGCTGCGGCAGGCACAGCCGCTCAATCCCCAGAAAATTCTTAATCACCACACACGCCCCGCCCAGCAGGATCGCCGTATCCTGCAGCCCCGACGGCAGCAGCACGCAATACTTATCCATCCGGTTTTTCAGCGCCGCCCGCAGCATGTCTGTGATGCCGGGCAGGTAGATGGTAAAGGAGCTGTTGATGACAATGGCGTCCGGGTTAAAGGTGTTCAGGAGGTTGTTGATGCCGATGCTCATGTAGAGGATGAAGTCATCCATGGACTGCAGGGCGTCGGCGTCTTTTTGGTTATAGAGGGCAATGAACTGGTCAAGGGTGACTGTGCGGCCTTTTTTTTCGGAGATGGCCCGGAGGATGGCGCGCTCGGAGGCGTATTGTTCGATGCAGCCGTGGTTCCCGCAGGGGCAGGGGCGGCCGTCCGGGACGACGATGGTGTGGCCGAATTCGCCGGCGTAGCCGTTTCGGCCGGTGTAGAGCTTGTCGTCGATGAGGATGCCGAGGCCGATGCCGGAGTGGACGCTGAGGTTGATCAGGTTCGGGTAGTCGAAGGAAAAGGTGCGTTCGCCCAGCACGGACAGGTTCGCTTCGTTTTCCATGAAAACGGGGATCTGGAAGGCTTCCTGCAAAAGTGCGGCCAGGTTTTGGCCTTCCAGGGAGTAGTAGGGGGTGAAAACGGCCTGGTTCTGGTGGACGACGCCGTGGATGCCGAGGCTGATTCCGGCGATGCCGCATTTGGCAGGGGGAAGGCGGTCGATGGTCTGGCGCAGGATGGACTTCAGGAGGGGAAGGATTTCCTGGCCGGAGGCATTGTTCGGGTATTGTTTTAAGCGGCAGTGGGTTCCGCGCAGGTCGCAGGTCAGGACGGTGATGGTGTCTACGCCAAGATCCAGGGAAATGACGTGGCCTTCCCGCTGGTTTAGGTCCAGGAGGATGGGTTTTCGGCCTTTTTCGGTTTGGGCGCTGCCGATTTCGATGACGAGGTTTTCGTCGATCAGGAGTTGGACCAGGGAGGAGATGGTGGCTTTGGTGAGGCCGAGTTTTTTGGAGAGGTCGGCCCTGGAAATGGGCCCGTCGTTTACGATGGTTTCCAGGACGAGGTGCGAGTTAATGTCGCGGATCAGTTCCTTGCTTCCGGTGATCATGGCGGGCCTCCTTTTTAAAAACGGTACATAGTTTATTCATCATACAAATGATTATAGCACAGATTTGGGAAAAGGACAGAAAAACTTTTCGCAAATCGGGAAAAGGAGGGCGGGTGGGAGCTGACCTCAGGGGGAGGGGACGCCGTGGGATTCGCGGTACAGCTTGGGGGTGGTGCCGGTGTTTTCTTTGAAAACGCGGTTGAAGTAGGCGACGTCCGTATAACCGACCATTTCTGCAATATCTTTAATGCGGAGCTGGCTTTTGGCGAGCAGCTCCATGGCTTTTTCCATCCGTTTCTGCATCAGGAGCTTCTTTGGAGGAATTTCATAGACTTTTGCGAACTGTGCCATCAGGTAGCCC
The DNA here is from genome assembly GCA_030536575.1 of Eubacteriales bacterium. Lineage (GTDB taxonomy): Bacteria > Bacillota > Clostridia > Lachnospirales > Lachnospiraceae > Limivivens. The sequence continues at coordinate 47,159 of JAUNPS010000011.1, read as the reverse complement.
TGGTGGTAGCCGTATTTTTTTGCGAAGTCTTTAAAATTGATATCTTCCCAATAGCGTTCGCAGACTGCTGTGTACAGTGCCTGGATGGCATCGTTTAGCTGAAGGTTATTTGAGGAATCCTTTAAAGCTTCATAAATGATTTGATCTTTGCCGGAGGCAGAACTCTGAAGCAGATATTGAAGGCAGCGCGTATTCACATCGGGCAGGCTGCTCAGGTCGTCGATCTTGGAACTGACGACAAAGGTCATCGGAAGCTGGAACTGCGCGCCAAATTGCTGCAAAATCTGAAGAAAGGCCGAGGGAACCGGCTCATAGGAATCCGTAAACATCACAATGGCCTTGACCGTCGGATCGTATTCGTCAATAACCCATAAATTCTCGGAAAAAGCATGCTTCTCCCGTAGAAAATCCAGAAGAGACTGGCAGTTCCATTGATTCAGGTTCGGTAACTCTTCGGCGGATTTTGGCCGCCCGCCGGCTCCAATCCCAAAAAGGATGAGCGAAGCGCAGAGACTTTCCGGATTGAGGTCTTCAGTTCGGACGCTTCTGCGCTGATGGAGCAGATCCAGCAGGAGAAGCCGCTTCTTTTCATAAATTGCCTGCTCCTGTTTTTGGCAGAGATACCGGAGGGAATCGTAGAGTTCCCGCATACGCGGAGGCTTTAAAAGATAATTGTTGACGCTGAGCTTCAGGGCGGTCCGCACATATTCAAAATCCGCATAGCCGCTCAGAATCAAATATTCCGCCTCATAGCCCTGCTGTTTTATGCGGCTGATCAGCTCCAGCCCGGTCATTGCAGGCATCTGAATATCCGTGATGATAATATGCGGCTTGTCTTCGAAAAGATTTTTCAGCGCCGCCTCGCCGGTATCGTAGCTGGCAATGACCTGGACGGGCAAGTCCAGACGCTGAATTAAGGCGACGATTCCCTGCTGGATAGCAGGCTCGTCTTCCACGACAACAATACGACAGATCAATGTTCCTCACCTCCGACGATTGCAACAGACTCCTCGTAATGAATTTCGACTAATCCTCCCTGCATCGCACTTTCCCCAATATGCAGCGTAACATTTCCGGAAAGACCGAGCAGAAGGCGCGCATAGGTGTTCACAAGACCGATTCCATGGATATGGTTTACAAAATCCGCATTCGGATTTTCCACACAATCGCGCACGTAAGCGGCTTCCTGGTAAACGCGGTTTTTATCCTCCTCCGAAAATCCGGTTCCGTTATCTTCCACACGAATCAGCCATCCGTCCGGAGCTTTCTCAATATAAACAGAAAGAAGAAAAGTCTCCTTCAGGCTGTTTTTAAATCCATGTGTAAAACAGTTTTCCACAATAGGCTGCAAAATAAACTTCGGAACCTCCAGAGAGGTCAGAGATTCATCGATCTGTGTGCGGTATTCCAGCTTGTCCAGATAACGGTATTTCATAAGCTGCAAATAATACTGCATGTACTCGATTTCCTGGGAAAAGGGCACAATGGAGGTACTGGTATCCAGGGAATACGACATCATTTTCGTCAGGTAAGAGCACATATCCATGATTTCCGGATTTCCGCCCAGCTCGCCTTTCAAGCCGATGACCGAAAGCGTGTTGTACAGGAAATGGGGGCTGACCTGGGTTTGAAGCGCCTGGTAGGAGAGCTGCAGTTCCCGGAGCCTGCGGTTTAACAGTTCGTCATTCTGCTTGCGGATGCTGTCGAGCATCTTCTGAAAGGCATGGTGAAACAGTTCGATTTCGTCGTTTTCCGTGTGGTCGGACAGGTCGATTTGGAGCTGATCCGGAGGGAGGGCTTCCATTTTTTCCCGAAGCTCTTTGACCGGCGCGTACAGGCGGTTATTGATCACAATGCTGATGCAGCCGACCAGGATCATTAACAGGATGCCAAGAAGGATGATAAAAAATGCCTGTTGGAATGATTTTTTATAAATGTCTGCCATAGAGCTTAAAGAATAAATGACAAGATCATATTTTTTCAGATCAATGGTGTAGAGCAGGTAGGGTTTTCCATCAATGGAAATTTTAATGGATTCCTGATCCTGCCCGCTTTCCGGCAGGATGGCGTTCAGCGAAGCCCAGTCGGAAACTTCGCTGTCCGATGCATAAAAGAAATCTCCGTTATAAGTGATGACCGTGGAAATGTGCAGGCTGTCCAGGGAATCACAGAGGATGGAATCCAGAGTGGCTGCGGAGTCCTGAATTTCCACATAACCATATTGCCCGAATTCGTCGGCGATGATCCGGACAAAGGAAAAGACCGGAATGGAAATGCGGCCGTAGAGGTCTTCACCGGGACTTACCAGATATTTGCTGACCGTTGGGGTCTGGAAGGTTTCCATGCGGGACAGGTTCTGCATTTCTTCCCGGCTGTAGCTGATGGTTTCATAATTTCCCAGGGCCATGGAATCCCCCAGAGAGGAGATGATGGCAATATTTTTCTTCCCGATATTGGGCCCGGCAAAAATTTGTACGAGGTTCAGCAGGTCGCGGCGTTCACTGGGAGCGAGGTCGAAATAATTATTGGAGCCGGTATAGTTTCCGGCGTTTTTCAGTGCGCTAAGAACCGTATCGGAAGCGGCAATGTTATAGCTCATTTTTTCCATATCGCCAACCAGGTCTTCAATCTGGGAGCCGCTTTTTTCGGCAAAGGCTTCCAGGATATTCTGATGGGATTTCCTGGTATCGGAAATCTGCATTTCCAGATAAATGACCAAAAACAGGAAAACAAGGGCGAACACATACAGACAGTTATGAAGAATGATCGTTGCCAGAAAACTCCGGTGTTTCCGTTTTTCCATTGTCCCCCTCCTTGTTTCTATTTCGGGCATCGCCGGGAACATCCGTATGCAGGAAAATGTCCAGGGCATGCCGCTGTCTCTAAATTTTCGTTTTCCGCTTCGCGAAAGACAGTGATAAGAATAGCATAGCGCAGCTTATGACGAAAAACAACCCCTCTTTCGCTGTACATATGTGAAAATATGATGAAAAAGTCCAAGTTTACCTTTAGAAAATCTATTTTTTATACAAAAAAGGAAGGCTATAATGAGTACATCAAGAAAAAAATGGAGGGATTCAAAATGAAGAAACGAATGATTGCTGCGGCGCTTGGTATGATGCTTTTGGGAACCGGATGCTTGGGCGTGTGTGCTTCCGCGGAGGAGGATTCCTCCGTTTACAGTATGACAAGAGAAGATCTGGAGGGAAGAGCCATTACCCTGACGACCGCCGAGGACTGGTGGAACGACGCGTATCAGAAGCTGGTGGACGATTACATGGAAGAATTCGGCGTGGAGATTGAAGTCATCATTCTGCCGAGCCAGACCGCTTCGGAGGTAATCAAATCCCAGTTTGCAACCGGAGAGCTTGGAGACATTGTGATGAATTCGGCTTCTCCTTCTGAGCTGACCTACATGATCGCGGACAAGAACCTGGTAGACCTTTCCGACGAACCCTGGGTGGATAAGCTTTCGGATACCTCATCTTTCCGGTACTTTGACGATAAGTTGTACGGACTGCCGATTGCGAGCCAGGACTACTGGGGGTTCTGCGTAAATAAAGAAGTGTTCGAGGCATGTGGGCTGGAAGTCCCGACTTCAAAAGAAGAGCTGGTTGCGGCCTTTGAGGTGCTGAAGGAAAACGACTATATTCCGTTCTACAGCGGCGCAGGCGATTCCTGGATGTGCGGAAACATTACCTCTTCGGGAATCCACGCGGACTGGGAAAAAGATCCGGATCTGGTGAATAAGTTCAACACGAATCAGATGAAATATGCGGACAGCGAAAGCTGGAAGGCCATGCTCCAGGACGTTTACGACTGGGCGGCAGCCGGATACTTCGGCGACAATTTTATGTCGCAGTCTTGGGACGGCTTACAGAATGCGGTTGCGAACAATGAGTGCGGCGTAAGCATTGGCCTGACTTCCTGGTTCAGCTCCCTGGAAACGACATTTGGCGAGGGCACCTCGGACAAGCTGGAGCTGATCCCCTATTATATTGGCGAAAATGACACAATCTACGCGTCGACCTGCTGTGAATGGTACATTTCCAGCTACAGCAAAAATATTGACGTATGCAAACATTTCCTGAACTGGTCGGCTTCCGATGAAAATTTACAGGCTTTCTATGACACCATCGGTTCCGCGTCTATTTTTAAAGGAATTTCCAGTTCCCAGTATACGCCTGCCACCCAGAAATTAATGGATGCGTTAAGCGACGGCACCTATGGAACGCACGTTTCTCACAACTCCGTGATTCAGGGACAGGACTGGGATACCTTCTGCCAGTTAATGCAGGAAGTTTTCATGAACAATATGACTCCGGACGAATTCTGCGAACAGTATGACGAATACCGTGACGCCATCTGCGTGGCGCTCGGAATGGAAGGATTCTAAAGGATTCCGCGGGACGGGATGTGTATGGAGAAATTCCGTACACATCCCTTTTTTAGACAGGAGGACGAAACATGATCAAGAAAAAAATGTATCCGCGTTACTTTTTAATATTGACTTTGGCCGTATACATTGTGTTTTATATAGCTCCCAGTATTCTGGGCGTTATTTATTCTTTTACAAACCGGACGATTTATACCCAGGAGCTGGAATTTGTCGGGCTTGAAAATTACATCCGCCTGCTTCAGCAGAAACGGTTCCTGACAGGGATGAAGAATACCTTTTCCTTTATGATTGTCACCACGATCCTGAAAAATGTCGTCGGCTTCGGGCTTGCGCTGCTTTTGAATACCAAAATGAAGAGCCGCAATATTCTGAGAGCGGTGTTTTATCTGCCGGTTATCTTAAGTACGCTGATCGTCGGGAAAGTGTTTGTGGCAATGCTCCTTCCGGACACCGGGCTGGTGGCTCAGTTTTTGGGGCTGTTTTCCAAGACGCTGGCGCATTATGACTGGCTGGGGAATCCGGATACGGCAATGTATATGGTGATGCTGGTCGATGTGTGGAAGGGAGCCGGATATTGCATGGTGATTTATCTGGCCGGACTGCAGGTGGTTCCTCAGGATTGCTACGAATCGGCTGCCATCGACGGGGCGAACGCGTGGACAAAATTCTGGAAAATTACATTGCCGCTTATGATTTCTTCGGTGAGCGTCAATGTGCTGCTGTGCGTGATCGGCGGACTGAAGGTATTCGATATCATCATTGCCCTGACAAACGGCGGGCCCGGTATGTCGACGCAGGTTTTGAATACGACGATTTATTCCTATTTTGGAAGCGGGGCCTTATCAACCGGATGTGCGGCAAATGTGCTGCTGACGATTTTAGTCGTTGTCTTCTTTGCGTTTATTAACGGTATTTTTGGAAAATGGGAGGCGAAGGTTTCATGAGGGCACAGAAAATAAAATTGAGGGTCATGGAAATCTGCACGTGGATTTTCAGCCTGGTGGTGCTGATCCCGCTTCTTCTGATCGTGGTCAATGCCTTTAAAACCCCGGCAGAAACGGCAATTTTGACGCTGAAGCTTCCGCAGGAATGGCAATTCAGTAATTTTAGCGACATTTTTGCAAAGACAAACATTGTACGTGCTTTTCTGAACAGCGTCCTGATCACCGTGGCGAGCGTAGGAGGTTCCGTGCTTCTGGGGACGACGGCCGGTTATGTTTTGAGCAGGCGCAGGGATTCTTTTAATAATAAGGTGTATGCGTTTTTCCTGATCGGGATGATTGTCCCCGTGCAGATCATTGCGCTGGTGGAAATGCTTCAGACGATCCACATGATGGATTCTTACATCGGAATGATTATGGTGTACATCGGGATGTTCATTCCCCAGACGGTTTTTCTGGTATACGGGTTTGTCGGTTCGCTTCCCCAGGAAATGGATGAGGCGGGAATTATGGACGGATGCAGCGCGATCCGCCTGTTTGTGAAAATTATGCTGCCGCTTATGAAGCCGGTGGTGGTAACGCTTTTTATTACGCAGTTTGTTTTTGTGTGGAATGATTTTCAGCTTCCGTTGTACCTGATCAAGAGTTCTTCCAGATGGACGATTGTGCTTGGGGTTTATAATTTCCTTGGCCAGTACAGCAGCCAGTGGAATATGGTCTGCGCCTATATTTTGGTGTCGTCCGCGCCGGTGGTGCTGGTGTATCTGATGGGGCAGAAGTATATTATTGACGGAATGGTTGCGGGAGCGGTGAAAGGATAAAAACCGGAGGAGGAAGGATATGGAAGACAGGATGCGGCAGTTTCGATTCGGAGCGGATTATTACCCGGAGCACTGGCCGAGGGAGCGTTGGGAGCAGGATGCCCGGATGATGCGGGAAATGGGCTTGCAGGTTGTGCGGATGGCAGAGTTTGCCTGGCATAAAATGGAGCCGGAGGAAGGGCGGTTTGACTTTGCGTGGCTGGATGAAGCGATTGAAATTCTGGGAAAGCAGGGGATTTTTACAATGCTTGGAACGCCGACGGCGGCCCCTCCGGCCTGGCTGATCGAAAAGGAGCCGTCGATTCTGCCCGTGGATTCCCAGGGGCAGCGGAAGGGCTTTGGCGGGCGGCATCACGACTGCCAGAGCAATGAAAGTTACCGGAAGCATGTCAGGCGGATTGTGACGGCAATGGCGGAGCATTATAAGGGCAATCCTTACGTGTTCGCGTGGCAGATTGACAACGAACTTGGAAACAGCCATGGAGATCTGTGCATGTGTGAGAGCTGCAGACGGGCCTTTCATGGATGGCTGGAAAGGAAATATAAGACGATTGAACGGCTGAATGAAGAATGGGGAACCGTGTTCTGGAGCCAGACTTATGATCGTTTTGAACAGATTCCTGCGCCCAGGCAGACGCCGACGGTACATAATCCTTCGCTTTTGCTGGATTGGAAGCGGTTCTGTTCGGATTTGGTGATCGATTTTTCCCATGAACAGGTGAAAATTCTCCGTGAAATCTGCCCGCACCAGCGGATTACCCATAATCTGATGGGATTTTATGACAAGACCGACTATTTTTCCTATGGGGAGGAGCTGGATTTTGCGTCCAATGATCAATACCCTTATGGGTACTATTTTGAAGCGCCCGGACAGCCGTCCTATGAGGTTGCGGGGTGTATGGATTTTATCCGAAGCGTTAAACATCAGAATTTCTGGATGATGGAGATGCAGGCGGGGCCAACCGGGGGCGGGGTGATCGGGCAGGCGCCGCGGCCGGGGCAGTTGAAGCTGTGGACGGTGCAGAGCATTGCGCATGGCGCGGATACCATTCTGTATTTTCGGTGGCGTACCTGCCTTTTTGGGACGGAGCAGTTCTGGCATGGGATTTTGCCGCATAATGGGGTTCCGGGGAGACGTTATCGGGAGTTAAAACAGGCTATCGAGCAGATGACGCCGGTTCTGGAGGATATTTCCGGGGTTTACACAAGAGGGCAGGCGGCGTTTTTGTTTTCTTACGATCAGGACTGGGCGATTCAGATTCAGCCGCAGCATCCGGAGCTGAGTTATGTGGAAGAAATACAGAAATATTATCAGGCTTTTTACTCGCATAATGTATCTGTGGAGTTTATCCGTGAGGAGGATTCCTTTGAAGCGTATCCGGTTTTGGTTGCGCCGTTACAGTATTTGATGCGGCCGGAGTTGGAGGATAAGTTTCTTTCTTATGTTTCGGGCGGAGGAATCCTGGTTTTGACCATGCGGACGGGCGTAAAGAATTGGAACAATGTGTGTATGGCGGACAGGCCATTGCCGGGGCGGCTGTCTGAGGCGGTCGGAGCGGTGATCGAGGACTATGACGGCCTGATCTGGAAGGATGTAAAGCTGTCCTATAAGGGGACGGAGGGAACGGCCAGGAAATGGGCGGATATTCTGTCTCTGACTACGGCAAAGCCGCTGGCTGTTTATGAATCGGAATTTTATAAAGGGCAGCCTGCGGTTTCGGTCAATGCGTATGGGAAGGGCAAGGTTTATTATCTTGGCACGGAGCCGGAGCAAAAGATTCTGGAGCTTTTTGTCGGAGATTTGCTGGAAGAGGCGGGAATTTCCGGATATGGACAAACGCCGGAGGGCGTGGAACTGGTGATGCGGAAGGGACAGAAGGCGGATTATTTGTTTGCGCTGAATCATACGGAAGAGGCGTGTAAGATCGAGGAGCCGGAAGGATTTCGGAGTGAGAAGAGCGGGGAGATCGGGCCTTACGGGGTTCGGGTGTACAGAAAGGAGCATGGTTCCGGACATGGAGGACAGACTGTGGTATAAAACTTCGGCGGGGCGTTTTTCGGAGGCGCTTCCGATTGGAAACGGCGCGCTGGGCGCAATGGTATATGGGAATTTTCCGGAGTTTCGCCTTCCTTTAAATATGGATACGCTTTGGTCTGGAAAACCGGGCGTGGAGAAGACGGTAAAGGTAAAACGGGAGACGCTGGAGGCTGTCCGCGCGTTGATTGACGAAGAGCAATATTTTGAAGCGGAAAGGCTTATGACGGAGACTATGATGGGGCCGTGGAACGAGGCGTATATGCCTGCGGGTGTTGTGTCCGTCCGGTTTTGCGGGATGGAGACGTATGGCGGATATCGAAGGGAGCTACTTCTTGCGGATGCCTGCGCCAGGTCTTCCTGTGTCTGCGGATTTGGCGAGGTGAGGACGGAAAGTTTTGTTTCGGGCAGAGACGGTCTTCTGGCGATTCGGATTACGGCGGAAAAACCGCTCGAAATCTGCGTGAAGCTGTCAAGTATTCTGGAAAGTACGGAAATGGCGTCTGATTTCGGCTATATGCTGCTTGGGGAAGCGCCGGTGCATACGGAGCCGAATTATGTGGAAAGCGAGGAGCCGGTGGTATATGGCGGCGGGATGCGGTATTGCATCGTTATGCGGGCATGCGGTACGGATGGGGACGTTACTTACAGCCGGGATGGAATTCGAATACGGAATATGACAAAGGTTACGCTTCTGACGGCGGCGGAGAATGGGTTTTGCGGATATTGCAGTCCAATGGAAACCTCTTATGAAAAGATGGCGGCGTTGGCGGAGGAATCGATTCGGCGTGTACAGGGCGAGCCGTATGCGGTGCTGAGAAAGAGGAGTACCGATAGTCATAAAGCCCTTTTTGACCGGGTACAGTTAAAGATTGGCAATGGAGAAATGGAGCGATTTTCTACGGAAGAACGGCTTGCGGCGTGTAAGAAATCCGACGGGAAGGGTGATCCGGGACTCTATGCATTGCTCTTCCAATATGGACGGTATCTGTTAATCTGTTCTTCACAAAAGAAGAGCCGGTTTTCGCAGCCAGCGAATTTGCAGGGGATTTGGAGCGAGGAGCTTCGGCCGGGATGGAGCTGTAACTGGACGACGAATATTAATCTTGAAATGAATTATTGGCTGGCAGGCCCGTGCGCGTTGAGCGAGTGTGAAGAGCCGCTGATTTCCATGCTGGAAGAGCTGGCGAAGGCGGGTGAGGAGACGGCGCGGGAGACCTGCGGCTGCCGGGGATGGGCGGTTTTTCACAATGTGGATTTGTGGAGGCAGACGTCTCCGGTTGGCGGAAATGTCAAATGGGCTTACTGGCCGATGGCGGGCGTGTGGCTTTCGACGCACTTATACCAGCACTACTTGTATACAAATGACCGCACGTTTTTGCGGGAGACGGCCTATCCCATTTTGCGCGGGGCGGCAAGATTTTGCCTTGACTGGCTTCGGGAGGGGAAAGATGGGAAGCTGCATTCCAGTCCTTCTACGTCGCCGGAGAACAGTTTTTATGACGCGCAGGGCAGGGTGTGCAGCGTCAGCGATTCCAGTACGATGGATCGAAGTTTGATTCGGGAGCTTTTGGAAAATACGCGGGAAGTGTGCAGGATTTTGCAGGAGGGGCCGGAATTGGAACAGGAGATTGCGGAAGCATTGGAACGGATTCCGGGATTTTCGGTGGGGGAGCTGGGTCAGTTGATGGAATGGAGCAGGGACTTTGAAGAATGCGATCCGGGGCACCGGCATTTTGCGCATCTGGTTGGGCTGCATCCGTTTGCGCAGATGAACCGGCGTGATACGCCGGAATTGATTCCGGCTGTGTACCGGACGCTGGAGCGGAGGACGGAAGGGAATCCGCTGCGGATTGGGTGGACGGAAGCGTGGCTGACGAATTTTTATGCAAGGCTTTCGGATGGCGGGCAGGTGGAGACGCATTTGCGTTATTTTTTGGGGAGTTGTGTGTATCCGAATTTGTTTAGTCTGCATCCGCCTTTGGGGGAGTCGGTTGGGGAGAAGGAGATTTTTCAGATTGATGGGAATTTTGGGGTGACGGCGGGGATTGCGGAGACGCTGATGCAAAGCCATATGGGGTGTTTGGAGCTGCTTCCGGCGCTGCCGGATTTTTGGGAGAAGGGGGAGGTGACGGGGCTGGTGGCGCGGGGAGGATGCTGTGTGGATATTCGGTGGGAGGAGAAGCATTTGAAGGAGGCGCGGCTTCGGCCTCAGATGGATGGGAGGATGAAGGTGGCTTGTAGGGAGCCGTTTTGGGCGGTTTTGCCGGATGGGAGCAGGAGGAGTTCTGAGGAGAAGGAGGGGAGGTGGGATTTGGAAATCGAAGCGGATGGCGGGGTGGTGATTAGGCTTGAGGGGAGTTTGGGGAGCGGGCCTTCGGGCCGCTAGGCGCGGACAGTAGGGGCTGTTGCACTAAAATAGTGTTGCAGCTCCTTTTTTTTGCTTATAAAAAGTCCTATCGTTATAATAGAAAAAGAAGCCAGACTCTTGAAAAATCTGGCTCCTGGTGTAAAATAAAAGCAAGTCAACGCTATTTACTTTACCAAAAGATTATACACATTTCGGTGAAAATTCGAAATTTGTGGAGAGATTCAGAAAAACAGCGGAGGAGAATGCGTTTGATTTTGAAACTGCTGAAATTATAGAGTACAGTGAAGAAACCGGAGAATAATTATTTGATCGATTTTCTGAGCTTCAGGAAAATCGTAAAGGCAGGTGGTTTAATGGAAAATATTGGAATAGAAACAGAACAAATAGAATACAAGAAAACAACCGGTGAATTAAAGGAAGCTATCACATCCATCGTTGCTATTTTGAATAAGCATGGTTCCGGCGAACTGTATTTTGGCGTCAGAAACAATGGCGATGTGTTAGGGCAAGTGATAAACGATGAGACTTTGCGTAAAGTAAGTCAGGCGATTAAGAATCATATTACACCGTCCATTTTCGCAGAAGTTACGATTAAGACATTTGAAGGTGGAAAGCAGACGGTATATGTAAAGTTCTCTGGAGATCAGCAACCCTATCTTGCCCATAATGTTGCGCGTATCAGACAAGCAGATGAAGATCTTGTTATGTCGCAGGAAATGTATTCGGAGATGCTGTTAGCCAGGGGCGGAGAGAAATACAGTTGGGAAAAACGGCCATCCGAGTATACGATAGAAGATATTGATATGGCAGCGTTTAAGTCCTATTTGACGAAAGCGAAAGCTGTCGGCAGAATTGAATTTAATTCAGACGATCCGATTGTAGTTTTGGAAAAGTTGGATCTTTTCGCCAAAGATGGAATACATCTTTTAAATGCAGGAGCCGCTTTATTTTGCCCGTGTACGACAAACGATGTTCAGATGGCAAAGTTTGCTACAAATGTGAAGGCAACTTTTACAGATATTCGTCGAGAGGATAAAGGTTCTATTATAGGGCTAAGCAAGGTGTGTGAGCAGTATATCATTGATGCGATGGACTGGAAAGCGGACATAATAGGCCTTGAGCGAGTAGAAACACCGGAAATACCGGTGGAAGCTATCCGGGAAGCAGTCATTAACTCTTATGGACACAGATTGTATCATAACAATCAGTGTAATGAGATTGATGTTTTTAAAGACAGGATTGAAATTCACACAACCGGCGGATTTCCGAAAGGCCATACACCGGAGGAATTTTTAGATGGCAACAAAAAGGCAATTCGCAGAAATAAGGTAATTACAGGTGTTCTGTATTATTCAAAGGATATGGAGACTTTTGCTACCGGACTTAAACGTATTAAGGATTTGTGTGATGCCGCTGGATGTAAGGTAGAATTCAGAACAGAAAAAGATGATTTTGTGGTTGTGTTTTACAGAAATCTTCGGGAGGTATGGGCAGAAGAAAGCAAAAAGAAAAATGCAGAAAATCCAAAACATCAAAATGACGTTTTAACTGATGTTTTAGAAGATGTTTTGGGAAATCAAATCATTTATCTTCTATCCGAAAACAATAAACTGAATCAAAAGCAAATAGCTGCCAGGACAGGGAAATCTATCGCATCGGTACAGCGTACAATGAAGAAACTTTCGGAACAGGGAAGGATTATTCGTGAAGGCGGAAAGCGTTTTGGATATTGGAAGGTGAAATAGAATTATACCGACACGAATTCAAACTATTTTACGATTAACTCCATACAATTATGGGCGGCGCTATTCTTTCGGGAAAACATTGCATGGGGGCGGAGAGTTATGGTAAAATAGCACCAAATCCGGAAGAAAAGGCGGTGGAGGTATGTGTACGAAAAAAGAGTTTACTTATCAGTCGAACGATGGGATTACCCGTATTCACGCGATTTGCTGGCGGCCGGACGGGGACGTGAAGGCGGTTCTGCAGATTGCCCATGGAATGGTGGAGCATATCGAGCGTTATGACGAGTTCGCACGTTTTCTGGCGGACAGAGGTGTGGTCGTGGTGGGAAATGACCATCTGGGACATGGAAAGTCGGTGTCTTCCCAGGAGGACTGGGGATTTTTCGCGGAAAAGGATGGAAACCGCACGCTGCTGCGGGATATGAACCGGCTGCACCGGAGGTTTGAGGCAGAATACCCGGACGTGCCGTATTTTTTGCTGGGACATAGTATGGGTTCGTTTCTGGCGAGACAATACCTGTGCTGCTACGGAGACGGCCTGACTGGGGCTGTGATTTCAGGAACCGGATGGCATAGCCGGGGAGAGGCCTGGGCTGGGATGGCCCTTAGCTGGGGAATGGCGCAGGTTACCGGGTGGCATTACCGCAGCAAGCTGATCGATCAGATCGCGTTCGGGGGCTTTAACCGATGTATCGAGAATCCGCGGACGCGGCACGACTGGCTTTCGAAGGATGAAGAGCAGGTGGATGCGTATTGCGCGGATCCGGCCTGTAATTTCCTGTTTACGCTGAATGGCTATTACAATCTGTTTTACAGCCTGTACAAAATCGCAAGCCCGGAGTATCTGGCGCGGATGCCAAAGGAACTTCCGGTGTTTTTCGTGGCAGGCGCGGACGACCCGGTGGGGAATTTCGGAAAGGGTGTCCGGAAGGCGGCGGAGAGTCTGGAGCGTGTCGGGGTGAAGGACATTGCGTGCCGTCTGTATGAGACAGACAGGCATGAGATTTTGAAGGAGACGGACCGGGAGCAGGTGTTTGCGGACATTTGGGAGTGGCTGGAAGCGCGGATAGAGAAGGCGTAAGAAAAGGGCTGGCAATGTGCCGGCCCTTTGTGTTCGTGTACTCGTTCGAAAGGATTATTCGGTTTCTGCGGGGGAAGCTTCTTCGCCGTCAGCAGTATCTGTGTCGTCAGCGGTGTCTTCGGAAGGAGCTTCTGTGTCGTCAGCGCTATCCTCGGAGGAGTCTTCCGAGGTATCCTCGATTTCTGCCGGGGCTTCTTCCGCTTCGTCGGAAGGCTCTTCGGTTTTCCTTGCAAAGGAAGGAATCGGGGTGACGCCGGGGATCGGTTCGCTCCAGTCGCCGATATCTTCGAGCTCTTCCTCCTCATCGGTTTCCTGCTCATCTTCGGGAATGTATTTGTTAAAGATCCGGTTAAAGAACCAGGAATTCGCGAGGGCGATCAGGGCGAAACCGACCATAATCCAGACAACGGAGCCGTACACCAGGACTTCTGCGATAAAAAGAGTCAGAAGCACGGGGATCACGGTAATCGCCAGCATGGCCAGTGTCGAGGGAAGATGACGGATGGACATGAGAAGGGCGTTTCGCAGGATGTTTTTTGTGGTATTATAAAATCTGGAGATTACGGGGAAAACATACAGCAGTACCATGGCGTAAACCAGGGTGATGATGCCAAGCCCGTAGGTCACAACGGTGGAGAAGGAGCCTTCGACCTGCCGCATGATCATAAAATCCAATACCAGCAGGATGCCTCCGGCCAGGAAGATCAGCCAGACGATGGTGGACTGCTTGAAGTTTTCCTTAAAGGACTTGAAGAAGCTGCGGGCTATGTAAGAATCTTCATTCCGGATAATTTTCAGGGTGACGTAGTACATGGCGGTAACGGATGCGCCAATGGTGACAATCGGGATGCAGCAGATAATAAAGAGCACGTTCAGGATCATGAGGTCGGCGACCCGGCCCATGAAGGTGAAGAACTTATTATCCATGTTAAAAATACGATCCATAACTTTTTCCTCACTTGGTACTTTTATTTTCGTAAATGAATTCTGTCCTTTATTATATGACAAGAAAAAAGAAAAAGCAAATAAATTGAAAATGTTTATATTTTTTTTATTTCATTGCAACAATCCGGGAAAAAGATGACACTGTATCAATAAAGGAAGAAGAAACGGGAGGTGATCGGATGCACAATTCTATCGAAAACGAGGTGGAACTGGTACGAAAAGCGCGAAAAGGGGATACGGCCAGTTTTGCAGAGCTTTATAAGCAGGTATACCGGGAAATGTATCGGTTTGCGCTGTATACGCTGAAGAATCCCCAGGATGCGGAGGATGTGGTGAGCGATACGGTACTGGATGCCTGGGTTCAGATTCCGGGGCTTCGCAGGGTAGAGTCTTTCCGGGCGTGGATTTTCCGGATTTTGTCGAATAAGTGTCGGATGCGGCTGAAGATGTATCTGCAGAAGACCGAGGAGCTTCCGGAGGAGCTGGAGGCCCAGGAGGGGGATTGGAACGATCAGTTGGATGTGAAGATGGCGTTTGCGCGGCTTTTGGATGAGGAACGGCTGATTTTGTCGATGAATCTTTTTGCGGGGTATACCAGCAGGGAGATCGGGACGTTTCTGGGGCAGAGCCATAATACGGTTCGGTCGAAGCAGGCGCGGGCACTGAAGAAGCTGGAAAAAATGTTGACGAGGCAGTAAGGAGGATTGACCATGGATGATAAGAAATGGATGAAGGAAATTCAGGATAGTGCGGAAAATGTGGAAGTACCGAAGAGCCTGGAGCCGGAGGAGATGGAAAAGCGGCTGAAAGGAACCAGGCAGGAGCGGAGGCGGTTCCCGGTTTACCGGGTCGGCGGGGTGGCGGCGGCGCTGCTGGTGCTGGCGGTGGGGGTGTGGCAGGCCGGGCGGATTGCGGAGGATGGGACGGTGAAGGGGAATGAGACGGCGAAGAGCCGGGCGGTGACGACGGCGGAGACCGGGGGTAGCACCGAGGCTGAAATGGCAGCGCCGGAAAATGCAGCCGAGGACATCGCGGAAGAGCAAGAGATGCTGGAGGATACGGCGGAGGTGACGCTGGCAGCGGCCCCGGAAAGCGCGGCCGAAAACGCCACTGGCGGCAGCGCTGTGTCCGAAACGGCGGCCCCGGAAAACGCAGCAGAAGAGGCGGCCGAGGAAAGCGCCCTGGCCGAAACAGGGGTGCCGGAAAACACCGACGAAGACGCCGCGACGGCTGAAGCCGCCACCTCCGCCTTCCACCCCGCCGAAAGCTACGACGAACTTTATGAAAAATTAAAAGAGAACTTTTACTCCATAAGCGACACCAGCGACACCTTATACGCCCGCGGCGTCGGCGTCCTCCTGGAAGGCGAAGTAATGGAAGACGCCAGCGCGGACGTCTCCTCCATGTCATCAGGAACCATGGCAATCGAAAGCGCAGCCGTGGACGAAAGCTCCGACTACTCCAAAACCAACCTCCAGGAACTCGGCGTAGACGAAGGCGACGTCGTAAAAACCGACGGCCAATACTTCTACATCCTGGACACCACCGGCAGCTTCCGCATCATCCAGGCCGACGGCAGCACCCTGACCCAACAGTCCGAAACCGCCGTCCCCGACCAGTCCAGCAGCGTCACCGTCTCCGAAATGTACCTGGACGGCGACCGCCTGACCCTGATCGGCACCACCTACGAAGTCACGCTGGACAAAAACAACGACTCGGACACCTATTGGATGAACGAACAGGAAGTCACCCAAATCTACACCTACGACATTTCCGACCGAACCGCACCGGTTCTCGCCGGACAGACCTCCCTCAGCGGTTCCTACCGGACATCCCGGAAAAACGGAAACTACCTGTACGTATTCAGCGAATACTTCCCGGTTCTGAAAAAAGAGCGAAGCGGCAGTATTTTCATTCCGCTGGCAGACGGGGAAGCGCTTTCCGCAGACGATATTTACCTTCCCTATGAATACCAGAGCAGTTCCTATCTGGTAGCGGCTGCCATCGACCTGGAAAATCCGGACACCATCTGCGACCAGAAAGCCTTTGTCTCCGGCGCTTCCGATTATTACGTAAGCCAGGAAAACATCTACATTGTCATGAACCAGTGGACGGAATCCGGCGGCAACTACACGAAAATCCTGCGCTGCGCCTACCAGGACGGCCAGCTTACCCCGGAAGCGGCGGGCGCTGTAAAAGGCTATCTAAACAACAGCTTTTCCATGAACGAATGGAATGGAAATCTGCGGGTTGTGACCACTGTTTACGAGGACGCCACGACAAAGAATGCTCTGTACGTCCTTGACGAAGAAATGAATGTCTGCGGACAGATCACCGACCTGGCCCAGGGCGAAACCATCCAGTCCGCCCGCTTCCTCCAGGACACCGGCTACTTTGTCACCTACCGAAACGTGGATCCCCTGTTTTCCGTAGACCTGTCAGACCCCGAAAACCCGACAATCCTGGGCGAACTGAAAGTGACCGGATTTTCCTCCTACCTGCATTTTTACGGGACAGACCGGCTTCTCGGCATTGGCTACGAAACCGACCCGGATACCGGAATTTCGAAAGGAATCAAACTGTCCATGTTTGACGTCTCCGACCCGTCGAATGTAACGGAAATCTGCAAATACGTGATCGAAGACACCTATAGCTGTCCGGGCATCTCCAATTATAAAGCCATCCTGGCCGACCCGGAAAAGAACCTCATCGGCCTGGCCGTAGATACCAATTACCTGGTCTTTTCCTACACCGACGCTGACGGCTTCCAAAACCAGATGGCCCACAGCCTGAAAGCCAGCCAGGGCGACTATGTAGACACCTGGGATCTGCGCGGCTGCTACATTGGCGATACTTTTTATCTGGTAAGCGACGAACAGATCACCGCTTTTGACATGGCAGAGGCCTTCGCGGAAACAGAAATCCTGCAATTTTAGAAGAAAATCCCAGTCCCCGGCTTGCATCCCTGGAGCGAATAGGCTATACTATAACAAGAAAAACGGCCAGGCGCCGTTAAAAAATCAGAAAAAGGAATCAAGACCATGAATTTAACAACCGTAAGAGAAATTTTTAAAAACCGGGAAGCCTATCTCGACAAAGAAATACAAGTCGGCGGCTGGGTACGCAGCAACCGCGATTCGAAAGCCTTCGGCTTCATTGTCCTCCACGACGGGACTTTTTTCGAAACCCTGCAGATCGTTTACCACGATACCCAGGAAAACTTTGCAGAAATCACAAAAATTAATGTCGGCGCAGCCATCATCGTAAAAGGAACCCTGGTAGCGACGCCCCAGGCCAAGCAGCCCTTCGAAATCCAGGCCACCGAAATCACCCTGGAAGGCGCTTCCGCCCCGGACTACCCGCTCCAGAAAAAGCGCCACAGCTTCGAATACCTGCGCACGATTTCCCACCTGCGCCCCCGGACGAACGCCTTCCAGGCAGTTTTCCGCGTGCGCTCCCTCCTGGCCTATGCGATTCATCAGTTTTTCCAGGAAAGAGACTTCGTGTATGTGCACACCCCGCTGATCACCAGCAGCGACTGTGAAGGTGCAGGCGAAATGTTCCAGGTGACCACCATGGATCTGAATAACATTCCGAAGACCCCGGACGGCTCCGTAGACTACTCCAAAGACTTCTTCGGAAAAGCCACGAACCTCACCGTCAGCGGCCAGCTCGACGGCGAAACCTACGCCCAGGCCTTCCGGAACATCTACACCTTTGGCCCCACCTTCCGCGCCGAGAATTCGAACACTACCCGCCACGCGGCGGAATTCTGGATGATCGAGCCGGAAATTGCCTTCGCAGACCTGAAAGACGACATGATACTGGCGGAAAGCATGCTGAAATTCGTCATCCGTTACGCGATGGAGCACGCTCCGGAAGAGATGGCCTTTTTCAATTCCTTTGTGGACAAGGGCCTCATCGAGCGCCTGGAGCACGTGGTAAATTCCGATTTCGGCCATGTGACCTACACCGAAGCCATCGAGCTTCTCGAAAAGAACAACGACAAATTCGAATACAAAGTATCCTGGGGCTGCGACCTCCAGACTGAGCACGAGCGCTATCTGACCGAGCAGATCTTCAAACGTCCGGTCTTCGTCACCGACTATCCGAAGGAAATCAAAGCCTTCTATATGAAACTGAACGAAGACAAGAAGACCGTAGCGGCTATGGACTGCCTGGTGCCGGGCATCGGCGAGATCATCGGCGGCAGCCAGAGAGAGGACGACTACGACACCCTGGTTGCCCGGATGGAAGAGCTGCATCTGCGCAAGGAAGACTATGAATTCTACCTCGACCTCCGGAAATACGGTTCCACCCACCACGCCGGATTCGGCCTTGGCTTCGAGCGTCTGGTGATGTACGTGACCGGCATGGGGAACATCCGCGACGTGGTTCCATTCCCGCGGACGGTCGGAAACTGCGAACTGTAAGAATCAAAAGCCCAGGCAGGAAAGAAATAGGAGGACAAAATGGGGAGTAAAATACTGATCGTAGATGATGAAAGGGAGATTACCGATGTGGTAGCGCTCTATCTGCAAAATGAAAACTACGATGTGATCAAGTGCTACTGCGGACGCGACGCGCTTCGTCTGGTTGAGGAGGAGAAACCGGACATGGCGCTTCTGGATGTGATGCTGCCGGATATCGACGGCTTCACGATTTTACAGAAAATCCGGGAAACCTACACCTTCCCGGTCATCATGCTGACGGCAAAAACCGAATACATGGATAAAATCAACGGGCTGACTCTGGGGGCTGACGACTACATCGCCAAGCCCTTTAACCCCCTGGAACTGGTGGCCAGAGTCAAAGCTCAGCTTCGCCGCTTCACAAAATACAACGAAGGCAGCAAAGCCCAGGAAGATATCATCGACTTCGCCGGGCTTCTGCTGAACCGGAACACTCACGAATGCATTTATAATGAAAAGAAACTGACGCTGACGCCCATCGAATTTGACATTCTGTGGATCCTCTGCGAAAACAGGGGCCAGGTGATCAGCTCCGAACAGCTCTTCGAGCAGGTCTGGAAAGAAAAATACTACAAAAACAGCAACAATACGGTCATGGTACATATCCGCCACCTGCGGGAAAAAATGAGCGGCCCCACAGGAAAGTCGGATTTCATCAAGACCGTCTGGGGAGTGGGATACCGGGTTGAAAAATAATTACCGAACACTAAAATGGAGCCTGATGCTGCGGACGATTGTGTCCACCTTCCTGGCTCTGGCCGTGGGATACGGGATTTTAGTCCTTCTGATCGACGGCCTGTTCCAGGACGGGTTTCAGGAGATGGCGATTTCCCTGATGGAGCGGTGCGGCATGACCCACGCGCAGGCCGATCTGTGGTACGGGCGGATTTTTATGGATAATAAAGACCTGCTCGTTGCGTTGGGATTTATTCTGCTGTTTTTGATCTTCTTCTATTTCGCGATTTCGAAAATCACGAATTATCTTCAGGAAATCGGCCAGGAGATCGAAAATATTTTAAGCGAATCCGATGAGCCGGTGACGCTGGAGCCGGAGCTGCGCCCCATCGCGGAGCGGCTGAATACCCTGAAAATGACCCTTCGCCGCCGGGAACTGGCTGCCAATGAAAGCGAACAGAAGAAAAACGATCTGGTCGTCTTTCTGGCCCACGACCTGAAGACGCCGCTGACGTCGATCATCGCCTATCTGACCATGCTGGACGAGCAGCCGGAGATGGAGCGGGATGAGCGGGTCAAATATACGCACATTGCGCTGGAAAAATCCCTGCGGCTGGGCGAGCTGATCAACGAATTTTTCGAGATCACCCGGTTTAACCTTCAGGACATTGTCCTGGAAAAAGAGCGGGTAAACCTTTCCCTGATGCTGGAACAGCTCGCGGACGAGAGCTACGCCGTCCTGGGAAGCAAGTCCCTGACTTGCTCCATTCACACGGACGACGACCTGATCGTGGACGGCGACCCGGACAAATTGGCACGGGTATTCGACAATCTTCTGCGCAATGCCATTGCCTACAGCTATCCGGGGACGAACATCGACATCCAGGCCAGCCGGGAGCGGAACCTGATTGTGATCGTTTTCACAAACCAGGGCGACCCCATTCCCCAGCAGAAGCTGACTTCGATATTTGAGAAATTCTACCGGGTGGATAACGCCAGATCCAGCCAGACCGGAGGCGCGGGCCTGGGCCTTTCCATTGCGAGAGAAATCACGGAGCTCCACGGCGGAACCATCGAAGCATCCAGCAGCAGCTACAGCACCCGGTTTACGGTGCGCCTGCCAAGCCATCAGGAACAGCCGGCAGCGAAAAAGAAGGGAAGGCTGAAATGAAGCAAAACAGAAAGAAAAGAAGAGCAGGATCCGTGCTTCGGACAATGATTCTGATCATTGCCCTGGGCGTGTTCTGCTTTTCTGCATATAAATTAGTAAGCATTTATCTGGATTATAAGCAGGGCAGCGACGAATACAGCGCCCTGGAGCGGTATGCGGATCTCGAAAACCCGGAAGAACCGGACGTTCCGGAGGAGGAGACGCAGGCGGCCGCCGAGCCGGAAGACGGCGTGGTTGTGACTGGGAGTGAAGCCGATTCCACGGATTCCACGGAAGAGGCCAGCAAGGCCGCAGAGGAGGATACGGAGGCCTTTACCTACGAGACCGAAACCGACTCGGAAACCGGAGAAGTTAAAAAGAAAAAGATCTATTATATGAAGAATCCGGTGGATTTCGAGAGCCTTCAGGCGATCAATGAGGACATTATCGGCTGGCTGAAAGTGGGTGCGCTGGATATCAGCTATCCAGTGACCCAGGGGGAAGATAATGAGTATTATCTGCACCGCACCTTCGAAGGGGTGGAAAATTTTGCCGGATGCATTTTCATGGACTATCTCAATGACGTGAATTTCCAGGATGACAATACAATCATCTACGGACACAACATGAAAGACGGCTCCATGTTCGGCACCCTGCGAAAATTCCTGGAAGACGGCGTGTACGATTCGGATCACTATTTCTGGATTTACACTCCGACACGCATTTACAAATATGAAATTTTCAACTGCACAACCGTCGGCACGGTCAGCAGCACCTATAATTTAAATTTTGGCACACGCACAGAATTTCAGGACTATCTGGACGTGGCGATGATGCAGTCCCAGGTGGACACCGCAGACGTGGAGGTGACTTCCTCGGATAAGATCGTGACCCTGTCCACCTGCACCGGAGACGAGACGACCCGTTTCGTGGTACAGGGGAAGCTGGTCAGGACTTACGCGGCGAAATAGACGCGTATTTGGGGCAATGCAAAACAATGCGGCAGGCATTGGCCGCCGCTTCAGAAAAAGGGGGAAATGGCATGGACAGTATTGCAAAATTAAAGGAAATCGTGGACGGCAGCTCGAACATCGTCTTTTTCGGTGGGGCCGGCGTCTCCACAGAAAGCGGCATTCCGGACTTTCGAAGCACGGACGGGCTCTATAACCAGACCTACGATTATCCGCCGGAAACGATTTTAAGCCACAGTTTTTTCCTGCGGTATCCGGAGGAATTCTACCGGTTTTACCGGGATAAAATGCTCTGCCTGACCGCACAGCCAAACGCGGCCCATAAAAAGCTGGCCGAACTGGAGGCCAAGGGCAAGCTGAAAGCCGTCATTACCCAGAACATCGACGGGCTGCACCAGATGGCCGGGAGCCAGGAGGTTTTGGAACTGCACGGCAGCGTACACCGGAACTACTGCATGAAATGCGGGAAATTCTGTGATGCCAGGGCTATTTTGGAGTCGGAAGGAATCCCGCGCTGCGCATGCGGCGGAATCATGAAGCCGGATGTAGTGCTGTACGAGGAGGGGCTGGATAACGAGATTCTTTCGAAGGCAATGCATTACATTGCGAACGCGGACGTGCTGATCATCGGCGGAACCTCCCTGGTGGTGTACCCGGCGGCAGGCCTGGTAGACTACTACCGTGGAAATAAACTGGTGGTTATCAATAAATCCGTGACGCCCAGAGATAAGAACGCAGACCTGGTCGTCCAGGGCAGCATCGGCGAAATTCTTTCACAGATTGGATGAGTGGCTATGAATTATGAAGTAGGCGATATCGTCAAATTAAAAAAACAGCATCCCTGCGGGAGCCAGGAATGGGAAATTCTCCGGGTGGGCGCGGATTTTCGCTTAAAATGCATGGGCTGCGGCCACCAGATCATGATTGCCCGGAAATTGGTGGAAAAAAATACGCGGGATTTGAAAAAAAAGCTTGATTAACGGGACTTTTTATGCTATCATTTACCTTCGTGATATATTATTTTTATTCCTTGCTCCCCATGCAAAGTGAGGGGCCAGAGACCATAAGGAGGTGCGAGAAGCATGAACAAGTACGAATTAGCAGTTGTTGTCAACGCCAAAATCGAGGATGACGCGAGAACAGCTACCATCGAAAAAGTAAAAGAGTACATTACCCGTTTCGGTGGAACCATCACGAATGTCGATGATTGGGGAAAAAGAAGACTGGCTTACGAAATCCAGAAGATGAGAGAAGGATTCTATTATTTCATCCAGTTTGAAGCAGATTCTACCTGCCCGGCAGAAGTGGAAAGACGCGTGCGTATTATGGAAAATGTAATCAGATTCCTGTGCGTTAGACCGGAAGCATAAGCCAGAAAGTAGGAGATTATATGAATAAAGTCATTTTAATGGGGCGCTTAACACGAGATCCTGAAGTGCGTTATTCCGCCGGGGAGAATGCCACCGCGGTTGCCAGATATACCCTGGCCGTGGACCGGAGATTCCGCCGGGACGGAGAGAATACCGCAGATTTTATCGGATGCGTTGCGTTTGGGCGGAGCGCGGAGTTTGCTGAGAAGTATTTCCGCCAGGGCTTAAAGGTAGTCGTGACCGGACGTATTCAGACTGGCAGCTACACGAACCGGGATGGCCAGAAGGTCTATACCACGGACGTGGTAGTGGAGGATCAGGAGTTCGCTGAGAGTAAAGCAGCTTCCATGGCTGGCGGCAGCGATGCGGGTTATCATCAGAATTACCAGCAGCCGGCAGCGCCTGCGTCAAAGCCTGCACCCAGTGCGGCAGTAGGGGACGGATTCATGAATATTCCAGATGGTATCGACGAGGAGTTACCATTTAATTAAGCGATAAGCGAAAATCCAAAAGGAGGTTAGGGACATGCCATATAATAAAGCAGAGCGCGGCGATTCTCCGATGAAGAGAAGAGGCGGACGCAGAAGAAAAAAAGTTTGTGTATTCTGCGGAAAAGAGAATAACGAAATCGATTACAAGGACGTTAATAAATTAAAAAGATACGTATCCGAGAGAGGTAAGATTCTTCCGAGAAGAATTACCGGAAACTGTGCGAAGCATCAGAGAGCGCTGACCGTTGCCATTAAGAGAGCACGTCATTTGGCGCTGATGCCGTATGTGATGGACTAAAAGATACGAAAGCCCCTGGATGCCGATTGGCGTCCGGGGTTTTTTGTTGTAAAGGAAGGCGGGATGTGGTAAGATAGTTCCATAGAACATTTGAACAGAAAGTGAGGGTTTTGGTATGAAAAAAGGGAAAAAGCTTTTTGGCGCTGTGATACTGGCGCTCCTGCTGGGGATGCTGTGCGGAACGACCACGCTGGCAGCCACGAAAACGAAAACGCTGACCGCGAATAAATGGATCACGAACAAAGTACAGGAAGACGGCGACGTGTACTACTATAAAATCGTCGTGCCGAAGCCCGGCTATCTCACCGTCCAGGGCTACGGGATCGGGAAGGGTTCGAAGAAGCTTTCTTTGAGCGTCCGCCTGTGTAATAATCAGAAAAAAAGACTGGAAACCTACAAAACATTGCTCTCGGCAAACGGAAATTATCAAACCGTCTATGCGGTAAAGAAAGGCACCTACTACCTTCAGGTGGAGAGCACGAACTACAAGCTGAAGTATTCCTTCAAGGCTGTGACGGAAAAAAGCGGCGCAAGCCAGTCCAAAGCTGTGAAAATCGCGCAGAATAAGACCATTCAGGGTTTGCTGCAGGCCGGAGAAAAAGGAAACAAAACCGACTATTACAAGATCGTTGTGAAAAAAGCCCAGCGCGTCACCTTCGCCTTTACCGCGAAAGCGAACAGCTGGATCCAGTTCCAGGTCACCTCGGCGAATGCGAACCAGAGCATCAGCGGAAACAAGTTCTACCTCTGGAACGGCTCGAAAAAAGTCGTTTCGAAGAGCAAATTCCCGGCAGGCACCTACTACATCCAGGTGTCTCGTTCCTCTGAAAATGCGGACACTTCCGGTTATTACACGATCAAATGGAAGTAAGAAACCCAAAGGAGGAAATGATATGAGCTTTCGCAATGCC
Organism: Eubacteriales bacterium; assembly: GCA_030536575.1. GTDB lineage: Bacteria > Bacillota > Clostridia > Lachnospirales > Lachnospiraceae > Limivivens. Next base: position 22,483 of record JAUNPS010000011.1, on the reverse strand, counting down.
GCCCCCGAAGACCTGGACACGATCCTGGCCATCTACGCCAGGGCCCGTCAGGTTATGCGGGAAAACGGGAATCCAAATCAATGGGTAAACGGCTACCCGCAAAGAGAACTGGTTGAACAGGACATACAGGAAAAGCACCTCTACGTATGCGAAGAAGACGGACAGATTCAGGCCGTCTTCGGCGTCTTTCCGGGGGAAGATCCCACCTACCGGGAGATTTATGACGGCCAGTGGTTAAACGATGCGCCCTACACCGCCGTGCACCGCGTTGCTTCGGCAGGGCTGAAAAAAGGCGCCGCCGGAAAATGCTTTGACTGGGTATTCGCACAGTGCGGGAACATCCGCATCGACACCCACGAGGACAATCACATCATGCAGCATGTCCTGGAGAAAAATGGATTTCAACGCTGCGGCCGCATTTTCCTGGAGAACGGAGCGCCGCGGATTGCTTACCATAGGACAGTATGATACTGTTCAGGCAGTACCTGAGCACTTAGCTGCTCAGGTACGTAAGAACGTGATTCAGGTGTGAGCAGGCTCTTTTGCGAAGCAAAACTTAAAATGAGCCTGCGATTCGTTACTGGAACGAGGTACGAGTGAACAGTAACGACAGCATATGAAAAAGTTCTTCCCACGCCGTAAAAAAAATGGTATGATATGGGGAGAATACATTCATTGGAGATCGCGATGAAAAAGAAGAAAAAAGTTCAATACAGCGGAAAATTAAAATCCTATATGCAGTGGCCGATGGTCATGCTCGTGTTCCTCCTGGTCATGAATGCGGCCGTCTACATGGTAAATGTGAAGGCGGGCGCGATCGTATCGGTCTTTTTCCTCCTGTATACGGTGATGGCGCTGGTCATGTTCTTCCATTATAAGCCAAGCATTATGAACGAAATGATCTCCTTCGCCACCCAGTACGGCCAGATCCAGAAGACGCTTCTGAATGAGTTTTCGATCCCGTATGCCCTGTTGGACGGCGAGGGAAAGGTCATCTGGATGAACGAGGCCTTCTGTAAAGTCGTCGGCAAGGACAGGCAGTATAAGAAAAATATCGCCGGGCTGTTCCCGGAGATCGGTTCCGGTACGATTGCCCGGCTGGAAGAAGAGACCAGTTTGCAGGTGCATTTCGGCGAACAGGACTTCAGCGCCAGGCTTCAAAAGGTTTCCATCGAGAGCCTGACCAAGTCTGTGACCCTGGTAGAAGTGCCGGAAGGCGAGAATTTCATGATTGCCATGTATCTGTTCGACAATACCGAACTCGTGAAGTATAAGCGGGAAAACGACGAACAGAAGATGGTGGCCGGACTGATCTATCTGGACAACTACGACGAGGCCCTTGACAGCATCGAGGAGGTGCGCCGTTCCCTTTTGGTGGCCCTGATCGACCGGAAGATTAATAAATACATTTCCGCTTACGACGGCGTTGTGAAAAAGCTGGAAAAAGACAAATATTTCATGATCATCAAAAACAAATACCTGGAAGAGCTGAAAGCCAACCGCTTCTCCCTCCTGGAAGAAGTCAAGGCCGTGAATATCGGTAACGAGATGAGCGTGACGCTCAGTATCGGCATCGGCGTAGGCGGCAGCGGCTATGTGCAGAACTGCGAATTTTCCAGGATTGCCATCGAACTGGCCCTGGGCCGGGGCGGCGACCAGGCCGTGGTGAAAGACCACGACCAGATTTCCTATTACGGCGGAAAGTCCCAGCAGATGGAGAAGAGCACCCGTGTGAAAGCCCGTGTGAAGGCCCATGCCCTCCGGGAATTTATCGGCAGCGCGGACGAAGTGGTCGTGATGGGACACAAGATTACGGATATTGATTCCTTTGGCGCGGCGGTGGGGATTTACCGGGCGGCTCAGATGATGAATAAAAAAGCCCACATTGTCATCGGCGAGATTAACGGTTCCATCCGCCCCTGGATCAACATGTTCCTGGAAAGCCGGGAATACGACGAAGACATGTTCGTCAAGCACGAGCGGGCCATGGAGATCGTGAACTCCCACACGGTATTGGTGGTGGTGGATACGAACCGCCCAAGCATGTGCGAGTGCGAAGAACTGCTGTCGCAGACGAAGACGATTGTTGTTCTCGATCATCACCGGCAGAGCAGCGAAGTCATTAAAAATGCGGTGCTTTCGTATATCGAGCCGTATGCGTCCTCCGCGTGTGAGATGGTTGCGGAGATTTTGCAGTATTTTTCAGATGACGTTCGCTTAAAGAGCATTGAAGCGGACAGTATTTATGCCGGAATTATCATCGATACGAATAATTTCGTTGCCAAGACCGGCGTGCGTACCTTCGAGGCCGCCGCGTTCCTGCGCCGCTGCGGCGCGGATGTGACCCGTGTGCGCAAGCTGTTCCGGAACGATATGAGCGCCTATAAGGCCAGGGCGGAAGCCGTGCGCCATGCGGAAGTCTACATGGACTGCTACGCCATCAGCCGCTGTCCCAGCGAAAACATTGACAGCCCCACCGTGGTGGGCGCCCAGGCGGCGAATGAGCTGCTGAATATCATCGGCGTGAAGGCCTCCTTCGTGCTGACGAATTTTAATAACCGCATTTATATCAGCGCCAGGGCCATCGATGAAGTAAACGTTCAGATTATTATGGAACGGATGGGCGGAGGCGGCCATATGAACATTGCAGGCGCACAGTTAGACGGCGTAACCTTGGACGAAGCCGTGAAGAAATTAAAAGAAGTCCTGACAAAAATGACGGAAGAAGGAGCGATTTGACATGAAAGTAATTTTATTAGAAGACGTAAAATCCCTTGGGAAAAAGGGCGATATGGTAAATGTAAGCGACGGATACGCCCGGAACATGCTGTTCCCGAAAAAATTAGGCGTGGAAGCTACCGCCAAGAATTTAAACGACTTAAAACTGCAGAACGCGCATGCGGAAAAGGTGGCGCAGGAGCAGCTTGACGCGGCCAGAGCCTTAGCCGAGGAAATCGGCCAGAAATCCATCACCGTTTCGATTAAAGTGGGCGAAGGCGGAAAAACCTTCGGTTCCGTTTCCTCGAAAGAAATCGCGGAAGCGGCGAAAGCCCAGCTTTCCCTGGAACTGGACAAAAAGAAAATCCAGCTTCCAAGCCCCATCAAAACCCTCGGCGTGACCATGGTTCCGATTAAGCTGCACCCGAAGGTGACGGCAGAGCTGAAGGTGCACGTAACCGAAGCGTAAGCGCGCGGACATTGGAGGAAAATTCATGGAAGAAGCGCTCATAAAACGGGTTCTGCCCCACAGTGCGGAGGCGGAGCAGTCCGTGATCGGTTCCATGCTGATGGATCGGGATGCGATTATGACGGCTTCTGAGATCATCACCAGTGAAGATTTCTACCAGCATCAGTATGGCGTCCTGTTTGAGGCTATGGTGGAGCTGTATAATGAGGGGAAGCCGGTGGATCTGGTGACCCTTCAGGATCGTCTTCGGGAAAAGGAAGTGCCGCCGGAGATCAGCAGCATGGAGTTTGTGCGGGAGCTGTTAAATGTGGTTCCGACTTCAACGAATGCCCGCTCTTATGCGGAGATTGTCCGGGACAAGTCTATGCTGCGCAAGCTGATCAAAGTGACTGAGGAAATTGCCAACACCTGTTATCTGGCCAATGAAAAGACGGAGGATATCCTGGAAGAGACGGAGAAAAAGATTTTTGATCTGGTGCAGAAGCGGACGACGGGCGAATTTGTTCCCATTAAGCAGGTGGTCTTAAACGCGCTGGACCGCATCGAAGCGGCCTCGAAAAATAAAGGAAGCGTGACCGGGATTCCGACGGGGTTTGTGGATCTGGATTATAAGACGTCCGGGTTCCAGCCTTCGGATCTGATTTTGATCGCCGCCCGTCCCTCGATGGGAAAGACGGCTTTTGTGCTGAATATCGCGCAGCATATGGCGTTTAAGTGTAACCAGACGGTGGCGATCTTCAGCCTGGAAATGTCGAAGGAGCAGTTGGTGAACCGTCTTTTTTCGCTGGAATCGAAGGTGGATTCGCAGTCTTTGCGGACGGGGAATCTGTCGGATGAGGACTGGGGGAAATTGATCGAGGGAGCCGGGGTGATCGGGCGGTCGAATCTGATCATCGACGACACGCCGGGTATTTCGATCGGGGAGCTGCGCTCCAAGTGCCGGAAGTATAAGCTGGAGCATAATCTGGGGATTATTATCATCGACTATTTACAGCTCATGACGGGAAGTAAGAAGACGGATTCCAGGCAGCAGGAGATTTCGGATATTTCCAGGTCGTTAAAAGAGGTGGCGAGGGAGCTGAATGTGCCGGTGGTGGCGCTGTCGCAGCTGAGCCGGGCGGTGGAGCAGAGGCCGGATCACAGGCCGATGCTTTCGGACTTGCGTGAGTCCGGGGCCATCGAGCAGGATGCGGACGTGGTGATGTTCATTTACCGCGACGACTACTATAACCACGACACCGACAAGAAAGGCATCGCGGAGATCATCATCGCGAAACAGCGAAACGGCCCGATTGGGACGGTGGAGCTGGTATGGCTGCCGAATTATACGAAGTTTGCGAATATGAAGAAGTAGGAAGGCGGGGCGAGGCCCCGCCTTTTGGCCTGCGCGGGGCGGCCCCGCCGTTCCTGTCGTTTTCTGCGATATGTTTTCATACTCAACGGGAACTTCCTGTGCTATAATAAGTACGGTGAAAAAAATCTATCGTTGTGGAGGGGAGAACATGGAGGAAACACGGTATCTGATATCCGACGCCGCCGCAAAAGTATCCGTGGAGGCGCACGTCCTCCGCTACTGGGAAGAAGAGCTGGGCCTTCCGATACCCAGAACGGAGCTGGGACACCGTTACTATACCGAGGAAAATATTCGCACCTTCCAGAATATCAAAGAACTGAAAGAAAGAGGCTTCCAACTAAAAGCCATCAAGGTACTCCTGCCGGAACTGAATAAACGGGCGCTGAAAAGCCTGGACGAAGCCGAGGCCATGCAGACCCTCGAAGCCAAACTGGTAAAACCGGAAACCGAAGTACCACAGCCGAAAAATTCCACGGAAACACCGCAGGAAAAGAGCCAGAAAACCACATCAGAGAAAACTCAGGAACAAAACCAGAAATCTACCTCAGAAAAATCCCAGAAGAAAAACCAGGAAACCACCTCGGAAAACCCGCCTGACGAAAAAGAACAAATCCTGACTGGAAAAGACACCAAAGAACTCTTACAACTGGGCGTAAACCTGGATCGCCTCGCAAGCTTCGAATCCATCATGGAAAACGTCTTCCGCCAGACCCTCCAGGAAAACAACCAGGAACTGGAAGACCGCATCTCCGACTCCGTCCTGAAAGGAATGGACATGCTGATGCAGCTCCGGGAAGAAAAAGAAGAAGCCCGCTACCGCCAGCTCGACGAGAGCATCCGCGCCCACCAGAAAAAACACAAACTGGTGGCAGCCGCAAAAGAACGCACCGAAGACGAAACCAGGAAAAAACGCTTTTTCTTTTGGGGTAAATAAACAAAAACAGCAGTTTCTGTCCGAAGCGGGCGTAAATGACCCGGCTGAGCGGCAAAAACTGCTGTTTTTTAGCGCATTGCAATCGTAAAAGAAAAGGCCGCTCCTTTTTCCGGCTCACTTTCCACCCAGATTTTCTCCTGAAGCCCATCCAAAATTTCCTTCGCAATGGCCAGCCCCAGCCCGCTTCCATTTTCATTCCCAGGAGCAGAGCCTTTAAAAAACCGCTCAAAAATCTGCGCCTGATCCTTTTGCGGGATCGAAACCCCATTATCCCGGACACAGAGAACAAGGCGGTTCTTCTGCTGCCGAACCTCCACCCAGATGTCGCCGCCCTCCGGCGTAAACTTCATCGCATTGTCCAAAAGCGTCTTCAGAACCTCCTCCATACAGGCGGCATTCGTATACAGCATGGGAAGCTGCTCCAAATCCTCCGGCATATGAACCGAAATTTCCATATATTCGCATAATTCGGCGTAGCAATCCAGCACATTGCGGAAACATTGCGCAAAAGACAGCGCCGTCTTGGAAAAATCCATCTGGCAGTTCTGAATCTCCGACAATTTCAAAATGTCGCGGATCATCCGCTCCTGCTTCTTGACTTCCAGAAGAATGCGGCTGCAATATAGTTTCTGCCGTTCCGGATCGGGGACAACCTCGTCGCAGAGAGACTCCGCCAACGTGCGGATCGCACTGACCGGCGTTTTCAGGGCATGGGTCACATTGTCCACATAATTCCGCTTAAAACGGTCGACTTCTTCCTGATAGCGCTTTTTCTTGATCCGGAAAATGGCCCAGGCGCAGAAAAGCGCATAAAGAATCGTGTATGCATAAAGAAAAATCACAAAGGTACTGTAAATCGTGAAATAATTGCGGAACAGAAAGAGCGCTCCGGTTACGGAACCGTCCGTGAGAAGCGGAACGCCGACGATTCCCAGTGCGCCGCGGTATTCGGCGTCGTCGTAAAAATTCAGCGTTACATAGCTGGTTTCTTTTCCGGCCATCAGACTATCCAGATTGTTCTGGATTCGCTTAAGGACGTTTGCATCGATGGCATTGAGCGCGTCGAGCTGTTCTTCTCCGGATGCGTAGAAATAGATGCACTCTTTTTCCGCATTAAAAACCGCGATATGGATCGTTACATTGTCTATGGGAACAATAGCCTCTGCCCCCACAGCGGAATACTCCTGGGCGAGCGACCGTGCCTTTGTCTGAAGCTGCGTTAGCTGCTTATAAGCCGGAAGCTGCCAGAACAGGCAGTAACCGATCAACAGCCCGGCGATGTACAACAGGAGAAGGAGAAGCGCGTAATGCAGGTTCGAATGTGTTTTCTTCATTTGATTTCCTCGATTTTATAGCCCATGCCGTAGGCGGAGGAAAGCGCGAAATGGACGTCCTCCTGTATGATTTTCTTCCGGATGCGTTTGACCAGCGTATCCACAACGCGGGTATCGCCGAAATATTCGTAGCCCCAGACGGCATTTAAAATCTGTTCGCGGGTGGTGATCTTTCCGGCATTGCCGATTAAGAAGGCCAGTACCTGGGTTTCCTTGGCGGTGAGGCTGATCGTTTGGCCGTTGACCGTGACCTGGTTGCTTTCGGGGAAAACGGTCAGTTCCGCAAGGGAAAGCGTCCGCGGTTTTACGACGGCGTCCCGGCGTTCCAGGACCCGCCGGATGCGGATCATGACTTCCCTGGGAGAGAAGGGTTTCGGGACATAGTCGTCCGCGCCGGTTTCCAGACCGGTGATGCGGTCGAAGGTGGTTCCCTTGGCACTCAGCATGAGAATCGGCACGTCGCAGAGCTTCCGGATTTCCTGACAGGCTTCCAGACCGCTTTGCCCTGGCAGCATAATGTCCAGGACGACGAGGTCAATGCTGCGGTGGCGGATGATTTCCAGCGCATCCTCCGCCGTACTTGCGCATACGGCCGCAAAGCCTTCGTGGGCGCAGTAGTCCGCCAGGCTGTCCCGCACGGTGCTGTCATCATCGCAAATTAAAATGGTATAGGTTTGCACGTGTGATCTTCCTTTTCATTTGTACTATTTACTAAGAATCCTGAGAGTATTTTAGATGATTCTGTGCAAATTTTCAACGGAAATGTGAAAGAAAGATAAAAAAACACAATTGTGACACAATGACTTTGGCATCTGATTGTAAAATATAGTCAAAATTACTTATCGAACAGGAGGATAACATGAAGAAACAATGGTTTGCAATGCTGACAGTGGCAGCGATGGCGGGGAGCATGCTCCTTCCCGCAAATGGCGCGGAGGCCGGGGAAGGTGCGATTACAAGTATTTCCGGGCTCACGGATCTGTTGATCGGGTATGATGTGATGGTGGATGAGACGCGGGGAGAGAAGGCGACGCTCATTGCTTATACGGATGATGCGGCGGCTTCCGGCGTTACCTGGAGTTCCTCGGATGAAAGCGTTGTGACGGTGGACGAACAGGGCGTGATCTGGGCCAAGGGCGTAGGCGAGGCAGAAATTACAGCGGAAAACAGCCAGGGCAGTTTTACTCAGACGGTTACTGTGAAGGAAAATATGACGCTGGAAGAAGTGGTTGACCAGTATTTCATTTCCCTGCTTGACCTCGGGGATACGGCAGAGATGAGCGCGGAGGAGCTGGTGGAAATGGGAAACAGCTATTTCTACATTCCGCACAGCATCGAAGGCAGCGATGAAGAGATTATCGAAGCCGCAGAGAACCGGACATTTACGGAGCAGGTCGCGTTCTATTCAAAAGCGGAAGCTTATTACAATGCGGCGCTGGAAAAAGAGGACGGCAACGAAGAAGCGCAGGCAAAACTGGAAGAACTGTATGCTTATCGGGATTTGGTCAAGCGTCTGGACGAGGACGGCCAGGGGATCGCATATTCCTGGTTCAGCAGCAGAAATGAGCTCAGCGAAGAACAGCGCAATGCGTTTGCATACGACGACGTATTTTTCTTCGCAGAACCCCAGTACAGAGGAATGGATACGCTGATTGGGATGGTCGGCGATACGGATACGGTGGAAGGCATCGAGCTGAAGATTGCGGTTTACCGGTTTAATGCGATCTATCTGGGCAAGGGCGGCGCTTATACGGAGATCAGCCGGTTCTACATTGATAAGGATACCTATCCGGATTACCCGCTGAGTATGGATATCGGCATCGATTATCTGAGATGGTCGTTCGATGCGGAAGTGGTTGCGACGACGGATTTCAAGGGGCCACGGTATCTGGGCGATTACTGTACCTCCGGATGGACGAATGACATCGGCGAAGAGGTGGCTCCGGATTATGAAAAAGCGGTGGAATGCTATAACATTGCCCTGTCAAACAAGGGCGCTTTCGACCTTACGGCCTGCCTGAAGATGGCGTTCTGGTACTATGACGGGGAAATCGTGGAAAAGGATGACACACTGGCGTTTACGTACCTGGTGTATGGTTATTATAATGGGAGCAATCTGCACGCGACGCAGACGAATATGCCGGAGGGGCTGTTTGTACTGGCGCAGTTGTTTGAGAATGGAATTGAAGGCGCTGTAGATGCGGATGCGGAACTGGCGAATACGTTCTATACTTATTCCTATAAATCGGCAGAGGCGATGATCGGAAGAAACGATGAAGTGGAAGACGAGGATATGGAAGCGGTGATGGCGGACGTTACGGAGGCGCTGGAGGCTGCGGGAATGGAGCTGAACGGGGAAATCGTCATCGGAGAGTCGACGGATGATTTTGACGAGGCGTTTGAGACGCTGCTGAAGCCGTATATTGGTATGATTGAGACATATCTTGGCGTAAAAGGTGTGAAATAGGAGAACAAAAAAAGGGGATGCTGCTTTATGGGCGGCACCCCTGCTTTTTTCGTCTTATTCGGGTTTGATCGCTTCGTTCGGACATTCTGCTTCGCAGGTTCCGCACTCAAGGCAAGCGTCTGCATCGATTACGTATTTGCCATCGCCTTCGCTGATCGCATCAGCCGGACATACGGCTGCACAGGAACCACAAGATACACAATCGTCGGTAATTACATATGCCATAGTATTTATCCTCCTTATGTTTTGGCTTTTAATCATTCTAATACAATTCAGGTCGATTTACAAGTGAAATATTTGTAAAAAGAGGGAAAATCATGTACTTTTTCAGGCACATTCAGACGCCTGGGGGGGAGCGGGTAAACGGCGGGGAAAAGGCAGGACGGTATAACAAACAGTCCTGTTTTTTTCAGATTTTGCCCTGATGAATCCTAAAGTTTTACAGGAGGCGTATGGTATACTGAAACCATCAAACAGAACCGGGAAACGGGAAAACGACCGATGAGAGAGGAGCGAAAGAGATGGAGAAAATGTTGGGAAATAAGAGGGTTATTGCGCTGTATACGCTTCCGGCCCTCCTGGTTTTTACGGTGGTGGTATTTTACCCGATTTTGCAGACATTCTATAAGAGCTTTTTTGAGTGGGATGGGCTGACGGAAGCGGTATTTACCGGATTGGACAACTATAAGGAATTATTTACGGACGATCTGTTTTATGAGTCAATGAAAAATGGGATAATTTTCGCGGTGATTTTAGTGGTGTTCCAGATGGGGCTGGCGACGCTTTTGATGTTCGCGCTGATGAATAACAAGGTGCCGTTCAAACGCTTTTTCCGTTCTTCATTTTTCATCCCGGTGGTATTGTCCATTACCGTGGTCTGCCAGCTCTGGTCGGCGATTTACGATCCGGAGTTTGGACTTTTGAATAACCTGTTCGCGGCGCTGGGGCTTTCTTACCGGCAGAATTGGCTTTCGGATCTGAACTGGGCAATCGTAGCGGTAGCCTTCGTAAATGTCTGGCAATTCACCGGATACCAGTTTACGATCATGTATTCCGGGGCGAAATCCATTCCGGAGGATTACCTGGAAGCGGCCAGGATTGACGGCGCGACGAATATGCAGATCAATTTGCGGATCTTGCTTCCAATGCTGAAAGATACCTATCGGATGTGTTTCGTCTTTGCGATCACCGGAGGGTTAAATGCGTTCGCGCATATGAACCTGCTGACCAAGGGCGGTCCCGGAACGGCGACGTATACGCTGACGTACATGACGTTCCGCTCGGCGTTTACGGTAGGCGAATACGGATATGGCTGTACTTCGGCGGTCATTCTGGTTCTCCAGTGTCTGCTTGCCACTTTTTTGATCAATAAATTGTTCAGCTTTAAAGAAGATTAAGGGAGGAATGGAGCATGAAGCGAAAAGTATCCGATTATATTGTCATTGCATTGCTGGTATTATTCAGCGTGATCTGTATCTATCCTTTGCTTTATCTGCTGTTTTATTCGCTGAAGACGAACAATGAAATCTTTTTTACGAATCCGTTTGGGCCCACGATGAACCCGCAGTTTGACAACTATGTGCGTGCGGTAAACGCATTTGACCTCCCGGTTTATTTTCGGAACAGCATTCTGGTCACACTTGTGTCCGTGTTTGGGATTCTGGTGCTGGCGCTGCCTTTTGCGTATGCGACGACCCGGATGACCTGGAAATTAAAGAATGCAGCGGTCAATTATCTGACGCTGGGTCTGTTCATTCCGACCCAGGTGATCATTATTCCGTTGGCAATTTTGGTGAAGAAGCTGCATATTGCGAATACCTATTTCGCGCTGATTATTCCGTACATTGCGTTCAATCTGGCATTTACCAGCATGGTCATTTCCACCTCTTTCCGGTCGCTGCCAAAGGAGATGGAGGAGTCGGCGTTTCTGGATGGGGCCAGCGTGACGAAGACGTTTCTTCATATTATGGTGCCGCTGGTGAAACCGGCGATTTCTACGGCATTGATTTTCGCGTTTTTGAACATCTGGAATGAATATACGCTGGCGTCGATCCTGATTTCCAAGCCGGCGGTGAAGACGCTGCCGATTGGACTGTCGTCTTTTGTGGGGCAGCATTCCACGGATTGGGGGGCAATGGGCGCGTGTTTTGTCATTTCCAGCATTCCGACGATTGCGATCTATTTGATTTTCAGCGAGCAGGTGGAAAAGGCGCTGACGATCGGCGGTGCGGTGAAAGGCTGAGGTTTTTGTGCGATACTTTTTCATAGGCGCCTTGCATAATCAAAAAAAACGTATTATAATAGGGGCAAATTGAAAGCTAAAGGAGGTCAAAGACCAAAATGAAAATCACGAAGGATATGATCATTGGTGAGATTCTGAATACAGATCCGAATATGGCCGCGGTCCTGATGGCTGGCGGGATGCATTGCGTAGGATGCCCCTCCGCGCAGGGCGAGAGCCTGGAGGAAGCCGCGATTGTACACGGCATCGATCCGGATCTGCTGGTAGCCAGAGTAAACGCGTTTCTGGAGAGCCAGGAGGCAAAATAAAAGGAACCTTTTTTCTGTCGGCAGGGGAACTGTCGGCAGTTTTTTTACCGCCAAATAAGCAATCTTATATGGCGGATATTGGAGAATTGTGGTATACTGAAACAGGTATGAAATGCAAAGCGAAGCTGTTTGCGGAACCATTCAATAAGGAGGGTGAGTAATTGGAAAACTACACCAAGTATCAGTTAAAACAGCGCGATGAACTGACGTCTTTGCTGGCCGATAAAGATCATCTGTTCATCCTCGCCTGTAACAAGTGCTTTAAGGAATTTGTGACCGTCGAAGAGCCTGACTGCGGCGAACTTGAGGCCATTGTTTCCGAAGCGGGAAAATCCGTCACAGGAACCGCATGCGTGGATTTCCTGTGCAACAAAATGCATACGGAGAAAAAACTGAAAGACCTGATCCCCGAAGGGACTGAGCATGTCCTCGTAGCGGCCTGCGGCCTTGGCATCCAGACCGTGGCAGACCTGGCGGACGTTCCCGTATACGCGGCCAGCAACTCCCTGAACTACACCGGCCACCACGGCATGGCCCTGACGAAAAAGAGCTGTGACGCCTGCGCCCAGTGCTACTTAAACATCACCGGCGGCATCTGTCCCATCGTGGACTGCTCCAAGAGCCTGGTGAACGGCCAGTGCGGCGGCGCCAAGAACGGAAAATGCGAAGTCGACAGCGAAAAAGACTGCGCCTGGGAAAAAATCTACCGCAGGCTGGAAAAACAGGGCCGTCTGGAAGAATTTTTGAACCAGCCGGTACAGGTCCGCGACTATTCGAAAGTAAATTTCAAGGTCGTTCAGGACTATGTGAAATCCGTCCGTGAAGAGCGTCTTGCCGGCTACTACGGCGGCGTCCATCCTTCTGAGCGGAAAGAACGCAGCGAAGGCATTGCCCTGGAGCGGTTCCCGGAACCGAAGACCGTCGTGATTCAGATGTCTCAGCATTTAGGCGCTCCGGCGAACCCGATCGTACAGGTGGGCGACACCGTAAAAGTCGGACAGAAGATCGGCGAAGCGGCCGGATTCATCAGTGCGCCGGTACATTCCAGCGTCAGCGGAACCGTTGTAGCCATCGAACCCCGGATGCATGCCACCAGAGGCTGTGAGATGACGGCCGTGGTGATCGAATCCGATGGGAAAAACACGCTGCACGAGTCCGTACAGCCCCATAAAGATCTGGACAGCCTGACGCCGGACGAGATCATTGACATCATCCGCGAAGCCGGGATCGTCGGCATGGGCGGCGCGGGATTCCCCACCTGCGTGAAGTTAAAACCCGCGAAGCCGGTTGACACCATCCTGTTAAACGGCTGCGAATGCGAACCGATGCTGACCGCCGACCACCGCGTACTTCTGGAGTTTGCCGACGATATTATTTTCGGACTGAAAGCCGTTTTAAAGACCACCGGAGCCCAGAAGGGCCTGATCGTCATCGAGGATAATAAGCCGGATGCCATTGCCCTGATGCAGGAAAAGGTAGCCGGGATCGATGAGATGGAAGTGTTCGTGGCGAAGACGAAGTACCCCCAGGGCGCTGAGAAAACGCTGATCAAGCGCGTGACGGGAAGAATCGTTCCCAGCGGCGGGCTGCCTGCGGACGTGGGCGTTGTTGTGAGCAATATCAGCACGGTCAAAGCCATTTCCGACGCCATCCAGACCGGCATGCCGTTAATCGAGCGCGTTGCCACCGTGACCGGCGAACACATCAAAAAGCCGGGGAACTTTATTGTGAAGATCGGTACGAACGTCAAAGACCTGATCGACTACTGCTGCGGCGAAACCGACGGCGACGTGACCGTAAAGATGGGTGGGCCGATGATGGGATTTGCCCTCTCTGATCTGAACGTGCCGATGATGAAGGGTTCGAACGGCATCATTGCCGTGGATACCGACCACACGAAGGAACAGCCGTGTATCAAGTGCGGACGCTGCGTGGATGTATGTCCCATGGAACTCTCGCCGCTGTATTTCGCGAAGTATGCGGATGAGGAGAACTGGCAGGGCATGAAGGACCAGAACGTGATGGACTGCGTGGAATGCAGGTGCTGCGAGTATATCTGTTCCTCCAAGATCCCGTTGGTAACGAAGATTAAAGCCGGAAAAAATGCGGTAAGGGGGATGAAGTGATATGTTAATTACCCAGTTAAAAGAAAAGGAAACGATCGTATCACTGGCGGGAGAAAAAGCCTTTATCATCAACTGCCAGGGTTGCAAGGAAGTCCGCTTCCCGGAAAAAGAAGCGGAAGAGCTCCAGAAAGAGCTGGCCGCGGAAGGAAAAGTTACGGGAATTATCACGACGGATTATATCTGTAATCCCGATAACATGAAGCTTCGCCTGGAATCCCACAAAGAGGAGATCGAAGCTGCCGATGTGATTCTGGTATTTTCCTGCGGCGTGGGCGTGCAGACCATTGCCGAATATTTTGAGGAGAAAAAGGTGTGCGCGGCCTGCGATACCTATCCGCTGCCGGGCTTCCAGGGCGTGACTCCGCTGGAATATAACTGCGACCAGTGCGGGGAATGTTATCTGAACCTGACCGGAGGCATCTGCCCAATTACCGCCTGTTCCAAGAGCCTGGTGAATGGCCAGTGCGGCGGTTCGAAAGACGGCAAATGCGAAGTGGACGGCGAGATGGAATGCGGTTGGGAACGGATTTACCGGCGTCTGGCCCAGATCGGACGGCTGGATGTGCTGAAATGTCCGACCCAGATACGGAATTTTGCGACCGACGATGAAGTATCCAAGTAAATGGTTAAACTATAAAACGATTAGGAGCAATGTACAATGAAAATTACAGAGTTATTTGAACGTGGTGAATTTGTAGTTTCTGCAGAAGTTGGCCCGCCAAAAGGAATCCATATCGAACATGTGGTGGAAGAAGCCAAGACGTATCTGAGCGGCATTACGGCGGTTAATGTGACCGATAACCAGTCTTCCGTGATGCGTCTGGGTTCCCTGGCGACGTGTAAAGTCCTGAAGGATGAAGGGCTGACCCCGATTTATCAGCTTACATGCCGTGACCGGAACCGGATCGCGTTGCAGTCGGATCTTTTAAGCGCAGCCATGTTAGGCATTGAAAACCTGCTGCTTTTGACCGGCGACCATACGAAGATGGGCGACCATCCCCAGGCGAAACCGGTCTTTGACCTGGATTCCGTTTCGCTGATCCATACGGTGAAGAAGCTGGAAGAGGGCGAAGATCTGGGTGGAAATCCGCTGGTTGGCGAGCCGCCTTCCTTTGCGAAGGGTGCGGTTGTGTCTCCGTGCAGCGACTCTGTGGATGCGCAGCTTGCGAAGATGGAGCGGAAGGTGCGCGCGGGCGCGGATTATTTCCAGACGCAGGCTGTTTTTGAGCCGGAGAAGTTTATTAAGTTTATGGAGAAGGCGAAACAGTTTGGCAAGCCGGTGCAGGTGGGGATCATTATCCCGAAATCCGCCGGTATGGCGAAATTCATGAATAATAATGTGGCTGGAATCCATGTTCCCGATGAGATGATCGAAGAGCTGAAGAAGGATAAGGAAAAGACAAAGGCCGGGATTACGGGTGTGGAGATTGCCGCAAGGATTATTAAGGAATGCCGGCCGTACTGCCAGGGCGTACATATTATGGCGCTGGGATGGGAGTCGAAGGTGCCGGAGCTGCTGAAGCAGGCTGGAATCTGATAAAATTACGTACCTGAGCAGCTAAGTGCTCAGGTACTGTCTGAATGGTAACGAGGGAGACGTTTCGTAAGGAAGCTGTTTCCCTTTTCTTTGTTCTATGGTAAAACGGGCGGGAGGGTGAAAAATGCTGTGTGAGATTACGTTTATTCTGTTCTTGCTATCGGTTTTTATCTATGCGGGGATCATGGTGCATGACCCAAGGACACTGTGGAGCGGTGTTTCTTTTTGGGGGATGCTGGCATGTCTGGCGCTTTTTCTGTTCTTTGCAATATTGGAATACGCTGACCAACTGGCGTCCTATGACTGGCTCATCGGGATTCTGATTGTCTTGTTTATAGCCGTGATGCTCTGTGTCCTGGCGCTGCCGGGATTCATGGTCGTGATGTTTTTTGTGGAAGGCATCAAGGTAATCAGGCATGAAGGGCTGAAACCGTCGAACCTGCTGTCCCTGCTTTTTGCGGCGCTTTTGTATGCGTATCTGGCCATCTGGCCCAGGATTGGGGATCTGGCAGGACGTACCTTCGGTACGCTGCTCTATTCGATCATTAGCTTTTCTGCGGCTTATGTGCTGGTAGTGATGTCCATGTATACGTTTTCCGCCCTGCTGAACCTGATACACCTGAAAAAGAGGCGGAATGCGGATTACATTGTGGTACTCGGAGCCGGAATTCTTGGGACGCGGGTAACTCCTCTTCTGGCAGCGCGGATTGATAAAGGGATCGAGCTATTGGCCTATAATCCAAATGCGGTGCTGGTTCTCTCCGGCGGGCAAGGTCCCGGCGAGGATATCCCGGAGGGAGAGGCGATGGCAGCTTATGCCATGGAGAAAGGTGTGGATAAAGATCGGATTCTGATGGAAACAAAGTCCGTGTCTACGGAGGAAAATCTGTTGTTTTCAAGAAGGCTGATGGAGAAAGAAAACCCGAAGGTTATCCTTGTTACCACAGCTTATCATGTGTTTCGGGCGCTGCTCCTTGCCAGAGGGCAGGGAATGAAATGTGTTGGGTTTGGGTCAAAGACAAAGTGGTATTTTACGCTGAATGCGCTGCTGCGGGAATTTGCCGGTTATATGAAACTGACGTGGAAGCGCCATGCTCTGGTGGTCGGTGTCATGGCGGGGATTCTGATAGGGATAAGGCTTCTTATTTGGTTTTTGTGAAAATGTACAGGGAAACGGCCCAACGGCCCAACCCCGCTGGGGGTTAGGCGAGTCCGGCAAGTTTTTGGAGGGCTTGTTCTTCGATGACGCATTCCATGTGTTCCTTGTAGAAGGCGTTCATGCCGGGAACGTATTTGGTGTTTACGGCGTATTCGGAGAGGATGTTGCAGATTTTGTTAAATTCCTCCGGGGTGTGGTCGGATTTACTGATGATCAGGTGGTATTCTTTCGTGGAGGGACTGCGGTACAAGGTGTTTATGCCCTGGTAGTGGGTCTCCAGCACGTGGGCGGCACGAATAACGGTGTCCAGGTCGGCGAAGCGGTAGAGACGGGTGAGGTTAAAGGGCACTTCCGGGGACTCTTCGGCTTCGGCGGAGGCGTTTTTCAGGTGTTCGGCCACTTTTTTGTGGGCTTCGTGAAGTTTGTTAAAGAGGCCCAGGATGTCGTCGGCGCCTTCCATCTTCGCCGGGATGGGGGAGTTGGAAGGGGTGTCGGTGCCGGGAGCGGCCGGGGCGAATTTGGCGAAGCGGGTGTCGAGCTCTTCGGGATCTTCCACTTTGGTGATGATGAGGATGATGGATTCCGGGGAGAGGGGGATGGCTTCGATCATCAGGGGGATGTCGTTGGCTTCGAAGCCGAATTCGTAGGCGGCTTGCTGCATCATGTCGCGGAAGAGGGATTTGGCTTTTTCGGTGCCGTAGGCGAGTTCGCTGAGTTTGAGTTCGCGGGTGGCGAGGTCTTCTTTGGTGAGGGTGCAGCGGATTTGGTTGTCGTTGATTTTTTCTATTTTCATTTTTTCACGTCCTAACTGAAAGGGTTGTTCTGAGGGGAGGCGGATGGCGGGGCGCGGGGGAGGCGCCTTCTGGTTAAGTAGAGAGCGCTTCACGCCGGAGGAAAGACTCAAAAAATGTTGTCCATTTTTCTTCGTTAACCTCCCAGCCTCTGCGAGGTACGCGGGCGCTTACTGCGTAAGGCCTGCTAAAGATGCTGTGCGCCTTCTGGTTAAGTAGAGAGCGCTTCGCGCCGGAAGAAAGACTCAAAAAAATGTTGTCCATTTTTCTTCGTTAACCTCCCAGCCTCTGCGAGGTACGCAGGCGCTTACTGCGTAGGGCCTGCTAAAGATGCTGTGCATCTTCTGGTAGGTTATATTATAACTACAATACTTCCGAATGTAAAGATAGTAGAATAAAATCTTTTGCCACTTTTTGCAAATGGGAACGGCAGGGGCTGTGGTGGTGGAAGTTTTCCGGTATTGGTGGGCTGGGTTGGCGGGGCGGGCGGCTGTTTTTGGAGACGGCGTAAAGAAATGTCGAATATTGTCGATGAAAAAAATCGCATCTGCAAAAATAAAACTTGCATTCTGGGAAAAGATTTTATATAATGAACAACAAGAGAAAATGATATGGTTTCAAAAATTCTTTTTATCTATGCGAATCTCTCGCATTTTTCCAAGAAGCATTTAAATGAAGTACCTTACCCTGACTGTAGAATCCCTGACGCTGTCCGCCCGTTTACCCGGATGCATGGCCGAAGGAACCGATCAGCTCCCAGATCACCCTATTATTTTCTCTTAAAAATACAAGCCGGAATAATATATCACACCGCACTGAAAGGAATACCGGCTTTCGAAGGGAAGTGAACCACATTCGAAGAGCAAAACCAAGAAAACCAGATCCCCTCTGTCAAGAGCTGCAGTGCTATTACCAGGAGGGCCTGCGTCTCTGGCTGAATGGGCGCCCCAGTAATCCACGTCAGATCGCCAGAGCCTGCGCCACCGGAGAAGAGTGCAGCTACATGCGCGACTATGTCCAGGACGACGAAGACGAAATTATCGGCATTGGATTTGACCATGTCCGTCAAAAGTAATCTCCTTTTGGAAAAGTCCCCTCATATAGTGAAACATGGATTATTGTTCAGACAGTACCTGAGCACTTAGCTGCGACGCGAAGCTAGTCCTTTAGGGCTCAGGTACGTAAGAACGTGATTCAGGTGTGAGCAGGCTCTTTTGCGAAGCAAAACTTAAAATGAGCCTGTGAATCGTTACTGGAACGAGGTACGAGTGAACAGTAACAAACATGGAAAAACCATGCAAGAAAAAATGTCGAAAGAGGTCGTCAAACCCCTAAGGGATATGTTATAATGGACAGGAAAACGCAGGACAGTGCCCAAAAGACGGCATTGCCGGCAGTTTTCAGGAAGGTATTCCCATCCGCATTGCCGGATGGATGCGCGTTACGCAGCAGCGCATGACAATGGAGGGAGCAACATAAGAAAACAGCAGGGGAGGTACAAATGCATGAAGAAAAAGACCCTATCGGTCATAGCAGCAGTCCTGCTCCTGATTCTGATTGTGGGAGCCATCGGGATCATCAGCAGACTCGTCGAGAAGTACACACCTACGGATGAACGCGTGGAGCTTTCCGAATACTTCGGAGTGTCCGCGGAAAATGAAATGGCCCTGGTACTCCAGGATCAGATTCTGGAAGAAAAAGGGATTCTGGAAGACGGAATCGCGTACCTGAATTACGAAGTCGTAAAGGAATATCTGAATACCCGCTTTTACTGGGATGCGAATGAAAGTCTGATGGTTTACACGACGCCAACGGATGTCATTGAGATTGCAGCAGGAGAGCAGGAATATTCGGTATCCGGCGACCGGACTGAGACAAGCTACGTGATCGTAAAAGTAAACGGGGGCCAGGCCTACATTGCGGCAGATTTCGTGCAGCAGTACACGGCGCTGGATTATGAAATCTATCAGGAACCGGCCAGAGTGGTTCTTACGTATCAATATGGGGACGTTACGCGGGCCGAACTGAAGAAAAAAAGCGTCGTGCGGACTCTTGGCGGAATCAAGAGCCCGATTGTGACCGATGTTGCGAAAGGCGACAAAGTGACTGTGCTGGAACAGATGGAAGATTGGACAAAAGTCGTGACACAGGATGGCTGCATCGGTTACATTCAGAATAAACGCCTGGGAACCCTTTACACCGAAACCCTGACCACCGATTTTGTGGAACCGGAATATACCAGTATCCAGAAAGATTATAAGATTAACATGGTATGGCACCAGGTGACCAGCCAGGAGTCGAATTACAATCTTTTGCAGGATATTGCGGACGTAAAAGGCGTCAATACCATTTCCCCCACATGGTTCTCGATCATCTCTAATGATGGAGATATCTCGTCCCTGGCGAACCCAGACTATGTGACAACTGCTCATGGACAAAATATGGAAGTCTGGGCGTTAGTGGATAATTTTAGCACGGAAATCGACACGACCACGGTTCTTTCGAATACGAGCTCCAGAAAAACGCTGATTAACCAGCTCGTTGCCTCTGCCATCCGTTATGACATTGATGGCATTAATGTGGATTTTGAAGCCATTCCGGAGGAGGCTGGGGATGCGTACATTCAGTTTTTAAGGGAGCTGTCTGTAAAATGCCGGAAGAACGGGCTGGTGCTGTCCGTGGATGATCCCGTACCTATGGACTTTAATACACATTATCACCGGGATGAGCAGGCCGAGGTGGTTGACTATGTGATCAT
Source organism: Eubacteriales bacterium (assembly GCA_030536575.1). Classification (GTDB taxonomy): domain Bacteria; phylum Bacillota; class Clostridia; order Lachnospirales; family Lachnospiraceae; genus Limivivens. Next base: position 2,286 of record JAUNPS010000011.1, on the reverse strand, counting down.
TATGGGATATGACGAACATTATGTTGGTTCTGATGCGGGTTCTGTGGCTTCGCTGCCCTTTGCGACGGCGGGTGTCCAGAATACGCTGGCAGCAGGGGTTCCGGCGGAGAAGATTGTCCTTGGCATCCCGTTTTATACGCGCCTGTGGCAGACCGACAGCGAAGGGAATGTGATCAGTAATGCCTATGGCATGGACACCGCAGAATATCTCGTTTCCGAGAATGGAGCGACAGCGACATGGGACGAGACGACTGGGCAGGATTATGCGGAGTTTACGGATGGAGAGGGCTATTTCTGCCAGATTTGGCTGGAGAATGAGGCGTCTCTGGAGGAAAAGGTGAAGCTGGTACAAGAGTACGGATTGGGCGGCGTTTCTGCATGGAAGCTGGGCTTTGAACGGGCCAGTGTGTGGGATGTGCTGCTGAAGTATGTAAGTAATTAATCAGAACTGTTACCTTCAAACAAAAGGGAGGATGTGTCGCTTGCGGCACATCCTTTTGCTATGCGGTGTGTCTGTCTATTTGCTATTGAGTTTCCGAGAACATAATTGTAACCAAAAGGCTCTGTCCTTAATGTTTACGTCTATTTTCGCCGCCGCTTTTTATCATATACTGTTGTGAAAGGATTGCTATTTTTCAAAAAAACGGCTATACTGGCATTGAAAAGAAATTGAAGGGAGTGAAGCACATGGCAACACAAAGTATCAAAAAAAATATTGTAATCCATGACAAAGACTCCGCTGCTGCTTTTGTGGAAGCATTGGAAAAAGCTGCCGCTATTGCGACAAAGCCGGTTTCCTATAGCTGCAATGTAAAGGAATTAAAAGGTACACAAAATATCAAAGCGTTTTTTGGAGATAAATTGTAATGGATTATATAGAGCTGAATCTTTTAGAAATGCTCGACACATACGGAGAGGATAAGCTGCAGGCTGTCCTCTCTTGTTTCATGTGTCGGCAAAATACAGACGTCGAAAATTTTATACAGACAAAAGCGATTGGATTTGCTAAGCAGCGAATTGCTATGACTTATCTGGTTTTTTCTGACAGTGAACAGCCAAAATTCGTTGGATATTTCACTCTCGCAAATAAATTTGTTGCTATTACAGGGAACGCATTAAGCAAAACATTTAAAAAGCGTATATTAAAATTTTCTCAGTTCGATGGGGAACTTGACCGCTATCTGGTTTCTATGCCTCTGATCGCTCAGTTAGGCAAAAACTTTAATCCCGATTTGAACGCGTCAATTCCTGGAAAAGAGTTATTGGCACTGGCTTGTCATAAAGTACAGGAGGCGCAATTTATCATTGGCGGTAAAACAGTTTACATAGAATGTGCCAGCAATCCCCAATTATATGATTTTTATTCAGCTTCACAATTTGTCCAGTTCGGCCAGCGTGACAGAGATAAAGATGAAATAGCAGAAAGTCCTATATTGGTACAAATGCTAAAATATTTTCGGGATTAAAAAACGGGAAGATGTTTACTATTCAAGTAAGTATCTTCTATTATCCTGTCTGATTTACCATCGTCTTTGATCTCCATCTTCTGAATTTTATTTTTTTCACCATTCCCCCAACATTAAAAAAGACATTCTCTGTAAATTGAAAAATACCCTCTAATCAGAGCACGGCGGTCGCGATAATGGACGGCTCTCGCATAGCATGTTTCGTTATATTTGCGTGAGCATCGGCGCTCGGTGAATTCGAAATTAGTTGACAAAAGCTACTAAATTTTTGGCAACTAAATGAAAGGAGAAGGGCTATGGCAAAGAAGTGGGAAACCGTCGATCAAATCCGGGAGTTTAATCGCTTTTACACGGTTTTGCAAGGATTTTTGAACCGCAATTACCTGGAATCCGGATATTCCGTTACGGAAACGAGGATCCTGTTTGAACTGAAACAAAACAGGGAAATGAGTGCAAACCGAATTATTGAAACGCTGCATTTGGATAAGGGGTATATCAGCCGGCTGATCCGGAATTTTGAACAAAAGGGGCTGATTGCCCGAAAAACGGCTTCGGCGGACAGACGTGCGCTTTTGATTCAATTGACGGCGAAGGGGCAGGAGGAGACGGAGCGGCTAATTGAGAAAACGAATGAGGAAATAATAATCCGTACTTACAGGCCGGGCGATCCAAGCCGGGTGTGCTATTTTTATTATCAGTTGTTTGCGGAGCAGTATCACTTTAATGGTTCGTGGAGGAATATTTTATCCGGGGAAAGGGCGGCACTCATAAGACAGTATTAGAAATGTTTCGGGAAACGGCGTAGCTTGCGGGCTATGCC
>JAUNPS010000094.1 GCA_030536575.1 Eubacteriales bacterium | reverse complement strand
ACAGTGGCAATTCAACGGTTTTGCCCCATGCGGCCATATTGAAGGCACCGAAAGATGCGCTGTTGCCGGAAGTTGTGGCAAAGCCGGGCGGATATTCAGCGATAGGAATTACGTGATCCCTGGCGAAGAGCAGGCATGAGATGAATGACCGTTTCCTATTTCCCCCAGGAACCTCAGCTTTGTTCAGCCAATTCCTGCATTTTCGTCAGGAATTTTTCAGCAGCCTTGGTAAAGGTCTGATATTTTTTCCAAACTACATAATGCGGCGATTCCGTGCTGGAAAGCAACGGGCGGAAACAGAGGTTGCTGTCCCCGCTGACATTGATGATATGGTCAAAGCACAAGGCGTATCCCATCCCTTCGTCAACCATAATGGAGCCGTTAAAGAGCAGGTTATAGGAAGCTACGATGTTGAGCTTCTCCTGCCTGCATTTCAGCATTTTTCCTACGCTGGCATTACCAAGCGCCTGGCGGGAAACAATCAGAGGCTTATCCCACAGGTTTTCCGGTGCAATGGCTTCTTTTTCGGCAAGGGGAGCGTCTTTACGCATGAGAACGCCAAAGGAGTCGCTTCCCGGAAGCCGCAGATATTCATATTTCGCCGTGTCGATCTCCCGGCACAGAAATCCGAAATCGATCAGCCCACGATCCAGATTTTCCTCTACGGTTTCTCCGTCTCCGCTGACGATGTGCAGATGAATGTCCGGGTATTGCTCCTGAAGCATTTTTACAGTCTGAACAAGGAAACGGACGCCGTCGGTTTCCCCTGCGCCAACCGTAATATCGCCCGCAATATATTCATCAGAGAGTGCAATCTCACGCTCCGTTTTCCGAACCAGCTCCATGATTTCCTCCGCCCGCTTGCGCAGGATCATCCCTTCCGTTGTCAGGGTGACGCCGCGGTTGCCGCGGATCAGAAGCTGTTTTCCCAGTTCTTCTTCCATGTCCTTCAACTGACGGGAAAGCGCCGGCTGGGATAAGTGCAGAGTTTCTGCGGCTGCAGTAATATTCGCTTCTCTGGTAACGGCAAGAAAGTATTGCAGAATTCTTAATTCCATAAAATCAACCTCCAAATTTCAGAGCGGGATTCTGAATGCGCTTTATGCGGAAATCCCTAATTTACATTGTTTCGCCCCCCAAATGGAAAACTGCGGTGAAGTTTCCTTTCTCATTGTAACAGGTTTAGACATGCAAATCAATTATGCCTGAGCATTCAAGATAAGTATTTGTTATTCTTGACTTCTGCAAGTAGAATAGAGACAGCAACGAGATGCAATTTCAAAGGGCAGGACCCTGGCGAAAAGAATCTTTGGGGCTTGGGGCTCTGGGGAGGCATTGCTGCCAACGGCATAGAAAAGGGGGAAAAGCAGGAGATGAACGTACCGTATTCCGAAACGCAGATCGTGCAGAATCTAAAGGACGCAGGCTGTACCGACGAATTTATCCAGGCCTTTCTGACGATCCCGGAGCAGAAGAAGGTAACGGATGGGATGAAATTGCTTCAGAAACACCGGAGATTTCTCTTGGATAACACTCATGAGTGGGAAAAGAAAATCGACTGCCTGGACTATCTGATCAATCGGATGAGAGACAACGAAAATTCTGTAAAGGAGCGAACACAATGAAAGAGATTAAGCAAGCATTTTTGACCGGCGAGCGAGCCCTGTTTCAGGGAAAGGAACTTCGCATTATCGATTCCATTTTTGCCGACGGCGAATCGCCTTTGAAAGAGAGCCGTGACATCGAGCTTTTCGGCAGCATGTTCAAGTGGAAGTACCCGCTGTGGTATGCGAAAAATATTACCGTCCGAAACGGTACTTGGTTTGAAATGGCGCGGGCGGGAGTATGGTACACGGACTGCATTCGAGTTGAGGACTCGGCTATTGAAGCACCGAAAAATTTCCGGCGCTGTCATGATGTGACCCTTCGCAATGTATCTTTTTCAAACGCTGCGGAAACCCTTTGGAACTGCGACGGTGTGATTATGGAAGATGTGACTGCCAAGGGCGACTACTTTGCCATGAACAGTCAGAACATGAGAATCCGCAATCTGACCCTTTATGGGAATTACTCCTTTGACGGAGCCAGAAATGTAGAGATTCATAATTCCAGACTGCTCTCCAAAGACGCTTTTTGGAACAGCGAAAATGTGACCGTGTACGATTCTTTTATTTCCGGCGAATACCTGGGCTGGAATGCAAAGAATCTGACGCTTGTGAACTGTACCGTTGAGAGTCTGCAGGGCATGTGCTATATCGACAACCTGGTAATGAAGAATTGTCGGCTGCTGAACACAACGCTGGCTTTCGAATATTCCACGGTGGACGCGGAGCTCATCGGGAAGGTGGACAGTGTGCTGAATCCGAGCGGCGGCGTGATCCGGGCGGATGAGATTAGCGAACTGACCATTGAAAAGGACAAGGTCGATCCGTCCAGGACGAAAATTATCTGCAAACAGAAAAAGACAGAGGCTGCCTGAGTATCAGAACAGTTAGCGGGAAAAACGTGAGCATCTTTATTCAGACATTTTTAGGAGGAACGATAATGAGCGGACATATTGCGGCATTGAGCGAGAACATAGCAAGAAAACGAGTGGTTTATCAGAACCGTTACGGTCTGGAGGTTGTGGGCGAATTGTATTGCAGCAAAGACCTGAATCTGGATGAGAAACATCCGGCGCTGGTTGTGGGAGCGCCCTACGGCGGCGTAAAGGAGCAAGGGCCTTGCGTTTACGGAAACGAGCTGGCTAAGAAAGGATTTATTGTCCTGACTTTTGATCAGTCTTTCATGGGAGAGTCCGGCGGTTTTCCCAGGCATCTGTCTTCCCCGGATATTTTCGTAGAGAATTTCAGTGCAGCGGTGGATTTCTTAGGGCTGCAGCCCTATGTAGACAGGGAGAAAATCGGCGCGATTGGGATTTGCGGTTCCGGCGGGTTTGCCCTTTCCGCAGCCCAGATGGATACCCGGATCAAAGCGGTTGCAACAATGAGTATGTATGATATGAATGCTGCCATTCGGGGCAGTATGGATAGAGCGGAGATTCAATCTGTGAAGGAACGGCTTTCCAGACAGAGATGGACGGATGCGGAGAATGGATATCCGGAATACCTGCCCGGATTCCCGGAACAGCCGATTGATGAGGTTCCGGCGGATATTCCGGAGCCGGGAGCGGAATGGATGCGGTTTTATGCGGTCAGGCGCGGCCATCATCCGAACGCCAGAGGAGGTTTTACCACGACCAGCGACCTGGCAATGATGAACTTCCCGCTTCTTGCTTACATTGATGAGATTTCGCCCAGACCGATTCTTTTTGTAGTGGGAAACCGGGCCCATTCCCGATTCTTCAGTGACAACGCTTATGCCGCCGCGGCGGAGCCGAAAGAGATGGTTGTTGTGGAGGATGCGGAGCATATTGACTTGTATGACCGGACAGACCGGATCCCCTTTGAAAAGTTGACTGCATTTTTTGATGAGAATCTGAAATCATGCAGGACAATCCCGGAATGATTTGGAGGTGTGACATGTCTTATAATTTTAATAAGCGGATAGAAAGAAGAAATACGCACTCCCTGAAATGGGATGTGGCGGAAAAAGAGCTTCCGATGTGGGTGGCGGATATGGATTTTGAAACCGCGCCGGAGATTCAGGCGGCAATCCGGGAAAGGGCCGCGCATGGCGTGTTCGGTTATTCCACGATTCCGGAAGAATGGTATCAGGCGTACATAAGCTGGTGGGAGAAAAGGCACAGTTTTGCGATGGAGAAAAAATGGCTGGTTTTCTGCACCGGAGTGGTTCCAGCTCTTTCCAGTATGGTACGGAAGCTGACGACGCCCGCGGAAAAGGTTCTCGTATTGACGCCGGTTTACAATATTTTTTTCAATTCGATTGTCAATAACGGGCGGCAGGTTTTGGAGAGCAGGCTGAAATACGATGGAGAGTCCTATCAGATTGATTTTGCTGATCTGGAGCGGAAGCTTTCTGACCCGCAGACTTCCATGATGATTCTCTGCAATCCTCATAATCCCATCGGGAAGATTTGGGGACGGGAGACACTGGAACAGATTGGGGAGCTTTGTTGGAAGCATCATGTAGTGGTCGTGTCCGATGAGATTCATTGTGATCTGACCGATCCGGGCTGTGCCTATGTTCCCTTTGCCTCCGTATCGGAGCATTGCCGGGAAAACAGCGTGACCTGTCTGGCTCCGACAAAAGCATTCAATCTGGCAGGTTTACAGACAGCGGCGGCTGCAGTCCCGAATCCGGTTCTCCGGCATAAGGTATGGCGGGGCTTCAATACGGATGAAGTGGCGGAGCCGAACGCTTTCGCGGCGGACGCGGCCATTGCCGCTTTTACAAAAGGGGCGGATTGGCTGGATGCGCTGCGGGCTTATATTGTGGAAAATAAGCGGCTGGCGGTGGAGTATGTGAAAGAACGGATCCCTGGGGTGCGGGTGGTTCCCTCTCAGGCCACCTATCTGCTGTGGCTGGACTGTGGTAATATCGCTGGATCAGCAGCCGAGGCGGCAGGTTTTATCCGGGAGAACACGGGGCTGTATCTTTCCGCCGGAAATCAGTTCGGCACAGGCGGGGAGGATTTTTTGCGGATGAACATTGCGTGTCCTAGGGTGGTACTGGAAGATGGCCTTCATAGATTGCGGGATGGTATCGCAGCCTATGAGGAATTTGTGATAAACCGTTGTTAGACAGGATGGTCTGACAGGTTGGTAAAAAAGAAAACGGAGGCGCTGTTTTATGAAGAGTTTTTTTACATGGATGCTGGCGCTGATTATGATAATGTCCCTGGCGGGCTGTCGAAGCAGCTTATCGGAATCTCTAACGGAGAACAGAGAGAGCCAGGCGGATGGCGTGGCAACACTGGCTGAAACGGAGGAGCCGACAGAAGGGCCAGGTGAAAGTGCAGAAAATACAGAAAGTTTGGGCAATGCGGATGCTCTGTCAGAACCGGTACAGGATACGGAAAATACAGAAGAAACGGAGGGCGATACTATGAAAATCACAGTGGGCGATACGATTCTTACGGTGACGCTGGCGGATAATTCTTCCGCAGAGGCGCTCGTGGAAATTCTGGAGGAAGGGCCGCTGACCATCGACATGAGCGACTACGGCAGCATGGAGAAGGTGGGACCCAGTTCCGAAAGGTAAATTTATCTTTTAGCCTGCCTTTTGGGAATGTGTATTCTT
>JAUNPS010000051.1 GCA_030536575.1 Eubacteriales bacterium | reverse complement strand
CGTACAGCGAACCCGAATATTACGAGACAGAAGCTCCTGCTTACAGTGAGCCAGAATATTACGAGACCGAGGCCCCGTCCGTCAGCTCCTCCGACCTGGATCTTCTCGCCGCTCTCATCTACTGTGAGGCGGGCAACCAGAGCCGGGAAGGCAAAGTCGCCGTCGGCGCCGTCGTCATGAACCGCGTCGCCAGCAGTTCCTTCGCCAATACCATCTCCGGCGTCATCTACGAAAGCGGCCAGTTCACCCCGGCCATGACCGGCTGGCTCGACCAGGTACTCGCAAGCGGCGCCCCCAGCGACTGTTACGAAGCAGCCCAGGCTGCCATGAACGGCGAAAACCCCATCGGCAGCGCCCTCTACTTTAATGCAGGCTCCGGCAGCGGAATCCAGATCGGCGCACACCAGTTTTATTAAGAGGTATTAAGAAAAATTTAAATTTCAGGGACATCACCCGTGTGATGTCCCTTTTACATTGCAATTTCCACCCCCCGGTGGTAAAATAAGTGCGAAGAAACAGACAAAAAGGGGCAAGCATATGAACACAATTCTGGTAAAAGCGGAAGAGAAGGATGCGATTTTGAAGGCCGGCGAAATCCTCCGCAGAGGCGGTCTCACAGCCTTTCCCACCGAAACCGTCTACGGCCTGGGCGCGAACGCCCTGGACGAAAAAGCGGCGGCCAAGATCTATGCCGCCAAAGGACGTCCCTCGGACAATCCTCTGATCGTACATATTGCCCGCTTCGAAGACCTGGAAGCCATTGCAGCCGAAATACCGGAAAGCGCCAGGCTCCTGGCTAAACGCTTTTGGCCAGGCCCGCTGACCATGATCTTCCGGAAAACCGAAAAAGTACCCTACGGCACCACCGGAGGCCTGGACACCGTCGCCGTGCGCATGCCAAGCCACCCGGTCGCCCTGGCCCTCATCGAAGCCGGGGGCGGCTACATCGCCGCGCCCAGCGCGAACACCTCCGGAAAGCCCAGCCCCACCACCGCCGCCCACGTGGCTGCGGACATGGACGGCCGGATCGACCTGATCCTGGACGGCGGCCCCTCCGGTATCGGCCTGGAATCCACCATCGTGGATGTAAGCGGACCCGTTCCGGTGATCCTTCGGCCCGGTTACATTAACCAGGCTATGTTAGAAGAAGTGGTGGGCGAAGTGCAGATTGACCAGGCCCTGATCCGGGACGACAGCACCGTCCGGCCCAAGGCTCCGGGCATGAAGTATAAGCACTATGCACCGAAAGCCGACCTGAAGATCGTGGAAGGCCCTCAGGAGGCCGTGGTTCGCGAGATTAACCGCCTGATCGGCGAAAAAACCCTTCAGGGCGAAAAAGTCGGCGTGATCGCCACGGAAGAGACGAAGGAGCTCTACCAGGAGGGGCTGGTAAAATCCATCGGCAGACGGATGGACGAGGAATCCATCGGAAGACATCTGTACAGCGTCCTGCGGGAATTTGATGAGTCAGAGGTTTCCCAGATTTATTCAGAAGCTTTTGAAACACCAAAGATGGGACAGGCCATTATGAACCGCCTGGTCAAGGCGGCCGGCCATCAGATAATCAAAGTGTAAGGAGCAAACGGATGAAACGGTATGACAAACTGATCTTTGTAAGCAACAGCGACACCTGCCGCGGCCCCATGGCCGAGGCCATTCTGAAAAGTAAATACTTGCTGGAAGAGCTGGAGATCGAATCCAAAGGGCTGATCGTCCTGTTTCCGGAGCCGGTGAACCCCAAAACCGAAGCCGTCCTGCAGGCAAACGAACTGACCCTGGAAGACCACGCTTCCGCCGAGCTTTTGCAGTCCGATTTCCAGACACGGAATCTGATACTGACCATGACAAAAGCCCAGGAGCAGAAAATCCGGAAAGAATTTGAAAACCCGGTGAATCTCCACCTGCTGACCGAGTACGTGGGGGATTCCGGCGACATTGTAAATCCGGTTGGGGGATCCCTGGAGGATTACGACCGCTGCTTTCACGAAATGGAAGCGATTATTACAAAACTGGTTATTGAACTGAATGAGGAGGAACTCTTATGTTAGCAATCGGATGTGACCACGGTGGTTACGAACTGAAACAGGAAATTTTAAAACATCTGGAAAAAGAAGGCTATGAAGTGAAAGATTTCGGCTGCTTCAGCCCCGAAGCCGTCGATTACCCGGCCATCGGAAAGGCAGTCGCCCATGCGGTAGCAGACGGGGAATGCGAAAAAGGAATCCTGATCTGCGGAACCGGCATCGGCATTTCCATTGCAGCGAATAAAGTAAAAGGCATCCGCGCAGCCCTCTGCAGCGACTGCTTCAGTGCGGAAGCCACCCGGCTGCACAATGACGCGAACATCCTCGCCATGGGCGGCAGAGTCGTAGGACCGGGCCATGCGCTGAAAATCGTGGACACCTTCCTGACGACGGAATTTTCCGGGGAAGAGCGCCACGCCCGCCGCATTTCCATGATTGAGGACTAATTCGCCAAAGGAGGGAACCTATGTCAGGAAAAAGAGAGGATTATATCAGTTGGGACGAATACTTTATGGGAGTTGCCATGCTCTCCGGGATGCGTTCCAAGGATCCGAACACCCAGGTGGGCGCCTGCATCGTCAGCCCGGATAACAAAATCCTTTCCATGGGCTACAACGGCTTTCCAATCGGATGCTCCGACGACGCATTTCCCTGGGAACGGGACGGCGAGGATAATAAATACTTCTACACCACCCACAGCGAATTAAACGCCATCCTGAACTACCGGGGCGGGAGCCTGGACGGCGCCAAGCTCTACGTCACCCTGTTCCCGTGCAATGAATGCGCGAAAGCCATCATCCAGGCCGGGATCAAAACCGTTGTCTACGACAGCGACAAATACGGCGATACCGCCGGTGTCATCGCATCCAAAAAAATGATGGATGCGGCCGGCGTCCAATACCAGCGGTATAAACGTACCGGAAGAAAGATTCAGATGGAAGTCTGAGCCTGCTCCCGCTCATCGATATAGCGCTGCAGCGAAGGAAAAGAACCTTTATAGATCAAGCCCAGAAGCCGGTCTAAACGGCGGAGGGCTTTTTTTAACTGCTCGGTGGAGAGCGCCCCGGAGTCCAGGGCCTCCGCCAGCTCGTCCAGGTCGACCACCTTCACAAAGCCGTCCGGATAGACAATGACGTCCGCCAGAAGGTCTGTGACAACATAAGTATCGGTACTTTCATCATATTGGTAATCCACAATGTCGCAGTACCAGCTGATCAGCGTTCCTTCGTGATCATAAAATTTACTGACCTTGTAACCGCGCTCCAGAAAATAGCAGGAGAAGCCGTGGTGCAGGGTCTTTTTGGGTTTCAGGGTGTTCCATGCGGTGACAATGACTTCTTTGTCCCGGTACAGCAGAATGTCGTCCTTGAGCCGGATGCATTCCTCCGGGATCAGGCGTTTCCGGAAAATGACAGGTTTATCCATAGGGCCTCCGATCTTAGGGCTGGTTTTTCACCAGGGTGACTGAATCATGTTCCACGAATTCCTGCTCTGAGGATTTTCGTTTGTAGTAGGTGAGGTTGTAGGAATCCGGCTCCGGCAGCTTCATGAACTGGCTGGGAGTGTAGCCGGTGATTTCCTTAAAGGTACGGTTAAAGCTGCGGACATTGTTAAAACCGCAGGTGAGGGCGACGTCCGTGATCCGGGCGGAGGTGCCGCTTAACCTGGCCGCGGCGTGCTCGATGCGGACCATGTTCAGATAGGTGCTGAAATTGATCCCGATGAGCTTTTTAAAGACTTTGGAAAAATGGCTTTCGCTGAAATTCATCTGCTGGGCGGCAAAACCCAGGGTAATCTCTTCGGAATAATGTTCGTCGATGTAGGCCAGAAGCTGCTGCAGGGCGAACAGCATATGGGAGCGGCGGTTCTGGGTCTGTTCCTCGGCGTTCTCCACGGGGACAAAGCGCTTCAGCCGATACCAGAAGGCCCGCAGATCCGCGCGGATAATCTCCTGGTAATAGGGTGATTTCTGTCGAAGTTCCTGGCTGACATTGGAGAACAAGCTTAAAAGCTGCCCGGTCAGTCCCCACTCCTGAAGCATTTCCTTCGTCATAAGCGGGTGCGCGAAATGGGAAGGATGGTAAAGGCCCCCAAGGATACTTGGGTCAAAGATCAAAAAGTCCAGGCGGTTCCGAAGTTCCGAGGAATCGCTGTAATGAAAATCGCCGGAATCGACCACCACCAGATCCCCGGCATGGGCCGTGAAATTGTGGTCATTGATGCTCAGGCGCGCGGAGCCGGAACGCAGATAGATGAATTCGATTTCCGCGTGCCAGTGGGCCAGAAAGCTGATGTTTTCGTAAGAAGCGTGCCATACCATAAAATCGGAGTCGTAGCTTCTGACCTCGTGAAATGCTTTCAAAAAGAAATCCCTCCCTTCCTTTGTCTTCTATTGCCTTCTATCATACCGAAAATCACAAAATTTGTCCAGATTCAAACAGAATTTTACGTGCAATTTTGCAAAAAAAGTTGTATAATTAGTACACAATCCTGGTAAAACAGGAGAAACGATTGGTGAAAATGCAAATATCCGCCCGCCGCACCGAAAGGCGGCACGGAGAACTTGCAAAAACGTATGCTTATGGAGGTAAAAAAATGGCAGAGAGCAGATTAATCGGCAGCTATCCTGTAATCGGTATCCGTCCGACCATCGACGGAAGAAGAGGAGCCTTAAAGGTTCGTGAATCTCTGGAAGACCAGACCATGAACATGGCAAAATCCGCAGCGAAATTATTCGAAGAAAACCTGAAATATTCCAATGGCGAACCGGTAAAGGTAGTCATTGCAGACACCACCATCGGCCGTGTGGCAGAAGCAGCCGCCTGCGAAGATAAATTCCGCAAAGAAGGCGTAGACATTACCCTGACCGTAACCCCGTGCTGGTGCTACGGCTCCGAGACCATGGACATGAACCCGCAGACCATCAAGGCTGTATGGGGCTTTAACGGAACGGAGCGTCCGGGCGCCGTTTACCTGGCATCCGTGCTGGCTACCCACGCACAGAAGGGTCTTCCGGCATTTGGCATTTACGGACATGACGTCTGCGAAGCGGACGATACCAGCATTCCGGCAGACGTGGAAGAGAAGCTGCTCCGGTTTGGCCGCGCGGCAGTTGCAGTCGCTACCATGAGAGGAAAATCCTACCTGCAGATCGGTTCCATCTGCATGGGTATCGGCGGTTCTATCATTGATTCCGACTTTATCGAGTCCTATCTTGGCATGCGTGTCGAGTCCGTAGACGAGGTGGAAATCATCCGCCGGATGTCCGAAGGCATCTACGACGAGGCCGAGTACCAGAAAGCGCTTGCATGGGCGAAAGAAAAATGCGTCATGGGCTTTGACAAGAACCCGGAAGAGCTTCAGATGAGCGATGCGAAGAAAGAAGAGCAGTTCGAGTTCGTTGTAAAGATGGCCGTGATCATCAAAGACCTGATGAACGGAAATAAGAACCTGCCGGAAGGCCGCGAAGAAGAAATGGTAGGCCATAACGCCATTGCAGCCGGTTTCCAGGGCCAGAGACAGTGGACGGACTTCTATCCGAACTGCGACTTCCCGGAAGCGATGTTAAACACCTCCTTCGACTGGGACGGCGCGCGCGAGCCGTATATCCTGGCTACCGAAAACGATGTGCTGAACGGCCTTGGCATGCTGTTCATGAAACTTCTGACGAACCGTGCCCAGATGTTCGCGGACGTTCGTACTTACTGGAGCCCGGAAGCCGTTAAGAAAGCGGCTGGCTACGATGTAGAAGGCGTTGCAAAAGAAAACGGCGGCTTTATCCACCTGATCAACTCCGGCGCATGCTGTCTGGATGCGAACGGCGCGGCCAGAGATGCCGAAGGAAATCCGGTGATGAAACCCTGGTATGAAATTACCAAAGAAGATCAGGATGCGATCATGAAGGATACCACCTGGAACTTTGCAGACCTGGGATACTTCCGCGGCGGCGGATTCTCCTCCAGATTCGTGACCAAGGCTGAGATGCCGGCTACGATGATCCGTCTGAACCTGGTGAAAGGCTTAGGCCCGGTTCTGCAGATTGCAGAAGGCTGGACCGTATGCTTACCGGATGAAGTGACCGATATCCTGTGGAAACGTACCGACTACACCTGGCCCTGCACCTGGTTCGCACCCAGATGCGACGGCAAGGAAGGCCCGTTCAAGACCGCTTATGACGTGATGAATAACTGGGGCGCAAACCACGGCGCGATCAGCTACGGCCACATTGGCGCAGACCTGATCACCATGTGCTCGATGCTTCGCATTCCGGTCAGCATGCACAATGTTCCGGAAGAGAAGATTTTCCGTCCGGCGGCATGGAATGCATTCGGCATGGATAAAGAGGGCGCAGACTACAGAGCCTGCAAGAACTACGGCCCGTTCTATAAATAAGAGAGAAATGAGAGCCTCCGCGGCGTTATACCGCGGGGGTTTTTCTGTTTTATAGGAAATATCTGCTCCTGTAAAAAACCCTTCGGGTCAGAGAATTCGTATCTCTTTTTCTGCCGGTTGAAAAAGAGGGGGAAGACGGATTATAATAACGGTAGCAAGCAACGTCGAAGAAAAGGAGCACGAAAAATGATTGTAACGGTTACGATGAATCCGGCAATAGACAAGACAGTGGAGATCGACACGCTGCTTCCCGGTGGCCTGAACCGGATTCAGAGAGTCGAATATGACGCCGGAGGAAAGGGTATTAACGTTTCGAAGACCATCTGCGAGCTGGGCGGCGAAAGCATTGCCACCGGATTCCTGGGTGGAAATGCCGGGAGGACCATTGCACGGGTTCTGGAAGAAAAGAACATCCGCAATGATTTTCTTTGGGTAGAAGGCGAGACCCGGACGAACACGAAAGTTTTCGAGAAAAGCGGCGCTGTGACCGAATTAAACGAGCCAGGTCCGGCGATTGGAGTAGCGCAGGCGGAAGCATTGCTCAGAAAACTGGAAGGCTACGCGGACAGCCAGACGCTTTTCGTCCTAGCAGGAAGCGTTCCCAAAGGCGTGGACAGCCGGATTTACGCCAGAATCATTCGGATGGCGCATGAAAAAGGCGCGAAAGTCCTTCTGGACGCAGACGGCGAATTGTTCCGCAATGGGCTGGAAGCGGTTCCGGACATCATCAAACCAAACCGCGCGGAACTGGAAGAATATGCAGGAATCGACGGCCAGGCTTCCGATGAGGAGCTGCGGAACCTGGCCCAAGGGCTGATGGCGAAGGGAATTGGAACGGTGATGGTCTCCATGGGAAAGCGCGGGGCAATGATGGTGCGCCCGGACTATGCGGAAACCTGTCCGGCGCTTCCGGTCAAAGCTCACTCCACCGTTGGGGCCGGAGATGCGATGGTAGCGGCGCTGGCTTACGCCTGGGATCAGAAGCTGGGCAATGAGGAGACGATGCGGCTCTGTATGGCGGTCTCCGCCGGGGCTGTGACGACAGTCGGGACGAAACCGCCTTCCAGAGAACTGGTGGATTCTTTTTTGGCGTCGATCCCGGTTCAGGCGGCTGGCAAACCGGGTTCGGAAACCAAAGATTAAAAGGCACGGGCAGAACTGCCTGAGAGCGGTTTAGGAGAGTAAGAATGGAACGGATTACAGTTAAAAAAACGGCGTCGCAGGGGATTGCGGTGGCTCCGGTGTATTGCTATTCGGAGCCGGATCTGACCCCGGACGTGCGCACGGTGCCGGAGGAAGCGGTTCCGGCGGAGCAGAAGAAGTTTGCGGATGCCGGGGAAGCGGTGAAGAAGGAGCTGGAGAGCCTGGCGGCGGGAAGTGAGATTTTTGCGGCGCATCTGGAAATTGTGGAAGATGTGACCTTGCAGGAAAAGGTGAACGCGAAAATTGCCGGAGAGCATAAGAATGCGCAGGCGGCGGTTGCGGAGACGATTGACGAAATTGCAATGATTTTTGAAGCAAAGAACGACACTTATCTAAAGGAACGGGGGGAGGACATTCGGGATATCGGGAAGCGGCTGATGGCGGCGCTGAAAGGCGTAAAGAGGCCGGATTTGGGGAACCTTTCGTCTGGAGTGATTGTGGCGGCGCGGGATTTGTATCCGTCGGATACGGTGAAGCTGAATCCGGAGATGGTGAAAGGGATTCTTACGGAGGAAGGCGGCGTGACAAGCCATGTGTCTATTATTGCCAGGAGTCTGAATATTCCAATGCTGGTTGGGGTGAAAGGAATTTTGGAGAAGGTGGAGAACGGAGAGACTGTCTGTATGGATGCGGCGAAGGGTGTGATTGTGGTCGGGCCGGATGAGGCGGTGATTGCGGAGTATCAGGCGAAGAAGGCGGCTTATCAGGAGGAACGGGTGCGCTTGGAAGCACTTCGGGAACGGCCGGCGGTGACGAAGGACGGGAAGCGGATCTTGCTTTGTGCCAATGTGGGAAATACGGAGGAGATCCGGCAGGCCTTGCCGATGAAGATCGATGGGATTGGGCTGTTCCGGAGTGAGTTTTTATACATGGAAAGTACGCATTTCCCGACAGAGGAGGAGCAGGTTCGGGTGTATAAAGAGGCTGCCGAACTGTGTCCGGAGGAGCTGACGATCCGGACGCTGGATATCGGAGGGGATAAGGAATTATCGTATTTTCCGCTTGAGAAAGAGGAGAATCCGTTTCTGGGATGGCGGGCGATTCGGATTTCCTTGGATAGAAAAGAGATGTTCAAGGAGCAGATACGGGCAATTTTGCGGGCGAGCGCGTTTGGCCATGTGAGGATTCTGTTTCCGATGATTGTTTCGCTGGAGGAGCTGCGGGAAGCGAAGGACGTGGTGGAGGAGTGTAAGCGGGAGCTTGCACAGGAAGGCATTGCGTTTGATGAGAAGGTTGAGACGGGGATGATGATGGAGACGCCGGCGAGTGTGCTGCTGGCGGAGGAGTTTGCGAAAGAGGCGGATTTCTTCAGCATTGGAACCAATGATCTGACGCAGTATCTGCTGGCGGTGGATCGGGGAAATCCGAGGGTTGCGGATCGGTACAGTTATTTTCATCCGGCGGTGGTGAAGGCGATTCGGCAAATTATTGAGGCGGGCCATCGGGAAGGGATTCGGGTTGGAATGTGCGGGGAGATGGCGGGTGATCCGAAGGCGGTGGAGATGCTGCTGGAGATGGGGCTGGATGAGTTTAGTATGGCGGCTGGAAGCATTGATTATGTGAGGACGCAGATTGTGAATGCGGTGAGCCTTGGTAATATTTAGCTTGCATTTTGCAAAATATTATGCTAAATTAACAATAGAACAGAAAACATAAGTTCTATAAGGTGGTGATGATCTTGTCCAGACAGGATATCGTCACAAAAGATTACATGGAAGACACAAGCGTTTTCGCGGATGTGTTTAACCATCTGATTTACAAAGGAGAAAAGGTCATTGACCCGAAAAAACTGCGTACCCTGGATACGGCGGAAATTTCTGTGCCCTATGGGGCAGACGGGAGTGGGGTTCCGATTCAGAAATTCCGGGATAAGCTGAAAGTGCTGGCGGCGATGGAAGATGACGAGGCCGCGTACCTCCTTCTTGGCCTGGAAAATCAGTCGGAAGTTCATTATGCGATGCCGGTGAAGGCGATGGTTTATGATGGGCTTCAGTATGCCGGGCAGGTGGAGAGGGCTGCAAAGTCTCACCGGGAGGCGGCAAAGCAGCAGGCAGCGGCGACGCGTGAAGTGCGAAGGGGCACAGACGATGAGAATGCGGGAGAATTCCGGCAGAACGGCAAGGAAAAGAAACTCAGTGCCGGAGAGTATCTGACTGGCTTCTACAAAGAGGACAGGCTGATTCCAGTGATTACACTGGTCTTGCACTTTGGGACAGAGCCATGGGACGGCCCGAAAAGTCTGCATGAAATGCTGGCGGTGCAGGACGAAGAACTTTTGAAGCTGATTCCGGATTACCGGATTAACCTGATTTCTCCGTCTGCTATGACTGAGGAAGAGATCGGGCGGTTCCGTACAAGCCTGCGGGAAGTGATGCTGTATATAAAATACGCAAAGGATAAAAAGAAATTGAAAGCATTGCTTGAGTCCGATGAGCGTTTTCAGACTATGGATCTAAAAGCAGCGAGGGTGATTAATGCGGTGACGGGCTCAAGAATCAAATTTCATATTGGAAAGGAGGAGAAGGATGTGGGGTGGGCGATTGACGAAATCGTAGAAGAAAAGGTAGAAGAAAGATTAGAAGAAAGAGTAAAGGTAAGACTGGCGGAACAGATGGAGCGGATAAACGAACAGTTGGAAGAGAAGAAAGAAGAAATGCGCCGCGAAAGCCGTGAGGAATCCCTTCGAACCTCGATCCATGCCCTGATGAAAAACCTTGGCTGGACCGCAGTCCAGGCTATGACAGCCCTGGACATTCCAGCAATCGACATGGAAAAGTATATGAAAAAACTGTAAACCACAGCAGAAATCCCCGGCGCTGGGCTTCCATAGCCCAGCGCCAAAAAATGACGAAAAACAGGAGACACACATAATGAACCTCAAAATCACCTCCCTCTACCTCTGGATCCCCATAGACCAGACGGCAGAAGAAACCAAACTGGAATTCTACCATAACGGGAAAAAAGTCCAGGAACTCGACGCATATCTGGGAAAAGCAGACTGCGGCTTTTACACCGCCTGGAACGCAGAAAAATTCCTGGGCGAAGAACTGGAAATCCGAAGCGACACCCCGGAAAAACAGCTAAAATACCTGTTCTGCTGGGACGAAAAGCCCCAGAACGTCTATCCCTTCCGTCCGAAACTGCATTTCACCCCTTACCTCGGCTGGCAGAATGACCCGAACGGCCTCATCTACGCAAACGGCCTTTACCACCTCTATTACCAATGGAATCCCTACGGCGTCCACTGGGGAAACATGCACTGGGGCCACGCAGTCAGCACCGACCTGATCCACTGGCACCCAGAGTCCGTTGCCCTGGAACCGGACGAAACCGGAAGCGCCTACTCCGGCTGTGCCCTCCAGGATTTTTCCAATACCGCCGGCTTTGGCAAAGACGCCCTCCTGTTCTTCTACACCGCCGCAGGCGGCCGGAACAAATGGTCGCAGGAAGCCGGAAACCGCTTCACCCAACGCCTGGCTTACTCTACCGACGGCGGCCGCACCCTCCAGAAATCCGACCGGATCCTGCTGGACTTTCTCGTCACCGAAAACCGGGATCCCAAAGTTTTTTACCACCCGGAAAGCCAGGCCTACATCCTGATCCTGTACCTGGAAGGCTTCGAATTTGCCCTTTACCGTTCCAACGACCTCTTTCACTGGGAAGAAACCCAGCGCCTGACCGTGGACGGCATGTGGGAATGTCCGAACCTAGAACGGCTCCCTGTGGAAGGCACATCCGAGGAAAAATGGGTCTTCTGGTCGGCGGACGGCTACTATCAGGTAGGAACCTTTGACGGCTGGCACTTCCAGGCAGAAACCGAGCGAAAAAGCGCCTATTTTACCAAACTGCGTTATGCCGCCCAGTCTTTCGCCGGTACGCCTGGCCGCGTCGTGACCATGGGCTGGATGCGCCTGAAAAACACCAGAGGGCACTACTGCGGTGCCATGTCCCTCCCGACAGAACTCTCCCTTGTAAAAAACGGCGATTATCAAATTCGGCTCTGGCCAGCCAGGGAGGTTCTGGCCCTTGCAGGCGAACCCCATCCGCTTGCTACGTCAGCCGCCACACTTTCCCCGGATGGAGCGCCTGTGATGCTGGATCTGGAATGGTCTGCGGACGCCTCCGGAATCGCCGCCATCCGCATGGGAAAAGTCTTCGCCATGGCAGACCTGGACAGAAACGTCCTCCATCTGAACGAATATAAATATGCTTACGACGGAAGCGGTGGCCTGAATCTAAAAATCATCATCGACCAGGAGATCGTCGAACTTTTCGGAAATGATGGGACGATTTACGGAGCGTATGAACTTGGAGAAAATGTGTTAGGAAATGAAATTCAGACCGACCTGGCGGGCCCCTGCCGGAAAGCGACCTGGTGCAGACTGGCCGTGGAGTAAATCCACGGCTTTTTGTTAAAAAGAGTCGTCCCTGTTCTTTCAAAGAGAGGAAAAATCGGCTATAATAGTCCAAATCAGAAAAAGAGGAGGAAACTTATGATTCGTACCATCTACCCAAAAGAACGAAGCGCCGCATCCCATCCATTCCCAACAGCCGTCGGAAAATGCGGTTTTGAAGAATCCGGCTACATCGAAGAAGAATACTTTTTCGAAGGGACGTCAAACGTATACGCCGAGACAGGGGCGCATGAAAAAGAAATCCGGTATCCGGATCTGCCGTACTGTAACCGGTTCCTGGTCCGAAAGCCTCAGAATCCGGAGGCATTCAGCGGAAACGTTGTCGTGGAGATTCTGAACGCCACAGCCGGTTTCGATATCGACCGCATGTGGATCGTCGGCGCGAAAGAGCTGATGCGTGACGGCGCGGTTTACATCGGCATAACCAGTAAACCGGACGTTCTGGACAGCCTGAAACAAGCCGACGCAAAGCGGTACGAAGCGATCAATTGGAAAATTCCCTATAAAAGGCCGAAATCTCCCTATCCGGTCGCAGACCCGGCGGCATGGCCCCGCAGGGAGGACTGCGAAACCGGACTCTTTTGGGATATGCTGACCGATCTGGTAAAAATCCTGCGAAACGATCCGGTTTTGATTCCGGAGGGGCCGAAACGCTGGTTCTATCTGACCGGCTGGTCTCAGTCGGCGACATATCTGTTTACGTACCTGAATTATTTTGCATTTTCCAATCCGGAAGAAGTGCTGTTTGACGGCTATCTGACCGGAGGCGGAATCCATTCCTTTCTCGTGCCCCTGAACCAGAACGATTACGGAAAAGAGACGGATTATCAGAAAAATAAGATCGGTTATATGCCCGTGCCTTACATTGCCGTACAGACCGAAAGCGAAAACGCGGCTTTCGGCGGTCTGGAATCCAGACAGGAAGACAGCGATGAAGAAAACCGGAAATACCGGTGCTACGAAATCGCAGGCGCTACCCACGATACGAAATATTCGATGCTGGATTATTACAATGGGGATGCAGACCTGAAAAAAATCGGAAGAATGCCGGAATTTTCTTCCATTGACGATTATCCGAACGATTATCCTTACCAGTATCAATTCTATGCGATTTACCGGATGCTGTTCCGGTGGGTGAGAGAAGGAATTTGCCCGCCCTATGGCAACCGGATTGAAGTAGGGGACTGGAAGGAGAATCGGAAAGACGTATTTGGAAACACCCTGGGAGGCGTGCGTTCCCCCTTTGTGGACGTTCCGGCAGCCGTTTACTACAGCTACAGTACCGTAAAAAGGGAAGAGGAGCCTGCGGGAATCAACCTGGTTTTCGGCCACATGGAACCATTTTCCGCCCGGAAACTGCAAAAGCTGTATGGGACTTTGGAAAACTACCGGCGGCTGGTCGAAAAGGCAGCCAAAGAGCAGGTCGAAAGCGGTTTCCTGCTTCCGGAAGACCAGGATGCCTGCGTGGCAGAAGCCGTGGAACGGGCAGTTTCCTATGGATTCGGGGAGGAAAAGAATGAGAGAGCTGAATTATAAATTTCAGGTGCCCGACCAGAAAAAAGTGCGGGTAATCGTCCATACAGACTGTAAAAACGAAGCGGACGACCAATTCGCCCTCGTCCACCATCTCCTGACGCCGAAATTCCTCATAAAGGGGATCATCGGCGGCCATTTCAACCGCACGCCGAAACGGTGGGGCGCGGGCTGCACCGCCCAGGCGAGCATGGAAGAAATTAAAAAAATTCTGTATCTGATGGACATGGAAGGGATTTGTCCGGTACAAAAAGGCTCGGAATACGGGCTCTCGGACGAACAGACCCCGCGGGATTCCGACGGCGTCCGTCTGCTCATCGAAGAAGCCATGAAAGACGATCCCCATCCCCTGTACGTGGTATGCCAGGGAGCGGTTACGGATCTCGCGAGCGCTATCCTGCTTAAACCGGAGATCTGCAGCCGTATGACTGCGGTCTGGATCGGCGGCGGAGTTTATCCGAAAGGCGGTTGGGAATTTAACACGTTTCAGGACATTGCAGCGGTTAACGTCGTGATGGAATCCCAAATGCCCTTCTGGCAGATCCCGGCAAATGTTTATGAACAAATGGATGTAACCTTTGCGGAGCTTCAGGAACGGGTGCAGCCATGCGGAGCAATCGGCGATTATCTGTTCCGGCAATTGACCGAATTCAGTGCGGCAAACCCGGAGAACCCCTGGCCAAGCGGAGAAAGTTGGTGCCTGGGCGATTCGCCAGGCGTTTCCGTACTCCTGGAACGGGAATCGAAGACCGGCATTTATGAGGAAATAGACGCCCCGCGCGTAGACCCGGAAGACATGACTTATACGTTCGGGAAGAGGAACCGAAAGATACGCGTTTATAACCAGGTAAATGTCCGTTTAACCCTGGAAGATTTTTATGCGAAGCTCGCATTGAATTTTCGAGACAAGTAAAGGGGAAAAGGAATGGAAATTTTATTAGTCGATGATGAAATTTATACCATCCAGATTTTACAGACCGCGATTGACTGGAACAGCCACGGCGTGAACCAGGTGTGGTCTGCCCTTGGCGTGGCAAAGGCACGGGAACTGCTGCTGGCCCACCCGGTAGACCTGGTGATCTGCGACATCGAGATGCCAAAAGAAACAGGGCTTGACCTGCTGACCTGGATTCGGGAGACTGGCTATGATACGGAACTGATCCTCCTGACCTGCCACACAGATTTCTCCTATGCCAAGGCGGCGGTCAGTCTTGGCGCATATGATTACTGTGTGAAACCAATCATTGTAGAAGAGATCGAAAAGGTGATCGCCAAAGCGCTGGAGCATATTCAGGAGAGCCGGAAAATGCGGAAAGCCCTCGAAGAATCCGTCTATCTGGAAAGAAAGCGGAAAATTGTAGATACCAGTTTCTGGAAAGATACCCTGGAAGGGCGGAATGGTTCCACACCGGAAGAACTTTTAAAGCACGCAAAAGAAAATAACCTTGCCCTGGAGCTGGACGACACCTTCTGCATGGCGCTTTTTTCAGCGAAATTTGTCGAGGAGGAAAGGTTGGATTACCGGAAGATCACACAGGATTATTTCGAAAAAGCGGGAGAAGAAAATCTTTTCGTGGTCGTCAGCGAACAGAAGAAATGGACGGTTCTGGTAAAAAACAGGACAGCGGAAACATTCCGGAACCTGTGCAGCGCCTATCTGGAATTTCTGCATGAAGAAAAAGGGCTTCGCATCATCGGCTGCTTCCATCCGGAACTTTACTGCGAAGAGCTGGTAACGGCGTACCGTGGGCTTTATGAGACGGAAAAAATGATGACTTCCTATCAGGAAAATCTGTGGAATGCGCGGGAAGTCAAACAAAAACACGCGGTGGATGCCGAGCTTGACGGGGGAATGGAACAGCTCCTGTACAGCGGCGCATTCGCCGAATTTGCAGATACCTTCGAAGAATATCTGTATAAAAAACAGTGGAAGCACCCCATTTCCGTATCGGCGCTTTATACCTTGCGCGCAGATATCTGCCAGAGCCTGGACGTCTATCTGAAAGGAAGGGGAATTTCCGCCCATACCCTGTTCCAGGAGGAAGAACTGTGCAGAAAAATGAATGAAGCGACGCTTTCCGTGGAGCACATGATGCGTTTCGTGCGCTGCCTGGCACAGACCATCCCTTACGAAAACAATGTGACAGACATTACAAACGCGGTGAAAAAGTACATTTTCCAGCACCTTTCCGAGGACATTGGAAGAGACGATATCGTGGAAGCGCTGCACCTGAACGGCGATTATATTGCGCGGGTTTTCAAAAAGGATACGGGCATGTCCATTTCCCAATATGTGAACCAGGAGCGGATGAACCAGGCAAAGCTTTTGATCGCGACGACCGCTCTGCCGGTGGGCGACGTGGCCTGCTCGGTCGGTTACACCAATTTTTCCTACTTTTCCAAACTGTTCCGGCAATTTGCGGGCTGCACCCCCAGAGAATATAAGCTGCGGATGCGGGGAAATGAAAAATAACGAAAAAGTCGGATTAGAAACAATACAGGTCGATTTCGAGAAAGAAAAAACGGCCTGTCTTTTTTATAATAAAGATACAAAAAAGAACCGCAAAGGAAAAGCGGAGGAAGGAAAGGTAACGAATATGAAAAGATGGAAAAAGAAAATGGCAGCGGCGGCTGCGCTGGCCTATATGACAGGCTGCCTGGGAGCAGGAGAAATGACTGCAATGGCAGAAAGCGATGTGAGGAATATCACATGGATGTACGCGCAAATGTCGGGAATGATTCCGGAAGATCTGCAGAAAGTAGAGGATGCATTAAATGCGATTACCGAAGAAAAAATTCAGGTGCATGTAAAATTGAATCCGGTCTCATTTTCGGATTACCAGAACCAGATCAGTCTGATTATGGCCAGCCAGGAGAAAATGGACATTATCACAACGGCAGGTTCGAATATCTGGTCAACGCTGCTGAATCAGAGACAGCTTACTCCGCTGAACGACCTGCTTGACGAATACGGAAGCGGAATCACCGAAGCAGTCCCGGCCGACTATCTGAAAGGGACGACGGTAAACGGAAATCTGTATGCGATCACCACAAACAGCACAAAATCCGATAACTGGAACATTGTCCTGCGCAAAGATCTCATTGATCAATATGGACTTCAGGACGAGGTTGAAAAAATCCAGGCGGCGGCCAGCATGGCGGACATGGATGAAAATATCGAGATCCTGGAAGGAATTTTCCAGGTCATCCAGGAACAGGAGCCGGAAATGGGGATTCTGTATCCCTGGGGAGACCATATGGCGATCAATTATGACCAGATCAGCGACAAGCTTGGCGTCATGTTCTATGACGGAGATTCCATTGAAAATCTCTATGCCAGCGAAGAATACCAGAAACTCTGCGAAACCATGTATGCGTGGGCGCAGGCAGGTTATATCATGAAAGATGCGGCGACGACCACCGAATCGGCAAGTTCCCTGA
Organism: Eubacteriales bacterium; assembly: GCA_030536575.1. Classification (GTDB taxonomy): domain Bacteria; phylum Bacillota; class Clostridia; order Lachnospirales; family Lachnospiraceae; genus Limivivens. The sequence goes on along the minus strand of JAUNPS010000051.1, from coordinate 12,416 downwards.
TGAAGAGCGGACGCCTGTTTGCGTATACGTTAAGTTCCGGGCGCGGCAATTACGTGGATGAAGCGGCGACGAACGGCTATGAAGCCTATTATGTAAACCTGCGGCAGCCCTCGATCAGCAACGGAAGCATTACGCTGTTTGCAAACTGCATCCCGACGACCTCCACCGAACCGGAAGCGGCCATGGAATTCCTGAATCTGCTGTACAGTGATCCGGATGTGGTGAACCTGATGGCCTATGGAATCGAAGGCGAACATTATGTGGAGACGGAAGACGGCTGGATCGCTTATCCGGAGGGGACAGACGCCAGCAACAGCAAGTATCCCGGCGACCAGTCCTACATGTACGGGAATACGTTCCTGCTGAAAAACCATGAAACCTACACCACGCAGACAGCGGAAGAGGGCATGGCCTACGACGCACAGGCAACGATCTCGAACTGCATGGGCTTTAACTACGACCCAAGCACGATCAAGAATGAAGTAGCCGCATGCTCCGCGGTTCTGGCAGAGTTCCGGACCGGGCTGGAAATGGGCGCCATCGACCCTGCTACCGAACTGCCCGCATTTCTGGAAAAGCTGGAAAAGAGCGGGATCAATGAGATCATTGCAGAAAAACAGCGGCAGCTTGACGAATGGAACGCGACGCTGGAAGAATAACAGCCGGAAAAACGAGGTGGAAAATGAAAACCAAGAAACGCACGAACTGGGCGAGGCAGGCTCCGCTTCTGGCCATGACGCTGCCGGGCATGCTGTATCTGTTTATCAATAATTACATCCCGATCGGCGGCCTGTTTATCGCTTTCAAAGATATCGATTATTCGAAAGGGATTTTCAAATCGGACTGGGTTGGGCTTGAAAATTTTAAATATCTCTTTCGGACAGAGGACGCTTTTCTGATTACACGAAATACGCTCCTTTATAACCTGGTTTTTATCGTGTTGGGCGTCGTGATCTGTGTGGCAATCGCGATCATGCTAAGTGAAGTGACGAAAAAGTTCCTGATGAAATTTTATCAGACGGCGCTTCTGCTTCCGCATTTGATTTCCATTATCATCATTGCTTATATCGTTTACGCATTTTTAAACAGCGATACGGGATTTATCAATCATAGTATCCTGGGCGCGCTGGGAAAAGAACCCGTGAACTTCTATGCGGAGACGAAATATTGGCCGTTTATCCTGGTTTTTGTGTACATCTGGAAGAGCATGGGCTACACATCCATTATCTACTTCTCAGCGGTTCTGGGGATTGACCGGAGCCTGTATGAGGCGGCGACTGTGGATGGAGCAGGGAAACTGAAACAGATTTTTTACATTACCCTGCCGCTGTTAAAGCCCACGGTTATCACAATGGTTCTGATGAATATAGGCAGGATTTTCTATTCGGATTTTGGACTGTTCCTGCAGGTTCCGATGAACCAGGGCGCTTTATTCCGGGTAACGAATACCATTGACACTTATGTTTACCGCGCGCTGATGGTCAACAATGATATCGGCATGGCAAGCGCGGCAGGCCTGTATCAGTCCCTTGTCGGTTTCCTTCTCGTACTGGGCGCGAATCTTCTGGTGCGGAAGACGGATCCGGACAGCGCATTGTTTTAAAGGGGAATTCGCATGAAAAAGATGAAAAGTGAAACAATGTTTCAGATCGTGATCAATGTCATTTTAATTTTGCTGACGCTTTGCAGCCTTCTGCCGTTTGTGCTGCTGATCATGTCTTCTTTTACCGAGGAAGCTTCGCTGATTGCGGAAGGCTACCGGTTTTGGCCGAAGGTGTTCAGCCTGGATGCTTACCGCTACATCATCGGCAGGGCAGGAACCATTTTCCGGGCGTATGGGATTACCCTGTTGGTAACGGCTGTGGGGACGGCACTGTCCCTGGTGATCACACCGATGCTGGCCTATCCTCTTTCCAGAACGGATTTTAAGCTGCATAACGTCCTGTCTTTCCTGGTATTTTTCACAATGCTGTTTAACGGGGGCCTGGTGCCGACGTATATGATGTGGACGCAATTTTTCCATATCAAAAATACGATCTATGCGCTGATTTTTCCATCCCTGCTGCTAAATGCATTCAATGTGATGCTGATGAAAAATTATTTTAAAATGAACATCCCATTTTCTCTGATTGAGGCGGCAAAAATAGACGGGGCAGGAGAGTTCTACATTTTCTATAAAGTGGTGCTGCCGCTGTCGAAGCCGATTATGGCGACCATTGGCCTGTTTGTCGGGATCGGTTACTGGAATGACTGGCAGAACGGCCTGTATTATGTGACCGATGCGAAGCTTTTCAGCCTTCAGAATTTTTTGAACCGGATGATGCAGAACATCAATTATCTGGCGACGGCGGAAGGAAGCGAGGCGGTAAAGGGAGCGATGATTATGCCGAGTTCCTCCATGCGGATGGCGCTGGCAGTGATCGGTGTGGTTCCGATCATGATTCTCTATCCGTTTTTTCAGAAATATTTTGTGAAAGGGATGACGGTTGGATCTGTGAAAGGATAATGCGAAGGGGGCGCTGCGGCGTCCCCTTGATTATTTATTCGGCCCAGGGCAATGTGATGATGACAACGGCTCCGGAATCGTTCTGAAGTTCCATTTTGGCCTGCTTTGGGTACTCCAGATTCAAGCGCTGGCGGATATTGACCAGGCCGATATGCTGCCCATCTCCGGGAGCCTCAGGCTGGCCGTTAAAGGTTTTCCGGAGCTCTTCCGGGAAGCCGCAGCCATTGTCTTTCACGGTCAGGATGACGTGATTTTCCGAAACAGTTGCAGAGATGGTAATGACCAGAGGCTGATAGGGTTCCATGGCGTGCTTGAAAATGTTTTCCACCAGGGTCTGAATGGTCAGGACCGGTATCAGAAAAGATTCCAGCTCCGGTTCGATGGCCGTCCGGACGCGGAATTGATCCGGATAACGGATTTCCTGCAAATGCAGGTAAGTTTCCAACTGTTCCATTTCCTGGGACAAGGGGATGCTGCGGATGTTCAGGTTCATGCGATTGCGCATATAGGCGGAAAGATATTGGAGGATTGCGATCGTTTTTTTCTCTTCTTTCATCTGGACCATCAGGCTGACCGTATTCAGGATATTGATTACGAAATGCGGTTTGATCTGATGGGCGAGGTATTGGAGCTGGGTGTCTTTCAGGCTTAATTGTTTTTCGTAAATGTCGATTTTCAGGGCTTTGATTTCCTGGGACATGGAGGCCAGGGCCTGGTTGATGCGGAGGATTTCCAGGGGCATGCCATGATCGTCCGGGACAAAGTCGAGGTTGCCGGATTCGTATTCGGAAATGTTTCCGAGTACCTGTTCCAGCGGCCGTTTGACCACGCGATTTAAGGCGATATAGGCTATGACAATGGTCAGCAATGCGAAAATACTCGCCCCAAGGAGCAGACGCAGGCTGAAGCTCATGGTGGAAAGCGCGTGGGTTTCCGGTGTACGCAAAAACAGGGTAACCGGTGTGACGGCGGAAGAGGCGTTTACGGTAATGGCGCGTTGGGAAGTCTGGCTGTTTTCCGAAGCGGCGGCGAGGACGTTTCCCGTTTCATCGGTCAGATACAGAAAGGTATCGGAATAAGAAGAAAGTTCGGATACAGCGGGAAGCAGGGAGGCGGCATTGCTCCAGGAGCCGTAGCAGACGCCGTCCAGCCACTGAAGGTAAAGGAGATATTGGCGGCCTTCCAGCTCTTCCAGATACCAGCCGGCAGAAGTGGAAAGGCCGGAAGCCTGCATGATCCGGGCGGCGGCGTCTTTGATGGACAGGCGGGTGTTGTAAGTTTCCTGGGAGGAAGCGTGAAAGGCATAGAGGTAGTCGTCGGTTTCCGGGCTGTACAGAAAAAGACCGTCGCAAGGATCCAAAAAAAGGATGTGTGTGGAAAAATCCGAGACAATCTCCGATTTTTTCCGATATAGAGCGCTGGAATCAAGGGAGGAAAAATCGGGAACTCCTTCCTGGAGCTGGTATTGGCGCAGCGAAGAAGAGATTTTTTCCAGGGACTGATCCAATTCGGTCAGATAGAGGTTTAGAGTCTGCTGCTGGGCTGCTGTGAACTGCTCCTTTACGGTATGAAGGCTGTAGAAGACGAAGAAACTCAGAATCGCCAGCAGAAACAAGGTGATCGAAGTATAAACCGCCAGAAGGAATTTTACCATACTAAAAGATTTTTTCTGCATTTTGCCTGCCTCCTGTGAACGTTTGAAATTCATAAGTTGTTACTGTTCACTCGTACCTCGTTTCAGTAACAAATCGCAGGTTCATTTTAAATTTTGCTTCGCAAAAGAGCCCGCTCACACCTGAATCACGTTCTTACGTACCTGAGCCCTAAAGGACTAGCTTCGCGTCGCAGCTAAGTGCTCAGGTACTGTCTGAACAGTAAACATAAGTTCATTATAGCAAATGAAAACCAGAATGGCAACGTAAAGTATAGTCTTTGACTTATTTGGCATACTACCTCTAAACCCTACGGGAAGAAGGAGCCAAAATGGAAAAACCGCCGAAAAAATTCTGCGCCGCCCTGGCCATTCTAAGCATCTGCATCCTCACCGCCTTTGCGGTAATCCGGGCGCGTAAAACCACAGAAGACCCCATCGAACCGATTGCTCTGGATATCCAGATCGTCGCCCACCGCGCGGGCGCCTGCGCCGCCCCCGAAAACACCCTCGTCGCCCTGGAAACCGCCATCCGCTCCGGCGCGGACATGGCCGAAATCGACATCCGCCAGACGAAAGACCACGTCCTGGTGGCTCTTCATGACGCGAATTTAAAACGAACCACCGGCCTGGAGCGAAACGTCTGGGATTTAGATTATGAAAAGCTGACTGAACTGGACGCAGGCTCTTATTTTTCCGACGCGTTTGCGGGCGAGACTATCCCGACTCTGAACGAAATCCTGAAAGCGGCAAAGGGAAGAATTTTCCTGATGCTGGAATTAAAAGCCGACGGAAGCGAAGAAAATATGGAGCAGGAAGCCGTCAGCCTGATCCGTTTGCACGAAATGGAAGAGCAATGCAGCATTGCCTCCGCTGATACGGAAATGCTGAAAACGATAAAAACGCTCGAACCGCGGCTTCAGACCGTTTACATTACAAAGGCGCTGGATGCGGGCGATTATGAGCTGCCCTATGTGGACGGCTACAGTATCAAAACCGCTTTCCTGACCGAAGAAGCAGCCGAACTGGCCCACGAAAAGCAGAAAAAAATCTACGCCTGGACGGCCAACCGGGAGCTCGACGTCCGGAAAATCCTGCGGTGCCGCTGCGACGGAATCATTTCGGATGATCTCGAAATGGTGGAAAACTGCCTGCACCCGCAGATGGTGCGGGGCCTGCGAAGGATGTGAACCGGGATTGTATTGTTTTTCCAAATATGATAGAATAAAAAGAAAACGGGGCAGCGTGACCCCGAAAAACAAGAAGGAGCATGAGAAACCACATGAAAAAATGGAATTATGACTTTGACGTACCCGATCAGAAAAAAGTGCGCATGATCGTGCACACCGACTGTAAAAATGAAGCGGACGACCAGTTTGCCGTAGCCCATCACCTGATGACCCCGAAATTTATCGTAAAAGGCATCATTGCAGGCCACTTTAACAAACATCCCCAGCAGTATGGTGCAGGCCACACCGCCCAGGCGAGCTACGACGAAGTACAAAAAGTCCTGAAACTTATGGACGTCGAAGGCATCTGCCCGGTTGTCAAAGGCTCCGAATACGAGATGGCAGACGAAAAGACCCCTATCGAATCCGACGGCGCGCGGCTGATCATCGAAGAAGCCATGAAAGACGATCCCCATCCGTTATTCGTAGCATTTCAGGGAGCCATCACCGACCTGGCCTGCGCGATCCTGCTGAAGCCTGAAATCTGCAGCCGTATGACCGCCATCTGGATCGGCGGCGGCGCATATCCGGAAGGCGGCAGAGAATTTAACCTTGCCCAGGACATTGCGGCGGCAAACGTGGTCATGAAATCCGAAATGCCCCTGTGGCAGATCCCGATCAACGTCTATAAGCAGATGGGCGTTTCCCTCGCGGAACTTCAGTACAATGTAAAACCCTGCGGCAAAATCGGCGAATACCTGTTCCGTCAGATGGTCGAATTTAACAACACCCATACCGACTACATATTATGGCCCCACGGCGAGATCTGGGGACTTGGCGACTCCCCGACCATCTCTGTCCTGTTGGAAGAAAGCGAGCGTACCGATATTTACGACGAAATTCCGGCCCCGACGATCAGCTACGAAGACCTGAGCTATTCCTTCGAACAGGAAAACAGGAAAATCCGAGTATATAAGCAGATCAATGCCAGACTGACCATGAACGATTTCTACGCGAAGCTGGCGCTGAACTACCGGGAAAATTAAGGAAACCCCGCGGCGCAGAAAAAATAATTTTAGCCTGTCTGAAAAAAAGAATCAGACAGGCTATCTTTTTGCCCTCCTGAGTTGTTATACTAGGTAGAAAGCGCTTTCAAAGAAAATTTTCATGCCCTGTCCGGGCATATCGCTATCCCTGAATTCCGTTTTTGCTTCGCAAAAAGGGTAATTTCAAAGAAAACAGAAAGGAGGAGCGGCATGGACACAGACTTTTTCCTGATCCAGCGGATGAAAAAAGGCGACGACACCGCCATCGACGAGTTCGTCCGGAAATATTATCCCGACATTCTGAAATATTGCTGGTATCATCTGGGCGGGAACAGCTGCGCAGAAGACCTGACCCAGGAAACCTTTGAAAAATTTTTCCGAAGCTTTCCGGAATACCAGCATTACGGCAAAGCAAAAAATTACCTCTATGTCATTGCGGGAAACCTGTGCAAGAATTTCTACAAAAAAGAAACGCCCGTCCCGCTGGAAGAAATTTCCGGCCAGGAAGAAGACATTGCCAACGCCGCCGGGGAGCGCGTCGACCTGGAACGGGCCCTTGGGAACATGCCGGAAGAATACCGCGAAGTATTGCTTTTCTATTCCTTTCAGGGACTCAAACAGAAGGAGATCGCAGACGTCCTGGGAATCGGCCTGCCGCTGGTGAAATACCGTCTGCAAAAAGCCAGAGAATACCTGAAAGCATCCATTGGAGAGGAGGATGTACATGGACTTGCCAAGACCAAAGGAAGAAAAAATTGAACAGACCATTGCAGGCTCGAAACGGGCCTTCTACGAAGCCATGGAGGAACGCACGGGCAGCTGGTTCGAATTCCTGTTCACCCAGGCCCGCTATATCCAGAAACGCTGGTGGGTACTCCAGTTTCTGGTGCTCCTGGCCCTGTGGTGCAACCTGTATTTCGTGGAGCAGAATACCCGCCTGCAAAAGAGCGCCAGCGTCCTGATTCCCCTGTTTGGAATTCTTTTGATCCCGGAATTGTGGAAAAATCTGCGGAATCATTCCATCGAGGTGGAAAACACCTCTTATTTCACCATGCGCCAGATTTACGCGGCCAGGCTGACTCTGTTCGCAATGGCGGATCTGCTGCTGGTGACGGCGTTCCTGGCCGTTTCTGCGCTGACCGTGCGTCTGACGCTTATGGATGCGGTGATTCAGTTTCTTCTGCCCCTGAATGTGACCGTCTGCATCTGTCTGCGCATCCTGTGCAGCAAACGGATCAACTCCGAATACATGGCACTTTTCCTGTGCATGCTCTGGGGCGGCGTCTGGTGGAAAATCCTGATGGATGAGCGGATTTACGGAGCCATTTCCGGCGCGGTCTGGCTGCTTTTGCTGGCGTGCTCCCTGGGCTATCTGGGACTGACAGTTAAACGGCTCTTAAACAATTGCTGCGAAGAAGAGGAGGGAATGTTATTTTGGAACTGAAACTGGAAAATCTGACGAAAACCTTTCAGGATGTGGAAGCCGTAAGCGGCATCGACTATACGATGAAAAACGGCGTATACGGCCTTTTAGGCGTCAACGGCGCGGGCAAAACCACCTTGATGCGGATGATCTGCACCCTGGCAAAACCCACCAAAGGACGCATTTTATGCAATGGACAGGAAATCTGGCAACTGGACTGGAAATATCGGAAAATCCTAGGCTACCTGCCACAGGAGTTCGGATTTTACCCGGAATTTACTGCGGAAGATTATCTGCGCTACATTGCGTCGATTAAGGGAATCCCGGCGGCGGCTGCGAAAAAAAGAGTAGATGAGCTCCTTGTCCAGGTCGGGATGGAAAAGTACCGGAAGAAGAAAATGAAGCGGTTTTCCGGCGGCATGAAGCGGCGCATAGGGATTGCGCAGGCAATGCTGAATAATCCGAAAATTCTGGTGCTGGACGAACCCACGGCGGGGCTGGATCCCAACGAAAGAATCCGTTTCCGTAACCTTATAAGCGAGCTGTCGGAGGATCGGCTGGTGCTTCTGTCCACGCATATTGTTTCGGATGTGGAATACATTGCAAACGAAATCCTGCTGATGAAGGAAGGGAAGCTAAAGCAGGCAGGAACCGCTTACGAGCTGGCCGTGGGAATTCCGGAACAGGTCTGGGTGTGCCGCGTGCCGCGGGAACGAGCGGCGGAGTATGAAAAACGCTACCGGGTGGCCAATCTGCGCACCCTGCCGGACGGAGTGGAACTGCGGCTTCTAGCGGGACATGCGCCTGCGCCGGACGCCAGGTGCGTGGAGGCTACGCTGGAGGACGTATTCCTGTACTATTTCGGAAACCGGCAAGAAGGGGAAGGTGAACAGCATGCTGTATTATGAGTTGAAAAAAGTTTTCACAAAAAAGGGAAGTCAGGTGGCTCTGGTTTTGGTCGGCATTTTGCTGGTTACGGCGGTTTTTCTGGCGGTGAAGGGCGTGAGCTGGACAGAGGAGGACGGAACGACCCATCTGGAAGGCTATCAGGCGGCGAAAAAGCTGAAAGAGGCAGGGGAAGCGTGGTATGGGCCGCTGACGGAGGAGAAACTGAGCGCGGTCATTGCGGAGAATACCAGAGTCAATGAAACGCCCCAGGGCCAGTCACAGGATGTTACCCAAAGCAACATTGCCTATTCCTGGAAGCAGGGATTTCGGGAAATCCGGGAAATGCTGAACCGGTCGTTCGGGGAATTCCGGTCGTATGATTATTATACGGCGGATGCGCTTAAGCCGGCGGATGCCGCCTGCTTTTATTCGAACCGTATCAAAAATCTGGAGACCTGGCTGGCATCCGATGAGGAGAAAGACCGCTTTTCGGAAGCCGAGAAGCAGTTCCTGATTTCCAGGTATCAGGAGTTGGAGACGCCGTTCGAATACCAGTATGCCGAAGGGTGGAAGCAGCTTTTCGAGTATGCGCCGACGGTTGTGATGATTTTGATGCTGATTCTGGGGTTTCTGGTGGCCGGGATTTTTTCGGGGGAATTTCAGACAAAGGCGGACGCGCTGTTTTTCTCTTCGATGCATGGACGGGGAAAGGCGTCCAGGGCGAAGGTGGAGGCCGGATTTCTGATTGTGACAATGCTTTATTGGGCGGTCTTTCTTCTTTACAGCCTTGGGGTGCTGGGAATCCTTGGATTTGAGGGCGCGGACTGCCCGATTCAGATCAGCGGCGCCGGATGGAAAAGTTTCTATAATATCACCTTTTGGGAGGAATATATCCTGATTGCGGTGGGCGGCTATATTGGGTGTGTGTTTATGGCGGCGCTTACGATGCTGGTTTCGGCCAAAACGAAATCTTCGGTGCTGGCTGTTATCGTCCCCTTTGTCCTGATTTTCGGGCCGTCGATGATCAGCTTCAGCCGGTCGGTTGTGGTTGAAAAGATTCTGGGGCTGTTCCCGGACTGGCTGCTGCGGCTGAATCAATGTGTTGGGATGTTTTATCTTTATTCTGTCGGAGGAAAGCAGGTGGGAGCGATTCCGATCCTGCTGGTGCTCTACGGGGTGCTGGCCGTGCTTTTACAGCCCTTGCTGTATCGGGTGTACCGCAGGCAGGCGCGCTGACCTTTCTTGACAGATTTTCAAATTTCACTTACTATGAAGGTATCCTTTTCCGCGTAGCGGAAAACGGAAATTCGCGGGAAACGGCAGGCCGAAGCGTTTCGCATAGGCGCCGCCGTTTTCGAAGCAGAGAAAAGGGGTTACATCTTTGGAGGTGGAAAATTTGAATCCAACGGTCAGTATCATTGTGCCGGTTTATAACGCGGAAAATTATCTGGAACGCTGTATCGAAAGTGTCCTGCGTCAGGAATATACCGATTTTGAAGTCCTTCTTGTGGATGATGGCAGCACCGATGCATCCGGGGAAATCTGCGACCGCTATGCGGCGCTGGATGGGCGCATCCGGGCGATCCATAAAGAAAATACAGGCGTTTCCGAGACTCGGAACCTTGCTTTGCGGGAGGCGAAAGGAACGTATCTGCAATTTTTGGACAGCGACGACTGGATCACCGCAGACGCCACGAAACTGCTTGTCCGGGCGGCTACCGAGCACCATTGTGATCTGGTAATCACCGATTTTTACCGGGTTGTGGGGGAGCGGGTTTCCCGGAAAGGGGACATTGAGGAGAATCGGGTGCTGACAAAGGCCGAATTTGCGGAACGCATGATGGAAAATCCGGCGGACTTTTACTACGGTGTGTTGTGGAATAAGCTGTACCGCAGGGAATTGGTGGAGAAATACGGCCTTTCCATGGACAGCCGGATCAGTTGGTGCGAAGATTTCATGTTTAACCTGGAATATTTGATGCACGCGGAGACGGTGTTTGCTTTGCAGGTGCCGATCTATTATTATGTGAAGCGGAAAGGCTCGCTGGTCAGCCAGAGTTCCAGCATCACAAAGAGCATCCGGATGAAGATGACGGTTTTCGAATATTATAATAATTTTTACAAAAACGTTTATGATGAGAAAGACTATGAAAAAAAGCGTCTGCAAGTTTATAGTTTTCTGATCGATGTGGCAGGGGACGGCGCGGTTCCGTTCTCTATCGTTCCTGGCGTCAAAAAGCTGGGAAATGAGCGGACGAACGTCAATGCGGAGATCCTGGACGGGGACGGCATTTTCCTGGATATCTACCGCCAGCGCAAGCTTCTGGAACAATATCTGGAAGTAGCGGCTTTAAAACACGGCCTGGAGTTAAAGGATGTGATTTTACTGCTCTATCTGAAGCAGGTTCCGGATGTGAAGAGCCGGAAAGAACTGGCTGATTTTATGGGAATTCCGGTGCGCAGCGTCTCCCATATCCTTCAGAAGCTGGCGTCGAAAGAGATCCTCAAGGTCACGGAAATCCATTCCAGGAAGGCCGGGGAGCCCAGGCTGCAGGTGGATCTGCTTCCGGGAACGGAGGGCCTGATGCGGGATCTGGAGACGGCGGAACGGGATTTTGAAGAGGCGCGTTTTGCGGGCTTTGACGAGATCGAGCGGGAGCAGTACGGCTTTTTGTATGGGAAGATGAAGGAGAATATTCTGCGCGTGCTGAAGTGAAAGGAAAGATATGAAGAGAGAAAAAATCATTGTTATGGGAGCGGCGATCGTGGATGTGCTGGTGCGCCCGGCCAGTCAGGAAATTTTCCGGACAGGTTCTTATCCGGTGGAAGATATCCATATGTCCACCGGTGGGGATGCGCTGAATGAGGCGACGATCCTGGCGAGGTTTGGAAAACAGGTGGAACTGCGCACGGTTATCGGGGATGACCTGGCGGGGAAGCTGGTGCTGGAGCATTGCCGGGAGGCTGGGATTGCGCTGGGGCCGGACGTGGTGCGGCCAGGTATGCCGACCGGGGTCAATGTGGTGCTGGTGCAGGAAAACGGCGAGCGGGGATTTTTCACGAATCCGCACGGAAGCCTGCGCATGCTGGCTTTGGAAGATGTGCAGGGGCCGTTTCCGGAGGATGCCGGGATTTTATGCTTTGCCAGCGTTTTTGTGTCGCCGAAGCTGAAAGCGCCGGAGCTTGCCAGGATTTTCCGGAGGGCGAAGGAGCAGGGACTTGTGGTCTGTGCGGATATGACGAAGAAAAAGGGGCAGGAGACGGTAGAAGAGCTGGCGCCCGCATTGCAATATCTCGATTACCTGTTTCCGAACGAGGCGGAGGCGTGCCTGCTTACCGGGAAGACGACGGCGGAAGAGGCGGCGGAGGAGCTGTTTGCGGCCGGGGTTGGCCATGTGGTGGTGAAATGCGGCGGGAAAGGGTGTTATGTCCGGAGCCGGGAACTCACCGGGATGGTTCCGGCGGTTGATGGTGTGAAGTGTGTGGATACCACTGGGGCTGGCGATAGTTTTGCGGCTGGATTTTTGTATGGGTTGTCGGAAGGCGATTCACTGGCGGAGTGCGCCGGGCGGGCGAACCGGTTTGGGGCGAGGGCGGTGGCGTCGGTGGGGGCGACGGATTGGAGTAAAGGAAAAGCTCCTTGGCTTTCCTCTTGAGGGAGGCCAGGGAGCTTTTTTTAGTGCGCCTAGCGGCGCACGTTTCCAACGGGTGTAAGTCCTGAATCCGCCCGGTA
>JAUNPS010000050.1 GCA_030536575.1 Eubacteriales bacterium | reverse complement strand
AGCGCCGAAGGCTGAAGCGGCAGAAGAAGTAAAAGCGGAAGCACCAAAAGCTGAAGCGGTAGAAGAAGCCAAAGCAGAAGCCCCGGAGGCCGAAGCAGCCGAAGAAGCAGAAGTAGAGGCCCCGGCCTCCGAACCCGCAGAGGAAGTGCAGCCTGAAGAACCCAAACAGGAAATCTGCACCACCCCCCGCCGCAGCGTGGCCTTCATCGGCTCCGAATGCTACCCCTTCGTCAAAACCGGCGGCCTTGGCGACGTCATGTACGCCCTCCCCAAAGCCCTGGTAAAACAGAACTGCGACGTAAAAGTCATCCTTCCCCGCTACAAATGCATCCCCTGGAAATACCAGGAAAAGATGGTTTACCGCGGCTCCTTTGAGATGAACTTATGCGCCGACGGCCGCTCCTTCTACGTAGGCATCATGGAATACGTCTGGGACGGCGTTGTCTATGACTTCATTGATAACGAAGAATTTTTCAGCAGCGGAAATCCGTACACGAACCTGGTCGACGACATTCCGAAATACTGTTATTTCGCGAAAGCCGCTCTGGCTGCGCTGAATTACATGGACTGGATTCCGGATATCATCCATTGCCACGACTGGCAGGCAGCGCTGGTTCCGGTCTATCTGAGAACCCTGTTCGAAACCAGCAAGCTCTCCGGGGCCAAGACGATCCTCACGATCCACAACCTCCGGTTCCAGGGCGTCTACAACATCCCGACGATCCGCTACTGGACAGGGCTTCCGGACTACGTATTTAACAAAGACGCCTTAAAAGAAGGCTACGAAGACGCGAACATGTTAAAGGGCGGCCTAACCTATTCGAACATCATTACGACGGTCAGCCACACCTATGCGGGCGAAATCCAGACGCCTTACTACGGCGAACATCTGGATGCGCATTTAAGATATCATTCCAATAAACTGCGCGGCATCGTAAACGGCATTGATTACGATATCTGGAACACCAGCACGGATTCCAGGCTCTATGCCAATTATGACCTCTCCAATGTTCTGGAGAAAAAGAAGGAGAACAAGCGCAGGCTTCAGGAAGAACTGGGCCTGGTACAGGACGACCAGAAATTCGTCATCGGCCTGATCTCACGTCTGACGGATCAGAAAGGCCTGGATCTGCTGAATTCCATTATCCCGCAGATCATGGATGATTACACGCAGATTGTCGTGCTGGGAACGGGCGACCCGGTTTATGAGAATTCTTTCCGGTATTATGAGAATGCTTATAAGGGAAATGTATGTTCGAACATCATGTACGACGAGACGCGGGCGCATAAGATTTATGCCGGGGCGGACGCGCTGCTGGTGCCGTCGCAGTTTGAGCCCTGCGGGCTGACGCAGCTGATCGCGATGCACTATGGAACGGTGCCGATTGTCCGGGAGACGGGCGGCCTGAAGGATACGGTGGAGCCCTATAATATGTATACGAATACGGGAAATGGCTTTACGTTTAATTATTATGACGCGGGGCTTTTGCTGGATGCGATTAACCGGGCGAAGACGCTGTACTTCACGAACCGCTGGTGCTGGGATGAGATGGTGCAGCGGGATATGGATAAGAATGTTTCCTGGGATTATGCCGCGAAGCAGTACAAAGATCTGTATCTGGAGCTGACCTGGTAAAAAACGGTATCGTGTGAACAGGAACCGTATCCACAACATATCCGGCAAACAATAGAAAAAGAAATTGATTTTCGAGACATAATATAGTACAATAAGAAAGACAGTAAACGACGGCGGGGAACTTCCCCGCCATTGTTTTCAAAAAAGAAAAAATTTCCGCGCAGCGAAAGCGGCGCGATTCCCAAAATGGCAGAAGGCAGAGAATATGGAAGAAAAAAGAGGCAGAAACCGCCGCGCACATTTAGATCAGATTGTAAAAGACGAAAACGGGAAATATGTTTATAAAGGGACACTTTACCACCTGGAAGAGACTCCGGAAAACCGCCGCCGCGCGATTGGAAAGCTTTGGGCGTTGTGCGGAGCGGCCGCCTGTGGTATAGTAATCTGCGGATGTATCCCGGTGCCGGGCATGAACCGCAGCATTTATCTGCTGATTCCCTATATGATCGAGCTCGTGGCGGCCATTTATCTTTGCTGGAAGCTGGGACGCCTGACCCTTGGGGGAGCCGACCTGCGGGAATACGTCTACCAGGATCTCGCGGAGAAAATCCCCATGAGCGCGGTAATCACGGGAGCAGGAGCAGGCTTCGCTTTTGCGGGGGAGATCGTCTATTTGATCCTGAACGGATTTTCCGGCTCGATTGGATTTATCGTCCTGTTTTTATTCTTGCAGGCACTCGCATGCGCCGCAGCTTTTGCAGCGAAAAAAAACTTTTCTCAGCTTAAATGGTTCAAAAAGAAGAGCGATACAAAAGAGAATTCAGACACAAAATAAAATTGACACCATAAACCAAACAGGATAAAATAAAAGAGAAATTGTTACTGTTCAGACAGTACCTGAGCACTTAGCTGCGACGCGAAGCTAGTCCTTTAGGGCTCAGGTACGTAAGAACGTGATTCAGGTGTGAGCAGGCTCTTTTGCGAAGCAAAACTTAAAATGAGCCTGTGAATCGTTACTGGAACGAGGTACGAGGGAACAGTAACGAGAAATTTCGCACAGGGAGTGCACTCCCTGTTTGTAGTCGTGTATACACGACTACAAAACAATCTTGTACAACTTACGCGAACTCGTGGCTTCGCCACTTCAGTTCAATAGAAAAAAGGAGGATAAAGAAATGAAAAATGCAAAATGCAGAAAGAGTTTTGCGATGCTTCTTTCCGCAGCCATGTGTCTGTCCATGACGGCAGGCGCGGCCGTAAACGCAGAAGAAGCCGATGCTTCCAAAAATGACACTTTGGTAGCAGCCAGTAACCATTTTGAGAACAAGTTCTCACCCTTTTTCGTAGCAGCCGTTGACGATCAGAATGTCGTTGACCTGACCCAGCTGACCCTGATCTCCACAGACCGTGTAGGCGCACTGGTTTACAATGGAATCGAGGGCGAGACCCGTTCCTATAACGGCACGGACTATACCTACTACGGCCCGGCCAATGTGGAAGTTACAGAAAATGAAGATGGTACAGTTTACTATGATTTCACGCTTCGCGAGGATCTGGTATTCTCAGACGGAACCCCGATCGACATCGACGACGTGATTTTCTCTATGTACGTTGTGTGCGACCCGACCTATGACGGTTCCGCGACCCTGTACAGCCAGCCGATCCTTGGTCTTGACGCATACCGTTCCGGCATGGCGACCCTGTCGAGCCTGCTTGCAGCCGCCGGTGAAGAAAATACGGATTTCTCCCTGTGGACAGAAGAGCAGCAGACCGCTTTCTGGGATGCAGTAAATGACGGCGGTACAGCTTTCGCACAGGAAATCGTTGACTATATGGTAGCAAACGGCGGTGTGGCAGAAGGCGACGTAGCGGCAGCAGCGGAAGGCTGGGCATTCCCCGGACTGGCAGAAGACGCTACGGCGAAAGATTTCTTCCTGGCCATCGGCGACGCTTACGAATGGAACTTCTCTTCCATGGAAGCTGAGACGGCAGGCTCCGCGCTGGCAGACCTGATTCCGGAAGACGTTTATAACTACGCGACCGTTGGTGTGGAAACCGGCGATTCCGTAGACTACATTGAAGGAATCCAGAAGACCGGCGACTACTCCATGCGTGTCGTAGCGACGGAAGTTGCAGCCAATATGGGCTATCAGCTTGCAGTTGAAATCGCACCGCTGCATTATTACGGCGACGAAGCGCTGTATGATTATGACAATCATCAGTTTGGTTTCGAAAAAGGCGATCTCTCCATCGTGCGTGAGAAGACCACCCAGCCTCTGGGCGCAGGTGCTTACACCTTCAAAGAGTTCTCCAACGGTACGGTTTATCTGGAAGCAAACCCGAACTACATGATGGGCGAGCCGAAGATCAAGAACCTGAACTTCCTGGAAACCCTGGAAGACGATAAGACAAACGGCGTTGTAGCCGGAACGATCGATATCGGCGACCCCTCCTACTCCAGCGAAGTCCGCAGCCAGATCACCGAAGCGAACGGCGGCGACGACACCCTGGACGGCGAGAACATTACGATCAAACTGTACGATTTCCGCGGCTATGGCTATCTTGCTATGAGCGCAGATAACGTAAACGTAGGCGGTGATCCGGCCTCTGAAGCATCCAAGAACCTGCGGAAAGCCATCGCGACGGTTCTGGCCGTATACCGTGACGAAGCCATCGACTCTTACTACGGCGATACCGCATCCGTGATCAACTACCCGATTTCCAGCACCTCCTGGGCTGCTCCCCAGGTAACCGATGACGGCTATCAGGTAGCATTCTCCGTAGATGTAAACGGAAATCCGATCTACACTGAAGGCATGAGCGCAGAAGAAAAATATGCTGCAGCTCTGGAAGCGGCCCTTGGCTACTTCGAAGCGGCAGGCTACACCGTCGAAGACGGGAAACTGACCGCAGCTCCCGAAGGCGCGAAACTGAACTATCAGGTAAACATCGGCGCGAATGGTTCCGGCGATCACCCGTCCTTCCTGCTTCTGAAAAATGCGGCGGACGCTTTCGCATCCATCGGCTTCACCCTGAATGTGAACGATATCAGCACCGCATCCGAACTGTATCAGACCTACCAGTCCGGCGTTGCGGAAATCTGGGCAGCCGCATGGCAGTCTACTCCGGATCCGGATATGTATCAGGTATACCACAGCGCAGGAAGCACAAACTATTACTGCATCGACGACGCTGATCTGGACGAACTGATCGTTGCGGCACGTATGTCCACCGATCAGACCTACCGGAAAGGTCTCTACAAAGCCGCTATGGACGTCGTACTGGATTGGGCCGTTGAGGTTCCGGTATACCAGAGATGTGAATGCTATATCTTCTCTACCGAGCGTGTAAACGTTGATACCATTACGAAAGACATGACGCCATACTGGAGCTGGATGGCTGAAGTAGAAACTCTGGAATTGAACTGATTCCGGCCAGTGCAGGGGGAGTCTCTCCCCCTGCCTGATGCAGCAATCCGAAAGGTTCTTGCGCGACATGCTGCATATTGAGGAGCTGTTTTCGAAGGAAACGGCCGCTTGATGTGCAGCATCGGGAAAACACATGCTGCGAAACGGGTCTGTCCGACCTGTAAATATACGCGTACACCGGTCGCGGTGTGCGGAAAAAAGGAGGATTTCCGTGAAGAAATTTATAGTCAAAAGAGTCTGTCTGTCCGTTTTGATCCTCTTTTGTGTCACCTTTATTCTTTACGGCCTGATGCGCTGTCTGCCGGGTTCCTTTGTGGAAAATATGGCAATGACCCTCTCACAGGCGCCGGGAGCCAAACCCTATGAGGAATGGCTGGCACAGTTAAACGAGGCATACGGACTGGATAAAGAGATCATTCCGGGGTTCTTTACCTGGCTTTGGGACGCCGTCCGGGGAAATTTCGGAGACAGCTGGAAATATTCGGTTCCGGTGCTTGAAAAATTTCAGGAAGTTATCTGGCTTTCCTTTATCATGGGAGGCATTGCATTCGTGCTTGAGCTGATCATCGCGATCCCGCTGGGAGTCATCGCGGCGACGAAGCAGTATTCCAAAGCGGATTATCTGATCACGGCTTTCGCCCTGGTTGGTATTTCGCTGCCGACGTTCTTTTTTGCAACGATCTTAAAACTTATTTTTTCCGTAAAACTGGGCTGGTTCGACCTGTTCGGGCTTGTCGGGCGAAATTATGCTTCGCTGTCTGCTACGGGAAAGCTCCTGGATAAGGCGAATCATCTGGTGCTGCCGATCGCGACCCTGGTCATTGTTTCCGTGGGTTCCCTGATGCGTTATACCCGGACGAATATGCTGGAAGTCCTGAACGCGGACTATATCCGGACGGCGAGAGCCAAAGGCCTTTCGGAGAAACGGGTTATCTACCACCACGCATTCCGGAACACCCTGATTCCGCTGGTTACGATCATTGGCGGCTCCCTTCCGGGCCTGTTTTCGGGCGCGCTGATCACGGAGACGCTGTTCTCCATACCGGGAATCGGCTATACCTCCTACCAGGCCATGGTTTCGGGGGATATCCCATTTTCCATGTTTTATATGACGTTTCTGGCAATTCTGACACTGGCGAGCAACCTGCTTTCAGATATCCTGTATGCAGTCGTTGACCCGCGCGTGCGGATTTCTTAAGGAAGGAGGGTTCTCATGCGTGACAATATGGACGATTTAAAAAACAAAACCCCTCTGGACGACAGGAATCCCATGCGGGTTCAGGAAATCCCGAAAAAGGCGAACGAACGCCATGTGGATAAGCTGCTGTCAGAAGCAAAGAAAAATTCCGGAACTTCCGGAGGAAACGAAGAGGATCTCGAACAGCTGGCGCTGGACGATGACCGCCGTGTCAAGGTTTTGTCGCCGGGCACATTGGTCGCGAAGCGCTTTTTCCGGAACCGTCTGGCGGTTCTGGGCCTTACGATGCTGGTCGCAATGTTCCTGTTTTCCTTCGTGGGCGGCCTGATCAGCCCATACGGAGAGGACGAGCAGTTTTATACCTACACGTATATGGATAAAGAATATGCGGGCGTCGTGAAGAATAATGACCTGCGTTACCTGGTGGCCGACGGAGCGGATTTCGGCTCCATCGTGCAGGCGCAGTTCCTGCTGGCCATCAATCAGCAGAAGGATGCCTTCTCTTATAAAAATATCGACTATGAAGTGGAAAATGTCGGAACAGATCTGTACACGGTTTCCGCAGGCGGAGAAGTCCTGGCAGCCGCTTATAAAGATATCATCAATGCGGCCGAAGGAGCGGAAGAGTTGTCCTTTACGGCAAAACTGGCAGCTCTGACGGCCTATGTAACCGGCGAAGAAAGCTTTGCCGCGGACGGTGTGGATTACACCTTGGATGAAGACGGAAATATCGTAAGCGGGGGCGAAACCCTGGGCTATATCAGCCGTTTCGTGGTATCTCCGGCGGACAGCAGCGTGAGCATCAGCCGGGGCTTCAAAGAAGAACTGCAAAAGGCTATCGATGAAGATGCCGAAGAATTCATTTACACGGATGAAAACGGCGAAGAGTCCACCTACACGATCACCTACAAACCGGCGACCGACAGCTGGTCGATCATTAAATCCACCGTGACTTATGTTTATGACCGTTACCACAGCCCGACGAAAGAGCACTGGCTTGGCACGGATACGAACGGCATGGATATGCTGACCCGTCTGATGTACGGCGGCCGCGTTTCCCTGGTCATTGGCTTTATCGTTGTGTTTATTGCGGCTTTCCTGGGGGTAATCCTGGGCGGTATTGCCGGGTATTTCGGGAAATGGGTCGATAACCTGATCATGCGTATTGTGGATGTCTTTTACTGCATTCCTTCCACACCGCTGATCATTATCATCGGTGCGGCGATGGACGCCATGCAGGTAGACCCGCAGATCCGGATGCTGTACCTGATGCTGATCCTGGGCTTTTTAAGCTGGCCCAGCATTGCCCGTCTGGTACGCGGACAGATCTTGTCCCTGCGGGAACAGGAATTTATGACGGCCACGGAAGCCTGCGGAATCAGTGTCCGCAGACGGATTTTCCGTCATCTGATTCCTAACGTTATCCCGCAGCTCATCGTTACCTGTACCATGAGCTTAGGTTCCACGATCATCACGGAAGCGACGCTGTCCTTCTTAGGTCTGGGCGTTAAATTCCCCTTCGCTTCCTGGGGTAATATTATCAATGATGTTAATAACTCCTACGTTATGACCAACTACTGGTTCATCTGGATCCCGGCAGGCATCTGCCTTCTGATCACCGTACTTGGCTTTAACTTCGTAGGCGATGGCCTTCGGGACGCATTCGACCCGAAGATGAAGCGTTAGGAGGGAGGAAAGGATATGGCAAAGAAGAAATCGGAAGGTTATCTTTCCGGTAAAGAATCCCGCCGGATTTCCAAGGAAAACCGCCGGATCACGAATGAGTTCGAAAAACAGCATAAGCGTAAAAACGTGCCGGAATCCGAGTACCTCACGACCATGCACGACCCGGCCAACGCCGTTGAATTCGACAACCTGCACACCTACTTTTTCACCGACGTAGGTACAGTAAAATCCGTAGACGGCGTGACCTTCAATGTCCCCATCGGAAAAACCGTGGGCGTAGTGGGAGAGTCCGGGTGCGGGAAATCCGTGACGAGCCTGTCCCTGATGCAGCTTTTGCAGCGGCCCCAGGGCCAGATTGTCGAGGGGGCTATCCGCCTGAATCTGGGCAATAAGGCCTATGATGTGACGAAGGTTCCCACGGTGGCGATGCAGAAGCTTCGCGGCAATTACATGTCCATGATTTTCCAGGAGCCGATGACCTCTTTAAACCCGGTATTCCGGATCGGTGCGCAGGTGGATGAAGTCATTGAACTGCACGACGGCGAAGGAAAGAGCAAAGAAGCGGTGAAAGCGCGAACCATTGAACTGCTGGAAATGGTCGGCATCGCCAACAGCGAAGGCGTGTATTCCATGTTTCCCCACGAGCTTTCGGGGGGGATGCGTCAGCGTGTCATGATCGCGATGGCGCTGGCCTGTAACCCAAAGATCATCATTGCCGATGAGCCGACGACGGCGCTGGACGTAACGATCCAGGCCCAGATTCTGGATCTGCTGCGCAATTTAAAAGATAAGATTAATTCTTCGATCATGCTGATCACCCATGACCTGGGCGTCATCGCAGAGATGGCGGACTATGTGGTAGTCATGTATGCGGGCCGTGTGGTAGAGAAAGGGACGGTACAGGATATTTTCACGAATCCGTCGCATCCTTATACTATCGGGCTGATGGCTTCCAAGCCGGTTGTCGGGAAGAAAGTGGATAAACTTTATTCCATTCCGGGTAAAGTTCCGAATCCGGTAAATATGCCGAATTACTGCTACTTTAAAGACCGCTGCGGCATGTGCGTGGAAGGCTGTACCGGGGCGTACCCCAAAGAAATCAGCCTGTCCGAGACGCATAAGGTGAGCTGCTACCGCTATTATGACAGAAAGGGGGAGAACTGATGGAAAAGATTCAAAACGATTATACGCCGATCTCCTATGATCCGCAGTATATTTTAATGGTCAATCATCTGAAAAAATACTTCCCCATCAAGGGCGGCATGGTATCCCGGAACGTGGGCTACGTCAAGGCTGTGGACGGCGTAACCTTTAATCTGAAACGGGGCACGACTATGGGACTGGTCGGTGAATCCGGCTGTGGGAAGACCACCACGGGCCGGACGATCCTGCGGCTTTCCGGGGATAAGACCGGCGGCCAGGTGCTGTTTAACGGAAAAGAGGTCTACGACCTGTCTGCGAAGGAAATGCGTTCCATGCGCACCAAGATGCAGATCATTTTCCAGGATCCGTTTTCGAGCCTTTCTCCGCGTCTTCCGGTGGGAGAGATCATCGGCGAAGCGGTGCGGGAGCATGGCCTGGTTCCCAAAGAAGAATTTGATGACTATATCGACCAGATAATGGATAACTGCGGACTTCAGCCTTTCCATAAACAGCGTTATCCCCATGAGTTTTCCGGCGGCCAGAGACAGCGGATCTGTATCGCGCGGGCATTGGCCCTGAATCCGGAATTTGTGGTGTGCGACGAGCCGGTTTCGGCCCTGGATGTGTCCATTCAGGCGCAGATCATTAACCTGTTAAAGGAATTGCAGGAAAAATATAAACTGACCTACCTGTTCATTTCCCATGACCTGTCCGTGGTCGAGCATATTTCGAATACGGTGGGCGTGATGTACCTGGGAAGTCTGGTGGAGTACGGCGAGACGGAGGATATTTTCCGCAATCCGCTGCATCCCTACACGGAAGCCCTGTTCTCCGCGATTCCGATCCCGGATCCGAATGCGAAGATGAAGCGGATCGTGCTGGAAGGGTCGATTCCGTCCCCGGCGAATCCGCCTTCCGGCTGTAAATTCCATACCCGCTGCGCGAAATGCATGGAGCGGTGTAAGAAAGAAGCACCCGTTCAGAGAGAGGTGGAGCCGGGCCATTATGTGGTCTGCCACCTGTATGACAAATGATGGGGCGGAAAAAGAGGGAGTACGACGATGACGACGGCCGCACCATTGTCGATATGAGCCAGGTCTCGAAGCCGCATCTGTACCGGCCGCCGACGCCGTTAAACCCGGTGCGGGAGGAGAAGCCGGCAGAAACGGAGCAGCCGCAGCAGGAGGAGAGGCCCTGGGAGGATACGTCCCTTTCGAAGACGGAGAGGCGGATGTATGTTCTGGGGGCGCTGAAGTCGGCGCTGCTGATCGGGCTGGTTTATGTGGTGGGGCTGGGCCTGGTGATCCTGGGCCTGATCAAGCTTTGGAGTTGAGAAAAGACTGCTTTTCCGGTTTTGGAGAAGCAGTCTTCTTTTGATGTACGCCTTTTGGTATTTATGCCTTTTTCACAGTGACTTTACATTTCGGCGTCTTTCCCATATAAGTGGCGGAAATCCAACAGGTTCCGGCTTTTTTGGCGGTCACTTTTCCGGTTTTGGAGATTGTGGCCACTTTTTTATTGCTGGAGACCCATTTCACGGAAGAGGCTTTTACGTTGGTTCCGATGGAGGCGGACTTGCCGGGTTTCAGGGTCAGGGTGGATTTTTTCAGTTTAAAGGGGTTTACGACGGTCAGCTTGCAGGTGTATTTTACGCCGCTGCAGGTGGCTGCAATGGTGCATTGACCGGCCTTTTTCGCAGTCACTTTTCCGGAGGAGCTGACTTCGGCAATGGATTTGCGCCCGGTTTTCCAGACAATGGAACCGGAAGCATTTTTCAGACGGAGTTTCAGGGTTTTTCCGACGGTCAGGGTTGCGGAAGTCTTGCTCAGGCTTACGACTGGCGCAGCCGGTTCCGGTTCGGCAGGTGTGGTTTCCGGTTCTGGTTCCGGCTCTGTGTCTGCATAGGGGCAGACGCCGTTTGGATGCAGGTGGGCCGGATTCCCGCCGCAATGGTAGTGGTAGTAACCAAGGCCGCTGACATTCTTATAGTCGTGGTGTCCGCCGTAGGCGTCCGTTCTGCCGGAGTGGGCCTCCACCACCGCCGGAAGCCCGAAGGGCTGGGCGGCGAGGATGGACAGAACCAGAAGAACGGATGCGAGAAGTAAGGATAAAGATCGTTTGTGTTTCATAAATGCTCCCTCTTTTGTTTGAAAAATGTGTTATTGTTCTTCGATAATGTTTACGCCCCAGGCCGGAAGCGTGAGCGTCTGGCCTTCCGCGACCGGGGTTTCGGAAAACAGCTCCGTGCCGCCTGACGTTTCCACGGGTACGGTCTGTTCCGTTCCGGAGAAGTTCAGGTAATAGCGGATCTTATGGCCTTCCTGATTCGTTCCGGTGCGGAGAATGACCGGGAAAGAAAGGGAAGGAACGGTGAGGCCAAAATCCGGGAACAATGTGCGGAACAGGGCTTTCAGGCCTTCTTTGTCGAAGTAGCAGCCAAGGTAAACGGCTTCGCCTTCGCCATAGTGGTTCCGGGTCACGGCCGGAATGCCGCCCCATTCGGGATGGTCATAGGTGCAGAGGGTTTCCGCGCCCATTGGGCTTAAAAGCTCCATCCACTGGGAAACATTTGTGTGTTCCGGAAGAGCGACCGTGTCGGAAGCCAGCGAGACGTTTTCGGGCTTGGTAAAGCGGTCGTAGGTGACGCCAAAGCAGGCCGTCAGGCCGTGAGGCTGGGCGTCCGGATAAATCTTCAGGTAAGAATCCGCGAAGCAGGAGCGGAAGGTGGCAATGACATGGCCGCCCTTTTTCACGTAGGAATCAATGGCCTGAATCAGGGATTCGTCGGCGGCATAAAGCACCGGAAGAATCAGGACGTCGTAGCGGCCGAAATCCCTTGCGGTATCGTTCAGGATATCGTATTCGAGATTCAGTTCATAGCAGGCGTCGCAGACCCAGCGCAGGTAATCGCTGTAGTCCAGTTCGGGACGTTCGCCCATCTGGCTGGTGGGGAACCATTTAAAAGCGGTCTGGGAGCGGTTTCCGGCCAGGATCGCCACTTTGTTTTCCTTTTTCAGGTGTAAAAGCTTCGGGGAAAGGCGCTTCATTTCGTTTCCGATGACGCAGGCTTCCTGATAAACGGCTCCTTCGGAGAAGTCATGGCTGAGGAGGCCTTTCCAGTAGCTCTCTGCGGAATTATGTATGCTGTGCCAGTGCCAGTAGCTGACGCCGTCCGCGCCGGAGGCCAGGTGTGCGAAGGCCTGCAGGCGAAGCTGTCCCGGATAGGGGAGCCAGCCGAAATTTCCCTGGGCTTCGGTTTCCAGAACCAGATAGTTGTCATTTTTCAGGTTCCTGGTAATCGAGCCGCCAAAGGCGATTTCCGCGCCGGTTAGGTGGGATTCGGACTTGTGATAAATGTCGCATCCGGCGATGGTGACGGCTTCTGCGGCCTCGTATTGGTCGACGTCCGGCTGGAAGCCGAAGGAATACAGGCGCCATTCGAAGTCAAAGTTATGGGTGACGAACTGGTCGGGACGGCGGTATTCGTCCACAAGCTTCCGCTGCCAGAGCAGGTATTCGGTGACCAGGTGGCGCTGGAAGGCGGAATATTCTCCGGCGAAGCTGGCGTTGATGGTGCCGCGGACGTCGGGAAGGTCGTCGTAGTCGGCAATGCTGTTTGACCAGTAGGCGAAGCCCATTTCCTGGTTCAGCTCCTGGGGAGTGGGGAAACGTTCTTTCAGCCACTCGCGGAACAGGGCCTGGGCGCGTGGGGAACAGGTGTCGTAGTGTTTCGTTTCATTGTCGATCTGGAAACCGATCACGCAGTCGTAGTCCCGGACTTCTTCCAGAAGTCTGCGGATGATGCGTTCGCAATGGTAGAGGAAGCCGGGATGCGTGATGTCAAAGATCTGGCGGGCGCCGTAGCGGGAGGGGCCGCGGTGGGTTTCGACCAGGATATCCGGGCATTTTTTGGCGAGCCAGGATGGAATCGCGTAGGTGGGCGTTCCGATGATGACGGAGAGGTGATGGCGGGCGGCGGCTTCCAGGACACGGTGGAGATAGGTGAAGTCGAACACGCCGTCTTTGGGTTCCCAGGTGCTCCAGGTGGATTCGGCGATGCGGATGGTGTTGATTCCGGCTTTTTCCATCATCTGGAAGTCCTGTTCCATGCGGTCGTAGGGAAGATACTCGTAATAATAGGCAACGCCGTAGAGTAAATGATCGGGCATAAAATAACCTCCTGTGATACATGATTTCTATAGGAAAATTTTAGCACAGGACGGGGCGGAATGCAATAGAAGGGATTGCGTGTAACATTTTGTACCAAAAGCGCACTAATATTATGAGAGCAGGAAGGAGGGACAGCCTATGCGGATGCAGGAAGCGGAGGAGATTTACCGGACATACAGTCCGCAGTTATACCGTTATCTTTGCTCGCTGACGCACAGTCCGGCGGATGCGGAGGATTTGCTGAGTGAGACGTTTCTGCGGGCGCTGACGAAGCTTCCGGGGTTTCGGGGGGACAGCAGTGTGCGGACGTGGCTGTTCGCGATTGCGAGGAATGTGTGGCTGGAGCATATCCGGAAGACGCGGGATACGCTGGGGATGGAGGAATTGATGGAAGCGTATGTGGAGGACTGTGTTTTGGAGGATGTTTCCGCCGGAATCCTGATGGCGCGGGTGCGGGAATGCCTGGCGGGGATGGAGGAACGGACGAGGAGGATTGTGCAGATGCGAAGCGAAGGTTACAGTTATGAGGAGATTGGGGCGGAGCTTCAGATCACAGCGAGTTCCGCGCGGGTGATCGAGCACCGGGCCAGGAAGAAACTGAGGGAACAGCTTATCGAGGAGGGATTGATCAATGCGTGACTGCGGGAAGATTTCATGCGGGATTTTGGAAGATTTGCTTCCGCTTGTGGAGGACGGCGTTGCGGGGGAAGAGAGTGTGCAGGCGGTGAAACGGCATCTGGCGGAATGCCCGGAATGCCGGAAGCGTTATGGGGATTTGGAAGAAGGAGGGCGGACAGTTCCGGACGAAATGGAGAAGGATGATGTGCGGATTTTAAAAGGAATTCGGGATACGGTTTCGAAATGGGTTCTGCTTGGGATTCTGGTGAGCCTTGCGCTGGGGGCATTGGTTGTGCTTTCCAGTTCGGATGGGCCGTGGCTGACGGTGATTCTTTTTCCGCTGATCTGCGGCGTGGTGTATGCAAGCGGGGCGAAGGTGTGGAAATGGGTTCCGCTCGCGGCGGCGGTTTTCTGGATAGGGATTTCGCTTTTGCTGGATATTGGGCAGACCGTGAATTGGAGGGTGACGGTGACGGATTCCGTGGTCAGCGCGGTATTTCCGCTGGTGCTGTCTTACGTGGGCGCATTGGCCGCGGCGCTTTTAAAATATGCGTTTAAGGGGGAAGGGAAATGAAGAGAGTCAAAAGAATCCTTGCGGGAATTTTGGGGATTGCGATTATCGTGGGACTGCTGCTGTTTTATGACGGGGCGAACGGCGACCCGCTCAGTGAGGCGCAGGCGAAAAGGCGGGCTGTCGCTTATGCGGAAAAGCTGTATCCGGGGCAGACGTTTTCGGCGGGCGATGCCTTGCGGGACGGGCCGTTTGTCTACCGGGTGGAGGTACGGTCAGAGGAGAGTGCGGATACGCATTTTGAGGTGGTGACGCGGCATTGGACGGATACGTCGGACGAGGTGACGGAAGGTGTGGCGGAGCATGAACGGCTGGTGGAGAGCGGCTTCAATACCGGTTTTCGACTGGGGTTGGAAGCGGCAGAACAGGCGGAGCAGGTTTTGAAAAGCCAGACGCCGGAGCTTACGTTTTTGAATGTATACGGCGCGGGTGAGTACTCGGTATTTGTGGAGCTGGGCTATCCGGATGGAGCGAATTTTGTGCTTGACCAGACGTTTTCTACGGAGATTTTGGAGCGTGTTCCAGCAAAATTTTCTGCGCAGGTTTCCTGGGAGGGAACCCCGACGGAAGAGGATTTGAAGGAGGTGCTGAAAAAGATTAAAACGGCGCTGGAAGAGCAGGGTATGCCGATGGCTTTTTATGATGTGATTCTTGTCCCGGAAGGGGAGACGGAATATGAGGAGCGGTTAGAGACGATTGTAGAGTCGGGGATTATTGCGGCAGAAGAGATTTAAAAGAAGAATGAGTTTTCAGGAAGAGCGAAATTTTTTTCAAAAAAGTTTCGCTCTTTTTGTATATTCCGGGGGCATTTCACAAAGCCTATAGAAATCAGAAATGCAAAAGGAAGGTGCCTATGGAAACATTTCAAATAAAACCGACGGTCTATTTCGGGAACGGGGCATTGGGCTGTCTGAGAGAAATCTGCGGCGGCCGGGTTTTTCTTGTGACGGACCCGTTTATGGTAAAATCCGGACTTTCCGGGCTGGTGACCGAAAAGCTTTCGGGCAGGGAGTACAAAATTTTTGATCAGGTGGTTCCGGACCCGCCGCTTGCGCTGGTGGCCCAGGGCGTTTCGGAGCTGTTGGAATTTCAGCCGGATACGGTGGTGGCTCTGGGAGGCGGCTCGGCGATCGATGAGGCGAAAGCGATTCTGTTTTTTGCGGGGAAAACGGGCAGGCTGGGGAAGGTTTTTCTGGTAGCGGTTCCGACGACCAGCGGGACGGGTTCGGAGGTGACGGCGTTTGCGGTGATTACGGATAAGGAAAAGGGTGTGAAATATCCGCTGGTGGATGAGGAAATGCTTCCGGATGCGGCGGTTTTGGATGTGGAGCTGGTGAAGACGCTGCCGTTTTCGGTGGCGGCGGATACGGGGATGGATGTGCTGACGCATGCGATTGAGGCGTATGTTTCTACGAAGGCGAATGGGTTTACGGATGCGCTGGCGCAGGCGGCGGTGGCGGCTGTGCTGAAATATCTGGTGCGCTCCTGTAAAGATCCGGAGGATTTGGAGGCGCGGGAGCGGATGCATGAGGCGTCGTGCTTGGCCGGGATGGCGTTTAATCAGGCGTCTTTGGGGCTGAATCATGCCATTGCGCATAACATTGGCGGGAGGTTTGGGGTGCCGCACGGGAGGGCGAATGCGGTGCTGCTTCCGCATGTGATCGCGTTTAATGCGCAGCTTGGGGATTTCGGACAGAGGGATTTTTCGCGGGCGGCCAAGAAGTATGCGGAGTTGGCGGATTTTATCGGGATTGGAGGCGGGACGGTGCGGGCCGGGGTGAAGAATCTGGTGCGGGAGATTCGGAAACTGGAGCGGGAGCTGAAGATGCCGGGGAATTTTCGGGAGTGTGGGATTGGGGCGGAGGAGTTTGAGAGGGAAATTGAGGCGGTGGCGGCGGGAGCGCTGGAGGATCGGTGTTTGGAGACGAATCCGAGGAGTGCGGGGAAGGAGGATATTTTGGAGATTTTGCGGAAATCCTATACGCATGTGGGAGTGGGATGAGGCGGCGGGCGGCGCAGGGAAAAGCATTAGAAGGAGTGAATGCATTTGGAAGAGAAACAACGAATTATACAGGAATTTGTCCCTGGAAAGCAGATTACGCTGGCCCATGTTATTGCTGGGCCGGATCCGGATATTTACGTAAAGCTGGGGCTGGAGCCGGAAAAGCCGGATGCGGTGGGAATTCTGACGATTACGCCCAGCGAGGGAGCGATCATCGCGGCAGATATTGCGACCAAGGCTTCCGATATCCGGTTGGGTTTCATTGACCGATTCACCGGAGCGCTGGTCTTTACGGGGGATATCAGTTCGGTGGAAGCGGCGGTGCGGGAAATCCTGCGGACGATGAAAGAGACGCTGGGCTTTGCGGAAGCGCCGGTGACGAGGACGTAAGGGATGGGGAAAGTGCTGTTTATTGGAAAGAGCGGGAGCGGGAAGACGACTCTTTGTCAGAAGCTGAACGAGCAGGATATCCGTTACCGGAAGACCCAGATGGTGGAAGCTTATCAGGCTTCTATCGATACGCCGGGGGAATATTTGGAAAATCCCAGGTTTTATAAGGCGCTGATTGTTTCGGCGGCGGATGCAGGGGTGGTGGCGCTGGTTTCGGATCCGACGTCGGCGTATCTGGCGATTCCGCCGGGATTTGCAAAAATTTTTCAGAAACCGGTGATTGGAATTGTGACGAAGATTCTGGAGGCTGGGGTGGCTCAGATCGAGCGTTCGAGGCAGGAGCTTTTGCGGGCGAAGGCGGAGCCGGTGTTTCTGGTGGACACGCCGGAGGGCGTGGGAATTGAAGCGCTTGCCGCGTATCTGGAAGAGCATCTGAAAGAGAAAGGAACGGGCGTGCCGGGAGGCGGCAGAACATGAAAGAAGTGCAGATGATGTGGCCTGGGAAAGAGCCGGGCGGGCCGGGAGGTGCCAGAACATGAAAGAAGTGCAGATGATGTGGCCTGGAAAAGAATCGGGCGGGCTGGGAGGTGCCAGGGCATGAGAGAATCGCTTCTGAGCGTGGGAATCGACCTGGGAACCAGCACGACGCAGCTTATTTTTTCCAGACTGACGCTTGAAAATATAGCTTCCGGATTTTCAGTTCCGAGAGTCGTCATCACAGAGAAAGAAATTCAATATAAAAGCAAGATTTATTTTACGCCGCTCCTGGACGAAAACCGCATTGCATTCGAACAGGTTCGGGAAATCGTAGAACAAGAGTATGCCAATGCGGGAATCCAGAAAAGCCAGGTGGATACGGGCGCGGTAATCATCACCGGGGAGACGGCGCGCAAGGAAAACGCCAGAGAAGTCGTGGGAGCCCTTGGGGATTTTGCCGGGGACTTCGTGGTAGCAACGGCAGGGCCGGATCTGGAGAGCGTCATTTCCGGAAAAGGCGCAGGCACGGACATCTACTCGAAGGAACATCACCTGACGGCCGTCAACATCGACATCGGCGGCGGAACGAGCAATCTGGCTGTTTTCTGCCGGGGCGACACCACAGAAGTAGGCTGCCTGGACATTGGCGGACGCCTGGTCAAAGTCGATCCGGCCAGCAGAAGAATTACCTATCTCGCGCCGAAATTGCAAAAACTGATCGCTCTCGAAGGGATGGATTACCAGGTAGGAATGGAAACCGACGAGCACCGTCTGAAACCTCTGCTCCGGAAAATGGTGGAAGTCCTGGAACGAAGCGTAGGACTCCGGCAGGATTGTCCGGGCTATGAAAGCATGATTACGAGCCAGGGCCTGCAAAATCCGGAAAAGATTCAGGCAATCAGCTTCTCAGGCGGCGTAGCCGAGGCCATTTATCACCCGGAAAAGTTCCGGGAACCCTTTCCTTTCGGCGATATCGGGGTACTGCTGGGAAAAGAAATTCGGGAATCCCCATTGTTTTCGAAGCTTCCGGTGATCGAAAGCGCGGAAACGATCCGGGCAACCGTAGTCGGAGCCGGGAGCCACACGACGAAGCTAAGCGGGAGCACGATTACCTACACGAAAGATCTCTTTCCAATGAAAAATCTCCCGGTTCTGAAAATGACCAGAGAGGAAGAGGCGGAAGGAGAGCTCGCGAAGGCTGTCCAAAGAAAGCTGGAATGGTTTAGCTTGGAAGGAGAAACGGTGCTGGCGGCGGTTGCCCTGGAAGGGGAGAAAAGCCCGTCCTTTTCGCGGATTCAGCATTATGCGAAGGAACTCGTGGAAGGAATGAAGCCGCTGCTGGACGCGGGATTTCCGCTGGTGGTTGTAGTGGAACAGGATATGGGAAAGGTGCTGGGACAGAGCATCGCGTACCTTCTGGAATGGAAGGGAGAGGTGGTTTGTCTGGACGGGGTGCGGCTTTCGGACGGGGCATACATTGATATCGGAAGACCGGCGGCAGCGGGGCAGGTGCTTCCGGTGGTGGTGAAAACGCTGGTATTTCACGGATAGCACAGACGAGGGAAGCGGCCTGGGTGGTATGAAAGGAAATACCGCCGCGATGTTGTGGAAGGGAAAGAAAATTTGCGCGGAAATGAGGCGGATGCCAGGATTTCACGCGTATCAGAACGGAGGAAGACATGATTCTAAAAACGAAACTATTCGGGCATGTTTACAGCTTTCGCTCGCTGAAAGAGGTGATGGCGAAGGCGAACGAGGAAAAATCCGGGGACAAGCTGGCGGGCCTGGCCGCGGAAAACGCGGAAGAGCGGGTTGCGGCGAAAATTGTCCTCTCACAGATTACGTTAGAGGATCTGCGGAACAATCCGGCAGTTCCCTATGAGACGGACGAAGTCACCCGGATCATTCAGGACGACTTAAACGAACCGATTTATCAGGAGATCAAGGGCATGACCGTGGCAGAGCTGCGGGAATGGATTCTGGACGAAGAGACGACGGGCGACGCGATTAAGCGGATTTCCAGAGGCCTGACTTCGGAAATGGTGGCGGCCGTGGCAAAATTGATGTCGAATATGGATCTGGTCTATGGGGCGCGGAAAATCCGGATCACGGCCCATTGCAATACGACCATCGGCGAGGAGGGAACCCTTTCGTCCAGGCTTCAGCCAAACCATCCCACGGACGACCCGGACGGAATTCTGGCTTCACTGCTGGAAGGGCTGACTTATGGAGCAGGGGATGCGCTTTTGGGGCTGAATCCGGTGGATGATTCGGCGGAGAGCGTTGCGCGGATTCTGAAGCGGTTCGAGGAGACGAAACAGAAGTTTTCAATTCCCACCCAGACCTGTGTGCTGGCCCATGTGACGACGCAGATGGAGGCGATCAGAAAGGGCGCGCCTGCGGATCTGATTTTCCAGTCTATTGCAGGTTCGGAGAAGGGGAATACGGCGTTTGGATTCCATGCAGAGACGATTGAGGAGGCCAGGCAGCTTGCGCTTTCCAGAGGGACGGCCTGCGGGCCGAATGTCATGTATTTTGAAACGGGGCAGGGATCGGAGCTTTCCTCGGAGGCCCATTTTGATACGGATCAGGTGACGATGGAGGCCCGGTGTTATGGGTTTGCAAAGCATTTTTCGCCGTTCCTGGTGAATACGGTGGTGGGCTTTATCGGGCCGGAGTATCTCTATGACGGGCGGCAGGTGAGCCGGGCCGGGCTGGAGGATCATTTTATGGGGAAGCTTTCCGGGGTGCCGATGGGGTGCGATGCCTGCTATACGAATCATATGAAGGCGGATCAGAACACGATTGAGGATTTGGCGGTGCTGCTGACGGCCGCCGGGTGTAATTATTTTATGGGAATTCCCCATGGGGACGATGTGATGCTGAATTATCAGACCACGGGATTTCATGAGACGGCGGCGTTGCGGGAGATTTTCGGGCTGACGGCGATCCGGCCGTTTCAGGAGTGGCTGATGAAGATGGGATTTGTGGATGAGCGGGGCAGGCTGACGGCGAAAGCCGGGGATGCTTCGGTACTGTTTTGAGGAGGATGGAAGATGAATGATGTGGAATTAAAAGCGCTGGTAGAGCAGGTGATGGAGCGGGTGCTGCGCGGAGAGAATGCGGCGGGCAGCGCGGGCAATGCGGAGCGGCCCTGGAATATGTCAGGAACTCCGGGCAATGCGGAGCGGCCCTGGAATGCGACAGACTCGGCCGGAAATCCGGCACGGCCGCGAAATGCATCAGATCCAGCCGGGAATCCGGCACATCCGCGAAATGCGTCCGGCCCCGCCGAGAGTACGGCGCAGCTCCCATACACGTCGGCGAAGAAGGAAGGCTCAGAACCAGACAGCGGCGTTTGCCTGGACGATATCACCCAAATCAACCTGCGCACCCAGCTCCTGGTGAAAAACCCCAAAGACCCGGAGGGCTACCTGGCTATGAAAGCCAAAACCCCCGCCCGTCTCGGTATCGGCAAAGCCGGCGCCAGATACCGGACAGCCACCATGCTCCGCGTGCGCGCCGACCACGCCGCCGCCCAGGACGCCGTATTCAGCGACGTTTCCGAAGAATTTATCAAGAAAAACGGCTTCGTTTTCGTCAAAACCCTGTGCAAAGACAAAGACGAATACCTGACCCGCCCCGATCTGGGGAGGCGTTTTCCGGGCGAAGAACTGGAAGTCATCCGTAAGACCTGCGGCGAGCACCCCAAAGTCCTGGTCATCGTGGGCGACGGCCTCTCCTCCTCCGCAATTGAAGCAAATGTGGAGGATATGATCCCGGCCCTGTGTCAGGGGCTCCAGATGTACCAGATTACCCTTCCGCCCATTTTGTTCATCAAATACGCCCGTGTCGGCGCAATGGACGCGGTAGGCGAAGTGACCGGAGCCGACGTGATCTGCATGCTGGTGGGCGAACGGCCCGGCCTTGTGACCGCGGAATCTATGTCCGCCTACATTGCCTATCAGCCCCGCCACGGCCTGCCGGAGGCCAAACGGACGGTCATCAGCAACATCCATCGGGGCGGCACCACCGCAGTCGAAGCCGGCGCACACGCCGCGGAAGTCATCCGGAAAATCCTGGAGAAAAAGGCCTCCGGCGTGGATTTAAAAACAGAAGCAGGAGGCAGCCAATGAAAAACGACAAATTGCGCCCTCATATCCTCGGAATCCGCATGATCTCCAACGTAAGCCCTGACCTGGCCCAGGCCCTGAAACTGGAGCCCCGGCACAAAAGCGTGGGAATCCTGACGGCAGATATGGACGACGTGACGTATACGGCCCTGGATGAAGCGACCAAGGACGCGGATGTGGAAGTGGTCTATGCCCGCTCCATGTACGCCGGGGCCGGAAATGCCAGCACGAAGCTGGCGGGAGAGGTGATCGGGATACTGGGCGGCCCCAGTCCGGCGGAAATCCGAAGCGGCCTGAGCACCGTGATTCAGTTCATGGAGAATGGAGCCTGTTTTATCAGCGCAAATGAGGATGATTCCATCGTTTACTATGCGCACACGGTTTCCAGGACAGGCTCCTACCTCTCGAAAATGGCCGGAATCCGGGAAGGGGAAGCGCTGGCCTACCTGATCGCGCCGCCGTTGGAAGCGGTTTACGGGCTGGATGCGGCGCTGAAAGCGGCAGACGTACAGATCGCGGCCTTTTACGGGCCGCCTTCGGAGACAAATTTCGGCGGCGGGCTTCTGACCGGGAGCCAGTCCGCCTGCAAGGCGGCCTGCAGCGCCTTCGCCCAGGCCGTCCGCGCCGTAGCGGAAAATCCAAGGGAGTACGAATAGGAGGCAGAACATGGAATTAAAAGACAAAGACCTGCTGTCCGTCCAGGAGGCGAGGAACCTTTTGGACGGGGCGAAAAAAGCCCAGGCGGCATTAGCCCGGATGGATCAGCAGCAGATTGACCGGCTGGTGAAAGCCGTCAGCGATGCCGGAGCCGCCCACGCGGAGGAGCTGGCAAAGGAAGCCCAGGAAGAGACGGGCTTCGGAAAATGGCAGGATAAGATCCTGAAAAATCAGTTCGCGGCCAGGACGGTTTATG
The DNA here is from genome assembly GCA_030536575.1 of Eubacteriales bacterium. Lineage (GTDB taxonomy): Bacteria > Bacillota > Clostridia > Lachnospirales > Lachnospiraceae > Limivivens. Next base: position 7,128 of record JAUNPS010000050.1, on the reverse strand, counting down.
AGGCGGTGAAGGATCAGAAAACGGTGGGGATTCTGCGGGAAGACCGGGAGAACCGGGTCTGGGATGTGGGCGTTCCGGTCGGGGTGATCGCCGGGCTGGTGCCCTCCACGAACCCCACGTCGACGGTGATCTATAAGGCAATGATTGCATTGAAAGGCGGAAACGCCATCGTTTTTTCACCGCATCCCGGCGCGAAAAAATGCATCCTCCACACCGTGGAAATCCTGGCGGAGGCGGTGAAAAAGGCCGGAGGGCCTGAAAACGCCATTTCCGCAGTCAGCATCCCGACCATGGAGGCGACGAAAGAATTGATGGGCAATCCCAACACCGCCCTGATCCTGGCCACCGGAGGCGGCGCAATGGTAAAATCCGCCTATTCCTCCGGAACACCCGCCATCGGCGTGGGAGCCGGAAACGGCCCGGCCTTTATCGATAAAAGCGCGGATGTGCAGAGGGCGGTCAAACACATCCTGGATTCCAAAACCTTTGACAATGGAACGATCTGCGCATCGGAGCAGTCGATTGTCATCGAAAAAAGCATGGAACAGACCGTCACAGAGGAGCTGAAACGGCAGGGCGCGTATCTGATGCATGAAGACCAGTCCAAACAGCTTGCCAAGTTCATCCTGCGGGCAAACGGGACAATGAATCCGATGATTGTCGGAAAGACCTGCGCGCAGATCGCGGAATATGCGGGGCTGGCCGGGATTCCCAAAGACGCGAGAGTGCTGGTGGGAAGAGAAACGAAGGTAGGCCATGACGCGCCTTATTCCAGGGAAAAACTTGCGCCGATTCTGGGGATGTTTGTGGAGGAAAACACGGAGCGTGTGCTGGAACGCTGCGTCGAGATCCTGCATTTGGAGGGCGCAGGCCACACCTTTTCCATGCACGCCAGAGATCAGGAACTGATCCGGAAATTTGCACTGGCAATTCCGGCGTCCCGTTTTCTAGTAAATACGCCCGGCGCGCTGGGCGGAATCGGGGCCACCACAAACCTGTTTCCCGCGCTGACGCTGGGATGCGGAGCCGTGGGCGGAAGTTCTTCTTCCAATAACATTGGCCCCATGGATCTGATCAACATCAAACGGGTCGCTTTCGGAACCAGAGGGCTTGAGGATTTGCGCGCGGAAGCGAATCAAACCGGGAACGTATGTGCGGACGCACAGGCCATTGAGGCAATTGTAGAGCGAATTTTAAAAGAACTTTTATAATCAGGAGGTAACTGGACATGGCAAATACAAATTCACTGGGAATGATCGAGACAAAAGGGCTGGTAGGCGCGATCGAAGCCGCTGATGCAATGGTGAAAGCCGCAAACGTAACTCTAGTCGGAAAAGAATCCATCGGTGCAGGCCTTGTAACGGTGATGGTACGCGGGGATGTGGGCGCAGTCAAAGCCGCCACAGACGCCGGAGCTGCCGCAGCGGAACGGGTGGGCGAACTGATTTCCGTGCATGTGATCCCAAGACCCCATACGGAAGTAGACGTGATCCTGCCGGACAGTGGAAAAACCGGGCCGGGAACCAGTGTTTCGGAGGCATAACCGATGGCGGAAGCAATGGGACAGACGGAGCAGATTGTCCAGGCAGTGATGGGCGAGCTGAAAAAACGCCTGTTCATCGAAGTGGAAGCGTCGGGCAGGCACGTGCATCTGTGCCGGAAGGATGTGGAAGCCCTGTTCGGAACGGGCTACCAGTTGACACGGGTGCGGGAACTCTCCCAGCCGGGCCAGTTCGTGTGCAAAGAGCGGGTGACGCTGACCGGCCCCAAAGGGAGCATTTCCAATGTGGTCGTGCTTGGGCCGGAGCGAAGCCAGAGCCAGGCGGAAATTTCGAAGACCGACGCGCTGGCGCTGGGAATCGACCCGCCGGTGCGTTTAAGCGGCGAGCTGAAGGGAAGCCCCGGAATCAAAATCAGCGCGGGCGGACGGGAGATTACCCTGGAAGAGGGCGTGATCATTGCGAAACGTCATCTGCACATCACGCCTCAGGACGCCGAAAGGTTTCACGTGCAGGATCGGGAGCCCGTGAAAATCAAGGTTTTCGGAAGCCGTCCGGTGATCTTCGAGGACACTATCGCCAGGGTCAGCGAGGAGTTTCAGACTTACGTGCACATTGATTATGACGAGGCAAACGCCTGCGGGTTCCAGAAGGGGACGCTTTGCAGGATTGTCAGGGGATGAAGGTGGCCGCATTGGGAGATTGGAAAAAAGAACATTTGGCAGAAGAGGTGCTTGCGGAGCTGAAAAGGAGACTGGAAGCGCCAAAGGCGGCCATCCTCGGCCAACTGCTTCCGGAGGAAGAAAAAGAGATCCGCTCCATGTATCAGATTGCAGCGGAACCGTTCGACCTGGTGATCGCCGCCCGGCTTTCCGTGGAAGGGATGGTTCAGGCGGCGCTTGGAAATCCTGGCAATGCGGAGGCGTCCTGCCTGTTGTCCGCTCTCCTGAAGGGAAAGAAGGTCTATATCCTGGAAAAAGGGCTGGAATACCGGAGTTACCGGGATACGGCGTTTAAGCCATTGTACGGTCTTTACCAGGCATATGAGCGGACACTTATGACCTACGGTGCAGAGCTGATTTCAGACATTTCGGAAATCCGGCGAAAAGAACCCAGGCAGGCGGCGTTTCCGGAGAAAAACTGCATGGATTTGACCGGAATCCGGGTGCTGAAGGAGGCGGATTTAAACCGTGTGCGGGGAAATGGGATCGGAGCGGTGCTGATCGGAAAGAAGACGCTGATCACGCCCCTGGCCCTGGACTATCTGACGAACCACAACCTGGAAATCAGGAGACAGGAGTGAGCGCTTGGAAATCGGCAGGGTAATCGGAATGGTTTGGGCGACGAAAAAGGATGAGGGGATCAGCGGTCAGAAGCTGCTGGTCATCAATTTAATGAAGCAATTTGGGCAGGAACGGGAGTCCCTGCTCGTGGCGGCGGATGTGACGGGCGCGGGCTGCGGCGACCTGGTGCTGGTGTGCCGGGGAAATGCGGCCAGGATGGCGGTCGGGGACGGGAAGGCGCCTGTGGACGCCGCGGTGGTGGGGATTCTGGATTCCCTGGATCTGCCGGGAAAGGAGACCTGGAATGAGTATCAATGAAGCGATTATATATCTCATGGTGATTTTTTCCGCCTTGGGAGCGATTGACCGGATTTTTGGGAATCCGTTCGGACTGGGAGAGAAGTTTGAGGAAGGAATTCAGGCCATTGGGGCGCTGTCGCTGTCCATGGTGGGAATTATTGCGCTGGCGCCGGTGATCGCCAATATGTTAAAACCGGTGGTGGTGCCGCTGTTTGGGCTTCTCGGAGCCGATCCGGCGATGTTTGCGGGCTCGATTCTGGCCAATGATATGGGCGGCGCGCCGCTTGCGCAGGCGCTGGCACTTACGGAGGAGGCTGGGGATTTTGGCGGGCTGATCGTGGGGGCAATGCTGGGGCCGACGGTGGTGTTTACGATTCCGGTGGCCCTTGGGATTATCGAAGAGGAAGACCGAAAATATTTGGCGACGGGCGTTCTGGCAGGGGTGATTACGATCCCGGTCGGGGCGTTTGCGGGCGGACTGGCTGCGGGGTATCCGGTTGGGATGATCCTGCGGAACCTGCTTCCGATTATTTTGTTTGCGGTGTTGATTGCCCTTGGCCTGTGGAAATTTGAAGGGGCAATGATTAAAGGGTTTACGTATTTTGGAAAATTTGTCGTGGCGGTGATTACGCTGGGGCTTGGTGTGGGAATTATTGAGGCATTGACCGGGATTGCGCTGATTCCGGGGATGAATCCGATCAGTGAAGGTTTTGAGGTGGTTGCGGAGATTGCGATTGTGCTTTCGGGCGCGTTTCCTCTGGTTTTTGTGATTACGAAATTGTTCGCGAAGCCGCTTATGAAGCTTGGGAAGGCGTTGGGGATGAATGAGGTGGCGGCTGCGGGGATGGTGGCCAGTCTGGCGAACAGTATTCCGATGTTTGGGATGATGAAGGATATGGACAGGAGAGGGAAAATTTTGAATGTGGCGTTTGCTGTTTCGGCGGCGTTTGTGTTTGGGGATCATCTGGGGTTTACGGCAGGGTTTAAGAAAGAATTGATTTTTCCGATGATTGTGGGAAAGCTGGTGGGCGGAGTTACGGCGGTGGGAGTGGCGCTGCTGCTTGCGCGCCAGGGAGAGGAGGAGATGACAGGTGGAAATGAACCGGGAAACGATTGAAGCAATGATTGCGGAGATTTTGGCGGAGAAGCTTGGAAAAGCCGTCGGTAAGGAAACGGCAGTAAGAGCGGGCGGAATCTTGAAGGTCAAGGTGCCGGAAGTGAAGGTGACGCCTGCGGACAGGCTGGATACGGGAAATCCCGCGGATCAGGTTTTTACGCATGATCTGTTTACGCTGGAGGAGAGTCCAAGGCTTGGGTGCGGGGTGATGGAGATGGAAAGGACGACGTTTCCGTGGACGCTGAATTATGACGAGATTGATTATGTGATCGAGGGAGTGCTGACAATCCGCACAGAGGCGGGGGAGGTGACGGCAGGGCCGGGGGAGGTGATTTTGATTCCGAAGGGGTCAAGGATTCAGTTTTCGGTTCCGGGGAAGGCGCGGTTTTTGTATGTGACGTATCCGGCGGAGTGGAAGTGAGGAGGCGGGGCGCGCGGGCGGCAAAAAGTGTGGATGCGGCTGGAGCCGGGCCGCTGGGCGGCCAGGGGCGGGGGAGCTTTGCGCGCCGCGCGGCTGGAAAAAGAAAAACGCCTGGCATTCTCAGGCGTCTTACTTAATCGGGAATTCATTGCTTTCAAAGTTTCGGCGATCCCAAACAATTACCTCAAGCTGGGCGGCTTCCCGCTTGGCCTGCTGTGTTAAAAAGGAATTCGTCATGACCACGGCCAGGTCGGCCTGATAGAGGTCTTTTCCGGTGTAAGCCTGCTGGACGGCGCTGTTCCCAACGCTGCCGGAATAGCATTTACACTGGATCGCGATCTGGCGGAAACGCTTCCGGCAGAGAATATCAATGCCGTGGTCGCCGCTTCCTCCGGTTCGGCGGATGTGGCGGAAACCATTTTTCTTCAGGACTTTCACACAGTATTTCTCAAATTCTTCCCCGGTCAGGTGAGCCAGATCCGGCTTTTTCCTGGATGCGAGCACCAGGAAATACAGGGTGTAGACCCCTGCGGCCAGACACGAGGCGACGGGAGCAAGGCGGAACGAAAACTGCGGCAGTCCATACATCAAAAGCAAGGCAACCGCGGCGAAATAGAGCAGCGAAGTGACCACTTTCGCCCCCGGAAGGGAGAACAGCAGGTCCGCCAGCTTCCAGATCAGCCAGGAAACCCCGCAGAGGGCTTCCGACGCGGCCCAAGTCCAAAGCAGCCTGCGGCCAATGTCCAGAAAAACAGAAAGCTGCGGCTCCGTTTCCGGAAGAGTGACAACCAGAATCGCACCGTACACGACTACGGCGAGGACTGTCGGGAGCGGCAGCAAAAGCTTACATATTTTTTTAGCAAAACGGCCCTGTGGAGAAGGAAGGTTTTTTCCATAAGGGCCAGGATATTTCGGGTCTTTTTTCTTCATATTCATTCTCACAGGATTTTTTAAAGTCCCCAGCCGGAGCGTGTTCCCGGGATAAATTTGTGTGAGACCGGACACCTCCGATACGGGCGAAACCGCACTCCTCCCGGAACTGGCGACATTGTTATTATAATGCAGATGAGAGGAAAATGCAACTTCTGCTTGACATTTTTTGCGGAAACGTTATAGCATAAGGACAGTTCATATGCTAGGAGGAAATATCCATGACTGCATTTACACGCCAGGCCATCATTCAGTCCTTTGTCAAACTTCTGAACGAAAAGCCCCTGAACAAAATCACCGTAAAAAACATCGTCGAAGACTGCGGCATCAACCGCAATTCCTTCTACTACCACTTCGCCGACATCCCCACCCTCGTCGAAGAAATCCTGAAAACCGAAGTCGACCGCATCATGTCCGAACAGCGCGAACTGGACACCCTCCCGGAATGCCTGGAAGTCGCCCTCGATTTTGCCCTGAAAAACAAAAATGCCGCCATGCACCTTTACCACTCCGGCAGCCGGGAAACTTTCGAACAATACCTCATCAGAATCGCCTCTTACTGCGCAGACGTATTCGTCTCCGACGTCGCAAAAGGCTGCCAGTTCTATGGTCAGGACCGGCAGATTATTATCAATCATTATCGGAACGTTATCATCGGAACCACCCTGGCCTGGATGGAAGACGGCATGAAACCCGGCCTCATGGACGAAATGAAACGCTTCTGCGAGCTCTTCGAAGGCGCCACCCTCACCGCCATTGCACGCAGCGCCGCGAAAATCAGTTAAAATCAGAAAAATGTCTGAAAACGGGACAGTTCCTTTTTTCTGTCCATTTCCGAATCTTCTGTTTTCGTGTAAAACGAAGATATAGAAAGGAACGGAAAGGACGTGGAACAATGAAATCAAACTCACTTGTAAAAACCGCGAAAACCGGTTATCTGATCCTGTCGGCAGTCTTTTGCATCCTGGGAATCCTCTTAATCGTGTATCCGGATATTTCCCTGGATTTACTCTGCTGGGTGGTAGGAGTGCTTCTGATCGTTTATGGAATTTTCAAGATGGCAGGCTATTTTTCCAGAGACCTGTTCCGGCTGGCGTTCACCTATGATCTGGCTTTTGGGATGCTGGATGTGCTCCTGGGTGTCGTTGTCCTGTCGCATCGGTTTGCGGCGGTGAATCTGCTGACCCTGTTAATCGGAATCGTGATTCTGGCAGATGCGATGTTTAAGTTTCAGATAACCATTGACGCGAAACGTTTTGGAATCGAGAAATGGTGGCTGATCCTGATTGCTGCGATTGCGGCAGGGGCGTTTGGGCTGCTGCTGATCATAAATCCCTTCCGGGGCGCGCAGGTTTTGATGCGGGTTCTGGGGATTGCCCTTTTGCTGGAAGGACTTCTGAACTTTATCGTGGTGTTCTTTACAGTGAAAATTGTTAAGAATCAGAAGCCGGATTATATCGAAGGAACCTATAAAGAAATGTAAAAAAGCGCGAAGCGCAGGCCTATAGACAGGGTCTGCGCTCTCTTTGTTAGGGCATGGCCCTGTTCCCCATTGAGGAGTTTTTCGTTGATCCGAAA
>JAUNPS010000010.1:9895-114060 GCA_030536575.1 Eubacteriales bacterium | reverse complement strand
AGACCGAAGAGGAAACGCAGACCGAAGAAGAACAGACGGAGACAGAACTAACCGCTGAGGAACAGGCACAGGTGGATAAAGTTATCGCCTTGATTAACGCCCTGCCGACGCCGGAGGAAATCGGGAATACGCTGGCTGATTTTGGCAAGGCGGGAGATGAGGACGGATATGACGCTTATCTGGCGCAGGTGGTTGTCCGGGCAAAAGCAGCTCATGAAGCTTATGAAGCCCTGAGCGAAGCGCAGAAACGGAAAGTTACCAATGCCGTAAAGCTTATGGAACTGGAACCGCTGTGGAGTGTACAGACGCTGTCGGGGGAAACGGAGACAACGGGTCTAATAAGGCTTTTCAAATATGCGGAGGATAATGGTGTCGACGCAGGGATCATTATATCCAAAGGAAGCCAACAAATTAAACCTAATTCGGACGGGTCGTATGACGTTATCGCCGGAGAAGAGTATAATATCCGTATTTTCTATGGGCCGGCGACAAACGGTATGAAACCGGGCAGGTATTATGTCTCGTTTCTTTCTACAACGGATGTTGACTGGAATCAGGGAAAAAGATTAACTCTTACGGACAATAATGACAAAGAAACGGACGTAGGAGAATGGTATTTTCAGAGAGAAGGAGACGACAGCGATAGCTGGTGGATGATTTTTGACATCAATGAGAACATAACCAATTTTTCTGATGTTACCCTGGTTGCCGACGTAGCGTATAAATTTGACTATACGGATGAGCCGATTAAGTTTGATGGGAACATCACGGTCAATGTCAAGCGCGACGAAGACCAATCAGAAACTAAGGTTTCCAAATGGGCGTCAGACAGCGGAACCGATTTTGGAACAGGGAAAATCGCGTGGGGTTCGGAAATCTATGGCCATTCAGAATCAAAGATTGTTGGCCAAAAGCTGACCGATACCATTACCACCACCGATACCCATTATTATACCGAAGACGATAAGAAAAAGGGCATCTGTTTTACGGCTTATCAGTACAATGGCCATGACAGCCGCAGCACCGGATTTGAAACGATTGGAGCTGGTCACTCCTGGACGGTAAAGGAGGGAGATGCGAATCTGACCTGGACAGATACGGGCTGGTCCTATATTATGCCGGAGAAAATTAGTTGTACTGATTGCAACAAGGAAATCACTCTGGGCGACGAAAATTGGTATTATTATTTTAGCTACACCAGTACAGTAAGGTCGGATTTGGGCGAAGGATCTCACCTGTACAAAAACAAGATTGCGATTGACGGAGCGGAAGAAAACGCGGAAATCGACAACGGCGGTAAAATCATCGGTGCTGGAATCGTCAAAACCGTTGAGTACAGCCATAAAGAAGGCGGCGAGGGGAACGACCTATATGCCAATGATACCATCGACTGGACATTGACGGTGACGATCCCCGGCTCCACGGGGGATAAGTTCAACTATTTCTGGTATGTGTATGACTCGTTGCGGGTATTTGAGGGAAGTAAATCCACCCATTGGGAGAACCCTCTAAACAACGTGACTGTCACCGCAAAAATCGGGGATAGTACGGCGTTTACGGTTCCTAAATACGGTACGGACGAGGCCAAGAACGCAGTCATCTGTTGGCGTCCCACCTGGTCGGGAGCGGATGAGGCTGGTGTTACTTATATCCAGCAGATCGATTTCTATACACAGTGCAAATGTACCGAGGAGAACTGTGCTACCTGGAACTGGAAAGGCACCACGGGGTGCTATGATAGAAAAACAGACGGCGACGGAAATTTCTGCCGCTGCTGGAGCCTTACCGAGGATACGGTCATTACTTTCCATTACTCCACCCCGGTGAACAACAAGCTGACCGAAACATACGGCGGTATGGATGCCATTCTCCAGAACAAGGCGGAGCTGAACAATAAACAAAAAATGGGAGAAACTTTCGAAAGCGTTCTTCAGGACGAAGACACGGCAGACATTGACATCCCTGGTGAATTTACCAAGAAGCAAACCGAAGAGCCGGATGAGGATAACAGCTATCAGGCAGAATACACCATCACTGTCAACGAAGGCAAGGCGAATTTGTCCAATAGTAATCAGGAAGTGACCATCACAGATACGATGACAGGAGCGCTGAATTTCATCCCTTCAACCCTCAAGGTTTTCAGAACGAACAGCGCTGGTATTGTTGAAACCCTCACAAAGGAAATGGATTATACGTATATCTACAAGCAGGGAGAAAAAAATGTTCTCGAAATAACGCTGTGGAAAAGTGCCCTGGGTCCGTATCAGTACACGCTGGTCTATGAAGCTACGGTTAGCGGAGATGCGACGTATAAAAACAGTGCCGATATTACGCTGAACGGGAAAACCTATATGGTGGACGGCGATGTTTATAATACGCCTGAGGCTATGATTACAGGGCAAAGATATGGAATCACACTGCAGAAATATGATGAAGATACGGATCAAGGATTGAACGACGCGGTGTTCGCGCTGTACGAGATTGGTACTGACGAAAACGGTAAGGAAACGGAAAGTTTCGTGAAGAACTATACTTCCGTCTACGACAGGACGCTTAATAAAAACGGCATTATACAAATCGTAACGAATTCGGTGGAAAATGTAACGCTGCAGGAGCATGTGCTGTATTACGTGAAGGAGATTCAAGCGCCGCCAGGTTACACGCTTGACGAAAACAAGCACTATTTCTGGTTCTGTAATGATGATAATAAGGACAAGAAATGTGATGATTATGGTGATGCCTACGGCCCAGAATCCTCCTATAAAGCAACACTTGCTTTCGTGCATAATCCAAACGAGATTAATTTTAAAATTTCGAATGCAAAGTCGCAGGAAGGTTACGAACTGCCGGAAACGGGCGGCACTGGAACGGTTCCGTATACGACGGGAGGATTGCTGGTCATCGGTACAAGCTTATTCCTATGGTATAGAAAGAAGGGCAGGAAGGAGGATTTCGCATCTTTTTGATACGTGGCAGTGAGTAGTTATATATCTAAACTTAATAGAAAGGATGGAAAGAGATGAAAAACACAAAAAAAATTGCCAGTCTGCTGCTGGCTCTGATTATGGTTCTGTCCATATCCGCAGTTGCTTTCGCAGAGGGGCAGCCGACCACAACCGGAAAAATTACCGTTGAGAACGCTGTTGAAGGTCAGACCTACACCATTTATAAACTACTGGAGCTGGACGACAGTGTGGAATATGCTGACGGTAACTATGCTTACAAAGTTGTCGAGGGCTGGAGAGGATTTTTTGAAACGGGTGGTGCGGGTGCACCCTACGTCTATATTGATACGCAGGGCTATGATAGCTATGTGACCTGGGTGGGAGGCGAAGGTGTGGCTGCTTTCGCAAAAGCTGCACAGGAATACGCCTCTGAAAACTCAAATTCAATTACAAGTCAGGGAAGTACAACGGCAACTACAACGACGGTTACTTTCGATAACTTGGAGTTGGGCTATTATCTGCTGGATTCTTCCCTGGGAACGCTGTGCTCCCTGAACACTACTGATCCCGAAGCGATCATCAAAGAGAAGAACGCCGCGCCTACCAACGAAAAAAAAGTTGAGGAAGATTCAAACAGTAATTATGGCAGCGTGAACGACGCCGATATCGGCCAGACCGTGAACTTCAAGAGCACCATCACCCTGCCTAAGGGTTCCGAGAACGTGACTTTCCACGACACCATGAGCAAAGGCCTGACTCTGGATGCTGAAAGCGTCGAGGTTTACACCGATGCGGATATGACCACTAAGCTTGACAGTGCCAACTATACCGTAACCACCGGTCCGACGGATGGCTGCACTTTTGAGGTTTTCTTTAAGCAGACTTATCTGGACGGTCTGAACGATGATTCTACCACCGTGTATGTGGGGTACTCGGCAACTGTGAATTCCGAAGCTGTTGTGGGCGGTGCCGGTAATCCAAATACTAGCAATATTGAATATGGCGAAGAGGGAAAGACCACGAAAACTCCGGGCAGTGAGACTATTACTTACACATGGAGCTTTGATATCCTGAAGTATAGCAACGGCGATGCTACAAAGCCCTTGGAGGGCGCGGAATTTGTCCTGTTGAAGAAAGAAGCTAACGGAACTAAGAATAAGGTTGCAACTATCGTAAACGGAAAGCTCACGGAATGGGTGGATGTTCCGGCCGCTGGCGATGATGGAAATATCACCTGGCCGACCAATACTGTCCAGACCACTGACACTCAGGGTAAGATTGCGATTTCCGGCCTGGATGCCGATACCTACTATTTGCGCGAGACAAAAGCGCCTAACGGCTATAATAAGCTGAGCAAAGATGTCGAGGTAAAAATTGAGCCTACTACCGCTACCGATGGCAAGACAATGACCCTGTCTACTGTTACCGCTAAAGTGAACAACCAGTCCGGCTCCGAACTCCCCACCACCGGCGGCATAGGAACCACCATCTTTTATGTGATCGGTTCCATTCTGGTGATAGGCGCAGCCGTTCTGCTCATCACCAAAAAACGCATGAGCGCGAAAAAGTAAAAAGATTTAACCCAAATACGCCGGGGAGGCCTCCCCTCCCCGGTCTTCCTGACAGATAGAACATTGCCCTACCCGCCAGGAAGGCCAACGCGGCGCACAGAAAGTGAAAACGAAGTCCGACGGCGCGGGATCGTTTTTGGAGAGGAAGGATTCCGCATGAAGAAAAGCAGCATTTCCACGATTCTCTTAATACTGGTTTTTCTGATAGGATTGTCCATGCTGATCTATCCCACGGCCAGCGATTATTGGAACTCGCTGCATCAGTCACAGGCCATCACGGAGTATGCCGGGCAGGTGGCGGCTCTGGATAATGAGCGTTACGAACAGCTTTGGCAGGACGCAGAGGCCTATAATCAAACATTGCTTACAAAAGAGGATCGTTACAAGCTCTCGGATGAGGAACGGGCGGAATATGAAAGCCTGCTGAACGTTTCCGGCAACGGGATCATTGGCTATATCGAAATACCGTCCATTGACTGTTCCCTGCCGATCTACCATGGCGTGGATGAGGCCGTGCTTCAGATTGCGGTGGGGCACATCGAAGGAACCTCCCTGCCGGTGGGCGGTGAAAGCACCCACTGCGTTCTGTCGGGCCATCGAGGATTGCCCAGCGCAAAGCTTTTTACCGACCTCGACAAGCTGGAGAACGGCGACAATTTTATCCTGCGCATTCTGGATGAGACGCTGACCTATGAAGTGGATCAGATACGGATTGTTGAGCCAGACGAGACAGACGATTTGGAAATTGAGGAGGGCATGGACTATTGCACATTGGTTACCTGTACGCCTTATGGCATTAATACCCACCGGCTGTTGGTCCGGGGCCATAGGGTGGAGAACCAGCAGGAAACCCGGACTGTCCGGGTAACAGCGGACGCCCAGCAGATTGAACCAATGATTGCAGCGCCTATCGTGGCGGTTCCTATGCTGCTGATCCTGCTGGCAGTCCTGCTCGTCAGCGCCCGCAGGAAAAATAAGAAAAGGAGGACGAACCTATGAAGAAAATAAAGCCAATCTTTTCGATGCTGCTGGCTTTGTGTCTGTTGTGCGGCGTTTCCGCTGCCGCCTGCGCCCATGAAGTGCCGGACGAGGACAGGAAAGGTACGGTTACTGTGGAGATGAAGTATAATGGCAGCGCCGTATCAGGCGGCGTCCTGACGGCGTACCGGGTGGGTGAAATTCAGGAGGACGACGGCGATTACAGTTTTGTAAAGACCGACGCCATGGAAGGGTTTACCGGAAGTTATGAAGAGATTGACTCCGCGGAACTGGCGGGGGCTGTCGCTGCTTTTGTGCAAAAAGAAAAGATTTCGGCATACAGCATTGCAGGGAACCAGAACGGCAAGGCGGTATTTTCTAATCTGGAACTGGGGCTTTACCTCATTGCCCAGACGGAAAGCTCCGACGGCTACGAACCGTTGACTCCTTTTTTAGTCTCCGTTCCCATGAATGAGAATGGAACTTATCTGTATGAAATCAATGCGGAGGGTAAAGTCGAGCTGACCAGTACAACAAAACCGACGGAACCGACGGAACCGACAGAGCCGAAAAAACCAAAGGAACCGACACTCCCCCAGACAGGACAACTGAACTGGCCGGTGCCGGTGCTGGCGATTCTGGGTATGGCGCTGTTTTTAGCCGGATGGGCTCTGCGTTTTGGACGGAGGTAACGATGAGAAATAAGGCGGGAATCGTCTGCATGGTTTTGGGAACAGCGTTGATACTGGCCGCGCTGTTCCTTTTTTCTCGGAATCAGCAGGAGGACAGGCAGGCCGGGGAACGTGCGGAATATATTATGGAGGAAATGCTGGAAGAAATAGCGGAGGAGATGACGGAGAAAATGGCGGAGGAAACCCGGCAGAGGGGTACGGAGGACGAAACGTCCGTTACGGATCCTTATGATTCTGCGATGCCGGAAGTGATAATTGACGGTTATGCCTATATCGGGTATCTTTCCATCCCGGCGATCGGCGTGGAACTGCCGGTCATGTCCGAATGGGATTACACCCGGCTGAAAACCGCCCCGTGCCGTTATGCAGGCTCTCCAAAGGCCGGAAATTTCGTCATTGCCGCACATAATTATGCCCGCCATTTTGGTTCGCTGTCCTGTCTGTCCGAAGGCGACCAGGTGTTTTTTACTGGGATGGATGGAACGGTATGGGATTATGCGGTGGATGCCGTGGAGGTGCTGGCGCCCGCCGCTGTCGAAGACATGACGGAAAGCGGATATGACCTGACGCTGTTTACCTGTACCTATGGCGGGGCCAGCCGTGTCACGGTTCGCTGTGACCGGGTTAGGGAATAGTATGGGTTTGGGGTGAGCTGCAATGAGATGGAAAGCGCCGTATTTTGCGGCGCTTTGGTATGTCAGTGAAAATTTTCAACGTATTTTTTGAAATGATCGAGAAAAGCGGAAGTCACGGGGGAAAAGGCCGTGGCTTTTTTCCATACAAGGAGTGTGACGCTCTCTAATTTGGGGGTCAGAGGGATGAACTTCAGGCCGTCATATTGGCAGCAGGGGTTTAACGTCAGAACAGTTCCCATGCCGCATTGGGCCATGACGGCCATGTTGTAATGCAGGTTTCCGCTTCCGATAATATCGAGTTGTTCGGCGTAGGGGCCGAACCAGTTGGTCAGCTCGTTCCGAACCATTTCCCGGTGGGTGAAAATCAGCGGAAGATGGGCCAGATCCTGGGGAGAGAGGGCATCTTTCCCTGCCAGTTCGGTGCTTTCGTTTACCAGTGCGCCCCATTCTTCTTTGACGGGGAGGCGCAGGTATTCGTATTTGGAGACGTCCACAGGCTCCAGAAGAAGGCCCAGGTCGAGGAGGCCTTTTTCGAGCCGTTCTTTGATGTTGTCGGAATTCCCGCTGTAGATGTCAAAGGTTACCAGGGGATTTTTCTCCCGGAAGGCGGCCGCGGCCTCAAAGAAGAAGCGGGAGCTGTGGAATTCGCCGCTGCCGATGGAGAGGACGCCGGAGAGGTTTTCGTCCTGGCGGGCGAATTCGCGGGCGGTTTTGTCGGCGAGGGCAATGATTTCCTGGGCGCGGCGCTGGAGGAGGAGACCGTCGTCGGTGAGGGTGACGCGGTATTTGCCGCGGTGGAAGAGTTTCGTGCCCAGTTCGTCTTCGAGCTGCATGATCTGGCGGGAGAGGGAGGGCTGGGCGACGTGAAGGAGCTGGGCGGCTTTGGTGATGTTTTTTTCGCGGGCGACCATTAAGAAGTATTTTAGGGTTCGAATTTCCATGGGTGTGTTCCTTTCTTTGCTTTTGATTATATACGGAGGGCGGGGGAAAAAGCAACAGGGTTTTTTGCGGCGGTGCTCCGGAGGCGGCTGGGCCTGCGTTTTTGTGGTATACAAAACCGGGAAAAACAGGTATAATCATAAATAAAAACAGGGTGGGGCATGCCATGAAGATACAGGAATTCCGGAATTTAATCAGTACGGCGGATCGCGCGCTTTTGGAAAAGGCGTTTGCGGAGAGCTATAAACATTTTAATAAAAGCCAGAAGGAAGAAGTTGACGCTTTGATTGGAGCGATTCTCGAAGGGAAGGATACCAAAACGGCGGCGAAAGCGGCGGTGAATTTTGGGGAGCTGGGAGCCCAGATCGAGAAATTTGTTGACAATGCGTATGCGCAGAATTATTTGGCGCCGAATCGGGAGGTTCCGAAGTCTGCGCGGTCGAAATGGCGTTTCCTGGTAAAGGATTTTTTGAAGGCGTTGGATAAGGTTGCCCTGGAAAGCCCGGATTATCCGAGGTCTGTGGAGCTGCGGACGGAGTTGTATGATGTTTTGTGCGAGGGATGCAATGTTTATCTGTTTTCTACGGATGATCCGTTCCGGTCTGTGGGATGGAAGCAGGAGGAGCTTTTTCAGGTAGTGGTGAAGCGGACGTTTGCGTTAGGGTATACGAGGGAGAATGTAGCAGCGATGCTGGAGCGGGCGACGGGGGGAGGTCTTAGCCGGGAGTGCCTGCATGTGGAAAAAATGCTTGTCCTGCTGGGGGAACTGAAGACGAGCGATGTGCGGTATCTGGCTTTGGAAGAGGCGAAGAAGCTGGTTACGAAAAAAAAGGCGGAATTCATGAAAGGAAAAGGGGATTCGACGTCGAGATATTATCAGAATGAGCATATAAGCAATCTTTGTGAGATGGTTTTGATGATTGCGGTGGCGTTGGCGGAGCCGGATGAGGGCGTACCGTATTTCTTTGAAAATTGCAGGGAGAGTGATCCGGAGGTGGCGCTGTATCGGGCGCTTTATGTGATGGATTGGATGGAAGAAGATCAGATGTGGATTGATATTTATAAGTATGGGATTAGCAGGAAGATTCGGCCGAGGAAAGAGTTGGTGAAGGAATATCAGGAGCGGGTAAAGAAGAAGGGCTGAAAAGCCGGAAGGGGGTATGCGCCTGTGCACAAAATATTCAACGTAAACGGTGACTGTAAGCCAGAGTTACACTATATGGTTGATCTTGGAAAGCGATTGATTGAAATAAAAGCAATGGTGGATCATGGGGATTACTTTACAATGAACCGCGCGCGTCAATATGGGAAGACGACGACTCTGCGGGCGTTGGGGCGCTTCCTTCAAAAGGATTATATTGTTTTAAGTTTGGATTTCCAAAAATTAAGTTCCAGTGATTTCGCAAAGGAGAGTGCTTTTACAGAAGCTTTAGCCAGGGAAATTTTAAAAAAGACGGCTTTGCGGGAGAGGATGTCAGAAGAGATATGGAACGAGCTGCAGACCTTTGCATACGGAGGGGAAGATCAGGCGAAACTTGCACTTTTGTTTGCGTGCTTCAGTAAATGGTGTGGGCAGGTGGAAAAGCCGATTGTTTTTTTGATTGATGAGGTGGACAGTGCGACGAATAATCAGGTTTTTTTGGATTTTCTTGCACAACTGAGGGGGTATTATATTGACCGTGACGAGACGCCGACTTTTCGGTCGGTGATTTTGGCGGGGGTTTATGATGTGAAAAATATAAAGAGAAAATTTCGTTCGGAGGAGGAGCATCGGAGGAATAGTCCGTGGAATACTCACGGAGGCAACGAGGAAAGTGGGAGCTTGCTCACATTTGACGACTGCCCGTGGGATCAAAAGGAGTGTACTCCTTTTGATATTGCGGCGGATTTTCTGGTGGAGATGAGTTTTTCAGCAGAGGATATTGCTGGGATGCTGCAGGAATATGAGACGGATTATGGGACGGGAATGGACATTGAGGAAATTTCCGGGTTGATTTATGCGTATACGTCAGGATATCCGTTTTTGGTTTCACGCATTTGTAAACTGCTTGACGAGAGGATTGCGGGAAGAAATGATTACCCGGATAAAAGCTCTGCATGGACGAAAGCGGGTGTGGGGGAAGCGGTGAAAATGCTGCTGTCAGAAAAGAACTCCCTGTTTGAGTCTTTGACGAATAAGATTGAAGATTATCCGGAACTGCGGGACATGATTTATTCGCTGCTTTTTACGGGGAAGGGAATTCCTTATAATCCATTGAATAAGTCCATCGAAGCGGCGGAGAGGTTTGGGTTTATCAAAAACCTGGAAGGAAATGCGGTCATTTCGAATCGGATTTTTGAGACGGTTTTCTATAACCTGTTTCTTGCGGAAGAGGCGATTGGGAATGAGATGTATAAGGCGGCTTTGCAGGAGAAGAATCACTTTATCCGGAACGGGCGCCTGGATATGAAAGCTGCGCTGGAACGGTTCGTGGTACATTTTCATGATTTGTATGGAAATCAGAAAGAAAGCTTTTTGGAGGATGCAGGACGCCGTTATTTTTTATTGTATCTGAAGCCGATCATTAATGGAACTGGAAATTATTATATCGAAGCTCAGACGCGGGATTTGGAACGTACAGATATCATTGTGGATTATCGGGGAGAGCAGTTTGTTATTGAGCTGAAGATTTGGCGGGGAAATGCGTATAACGAAAGAGGGGAAGAGCAGTTATCCGCCTATTTGGATTATTACCATTTGAAAAAAGGCTATATGCTTAGCTACAATTTTAATAAACAGAAACAAATCGGGGTGAAGGAAATTCCGCTGAGAGAGAAAATACTGGTGGAAGCCGTCGTCTGACGTGCCTCCCGGAAAGGGAAAAAGCAAACGTGGAAAATCAAAACGACAAAGAAGTCATGGAGCTGGCGCTGCAGGCCGGCCACATTTTACTGGAAAACGGCGCGGAAATCTTCCGCGTGGAGGAAACGATGGAGCGCATTTGCCGGCACTACGGGGTGGAGTCGGGAAATGAATTTGTGTTGAGCAATGGGATTTTCGTGACGGCCGGGAACGAAAAAGAGAAGGTGTTTGCGAAGGTTCAGCATATCCCGGTGAGCGGCACGCATTTGGACAAGGTGACGGCGGTGAACCAGCTTTCACGGGAAATTGCGGAGGGGAAGTACACGGTTTCGGAGGCAATGGAGGAGCTGGAGCGGATTAAACGGATGCCGGGGAAGCGCAAGGTGACTCAGATTCTGGCGTCCGGCGTGGGCAGCGCGGCGTTCTGTTTCCTGTTTGGGGGAAATCTGCGGGACAGCCTTGTGGCATTTGCGGCAGGGCTTTTTCTTTATGTGTATGTTTTGCAGGTGAGCGGGCCGTATCTGTCGAAGATTGTGGGAAATGTGGGCGGCGGCGCGCTGGTGACGGTAATTTGCTCGGTGATGTACCTGACGGGCGTGGGGGAACATTTGAATTATATGATCATTGGGTCGATTATGCCGTTGATTCCGGGGGTGGCGTTTACGAATGCGATCCGGGATGTGGCGGATGAGGATTATATTTCGGGGGCGGTGCGGATGCTGGATGCGCTGCTGGTGTTTTTGAGTATTGCGATTGGGGTCGGGCTGGGGATTTCGGTGATCGGACGGCTGACGGGAGGTGCGTTATTATGAGGATGGAAGCAGCGGCGAGACAGGCGGGTACGAGAGACTTTGCGCCGGGCCGCCTGGCAGGAGGTGCATGGTTATGATCGGACAACTGTTAGCGGCAATGATTGGCACAGTCGCCTTTTCCGTGCTGTTTGGCGTTCCGCGGAAATATTATCCGTACTGCGGGGCAATCGGCGCGGCCGGATGGGGCATCTACTGCGCAGTCGCGAACGTAGCTGGCCAGGCAGAAGCCTGCCTGATCGCCACCATGGTTGTTATTTTTCTCTCCAGGCTCACCGCCGTCTGGAAACGCTGTCCGGTTACGGTCTTTCTGATTTCCGGAATTTTTCCGCTGGTTCCGGGCGCGGGCGTGTATTGGACGACCTATTACATTGTGACGAATCAGCTTTCCCTTGCGATGCAGACCGGCTATCAGGCGGTGAAAAATGCCGTCGCCATTGTTTTGGGAATCGTTTTCATTTTTGAGCTGCCCCAGGGGCTCTTTCTGAAACTGTTAGGAAAACGCAGAGCATAAAAAAGGAAGGGAATTGTCATGTATCATCTGATCATTGCGGACGACGAAGAAAAAATTTGCGAGGGAATCACGAACCTCTTTCCATGGAAACAGATCGGTTTCGAGGTGGTCGGGCAGTTTCACACCGGCCAGGAAATTATTCAGTTTCTGAAAGACGGTTCGGTTCCGGTGGATGTTATTTTCTGCGACATTCAAATGCCTGGCATCGATGGGCTGGAGGTCTGCCGTCAGGCGGCGGAACTGTGCAATGCGCGGATCGTGCTGTTCAGCAGCCATCAGAATTACGAATATTTTCGGAAAGCATTGCAGTATCATGTGGTGGATTATCTGCTGAAGCCCATCGGCTATGAGGATTTGATCAACTGCTTTGGGGCAATCCGGGACGAACTGGATCGGGAACGGGGACGGCAGCGCGAAGAGGATTCCCAGGAGGAAGAGCAGGGCTGCAATGATGTGCTCGTGAAAGAAATTATTCACTATTTGCAGGAAAATTATAAGGACGCCTCTCTGGAAAAGGCAGCCGTGCACGTAGGGCTGTCCTCCAGCTATCTGTCGCGGATTTTCAAGGAGCGTAGCGGGGTCAATTTTTCGGACTATCTGCTTCAGATCCGGATGGAACATGCGTGCAAAATGCTGGAAGATGTGCGCTGTAAGAGTTACGAGGTGGCCTATCATGTGGGCTATGATAACCCGAAGAATTTCACCCGCGCTTTTAAAGGCTACTATGGCGTGACGCCCAGCGAGTATCGCCGGGAAAAGGTAAAGGGTGAGACTTCATGATGCGGCGCTTTTTTATCCGGCGTACCATCCAGTATGCCAGGTATTTGTTGATACCGATTATCTGTGCCTGTTTCTTTTTTGGGATTATGATGGCGAGACAGGCGGAGCAGGCCCTTCATGTCCAGGGTGAAAATTCCCTGAAAGCGGTCTACAGCCAGTTGGATTTGGTGGTGAACAGCGTTATGCAGCAGCAGATCCGCATGGCGAACGACACGAATATGATGCTGGCGTTGAAAAAAATTCTTCTGAATGATAATAAGACTTCATACAGCGACGCGATTTATATCCGAGGCATTAACACCATGTTAAACAGCGTTGTCAGCGCCCATAGTTACTTGTCTTCGATTTATTTGTATTTTGACGGTTATGATTCGTATTTTGCGTCGGAGCTGAAGACGACCAGGCTGGAAGAGGCGGATGAAAGCTGGCTGTCCGTTTATCGGAGCATGCCGGAGGGAACGGATGGAATTTCCAGTTTGCGAACCATTTCTGCGGCCGGGACGGTCGGGGATGGCGAAGAGGAAAAGGTGCTGTCGGTTTTTCGGCGGATGCTGATCCAGGAAGGCGTTGTTGTTATGAACCTGAATCTGAAGCGTTTGCAGGAGAGTCTGGACAGTATGTCCGGGGACGCTTTGGAAGGGCTGTATCTGTTCGACGCGGCGGGAAATCTTTTGACGGCGGATTCGAAAAGCCAGATTGGGGAAGGAAATTTGAGCCGGATGCAGGCTCTGCTTTTGGAAAATCCCGATGGGATTCCGGATGGGAACTGGATGAGGATCGGGAGCGAGCGCTATCTGGTGCAGGTGGATTATTATGAGACGTATCAGATTTATTTGGTGTCGCTGATTCCGCAGTCGATGTGGATGAAGCAGTTATTGCCGTTGTTTGGGATGTTTGCGCTGTTCTTTTTGCTGGACTGCGTGATTGCTGTTTTGATTTCTTATTTTACGACGAAACGGAATTTCGGCCAGATTGAATATACGCTGGCTCTGTTCGAGCAGGCGGAGCAGGGGATTTTTCCGGAACAGGAGGAGAAGCAGCCGGAAGATGAATACGGCGTGATTATGAATAATATCCTGCATATGTTCCTGAAAACGACCTATCTGGATACCCAGTTGGCGGAAAAGCAGTACCGCCATCAAGTTATGGAGCTGTCGACCTTACAGTATCAGATTAATCCGCATTTTCTGTTCAATACGCTTCAGACCGTGGAGCTGGAGGCGCGTAAGCTGGCGGAAGATACGTCGGTAATCAGCCTGATTCTCCATGATCTGTCGGATCTTTTGAAATATGCGCTGGCGAATCCGCTGGAGCTGGTGACGCTGAAGGAGGAGCTGCGGTATTTGAAGGAGTATGCGGAGATTCAGCAGTATCGGTTGGGGAATGGGTTTCTGATTTATTATGAGGTGGATGAGGAGTGGATGGAGGCGCGGATGCTGCGTCTGCTGTTACAGCCGTTGCTGGAGAATAGTATTTTGCATGGTATCCGGGAGAGCAGCCGGAAGGGATATATTAAGGTGAGGGCGTATCCGAGGGATGGGTGGATGCTGTTTTCGGTGATTGACAATGGGGTTGGGATGACGAAGGAGGAGATTCGGGAGCTTTTGGAGCGGCTGGAGGATGAGAACAGCCAGAATATTGGGCTGACGAATGTGAACCGGAGGCTGATTCTGTATTATGGGGAGGAGAGCAGGCTGAAAATCCAAGCGAAACCCGGTTGGGGATGCTGTATGACGTTCCGGATTCCGATGGAAAAAATGAGGGAGGAGTGAAAAATTGTCCATATCTACGGATAATGACAAGAAATGATACCTTTTTCCGTTAAATATCACAAAAAAAGAGAAAAAATCAAAACTTCAACTCCTTAAAATTTTGTAAATTTTGTGCTAAAATTTTCTTATCTGAAAAGAACGTATCAGAAAAAGGAGGAACCCCAACTATGAAAAAATGGACAAAGAAACTCACGGCGGCCCTGGCTGTAGCGGCGATGACAGCCGGAAGCGTAACCTGTGCTTTCGCAGAAGAAGCAGAGTACGTGAAAAAAGAGTACACCGGTGACGAAGTAACCCTTCGCTTCAGCTGGTGGGGCGGCGACGAAAGACTGGAAGCGACCCTGGCCGTGATCGAAGCTTTCGAAGCAGATTATCCGTCCATCCACATTGAAGCAGAATACGGCAGCAGCGACGGCTATCACGACAAACTGGCTACCCAGCTTGCCAGCGGAACCGCACCGGATCTGATCCAGATCGACCCGGAAACCATGCCGACCTACGTAGCCACGAACCCGGATTACTTCGTAAGCTACGACGAAGCCGGATTTGATTTCTCCAAATACGACGACGCATTTTTAAGACTCCAGATCAATGGTTACTATGACGGCCAGCAGCTCGGTATCCCCACCGGTATCGCAGGCCCGGCTATGCTGGTAAACCAGGAACTGGCAGACGCCATCGGTATCGACTTTACGTCTGACTACACCTGGGACGACCTGATCGAATGGGGCAAAAAAGTTCGTGAATATGACAGCGAAATGTATCTGATGTCCGCGAACAAATCCTACATTGCAACCTTCGTATTCTATAACTACGCAAAACAGCTTACCGGACAGACCCTGTTCGATGTAGAAAACGGTGTTCTGAACATCACGCAGGAAGATATGGAAACCTGCTTAAGCTACATCAAAGAACTGTATGACAACGAAGTTATCCCGCCCGCATCCTACAGCGCAGCATACGACGGCGATAACCTGCAGTCTGACCCGAACTGGATCAACGGCAAATATGTCTGCACCTTCGCACACGTTTCTACCATGAACGTTATGATGGCAGCAAACGAAAACGCAACCTGGCTGGCCGGCAACCTTCCGATGATGCCGGATGCAAAAGACGCAGGCTGGACCGCAAACTGCCCGCAGATCATTGCAGTATCTTCTACCACCAGCAACGTAGAAGCAGCGATGCTGTTCGCAGATTACTTCTTCAACAACCCGGCTTCCATGTCCACCCTGGCCTGCACCAGATCCGTACCGGCAACGGAAGAAGCAAGAACCATCTGTGAAGCAGACGGCACCCTGGATTCCGTTATGATGGAAGCAGCAAACATCTGCTCCGCATTCGGCGGCCTGACCCCGGACCGTTACGCTTCCTCTCAGGAAGGTAAAGCAATGGTAACCGACGCCATCGAAACCGTTGGCTACGGCGTAAGTGAACCGGCTGATGCAGCAGCAGACCTGATCGCTCAGCTGAACTCTCTGATCAAATAAAAAGAACTTCACATACGACGAAACTTGACAATGGCTGCCGCATCAGGCTACATGCGGCAGCCATAACTATATAAACCGCCGTGAAAAAAGCGGTTTTGGGAGGAATTGTTATGCAGAAAAAGAAAAAAGTTCGTGCATACCGGAAGCGGGATTATCAGGCATTTATTTATCTTGCCCCGTGGCTGATCGGTCTGTGCGTGTTACAGTTGTATCCATTTTTAAGCTCCCTTTATTATTCGTTTACGGATTACCAGATTACTTCGAAACCGATCTGGGCCGGAATCAAGAACTACGTAGAACTGTTTACCTCGGACAGTGAATTCCTGACGTCCTTATGGGTAACGATTAAATTCTCGTTGCTGACCGTTCCCGGAAAGCTCCTTCTGGCGCTGGCCGTTGCGGTATTCCTGAACCGGAATTTAAAGGGAATTAACCTGATCCGTACCCTGTACTATATTCCGTCCCTGTTCGGCGGAAGTATTGCGATCGCAATGCTGTGGAAAGTTATGTTCATGGACAACGGCGTCATCAACGCATTGCTGGCCAAAATCGGCATTACCGGAATCAGCTGGCTCGGCGATCCGAAGGTAGCCCTTGTGACTATCTGTATGCTGGAAATCTGGCAGTTCGGTTCCTCGATGGTTATGTTCCTGGCGGCGTTAAAGCAGGTGCCCTCTTCTCTGTATGAAGCGGCTTCCATCGACGGCGCAGGCAAAATCAAGAAATTTATCTACATTACCGTACCGCAGATTACGCCGATCATTTTCTTTAACATGATCATGCAGACTATCAACGCATTGCAAACCTACACCTCCGCATCGGTTATCACCAACGGCGGCCCGCTGAAGGCTACTTATGTCATGGGTCTGAAACTGTACAAAGAAGGTTTCTCCTACTTCAAGATGGGCTATGCAAGTGCTATTTCTTGGGTAATGTTTGCACTGATTCTTGTTGTAACACTGTTGTTATTCCGCTCCTCGTCTTCCTGGGTATATTATGAAGACGGCGGAGACTTTTAAGCGGGGAGGAAAGAACCATGACGAAAAAGACAAAAAAGAAAATAAACCTGGTACTTTCTTACGTGGTGATTTTTATTATCGGTTTTGCAATGCTTTATCCGATCATCTGGATGTTCTTTGCAACCTTTAAGACGAACGAAGAAATTTTCGGTACGACGGCGCTTCTGCCGAATTCCTTCAGCCTTCAGAACTACATTGACGGTTGGAACGGGACGGTCATTCCGTATTCGAAATATTTCCTGAATACGGCGCTGATGGTTCTGCCGACGACCCTGTTTACGCTGATTTCCTGCTCGCTGGTGGCATACGGATTTGCGCGGTTCCGTTTTCCGGGAAAGAAAATCCTGTTTGCCATCCTGATTGCAACGCTGATGCTGCCGAACTCGGTTATCATCATCCCGCGGTATACCTTATACAATAAGTTCCATTGGCTGGATTCTTATCTGCCGTTTTACATTCCGGCGATCCTGGCGTGCTATCCGTTCTTTATCTACCAGCTGATCCAGTTTATGAGGGGGCTTCCCAAGGATCTGGACGAATCGGCGTATATCGACGGATGCGGAACGTTCCGGGTATTTTATCAGATCTTGCTTCCGCTGATGAAACCGGCTCTGTTCTCCGCGGCGCTGTTCCAGTTTATGTGGACGTACAATGATTACTTTAACTCGTTGATTTACATTAACTCGGTGAAGAAATTTACCGTATCCCTGGCTCTGCGGCTTTCGCTGGATGCGGAATCGGTGGTTGTCTGGGGCAAGGTGCTTGCAATGGCGTTCGTTTCGGTGCTGCCGCTGATCATTCTGTTCTTTGCGGCGCAAAAATATTTCGTAGAAGGAATTGCAAGCAGCGGCTTGAAGGGTTAAAATAGAAGTGAGCCTGAACGGCCCGGTTACTTGGAGGGATTCCAGGCCGGGCAGGTTCGGGCTTTTTTCATTTCGAACATTTGAAGGGAGATTGAACGATGGGAAAATTTAATTGGAATGCGGACAATGGAGACGGTACTTACCGGAATCCGATTTTATATACGGACTATTCTGATCCGGATGTGATCCGGGTCGGGGAAGATTATTATCTGGTGGCGTCCAGCTTTTGCAACAGCCCGGCGCTTCCGGTGCTGCACTCGAAAGACCTGGTGAACTGGCGGATGCTTTCTTATGTGCTGGAGCAGATTCCGGAGCCGGGGTATGAGGTTCCCCAGCACGGGCATGGCGTTTGGGCTCCGGCGATCCGCTATCACAACGGGGAATTTTATGTGTATTATCCGATGCCGGACGAAGGCATTTTTATGTGTAAGGCAAAGGATGCGGCGGGCCCCTGGTCGGCGCCGGTCTGCGTGAAGGAAGGGAAGGGCTGGATCGATCCGTGCCCGTTCTGGGATGAGGACGGCCAGGCGTATCTGGTCAATGGATTCGCGAAGAGCCGCAGCGGGATTAAGAGTATTCTGCACATCAGCCCGATGAATGCGGAAGGGACGGCTCTGATCGGCGAAGGGCAGCATGTGTTTGACGGCCATGATACCCAGCCAACCATCGAGGGGCCGAAAATGTATAAGCGAAACGGGTATTATTATATCCTGGCGCCCGCCGGAAGCGTGAAAGCGGGCTGGCAGACGGCTCTTCGTTCCCGGAATATTTATGGGCCGTATGAAGAGAAGATTGTGATGATTCAGGGGGATTCCCGGATTAATGGGCCTCATCAGGGCGGTTGGGTGGATACGCCGTCGGGTGAGGACTGGTTCGTGCATTTTCAGGATGTGGGCAATGCGGGGCGGATTGTTCATTTACAGCCGATGAAATGGGAGAATGACTGGCCGGTGATCGGCGAGGATGACGGCGAGGGCTACGGCATGCCGGTATCTGTTTGGAAAAAGCCGGATGTGGGGGCTTCTTATGCGCCGTGTTCGCCGGAGGACAGTGATGATTTTTCGGGGGAGAAGCTGGGACTTCAGTGGCAATGGAATGCGAATTATAAGTCGGAATGGTATCGGATGGAGAAGCCGGGGATTCGGCTGTATGCGCAGCCGTTGGACGGGGCGCTGTGTGATGCGCCGAATCTTCTGCTTCAGAAATGGACGGCGCCGACCTTTGCGGTGACGGCGGAGATTAATACGCGGGATATGAAAAACGGCGATTTGGCCGGAATGGTTTCGCAGGGGTTGTTCTATACGGCGCTGGCGCTGAAGAAGGTGGGCGACGCGGTGCATCTGGTGCAGATCTGCGGAAATATGGGTGAAACCGAGCAGATGGCGGAGTTTGCGCCGGTGGCGGATGGTGTTCATCATCTGGGGATGCAGGTGTATGCGGATGGTACGGGGCAGTTTTATTTCCCGGATGTGGCCGGGGTTTGGCGTCCGGTGGGGAGTAAGGTGACGTTTACGCCGGGGCGTTGGGTTGGTGTGAAGTTTGGGCTGTTTGCGGTGCATTGCGGATGCGGCGAGGCGGGGAGTGTGACGGCGGCGCGGGTTTGCGTGGATGCGGACAGGGTGCTGGAGAATACGGAGGTGTGAGATGGAGTTAAAGAGGAGAGAGGTTGGCGGGCCGGACGCGGCCAGCGTCGGGGCTGATGGAATGTGCGGGACTGACACGGCCAGCGGCGGGCTGACCCGAACGCCCGGAGGTGACGCGGCCAGCGCTGGGGCAGACGACAGGATGTGCGGAGGTGGCGCGGCCAGTGGCGAGAATGGAGCTGCCGGAATGTGCGGAGCTGGCGCGGCCGGGCTGGAGTTAAAGCTGGAGCTGTTTTACCAGAAGCAGGATATCTGGAAGAAGATTCCGGATGCGGCGGTGCGGGAGGATGGATTTTCCTTTGAGACTGCCGGGGCGCGCTATTATGGAAGTTTCTGCGAGACGGAAACCGGGCTGGACTATACGGTTGGCTTTGAGGCGGATTATGAGACGCAGCTTCGCATCCAGCTTTCCCTGCCGGATCAGGAGGATTATTACCACGTCATTCCGTGCAACATTTTCGGGGACAACCACGCAGAAGAAGCGAAGCTTGGCGAATTCCCCCTTCTGACCGAAGACCACAAGGAATGCGCTTTCTGTTCGCCCCGCTGGGAATTCCGCGCAGACCGCGCGGCGATGCCTTTGTCGGCACTCTGCTGTAAAAACGGCGCGGCGGCAATCTTTATCCAGCCGTATTCCGATACGGAGGACAACAGCCGCGGCTACATCCGAAACGGCGTGTTCGCAGAGCTTCCAGACCGGTTCGGGGTCACGCTTGGTTATACGAATGACCCGATTACGTTCAAAAACCGTTCCATTGCGACCCCTTCCCTGCGGGATACAGCCCGAAAAGCAGAGGCGAGCGGCTCCATTTTCATGCGAACCGGCAAGGAACGGACGGCCCTTCATGCGATTATTCGCGCTGTTTATGAAAAAGTGCATCATCGTGCCGCGTATCAGAAGAGCTTCCGCGAGGCATTGAAAGGAATGCTGGAAACTTTCTGCTATGAGAATTATGACAAAGAGGCCGGAGAGTACACGAACGAAAACTGCCAGCCGCCGGGAAACGCGGTCTTGAAGCCCTGGCGGAATGTGGTGGAAATCGGCTGGACTGGCGGGGCCATTCTGGCATATCCGCTGGTGCTTGCCCGTGAACTGCTGGGCGAGGAGGCGAAGGAACCCCTTGCAGCGGCGATGGATGGGGAGAGGTATCTGGATCGGATTGCAGATTGCTACAATGAAAAGTCGGGCCTGCTGTACGACCTGATGGCCCCCATCGACGAATCCGGAAGCCGGGTGAACGGCTGGTGGACGTATTACGGGCTGGTGAAGGACTGTCATTGCGCGTATACGGTGGGAAGCGCGGTGCATTACATGCTGAAAACCATTGCGTATCTGAAAAAGAACGGCCGTCCGTGGAAAGAACATTGGCTGGATGTGTGCCGGAAGGTACTGGATACGGTGGTTTCCCTCCAGCGGGAAGACGGAGCGTTTGGCTACACGTATTCCATCAGCGAAAAAAAGGTGCTGGACTGGAGCGGGTTTGCCGGATGCTGGTTCGTGCCGTCCCTGGCGTATCTGGCGGAGCTGACCGGGGATGGAGGCTATCTGGAACCGGCGAAAAAGGCGCTTCGGTATTATCACACTTTTGTTAAGGATTTGAATTGCTACGGCGCGCCGATGGATACCTGGAAATCCATCGATGAGGAAGGAAATCTGGCCTTTATCCGGGGAAGTCGTCTGCTCTATGAACAGACCGGGGAGCCGGAGTTTCTGGAGTGTTGGAAGGACGGCGCGGAGTACGAGTTTTTGTGGAGGTACGCGTATCCCACGAGGCCGGAATTTGCGCCGGTGTGCGACGGGTGGAATGCCTGCGGCGGGTCGGTGACTTCGATTTCGAACCCGCATATCCATCCGATGGGCGTGCTGGTGGACTCGGATCTGTATGAGTTGGCGAAGGTGACCGGGGATGGGTATTACCGGGAGCGGGCGCTGGATTCGACGGCGTGGATGATGCAGACGCTGGAGCTGTATCCGGAAAAGACGGGGTATGGGCGGTATGGCGTGCTGTCGGAGCGGTGGTGCCCCAGCGATGGATTGACGGTGGAACGGGACAGCGAGGGAAATGGTTTTAGCTCGTGGTTTAGTTACAATTTGTGGGCGGCGGCCAATGTGATGGAGGCTGTTGCGGAAAGGTATGGGGATGAGTGATGAAGAAGAGACGTTTTTGGATGCTGCTGATGGCGCTGGTGTGTCTGCTGGCGTTTGGGATGACGGCTTCGGCGGCTGAAAAGCGGACGATTGTAGGCGATATTGTAGTCACGAATGGCTCGGATGCTTTGGGGCAGAAAGGGTCTGTGGCGAGATCGCGGACGACCGGGACATTTTCGGGGAATTTCGGGGATCAGCTTACCGGGAATGCGAGGAAGATTTATGATGCGCTTTGTGCGGCGGATATGAAGCTGTATACGGCAGATTCCGAGCGGTCGTTGGAAGTGGAACTGCCATCGCCGTATGTTTTTACTACGACGACGGAGGCCGTGGAATCGGAAGCCTATTGTGAGGAAGCATCCTATTTGGCTGCTGCTAACGAACTGCACAAGGATGTAATGAAGGCGATTGATGCATTTAAAAAGGATCAGAGCGATGCATATTGGATATTCAACTTTGGGTATGGCAGCCCGTTTACGTATGGAGGAACCGGCTCCTATCAAATACCGTTGAAAACCGTGCAGCTTCAGGCCTGGCCATACTATGATGGGATTCTGGAGGAAGCGTCTTTGGTAGAAAGCGCTTTGGCGGCGGCGGACGCTGCAATCCGGGAACGGCGGGCGGATTCCAGCCGTTATGAGACGATTAAGGCGATTCACGATTATGTGGTGGAATTGGTCACATATGGCCATGCCGACGAGGGTATCATGTATGAACATACGATAACAGGAGGGCTTTTAAGCAAGTATAACCATGAAGGGGTCTGCGAGAGTTATGCGAAGATTGTAAAGACTCTCTGCGACCGTTTTTCGGTTCCGTGTGCGTTGATTTTGGGAGGTTCTGAGTTAAATGCGGACGGAACGCTGAACGTGGATCATATATGGAACGTTGTTCAGATGGAAGATGGGCAATGGTATTTGGTGGATGCGACCTGGGATGATCAGAGCTGGGGAATTATGAGAGAATATTTCCTCGCCGGGTCAAACAGCATTGGTTTTGACGGGAGAACGATTGCGCAGGATCATATAATGGTGTCCTCTTTTTCTGGATGTGATTATGATCCGTTTATCATGCCGACGTTGGCATCCGAGGCTTATTTGAAAGAGGAGGATATTCCGCTTACCGGGATTACGCTGAACACAAGCGCGGTTTCTCTGGCGCACGGAAGCAGCCAGACATTAACGGTGTCCTATGTGCCGGCAAATACGACGGATCAGCAGGAAGTGACCTGGATCAGTTCGGATTCGGACGTAGCCAAGGTGGACAGCCAGGGAAAGATTACGGCTGGAACCAAAGCAGGAACGGCCACGATTACGGCAGTCAGCAAAGCAGAATCGACGATTAAGGCAACCTGTACCGTGCAGGTGACGCATATCGAAGGCTCATGGGTGCAGACAAAGGCTCCGACGTGTAAGGATACGGGAAGTCGGGTGCTGAAATGCAGCGTCTGCGAGGCGTCGCTCCGCACCGAGACGATTCCGGCGGATACGACGAACCATACAGCAGGCGAGTGGACGACAGTAAAAGCGGCGACTTGCACGGAAGCTGGAAGCCAGCAGAAGACGTGTAAGGTGTGCGGAAAAGTAGTGGAAACGCAGTCCATTGAAGCGACAGGCCATGAGGCGGGCGAGTGGACGACAGTAAAAGCGGCGACTTGTACGGAAGCTGGAAGCCAGCAGAAGACGTGTAAGGTGTGCGGGAAAGTAGTGGAAACGCAGACCATTGAAGCGATAGGTCATGAGGCGGGCGAGTGGACGACAGTAAAAGCGGCGACTTGCACAGCGGCGGGGAGTCAGCAGAAGACGTGTAAGGTGTGCGGAAAAGTAGTGGAAACGCAGACCATTGAAGCGACAGGCCATAAGGTGGGAACGGCTGTAACGGTGAAAGCAGCGACCTGTACGCAAAAAGGGTTGATGCAGACGAAATGCACGACCTGCGGAACGGTTCTGTCGCAGAAGGAAATTGCGGTTGTCGCCCATAAATATGGAAGTTGGAAGACGACGAAAGCGGCTACGATTTTTGCAACAGGGACGAAGAAACGAACCTGTAGCGTATGCGGAAAAACGGAGTCCAAGACCATTGCGAAGAAATCGGCGTCCGTGAAGCTGAATGTGAGTACGCTGATGCTTCAGGTGAAGAAATCGACGACTGCGCTGACGATTAAGAAGAAGACCAGCGGGGATTCGGTGAAAAAGTGGACGTCTTCGAAGCCTGCGGTGGCGGCGGTGAACAGCCGAACCGGAAAGATTACGGCGAAGAAAACCGGGACGACGGTGATCACGGTGACGATGAAGAGCGGAGCCGTGGCGAAGTGTACCGTGAAGGTGCAGAAGAACCCGGTGAAGACGACGAAGCTGACGCTGAATAAGAAGAAGGTGACGCTGGCGAAAGGGAAGTCGCTGACGCTTCAGGTAACGAGGAATCCTCTGACGGCGAATGATAAGCTGACCTGGAAATCTTCGAATGCGAAGATTGTGAAGGTGAACAGTAAGGGGAAGATTCAGGCCTTGAAGAAAGGAAAGGCGACGATTACAGTGAAAGCGGCGAGTGGGAAGAAGGCCACTTGCACGGTTACTGTAAAATAAGATAGGGGGTGCTGCCGGAGCGGCAGCGCCCCAGCGATGGAGACTATTGCGGAAAGGTATGGGGATGAGTGATGAAGAAGAGACGTTTTTGGATGCTGCTGATGGCGCTGGTGTGTCTGCTGGCGTTTGGGATGACGGCTTCGGCGGCTGAAAAGCGGACGATTGTAGGCGATATTGTAGTCACGAATGGCTCGGATGCTTTGGGGCAGAAAGGGTCTGTGGCGAGATCGCGGACGACCGGGACATTTTCGGGGAATTTCGGGGATCAGCTTACCGGGAATGCGAGGAAGATTTATGATGCGCTTTGTGCGGCGGATATGAAGGGGTATACGGTAGATTCCGATCGGTGGTTGGAAGTGGAACTGCCTTCGCCGTATGTTTTTACGACGACGACGGAGGCTCTGGAATCAGGAACCTATTATGAGGAAGCGTCCTACTTGGCTGCTTATAATGAACTGCACAAGGATGCACAGAAAGCGATCGATGCATTTCGAAGGGATCAGAGCGATGCATATTGGATCTACTGGATCCGGTATGATTATTCGTTCACGTATGAGGCATCCGCCGGCTCCTGTCAGATTCCGTTGAAAACCCTGTATTTTCAGGCGTATGCATATTATGATGGAATTCTGGAGGAGGCGTCTCTGGTAGACAGCGCGTTGGCGGCGGCGGACGCTGCGATCCGGGAACGGCGGGTGGATTCCAGCCGTTACGAGACGATCAAGGCGATTCATGATTATGCGGCTGAGCTGATTACGTATGGAAACGCCAATCAGTTTAACGCGTATGAGCATACGATAACGGGAGGGCTTTTAAGCAAGTATAACCATGTGGGTGTCTGCGAGTGTTATGCGAAGCTTGTAAAGACCCTTTGCGACCGTTTTTCGGTTCCATGTGCGGTGATCGCGGGAGGTTCTGAGTTAAATGCGGACGGGACGCTGAACGTGGATCATATGTGGAACGTTGTCCAGATGGAAGATGGGAAATGGTATTTGCTGGATGCGACTTGGGATGACCAGGACTGGGGAATTGCGGGAGAATATTTCCTTGCCGGGTCGAACAGCATTGGTTTTGACGGGCGAACGATTGCGCAGGATCATATGATGGTGTCCTCGTTTTCCGGAGTTGATTATGATCCGTTTGTCATGCCGACGTTGGCATCCGAGGCTTACCGGAACGAGGAGGATATTCCGCTTACCGGGATTACGCTGAATACAAGCACGGTTTCTCTGGCGCACGGAAGCAGCCAGACTTTGACGGTATCCTATGCGCCGGCAAATACGACGGATCAGCAGGAAGTGACATGGATCAGTTCGGATTCAAGTATTGCCCAGGTGGACAGTCAGGGAAAGGTTACGGCTGGAGCGAAAGCAGGAACGGCCACGATTACAGCGGTCAGCAAAGCGAAATCGACGATTAAGGCAACCTGTACCGTGAAGGTGACTCATATCGAAGGCGCATGGAAGACGACGAAAGCAGCCACGATTTTTGCAACGGGGACGAAGAAACGAACCTGCACCGTGTGCGGTAAAACGGAGTCCAAGACCATTGCGAAGAAATCGGCGTCCGTGAAGCTGAATGTGAGTACGCTGATGCTTCAGGTGAAGAAATCGACGACTGCGCTGACGATTAAGAAGAAGACCAGCGGGGATTCGGTGAAAAAGTGGACGTCTTCGAAGCCTGCGGTGGCGGCGGTGAACAGCCGAACCGGAAAGATTACGGCGAAGAAAACCGGGACGACGGTGATCACGGTGACGATGAAGAGCGGAGCCGTGGCGAAGTGTACCGTGAAGGTGCAGAAGAACCCGGTGAAGACGACGAAGCTGACGCTGAATAAGAAGAAGGTGACGCTGGCGAAAGGGAAGTCGCTGACGCTTCAGGTAACGAGGAATCCTCTGACGGCGAATGATAAGCTGACCTGGAAATCTTCGAATGCGAAGATTGTGAAGGTGAACAGTAAGGGGAAGATTCAGGCATTGAAGAAAGGAAAGGCGACGATTACGGTGAAGGCGGCGAGTGGGAAGAAGGCTACTTGCACGGTTACGGTAAAATAGGGCAGGAGTGCTGACGGAGCGGCGTCGGCTCAGTGAGGGAAATCGTTTAGGTATCATTTGCGGGCGGCGGCCAACGTGATGGCGGCCGCCGCGGAAAGGCATGGGATGAGGGATGAAGAAGAGCCGTTTTTGGATGTTGTTGATGGCGCTGGTGTGTCTGCTGGCGTTTGGGGTGACGGCGTCGGCGGATGAAAAGCGGACGATTGTCAGTGATGGGGCGGTTTCAAATAGCTCAGATGCGACGGGGCAGAGAGGTTCGGCGGCGCGTTCGCGGACAACCGGGACATTTTCGGGAAATTTTGGGGATCAGCTTACCGGGAATTCGAGGAAGATTTATGATACGCTTTGCGCGGCGGATATGAAACTGTATACGGTAGATTCCGAACAGTGGGTAGAGGTGGCACTTCCCACGCCATATGTTTTTACCACGACGGCGGAGTCCATGGCATCAGGGGCCTTTAAGCAGGAGGCATCTTATTTGGCTGCGAAAGCAGAACTGAGTAAAGACGCGCAGAAGGCGATTGATGCGTTTCGAAACGATCGGAGCGATGTATATTGGATAGGCAGTATCCAGTATAGCTGGTCTTTTTCATATGGAGGAACCGGTACTTGTCAGATATCGCTGAGAACTTTGAATTTTCAGGCGCGTGCATACTATGATGAGATCCTGGAGGAAACCTCTCTGGTAAACAGTGCGCTGGCGGCGGCGGACGCGGCAATCCGGGAACGGCGAGGGGATTCCAGCCGTTATGAGACGGTCAAGGCGATTCATGATTATGTGGCGGAATTGGTTACGTATGGCCATGCCGGCGCAGGTATCATGTATGAACATACGATAACAGGAGGGCTTTTAAGCAAGTATAACCATGAGGGGGTCTGTGAGAGTTATGCGAAGATTGTAAAGATTCTCTGTGACCGTTTTTCAGTTCCGTGTGCGTTGATTATCGGGGGTTCCAAAGTAAATACAGATGGGACGCTGAATGCGGATCATATGTGGAATGTTGTTCAGATGGAGGACGGGAAATGGTATCTGTTGGATGCGACCTGGGATGACCAGAGCATCGGAATCCAAAGGGAATATTTTCTTGCCGGGTCGAACAGCATTGGTTTCAATGGGAAGACGATTGCGCAGGATCATATGATGATGTCCACCCTTTCCGGGGTTGACTATGAACCGTTTGTGATGCCGACATTGGCAACGGAAGCTTATTCGCAGGAAGACCAGATTCCGCTTACCGGAATTACGCTGAACGCAGGCGCGGTCTCTCTGGCGCATGGAAACAGCCAGACTTTGACAGTGTCCTACGCGCCGGCAAATACGACGTATCAGCAGGAAGTGACCTGGATCAGTTCAGATTCGGACATTGCCCAGGTGGACAGCCAAGGAAAGATTACGGCTGGAACGAAAGCAGGAACGGCCACGATTACAGCGGTCAGCAAAGCAGAATCGACGATTCAGGCAACTTGTACCGTACAGGTAACTCATATCGAAGGCTCATGGGTGCAGACAAAGGCTCCGACGTGTAAGGATACGGGAAGCCGGGTGCTGAAATGCAGTGTCTGCGAGGCGTCGCTTCGTACCGAGACGATTCCGGCGGATACGACGAACCATACGGCGGGAGAGTGGACGACAGTAAAAGCGGCGACTTGCACGGAGGAAGGAAGCAAGCAGAAGACGTGTAAGGTGTGCGGGAAAGTAGTGGAAACACAGTCCATTGAAGCGACAGGTCATACAGCGGGCGAGTGGACGACGGTAAAAGCAGCGACCTGTACGGAAGCTGGAAGCCAGCAGAAGACGTGTAAGGTGTGCGGAAAAGTAGTGGAAACGCAGTCCATTGAAGCGACGGGCCATACGGTAGGAGAATGGACGATGGTAAAGGCGGCGACCTGTACAGAAACGGGAAGCAAGCAGAAGACGTGTAAGGTGTGCGAAAAAGTAGTGGAAACGCAGACCATTGAAGCGACAGGCCATACGGCAGGAACGGCTGTGACGGTAAAGGCGGCGACCTGTACGCAAAAAGGTTTGATGCAGACGAAATGCACGACTTGCGGAACCGTTCTGTCGCAGAAGGAAATTGCGCTTGCCGCTCATAAATATGGAAGCTGGAAGACGACGAAAGCAGCCACGATTTTCGCAACGGGGACGAAGAAACGAACCTGTACTGTGTGCGGAAAAACGGAGTCCAAGACCATTGCGAAGAAATCGGCGTCCGTGAAGCTGAATGTGAGTACGCTGATGCTTCAGGTGAAGAAATCGACGACTGCGCTGACGATTAAGAAGAAGACCAGCGGGGATTCGGTGAAAAAGTGGACGTCTTCGAAGCCTGCGGTGGCGGCGGTGAACAGCCGAACCGGAAAGATTACGGCGAAGAAAACCGGGACGACGGTGATCACGGTGACGATGAAGAGCGGAGCCGTGGCGAAGTGTACCGTGAAGGTGCAGAAGAACCCGGTGAAGACGACGAAGCTGACGCTGAATAAGAAGAAGGTGACGCTGGCGAAAGGGAAGTCGCTGACGCTTCAGGTAACGAGGAATCCTCTGACGGCGAATGATAAGCTGACCTGGAAATCTTCGAATGCGAAGATTGTGAAGGTGAACAGTAAGGGGAAGATTCAGGCATTGAAGAAAGGAAAGGCGACGATTACGGTGAAGGCGGCGAGTGGGAAGAAGGCTACTTGCACGGTTACGGTAAAATAGGGCAGGAGTGCTGACGGAGCGGCGTCGGCTCAGTGAGGGAAATCGTTTAGGTATCATTTGCGGGCGGCGGCCAACGTGATGGCGGCCGCCGCGGAAAGGCATGGGATGAGGGATGAAGAAGAGCCGTTTTTGGATGTTGTTGATGGCGCTGGTGTGTCTGCTGGCGTTTGGGGTGACGGCGTCGGCGGATGAAAAGCGGACGATTGTCAGCGATGAGGCGGTTTCGAATGGCTCGGATGCGTCGGGGCAAAGGGGCTCGGCGGCGAGGTCGCGGACAACCGGGACATTTTCGGGGAATTTCGGGGATCAGCTTACCGGGAATGCGAGGAAGATTTATGATACGCTTTGCGCGGCGGATATGAAGCTGTACCGGGAAGACAACGAGCAGTGGTTGGAATTGGAACTGCCCTCGCCGTACATTTTTACCACGACAACAGCATCCGTAACGTCAGGGGCCTTTTATGAAGAGGCATCGTATTTGGCCGCGAAAACGGAACTCTGTAAGGATGCGCAGAAGGCAATCGATGCATTTAAAAAGGATCGGAGCGATGCGTATTGGATCTATAGTGTTCGGTATAGCTGGCCGTTTGCCTACAGTCCGTCGAAAACCGGTTCTTATCAGATTCCGCTGAAAACCCTGCGGCTTCAGGCGTATGCATATTATGATGGGATTCTGGAGGAAGCGTCTCTGGTAAACAGTGCTTTGGAGGCAGCGGACGCTGCGATTCGGGAACGGCGGGCGAATTCCAGCCGTTATGAGACGGTTAAGGCGATTCATGATTATGTGGTTGAGCTGGTTACGTATGGCCATGCCAGCACAGGTATCAGGTATGAACATACGATAACAGGGGGGCTTTTAAGCAAGTATAACCATGAAGGTGTCTGCGAGTGTTATGCGAAGATTGTAAAAATTCTCTGCGACCGTTTTTCGATTCCATGTGCGTTGATTTTGGGAAGTCCGAATTTAAATGCGGACGGAACGGTAAGTGCGGATCATATGTGGAACGTGATTCAGATGGGGGACGGGAAATGGTATTTGCTGGATGCGACCTGGGATGACCAGAGCAGCGGAATCCGGAGGGAATATTTCCTTGCCGGGTCGAACAGCAATGGGTTTAATGGAAAGACAATTGCACAGGATCATATGATGCTGTCTGTCTTTTCCGGGGTCGACTATGATCCGTTTGTTATGCCGACGCTGGCAACCGAAGCTTATTCGCAGGAAGATCAGATTCCGCTTACCGGAATTGCGCTGAACACAGGCGCAATTTCACTGGCGCACGGAAACAGCCAGACTTTGACAGTGTCCTACGCGCCGACAAATACGACGTATCAACAGGAAGTAACCTGGATTAGTTCGGATTCGGACATTGCTCAGGTGGACAGCCAGGGAAAGATTACGGCTGGAACCAAAGCAGGAACGGCTACGATTACGGCGGTCAGCAAAGCAGAATCGGTGATTCAGGCAACCTGTATCGTGCAGGTGACGCATACCGAAGGCTCATGGGTGCAGACAAAGGCCCCAACGTGTAAGGATACGGGAAGCCGCGTGCTGAAATGCAGCGTCTGCGAGGCGTCGATTCGTACCGAGACGATTCCGGCGGATACGACGAACCATACGGCGGGCGAGTGGACGACGGTAAAAGCGGCGACCTGTACAGAAGCGGGGAGTCAGCAGAAGACGTGTAAGGTGTGCGGGAAAGTTGTGGAAACGCAGTCCATTGCAGCGACGGGCCATACGGCGGGAACGGCTGTGACGGTAAAAGCAGCGACCTGTACGGAAAAAGGTCTGACGCAGACGAAATGCACGACCTGCGGAACGGTTCTGTCGCAGAAGGAAATAGCGCTTGCCGCCCATAAATATGGAAGCTGGAAGACGACGAAAGCAGCCACGATTTTTGCAACGGGGACGAAGAAACGAACCTGCACCGTGTGCGGTAAAACGGAGTCCAAGACCATTGCGAAGAAATCGGCGTCCGTGAAGCTGAATGTGAGTACGCTGATGCTTCAGGTGAAGAAATCGACGACTGCGCTGACGATTAAGAAGAAGACCAGCGGGGATTCGGTGAAAAAGTGGACGTCTTCGAAGCCTGCGGTGGCGGCGGTGAACAGCCGAACCGGAAAGATTACGGCGAAGAAAACCGGGACGACGGTGATCACGGTGACGATGAAGAGCGGAGCCGTGGCGAAGTGTACCGTGAAGGTGCAGAAGAACCCGGTGAAGACGACGAAGCTGACGCTGAATAAGAAGAAGGTGACGCTGGCGAAAGGGAAGTCGCTGACGCTTCAGGTAACGAGGAATCCTCTGACGGCGAATGATAAGCTGACCTGGAAATCTTCGAATGCGAAGATTGTGAAGGTGAACAGTAAGGGGAAGATTCAGGCATTGAAGAAGGGGAAGGCGACGATTACAGTGAAGGCGGCAAGCGGGAAGAAGGCTACCTGCACGGTTACTGTAAAATAAGATAGGAAAACTGCCGTGGCATGCGGAGATGCGTACTGCGGCAGTTTTTTCGTCTTTAGCTGTTGGCCGGAACGCGTTCCCTGTCCGGATGCTCCCCAGACCATCCGGTTCGCGGCATGTTTTTGAGAGCTTCCACGTCTTCGGCGGAGATCGTAAAGCCATCTAAGCTGAGGTTTTGAAGCATTCTTTCGGGGGCGGTGGCTTTGGGAAGGGGCATGACCTGCATTTGGCGGGCAAATTTCAGGCATAATTGAGCGGTGCTGACGCCGTATTTTTCCGCCATTTCACACAGGAGCGCGTCCTGAAGCACCCGTGCGCGTCCCATGGGGCTCCATGCCTGTACCTGGATTCCAAGACTTTGACACTTCTCAACCGTTTCAAGCTGTAAATATCCCGGATGAAATTCAATCTGATCAATTGCAGGCATAATCGTACCGGATTCTAAAATGACTTCTAAGTGATGCGGCAGGCAGTTTGATACGCCAAGTCCGCGGATTTTCCCGGCTTTCTGCGCGTCTTCCATTGCCCGCCAGGTTTCCGAAAGCCGAAACGCCCATTGGGTATCCTCCAAATCCGCTTTCGGCCAGTGTACCAGATAAAAATCCAGATAATCCATTCCAAGGCGCTTCAGGGAACGATCCAGCGCGGCTTTCGTATTCTCATAACCCATTTCCGTCTTCCAGACCTTCGATGCCACGAAAAATTCCTGGCGGGGCAGCCCGGATTCCCGCAGGGCCTTTCCTAAAATTTCTTCATTTTCATAAAAAGAAGCGGTGTCAAAATAGCGGTAGCCTGTCCGGATGGCATTTTGGAGGACGGTTTCGCCTTCCTCGACGGCCGCCTTATAAGTGCCAAAGCCAATCGCGGGAACGGAAAGGCCATTGTTTAACGTAAGATATTCCATAGGAAACCTCCTGAATCTGTGATATTCTGATTTTACTATATTTTTCTGAATTTGTAACCTTTTTTCAAAAAGGGATGTCTAATAAGTGTAAGGACAGTTACCTCCGGAGGTAATTCAAAAATCAATGATTTTCGCGGCATTCGGCGCCAGCTCATTGCCCGCGAAACAAAAAAGCAGAAATGAGGTGCTTCCCATGACGGAAGAAAAACAGCTCGAAAAGCTGGCCAAAAAGGCAATCCGCGGAGACGCGCAAGCCTACGGCGCGCTGATCGAACACTACAAAACCTATCTGTACCGAACCGC
This sequence comes from Eubacteriales bacterium, assembly GCA_030536575.1. Taxonomy (GTDB): domain Bacteria; phylum Bacillota; class Clostridia; order Lachnospirales; family Lachnospiraceae; genus Limivivens. The sequence goes on along the minus strand of JAUNPS010000010.1, from coordinate 81,411 downwards.
CTGGCTCTATTTGAAAAATGAAGAAATGGCCCTGGATGCGGTAGGAGACTGCATCCTGAACGGCTTCCGTTCCATTCACACCTTGAAAAACCCGGCCTATTTCCGCACCTGGCTGACCCGTATTCTGATCAATGCGGCGGCAGACCATTACCAGAAAAATCCGGTAACCGAGGATGTGACGGAATTGTCCGTAGCCGCGCCCGAAGACAGCCTGTCCCAGGAAGAAAAATGGGATCTGCATCGGGCCATCGACCGGCTTCCGGAAAAATACCGGACGGTCGTCATTTTAAAGTATTTTGATGAACTGAAAATCAGCGAGATTGCCTATACCATGGAAATCCCGGAGGGTTCGGTAAAAGCCTATTTGAACCGTGCGCGGGCGGAACTGCGGCACTTATTGAAGGAGGAATATTTGTATGAAGATGGAATTTCAGAATGTACCGGTATCCGAAAAATTGGACAGCGTTGTGGAGGACAGTATGAAACGCGTATACGCAGAAGCCAGGCGTAAGAAAATGCGCAGGGCCATTGCCGGGTGTACGGCGGCGGCAGCGGTATTTGGCGGTGGATTTTTCTTCTGCGTGAGCAATCCGACGCTGGCGGCGCAGCTTCCGCTGATCGGAAACATTTTCCGGGATATGCAGGACAATTTCGGTTATCAGGGCGATTACAGCAATGTCGGAACACCTCTGGAAGACCCCGATGTGGCGGCCCAGCTCGAAACGGCTGAGAATCCGGAAGAGATGGAGCAGATTTCCCAGTACACGAAAACCGCGGATGGCCTGACAGTCACCCTCTCCGAGATTTATTGCAATGACCAGGCGCTTTATATCACAATGCAGATGAAAGCCGAAGAAGCGTTACCGGATGCGCTATCCATACAGTGCATGACCAGAGAAAATTATAGTTTTAATCCCACGGAGCAGGCGGATTCGCCGGTTCTTGAAGGGGAAAAGATTGATGACAATACCTTTGCGGGGCTTCTGCGCTTTGACCTGAACCAGAAGACGCAGGATGTTTCGGAATATCAGGCGGCCAGGGAGGAAGCGCTGGCGGCTGGCGAGGAATGGGAAGATGATGCGCAGTTGTGGGAGTACGTCAAGACTGTGGAAGTTCCCGACCAGTTTACGGTGGAACTGGATATCAGCCGCATTATTGGCGATTTGGCGGAAACGGAGAATGAGAGTCAGAATGTGCTGTTTGACGGCCCGTGGAGCTTTACGCTGGAGGTGGAGAAGGATACGGCCAGTACCCAGACGGTGATGATTCAGGATGTGAATGAGCTGGGAATCGGGCTGGAGAAGGTTGTGAAGGATAAATTTGAGATTACGATGTATGAGATTTACACGGAGCCGGAGGCGCAGGATGTTTATATGCCGGTTATGCTGGATGCGGATGGGCGGTTGATGGATTATGGAAGCGGCGGGCTGGTGAATACGGTGGCGATTGGGGAGCGGGATGTTTCGAAGGTGGATGTGTTCCTGGTCGATGAGGATAAGTGGATGAATGAGCTGAAGGGGGCGAAGTGGAAGGAGCCTGGGGCTATGACGGAGGATGGAAGGACGTATAAGGAATTATTGATGGAAGAATGTGCGTATCAGAAAGAGGTGGTTTTTGAGTAGGATTTTGGGGCTGCGGGGCAGCCCCTTTTTAGAATAATTGCGGTTCATTTTCAATTAAATCCAGTGCAAGATATTTATAGTCCATGTTTTCAATCCCATAAGTGCCTTTTTCAATCTGTTCGGCCAATTCGCTCCGATAATAAATGTCCATCGCCTTGCGTAAGTCGATATCTTTTATTTCCGCCAGGTATTGAATAATGGATTCCGATAAATTTTGTTTATATAAAAAATCTAAGGCCTTTTTATCCATTCTTTCCCTACTCCACATGATAAGATTTTTGATACGTTAATAGTTCATTTAAAGCATCCTGATTTACGATACAAATCTGATCGTTCATTTTGTAATAGCGTAACTCATTTAGAGCTTTTGGTTTATCCCATATTCCGTTAAAGTATAGATCGATAGTTTTAAAAACATCATCGTCTGCAACGTTCCCAATAATGAGATCATATTCTTGATAAATACATTCCCCTTTTCGACAGGCACACACAAAATCTAACCATTGTTCCGTTTCTTCTTTAAAAGATAGAATTTTATAATTTGCTAAATTTTCGGACATTTCGTACACATTTACAATGGCAGTCGCTTTTTGACGCAAACTTTTTCGCAGAGCCTATTTTTCAGCCTGCTTTTGATAGGTAGTCAGATAGAATCCTCTTCCGAAATCCAGATATTTTTTTGAAAAGGATACATCGGGATGAGGGATTTCGATCGTTGTTCCGTGATAAACAATCATAGTGCTACTCCCTTTTCAATTGCAAATTCTGTGATATCCTCCATCAGATAATTTTTTCCTAGCGTATGGAGTGTATCATAGCAGCCGATAATATAATCATCCAGGATGTGTGTGCTGTCCAGAAGCTTATATACTTCGGACGGAGATTTATTCCATTTTTCAGCTAGATTGTGGATAAGAAATACGCTGAAGTTTAATTCCTTTTTCGTACACATTATTCTTGCCTTTCCGCCTATTATGAATTCTATGTCAATTATAAAGCACCGAGATAAGAAATGCAATTACTCTAATAAAAATGGCATTTCTGGGTTCGCAGAAGTGTCATACGCGTCTTCTACGAAATCGTAAAAGCCGCAGTTTATAAAGATTCAAACATTTTTATTGTTTTAAAGTCGATAAAATGTTATAATCGTGGCAGGAGGAGAGAAGTGATGAAATTATTGCATGTAAAAGCAAACCATTTTAAAAATTGCGTGGATGAGTTTGAAATTGATTTCGTTGCCAGATCAAAAAAAACGGCAGAGGATAAAGAGTATGAACTACAGGAAATCGCAGATGATCTTTATGTGTATAATACCGTAGCATTTGTTGGGAAAAATGCTTCAGGGAAGACGACGGCGGTTGAATTGTTGGACGCCTGTTTCTCTATCCTGGGAGAATTTCGTCTGGAAGCAAAACCATATAGCTATGATCAGGTGGAACTGCTGATTGACTTTTTTCATGAAAACGATATTTATCGGTATGAGACAACCTTAAAGAACAGCGACTCCATTGGCAGTAAGGCTATTTTTACAGATCAGAAAATTCAAAAAAAGAAATATTATAAGAGCAATATCAAAAATATTTATTCTGAGGAGGGATTTTCAGAAGTAAAGGTATCCGGCGAACTTCCGGAAGATACATCGAATATTTTCTTCATATTGAAAAAGAAGCAGACCAGGGCAATCTATTTTGACAGTTTTGGGAAAGGCGCCGATACGTATCGTTTATTATTTGCCGCCCTGAAAGATTATAATATTTCAACGGATATCTTGGGCAAAGTGCTTACGATTTTTGACGAAAATATTTCTGATTTACAGAAGCTGGACGACCACAACTATAAAATGTTATTCTATGGACAGGAAAAGATTGTTTCCGATAAGGAACTGCTGTATAAGCTGTCCAGTGGAACAACGAAGGGAATGTTTCTCTATATTCTGGTTGTTGCGTCCCTGCAAAATGGATTTGATCTGATCGTAGATGAGATAGAGAATCATTTCCATAAGACGTTGGTTGAAAATATGATTAGTCTTTATAAAGATAAGACCGTGAATCGTCAGAATGCGACATTGATTTTTACGACACATTATTGTGAACTTTTGGATTTGTTTAATCGTCAGGATAATATTTTTATTGCAAAAGCAGGAGAAAAAATTTATCTTACGAATATGTACAGCGGATATGATGTAAGACCGGAGTTATTAAAAAGCAGGCAGTTTTATCAAAACGTTTTTCAGACGGCTGTTAATTATGAGGAGTTGATGCGTCTGAAGAAAGCGCTGAAAAAATGAAACTTTTGATTATGTGTGAAGGGCCAAATGAAAAAGAGATCATCAGAATCCTTCTGGAAAATGGCTGCCTGCGTTTTACAGAGGATGATCTGAGATAAACAAAGCGATACGCTTAAAATACCAGCAGAATATCGAGACAAAGTGGTCAGCGTTGAAAAGTATTGTACGAAACCAGAATTGGAAATGCTTCTCATTATAGCGGAGGGGCTTACCGATAAATATGAAAAAGTGAAATCAACTGTGAAACCGAAAAATTTTGCCAAAGATTATATAAAATGCGGTAAGAGAAAATATGATAACAGTACGTATTTTTATACGGATTATTTTGGGAGCGATCCAGAGATTCTGGTACATTGCATAAAAGAATATAAGAAATATAATAGCGCGCATAAGAAAGACGAATATTATTTAGCGGATTTGTTAAATGAGTAGATAAGTCTATTATAGATGGTCACCCGGCGGCAGGAGGAAGGTTTCCGCTGATAAAAATGGCACTTCTGGGGGGACAGAAGTGCCATTTGCGTCTCCTACGAAATCGTAAAAGCCGCAGAAGTATTGTAAAGCCGATCCATATACATAATCTGCACCGTATAGCTGTCCGGCGGAAGCTCCGCGAGCGGAATCGGAAGACGGTACTGATAGCTGTTGACATTGCCGGAAATCAGTTTAATGTCCGAGATATCATATGCGTAGGTTCCATTCTCTCCATTGAAGATAATCTGCGTGTACATGTGGTCGCCGCCCTGCATGTACAGCACATTCTCCTGAATGACGAAGCTTACGGACTGTTCGGTCAATGTCCCGGCCCCGGAAATGCCGACCGGATTTTCCACAGCCACCGGCGTCCGCAGAACGCCCTTCCGGTAATTCTCCGCCAGCGAAAACGGCTCGGCGCAGTCCTTCATGGAGAGGGAAACATTGTAGCCACGGTAGAATTTATGGGAAATGAGCCAGGTATTAACCTGTTTTCCGGTCTGATAGTCAAATTCATAAATCCGTCCGTTATAGTTTTCCTGGGAAGAAATGTACGCATTTACGGAAAATACCCGCTCCTCCGCTCCGATGTAGAAGGAATTCGAAGTAATGCTGGAATAGGCCGTCTCATAATTCTGAAGCTGGGATACGGTCATGTCCGCCGCATTGACAGAATAAATTTTCACGTAGGAGGAACCAGTGTACTGGAAATCGTCCAGCATCCGATACTGCGCATTGTGATTGTCAAACAGCATGATTTCCACCGTTTCCGGATTCCCGTCCAGGTCTTCCAAAAGCGTGTAGGCCGTATGCTGCTGGTAATGCCACTGGAAATCCGCGTCCGGCTGGAGCACTTTGTCCGCATAAGCGGTCGATTCCCACAGAAGCGGGTCGCCCAGAATCCAGACAATTTCGTCGGTTGTCCAGTCAATGCGGATTACGGAGTGGAGATTCCGGGAGCTGACCAGGATGGTGTTCGTGGCCTCGTCGTAGGAGAGCGTGTTGATATGGCACCAGTCGTCCCGGTCAATGTATTCCAGCCCCTCGAACACGTCGTTCAGCGAGAGGGACTTCACAACCGCGCCGGTTTCCCGGTCAATTTCCTGAATCAGGTTCTGCTCATAGCAGTCGTTGGAATTTGTGGCAATTAAAAAGTTTCCGCCAGGCGTCATTTCCTTAATTTCGTGGTGGACGCCCTCCGGGAAATAATAAATCTGGTAGACCCGGCCAAGGTAGTCCATTTCCAGAAATTCCGGGGAATTCGGCATGCTGGCGTTTGGGTAGAGGACGCCGGGCGATTCGGTCAGGATGTGGCCGTTTTCCAGCGGGAAGGCTCCGTAATATTCCCGTTCCAGCGTGCAGTACCAACGGATATCGCCAAGCTCATCAAAAGCGTAGAGATAAGGCGTACTCAGGCCGGAAATCAGCATCAGATCCATGGCGGAATCTGCGGTGTAGCTTCCGGTCTGGACGGCGGTGCGCAGGTATTCGGGGAGCTTCTCAGTTGTGATGGTGAGGGTTCTGGACTGCGTAACTGCTCCGGAATCGTCCAAAAGCTCAAGCAGTACCTGATTGTCATAATCCGCATAAAGCCCCAAAACAGGAACCAGATGGGAAGCGGCGGCATCCAGGGTGTCGGTAAGATCCTGGCTTGCAGTTTTTCCTTTCACCGTGATGCGCACCTGGCATGCGTCTTCGGTTTGGAATGCAATGAGGGCGGTCAGCGGCGTGATCTGGTAAGGGTTCTGGATGACCAATGGATTCTCAAAGGTGTAGGCATTGTTCTCCAATTCGGCCAGAATCTGCTCCGTAGCTGCCTGGGTCTGGGCCGGGAGGGAAAGTTCCGTGGTCAGGTCGGTGGTGATTTCCAGTTCTTCGGAGGTCATTAGGGTGTAGGAACGTCCGTCCAGGTCGTACAGGGTTTTCTGGGGGCCGCGTCCGTCCAGGCTGTCGGAGGTGTCTACGTAGTTGTCAAAGAAGCGCCAGGTGGTGTAGAGGGTGCCTTGGTTGTAGAGGTAAATCCGGTAACGGTGGCTGTAGGGCAGGGACTGAGGGGTGATCCAGACGCTGAAGGCCGCAGAGTCGCCGGTTTGGTAGGACGGGGGCGAGATTTTAAAGCGGTAGGCGGTGTTGTGCTCGTCCAGGAGGACGAGGGAGGCGTCGGAGGCGGTTTCGGGCCAGGTGCCGGAGAGGAGGATGCGGTCGGGCATCTGGAGGAGGGTGGTGAGGGGGAAGGTGAGTTCCTGGGCGTCAGAAGCGAGAAACTGTACGCCGGAGACGGACAGGGCGGAGGGAGCTGCGTCGGCCGATGCGTCGTCCGTCGAGGTCGCGGAAGCAGCCCTGGTGGATGCCATGTCGTCAGTCTGCATGGCGGAAGCAGTCTCGGTGGATGCCATGTCGTCAGTCTGCATGGCGGAAGCAGCCTCGGAGGCCTCCGTCTCCTCTGTCTCCGCGAACTGCGGCACGGTTCCCAGGTTTCCGAGATATTTTCCGCGCTCGTAAACGCTGTAGGTATCTTCTTCCGGATACAGAGACATACGAATGCTGCGGTAGGTCAGAATCGGCAGGAACAGCTCGTATACCAGCTCGCCGTCTTTTACCTGGTCGAGGTAGGTATGATGCTCGCCCGCGGTCACCTGCGCAACGGTCAGATCATAGCTGTCCAGCTCCGCATCATAACCGATTCCGCCGGAAGTAATCCAGTAATTATCCTCAGAAAGATAGGAAGCCCCGGAAATGAAGGAAGAATACCACTTCGCGCCGCGTTCCTTCCCATAGCTCCAAACCTGCTGAACCGTCATGTTTTCCGTATCAATGTGATACTGAACCGCGCGTGAGTAGACATTCTCCCCGGTAACGGCCTGATCTTCCAGCCCCAGCTTCGTGCGGTGGGTGCCGTTGTCGAAGAGCAAGATATCGCCGTTTGGCAAAAAGGTAGCGTTATGCTGGGCATATTGCCATTCAAAGCCGTCCTCCGTTTCAATCGGTGTGAAGAATTTTTCAGCAGAAACACTGGTAAATCCGGTCGGATCGCCGAGTACCCATTTCAGCTCTTTCTTCGTTTTACCAATTCCCAGAACAGCATCCAGATGGCGGCAGGAGAGCATCAGCGTGTCCGTCGCCTCGTCATAATCCAGAGAATTATTATGGCACCAGTCCGCGTCCGTGCGGTTCAGGGAACCGCCGTCAGACGGCTCGATCAGGTCAGCAATGTTCAGCTCATAGACCACTTCCCCGGTTTCCCGGTCGATCTCCACAATCCGGTCTTCCACAGACGAAAAATCCTCCGCACTGGAGCAGACCAGCAGATTCCCGTTTTCGAGCTCTACAAAATCGTGGTGTTCCCCGCCGGGAATCAGGTAATCCTTGTAATACTTTCCGCAGAGGTCAAATTCCACAAGGCCGCTCATATAGTAGGTGCCGCTTAAGAGACGGGAAGAAGACATCATCATGCGGCCGTTCTTCAGGCGTTTCAGCGGGAGGACGGTGCTTTCCGGGGTTTCCAGGAGCCAGCGGAGGTCGCCGGCGTTGTCATAGGCGGCCGCGCCGTAGGAACCGCCGTCCGCGGTCTGCACACAGACAAAGGTCAGCATTCCGTCGTCAAGAGCGTCTTCCTCAGCAACAGTGACCTCGGCGGTGCTTAGAAGCGTATCAATTTTTTCCGTGGTAATTTCCAGTTCCACGTATTCTCTGGTGTCCAGCATCAGTTCGACCTGGGTGGTGTCTCCGGCGTAGAGACCGTAGATGGGGAGAATGTGGGTGGTTGCGGCTGGAAAGGTAACGGTAATGTCGTTTTTGGCGTCCTTGCCTTTGATGACGGCGTCGACGGAGGTTTCGTCCGGGGTGGTGAAGATGACCATGGCGGACAGGGGGGAATTCTGGTAGGGATCGACGATGACAAGGGGATCCTGGAAGGAGTAGCCTTTTTGGGATTCCTGGTACAAGTTGTAGTCGATGGTGCGTTGGCTGGTGAAGTAGTCGTAGGATTCCAGGCGTGTCCAGGTGTTGGGCTGCGTTTCCTGGGCGGTTTCGGATTCGGACTCAGGCTGAGAGACAGACAGAGAGTCTGGAGTGTCCGAGGCGTCACTGGAATCGGGCGCGGCGGTGTCGGCGGTGCCATTCGCAGAACCAGATTCCGACTCGGTGGCCGCGTCCTCACGGCTGCCATCCGTAGCGTCGGTTCCAGTTCCAGCGCTGTCGGTGCCAGGTGTGCCGCTCTCGGTGGCTTCGCCCGCAGTTCCAGCGTCGTCGCTGTCAGGTGTGCCGCTCTCGGTGGCTTCGCCCGCAGTCCCGGCGCTGTCGCTGCCAGGCGTGCTGTCCTCGGTGTCCCCGTCCGGATTCCCGGCCTCGCTGCCGTCGCGCCCCGTTTCAGCCGTGTCCGCCATGGACGGACTCTCCGCCTCCACCTCAATCACCAGCCTCTCCACCGCAAACGGATACACCAGTTTCAGCCCCTCCGCCTCCGCCGGCACCTCAAAACAAATCCACCCCTCATAACTCCCAAAATTCAAATCCGTCCCCGGCAGCCTGCTCATCCCATAATCCGTAAGAAATCCGTCATCCATCCGGGAATAACCATTCCCCAGACTGTCCACAAGCTGCACCTTTTCCCATTCAATACTTTCCGTACTGTCCATTTTCGAAAAAGCCAGCTTCAGCATACAAAATTCCATCCCATCCGAAGCCTGCTTCTCCAAATTCTTTGTCTCAACGCTGGAATACCCCAGCGCCACACTAACCGTACTCAGCTCCGCCGCCCGTCTCGCATCCTCAAGCGAAACCTGCCACCCGCTGACCTCATAAACCAGCCCGGAAGCCTGCGAAGCAAACGCATACCCCGCCCCGCAAAACGGCGTTACCAAAGGCAGCATCAGGCTCCCGCCAAGACAAAGCGCGGCAGCCGCAAATCGAAATCTCCATCTTTTCCTTTTACTCATTCCTTAAACCTCCATGCCCTGCATCCAGGGCCTCGCCAGATAGAAAACAACCGTTCCTGCGCTTACGATTCCCGCTGCGCCAGAGAGGGAACCGCCGTCCTAGCTTACGATTCCCGCTGCGCCAAAGAGGAAACCGTCATTCCAGAACTTACAATTCCCGCCGCGCGGGCGTCCCCTCCGTCCCGGTCTTCGGAAACATTGTCAAAAGCTCCGAAAAAGCAGCAATCCTTCCATCCGCCTTCTCACATTCCCCAAATCCATACTCCGCAAAAACAAACGGAATCCGAGCTTCCGCACAGGCATTCGCATCCCCCTGCGTATCCCCGATATAAACCACATCCGTTAGCCCATGCTCCTTCATCAAACGCCGAATCGTCTGCCCCTTCGACAGATGCGTATCTCCGAAACAAAGGTGCCCTTTAAAACAATGCCCCAGCCCCTTGGATTCCAGAAACACCTCGATATACCCACTCTGGCAATTGCTGACAATGTACAGCGGATAGGAAGCAGCGAGCTTTTCCAGCGTCTCCTCCACCCCCGGAAACAGCGTGCCGGGATCCTCCGCCAGGTATTCATTTTCATAGGCAAAACATTTATTCCCGATCTCCAACTGCTTTTCTTTAGGCAGTTCCGGGAAAACACACGCACAGATCTCATCCATGGGCTTTCCGAAAAGATAAGTAATGTTTTCTTCATTCAGGCCAAGGGGCTTTCCGGTTTCTTTCTCAATGACCCGATCCCAGGCAATGGCCACCGGTCTCCGGGAATCCCAAAGCGTTCCATCAACGTCAAAAATCAATGCTTTCATAATCCAAACTCCTCAATCTTGTTTTTGAGAATATTATAATGGATTTTCCGGGAAAGCGCCAGAGGATTCCCGTTGGAAAAAGATTGTATTTTCCGGGCATACAGGGTATAGTATATATATCTTGTACGGACAGGCCGCCGTCATCAGCGCCCGTTCCGTAAATCCAAATCAGAAATTATGGAGGTCTGTTATGGCAGTTTTAGAAAATCTCGAACCATCCCGTGTATTCCATTACTTCGAAGAAATTGCAAACATCCCGCACGGGTCTTACCATACAAAGGAAATCAGCGACTATCTGGCAGCGTTTGCTGTTTCTCATGGGCTGAAGTACCGCCAGGATGAGGCGAACAATGTTATCATCTGGAAAGACGCCGCCCCCGGCTACGAGAATGCTCCGGCGGTCATTCTGCAGGGCCATTGCGATATGGTATGCGAAAAAGTACCGGATTCCAACCACGATTTCACGAAAGATCCGCTGGAACTTATGGTTGAAGGCGATTATATTACGGCCAATGGTACGACGCTTGGCGGCGACGACGGGATTGCAGTCGCTTATGCGCTGGCGATTCTGGAAGATAACAGCCTGAGGCATCCGCCGCTGGAAGTCGTGATTACCACCGATGAAGAGGTGGGGCTTCTGGGCGCGGCCGCCCTCGACATGTCCGATTTAAAGGGAAAATTTCTCATTAACATGGACTCCGAAGAGGAAGGATATCTCTGTGTAGGATGCGCGGGAGGCCTGGGAGCAGCGTGCGAATTGGAGGTAACATACGTTGCGATCACCGGGACAAAGCTGGAAATCACCATCGATGGCCTTGTGGGCGGCCACTCCGGAGCCGAAATCGATAAAAACCGCGCAAACGCCAACAAATTAATGGGCCGTTTCCTGTACGAACTGGGCCAGAAAACAGAATATATGCTGGCATCCCTGGAAGGCGGCACAAAAGGGAACGCGATTACGCGCACCGCGACGGCGGTAATTGTTGTCGAACCGGGGCGGGAAGCCGAAGTGCAGGAAGCCGCGGCCATTCTGGAAAAACATCTGCGGAAAGAATACAGCGGTTCCGACGAAGGAATTACGATCCATTGCAGAAATCTTGGTTCCGGCGAAGCGGACGTGCTGCATCCGATCAGCAGAGAAAAAGTCGTCTTTCTGCTGAATTTCGCGCCCTGGGGCGTCCAGAAAATGAGCGGCGACATTCCGGGACTGGTAGAAACTTCCGCGAATCCGGGCATCCTGAAACTGGATGCGGAAAAATTCCTGCTGGACGTAAGCATCCGGAGTTCTGTGGGAAGCGCGAAAGAAGCTGTGGCTGAGAAGGTACGGTATCTGACCGAATTCCTCGGCGGAATCTGTACGGTGGGAGAGGGCTATCCGGCATGGGAATACCGGAAAGATTCCGCCCTTCGCGAAATCATGAAAGAAACGTATGCGGAAATGTTTGGCAAAGAACCTGTGGTGAACGCTATCCACGCCGGGCTGGAATGCGGCCTGTTCTACGAAAAATCCCCGGAACTGGACTGCGTATCCTTCGGGCCGGACATGAAAGATATCCACACCACCGAGGAAAAGCTTTCGATTTCGTCCACGGAAAGAATGTGGCGTTATCTGCTGAAAGTCCTGGAACGCATAAAATAGAAGCCTCTTGCCAAAATCCATCATCTTCGATATAATGCATATGAAATCATTATCCCCACTGGGGATTGACAACGATAAAATACAAAAACAGGAGGAAGTCCCAATGAAAGACATCACCATTACCGACAGCATTAAATATGTAGGTGTCGATGACAAGACCATTGATTTATTCGAGAGTCAGTATGTTGTTCCGAACGGCGTTTCCTATAACTCCTATGTGATCCTGGACGAGAAGATCGCGGTTATGGATACCGTGGACAAGAGAGGCACCGAGGGCTGGCTTGCGAACCTGGAAGCCGTACTGGACGGGAAGACCCCGGATTACCTGGTCGTTTCCCATCTGGAGCCGGATCATGCCGGAAATGTGCAGCTTCTGGCGGAAAAATATCCGACGATGCAGATCGTAGGAAATCCCAAGACCTTCCCGATGATGAAGCAGTTTTTCGACTTTGACCTGGAAGGCAGAACTGTGACGGTGAAAGAAGGAGAGACGTTAAGCCTTGGCAAGCATACTTTGCAGTTCTTCATGGCGCCGATGGTTCATTGGCCGGAGGTTATGGTTGCGTATGAGCAGAGCGAAAAAATCCTGTTTTCGGCGGATGGATTCGGGAAATTTGGCGCGCTGGACGTGGAAGAAGAATGGATTACCGAAGCGAGACGCTATTACATTAACATTGTAGGAAAATATGGTGTGCAGGTGCAGGCACTGTTAAAGAAAGCCGCGACTCTGGATATTCAGATGATTTGTCCGCTGCATGGCCCGGTTTTGAAAGAAGATCTGGGCTACTACATAGGGAAATATCTGACCTGGAGCAGCTACGAGCCGGAAGATGAGGGAATCGTGATTGCCTATGCGTCTATCCATGGCAATACTGCATTTGCGGCCAGAGAACTGGCTAAAATGCTGGAAGAAAAAGGCGCGAAGTGCGTGAAGGTTTACGACCTGTCCAGAGATGATATGGCGGACGCGATTGAGGATGCTTATCGGTATGATACGCTGGTTTTGGCGGCGGCTTCTTATGATGCGGGCGTGTTCCCGTGCATGGAGGACTATCTGAATCATCTGGTTTCGAAAAAGTTCCAGAAGAGAAGGGTTGCGCTGATTGAGAATGGGACGTGGGCGCCGTCGGCTGGAAAGGTGATGAAGGCGAAGATTGACGTGATGAAGGATATCGAGCTGGTGGAGCCGACTGTGCTGATTAAGTCGACGCTGAATGCGGAGAGCAGGAAGGCGTTGGAGGAGCTGGCGGATAAGCTGGTGCAGAAATAAATAGTAGGGGCGCCGCCTTTTGGGCGGCGCCTGTTAAAATGGCATTAGGAGCCTGCTCACACCTGAATCACGTTCTTACGTACCTGAGCAGCTAAGTGCTCAGGTACTGTCTGATCAGTAACGGATATTACTCTGTTTAGCCAATTCCTGAACAAAAGCTAAGGGAAGGTCTAATATTCCAGCGATATCTTCAAGGCTGTACTTCCCTCGGAGAATGGCCTGCTTTGCCATTTCAATCTTTTCTTCTGTAATCAGTTCTTCTACCATGCTGCTCATTTCTTCGCGGCCTCCCTTCGTGTTTTTTAGATAATGTACCCGTTCCCGCAGAAGCGGAGTCAACAGATCTTCTGATTTATTACAGGCGAAATCATGCATTAAGCGGCCAATCGGCGTGTCGGTGTTTCGGTATTGGCCATTTACATAAATGAGAAAACTACCGTCGCCGAGGGGCTCATTTTCCAGTTCCTGCAAGGTGTATTGCGCGTGATAGGCCGGAAGCCCTTTCTGGTACTTATCTTCTTCCGTAATGAAAATCGTATAGCGATCCGGAAGGTCGTCAAAGTTCTGCCCCTTTTTAAGGAGCCTTCCATCGACCAGCGCAGCATGAAAGCGCGCTCTTTGCGGAGAAGCACCGGCGAGTTCACGTTGGATCTCGATGTTATAGGCTTTTCCGGATTCGTCTTCAGCCAGAATATCCAGCTTTACTTCCCGGCCGTATATGTTCGTAATATATACCTGAGTTTTTACGGATAAAACTTTGATATCGCTGCGGCCAAGGATAATGTTGAGCAAAAGCGCTGTTTCTTCATTCCGTCCGTCAAAAACGGCTGACATAAAAGCGTCGTCAAACATGCGCATTGCAGCAAGCTTACGAAGGATTTTATCATTTGTATTCGCAGTAGATTCGGTCATCGAATCACCTCCTAAAATCCTTTTTCAGTTTTCAATATAACATGGATAAATTGACGTTTCAAGACAAATCTTACTCCTGCCTCCGGTACTCACTGGGCGCGCACCCCACCACCTTCTTAAACAATCTGCTGAAATACTTCTCATCCCCATACCCCACATCCTCCGCCACCTGCCAAATCGGCCGATCCGTCGTCCGCAGCAGCCCCTTCGCCTTCTCAATCCGCAGCGAAATACAATAATCACTAAACGACACCCCAATCACATCATGAAAACACCGGCTAAAATACCCATAACTCATCTGCGCACTCCGCGCCACCTCCGCCGTATCGATGGCCTCCGCATAATGCCCGTCCACCCACGTCTTCACATTCAAAATACTTCTCACAACCGTCCCGGAATATTTCGACGCCGTCTGAAAATAATTCGTTTTCTCATAAACATGCATCAGCCAGTCCTCCACCTCATTCCAACTGTGAAAAACCGGAGGCAGAGCCGCCGTCTCACCGGTCAGCTCGCTGTAGGAAGTATTCCAGATTGTTTCCAGCGCAACGAGCAGATGGTACAGAGCCGAAGGCTTCAAGCGGCTGTTTTGCAGATCGAAGCGGATTTTTTCGAACAGATCATTTTCATGCACCCAGTTCAGGGACAGCCATTCCTGTTTCAGCTGGTTCAGGGTCTCGGTGTCCTCGATGTATTCCTGCTCGCGCAATTCGTAGGCATGCTTGCTGTAAATGGCTTTCTGCGGCTTGTAGTCGTAGAAAAACATATTTTTCCGGTAATTGCGCAGGAGTTTGGCAAGGTTGTCATAGGTCATTTCGCTGACGTCCAGAATGCGCAGCAGCATCGTATTCGGAAAAGATTGGGGGAATATAAACTCCATGCGGGTATCGGTAAAAACCCAGATACCTGGAAGCAGCTCGTAAAAATCGCGGGAAAGGCCGTTCAGCTCCTGAAACTGAGCGGCCGGTTCGTCGGTGTCCGGTTCCGCGGTGATCAGGGCGTAGATGTAGGGGTAGAGGATTTTGCTGTTTTTCCACTTCAGTTCCGGGATGCTCTGGCCGGCGGCGTATTTTTTCAGAATGCTGGAATGGATGCGCTCCAGGATCTGGTCGAAATTTTCTTTGTCGAACTGTGTTTTGGCAATGTAGTCGATTGCGCCCATCCGCAGGATGTTCTGAATGGTCTCGAATTCCGTGTGGATGGTGAGAACCACGAAACTAAGCTGGGGATAGAGGGCCGAAGCCTCGCGGATAAAAGTCATTCCGTCCATGACGGGCATGTCCAGATCCACCAAAACGAGATCCACCGCATGGGACGCGAGAAATGTCAGCGCTTCCTTTCCATTCGAAGCTTCCCCGATAATCTCCATCTGATGTTCCTTCCACGGCATCAGCATGCGGATTCCTTTTCTGGTCAGCGCATCATCGTCAACAATCAGCAGCTTCAGCATAATCTTTCTCTCCCTTCTGCTTAGGAAATTCAATCGTAATCACAGTGCCCTTTCCTTCCTGGCTCTCCACAAAAAACCGATAATCCCCGGTGTAAAAATTAGCGAGACTCTGCACGACATAAGACAGGCCAATTCCATGACGGGGGTTGTCGGCGGGAGAGTGGGAGCCGCCCTGCGGAGCCAGAGACCCGCCCAGGGGGCCGTCGGCGGGAGAGTGGGAGCCGCCTTGCGGAACCGAAGATCCACCTAGGGAGCCATCGGCCGGAAAATGGGAGCCGCCTTGCAGAGCCGGAGTTCCCCCGGGAGAGCCGTCAGTCCGGCCTGGAGTCCGGCTATTGTCGACTCGCCCGGAAGCCGCCTCATCGGGAGCCCGCCCATCGCCAGCTCGCCCCGGAGTCCGGCCTTGAGAACTGTCCAGTCCTGCTTTCGTCAGCCCATTCAGCCTCTCCACCGTCGCCTCATCCATCCCTGTCCCCGTATCCTCCACCAAAAGCCGAATCCTCTCCTCCACCTCCACCGAAATCCGAATCACCATCCCCTCCCGGTATCCATGCGCCAAAGCATTCTCCACCAACGGCTGCAAAAGAAACTTCGGACACGGATAATCCAACTCCGTCCCCTCAGGCGCATCCACACAGAAATCAAACGAATACCGCACCTTCTGAAGCTGCACATA
Source organism: Eubacteriales bacterium (assembly GCA_030536575.1). Taxonomy (GTDB): domain Bacteria; phylum Bacillota; class Clostridia; order Lachnospirales; family Lachnospiraceae; genus Limivivens. Next base: position 65,336 of record JAUNPS010000010.1, on the reverse strand, counting down.
CTCCTTCAGCGCCTCCAGCTCCCCCGCAAGCGTCCCAAACCGGCTTTCCCGATCCAGATTATAACTCAGCAAATGCGCCAGCGACTGCGTAATCTCATCAATCTCCGTCTGCTCATTCATCAGCGCCAGCCAATGTACCGTATTCAGCGTATTCAGCAAAAAATGCGGATTAATCTGCGCCCTCAGCTTCTCAAGCTGCGCCTGCGCATTCGCCTTTTCCTGCCGGATTGCCTGCGCCAGCATTTCCCGGATCTGTTTTTGAAGAGCCACAATCCGCTGCAGCAGCCGGTCATACTCCGGAATCGAAGAATGCATTTCCTCAGCATCCAGCTCATCCGAAAGAATCACCGCAAGCTGCCTGTCAAAAACCTGCAGCGGCGCATAAATGCTGCGCCAGAACCACACCGCCAGAATTCCCACAAGAATCGAAATCAGAACCATACAAAGGATCACATCCCGCATCGATGCCAGATAATCCTTTTGATACACATCATTTGGAATGACGACAGAAACACACCACCCCTGCGACGTCGTTTCCTGAAGTAATCGGAAGCTGCTCGTGTCCGCACCAGAAAGACATTCCAGAAAAGCAGACGAATCCTCCTCGTTTGGAAACGTACTGTAGAGCAGGTTTCCGTCAGCTCCTGTTACCGCCAGATAAGCAGACTTCCGTTCCGCCAGATGCAGCGGCCCATCCAGAGAATAATAACCGGATTCCACGGAAAACGTAATGACGCTGCCATCGGAAAGCGTCTCCGTCCGGTTCAGAATCAGAACCGGATTTCCAATAAAACGGCTCTGGCTTTTGCATGGCCCCGAAAATGTGAAGGCAGAATTCTCATAAAGAACCGGACGAGGTTCCGTCTGCTCGGCATCTACAGGAAGCGTCTGAAAAATATAATTGTCAGCTTCGACGTCATACAGGTACATCAGGGCAATGTCTGTGTTTGCTAGTGTCAGCATGGTAATCGTATCCAAAAGTTCCGCATAATACGTCTGTCTGGTGTAAGGGTCAGGAGCAGCCTGATAGTTCAGCAGAATGTCATGGATCTCTTCATTGTCCAAAATCTGACCAGAAATCAGCGTCAGGTTCCAGAGAAGCTTTTCCATCGTATCGCAGGTATTGGAGAGAATTTCCTGATAATCTTCTCGGAGCTGCTTTTCCAAAAAACGGGTGAGAAAGCGGTTCACCGAAAACAGGCAGGTGCCGACCATGAGCAAAAGAATAGTGGAAAAAAAGAAAAAAACCCTCATTTTCAGCGAAAATTTTTTCGAACACCGGCTCTTCATACGATTTTTTTCCTTTCTTTTTTATCTTTCCTAAATTATAAATCGTGCGGAAAATGCTTGTCAACCGCGCCGGGTCAAGAGAAGGTAGACAATCCTGAGAAAAAGGTGGACAATGATGATATCCGAAAAAACAGAGAGCAGCAGATTCCACCTTTCGGAAATCCGGGTCAGTTCCGGTGAAGGGACGGAAAGGTTACAATAAAGCCAGAAAAAAACAAACAAGCCCCAACATGAAGGAGGAAAACGTATGAAGAAAAAACAGTTACTCGCAGCAGGCCTGGCCGGGATCATGGCGCTTGGAAGCCTTACGATGACCGGAACCGCAGCCGAAAATCTTCCGGTGGATGAATCCGGAAATCCAAGTCCGTTCGGGAAATACGAAGAACCCGTGACCGTGGAAGTCATCCAGTCCATCAATCCCACGATCCCGCTTCCGGAAGGAGATTCCGCCACGGATAATTACTACACCAGGTATATAAAAGAAAACATGAATATTGACATTAAGGTTAAATGGCAGGCCGCATCTTCCGATTACAGCCAAAAACTGAATCTGGCCATTGCTTCCAACGACCTTCCGGATATTCTGGTGGTAGATGAGCAGGCATTTAAAAAGCTGGTAAAATCCGACCTGATTGAAGATCTGACCCCTTACTATGAAACCTATGTTTCCGATACGGTTCGTGCCAATATTGACCAGACCGACGGAAAAGCGATGGAGAGAGCGACTGTGGACGGGAAAATTTATGCTCTGCCGAACGTGCAGTCGGAAGCAGACAGCTTTAATCTGATGTGGATTCGTCAGGACTGGCTGGATGAACTGAATCTGGAAGCGCCTACAACCATTGAAGAGCTGGAAACAGTGGCAAAAGCCTTTGTTGATAACCAGATGGGAGGAGAAAACACCATCGGAATCCTTGGCCCCACCATCAACAGCAGATTGTACAATGACTTTATTGTTTCCGCTAATAACATGAACAACCTGGACGGTATTTTCCAGGCTTATCAGTCCTACCCGGGTTTTTGGCTGGAAGATGAGAACGGTGAAGTCGTCTACGGCTCCATCACTGAAAAGACAAAAGAAGCTCTTGGCGAGCTCCAGAAACTTTATGCAGAAGGACTTCTGGATCAGGAACTGGGAGTACGAAAAGATGCGGACGAAGCCTGGAAGAGCGGAAAAGCGGGAATTCTATTTTCCCCGTGGTGGCATGGATATAACGTGAAGGATGCAATTGCCAATGATTCGGAGGCCGAGTGGAAAGCCTATGCGTCTCCTCTTGCCGCGGATGGCCAGTGGTATCCGAAAATGGGTTCGACCGGTTCGAATTATTGTGTAGTTCGAAAAGGGTATGAGCATCCGGAAGTCGTATTTCTGCTGAATAATTTCCTGCGCCGGGATGAAGGCCTGTTTACGCTGGAGACGAATCTTGAACTCAGCTATTATCCGGGACGGGTGGTCATTGCCCCGGAAGATGAATGCTCGTTTTCTGTAGAAGCGCTGAAAGCCGAGATGGCAGGGGAAGAAATACCGGAATACAGCTCCGCGGACTATAAGAGTCTGGACAGCGACCTTCTATCCCTTCCGGGCTGCCTTGCAGAGCCTTACGATGATCTGGGAATTGAAAACTGGAATACGGAAGATCCGAATTTCGGAAGAATTTACTCCCTGCTAATGGGTATGATGGCTGTGACGGATGCGGAGGAAGAGGGAATTGTAAACCGAACCTACAGCGTCCTCTACAGCCAGACCGAAACCATGGAAAAGAAATGGACGAATCTGAAAAAGAAAGAAGATGAAACCTTCCTGAAGATTATCATTGGCGAGGAGCCTCTGGATGCATTCGACACCTTTGTAGAAGAATGGAAAGCAGAAGGCGGCGACGAGATCACGGCGGAAGTTCAGGAATCCGTGAACAAATAAAGGGAATGCTGCGGGCGTCTGAACGGGAAAATGGATTCAGACGCCCGTTTGCTGTCCGGATTTTGGAGGAAATGGAATGAAAAAAAGCAGAAATCGAACAAAAAGCCGCACAGTCAGCTACTGGATTATGGTACTTCCGGCGCTGGTCTGGATGGTGGCAATCAATATCGTGCCAATGTTCGGCATTGTGATGGCCTTCCAGGATTTTAACCCCGGAAAGGGAATCTTTGGCTCCGAATTTGTCGGACTGGAAAATTTTGAGTATATGATGCAGATGAAAGACGTTTCGCAAATTTTTACGAATACGATTGTGATTGCGGTAGGAAAACTGATTTTGAACGTATTGGTTCCGGTCTGCTTTGCATTGCTGCTCAATGAAATTAAAAACGTCGTTTTCAAACGCTGTGTGCAGACAGTCGTCTACCTGCCGCATTTTATTTCCTGGGTCGTAATGGGCGGAATCCTGCTGGACGTGTTCGGGCTTTATGGGCCGATCAATGGAATCCTTTCAAATTTTGGATTCGAGCCGATCGCTTTTTTCCGCAGCTCGAAATTGTTCCGGCAGTTGGTAATCGGCACGGATGTGTGGAAAGAATTCGGCTTTAACGCGGTCGTCTACCTGGCGGCATTGACTGGAATCAGCCCGGAACTCTACGAAGCCGCGTCCATTGACGGCGCGGGCCGTTGGAAACGGATGTGGCATATCACCCTTCCCGGCATCAAACCGGTGATTGTGCTGATGACGATTCTGGCCCTCGGAAACATTTTAAATGCCGGATTCGACCAGATTTACAACCTGTATAATCAGGCTGTTTATTCGACGGGCGATATCATTGACACGTGGGTCTACCGCGTTGGCCTGAACGACATGCAGTTTTCACTGGCGACTGCGGTGGGGCTTCTGAAATCGGTGGTTGGCTTCCTTATGATTTCCGGTTCGTACCTCATTGCCTATAAAAAGGCAAATTACCGGATTTTCTGAGAAAGGAGGGGATGATAAAATGGTAGAAAAGAAAACAATCGGACAAAAAGTCGTGAATGGTTTCATTGTGTTAATCCTGCTGATCCTGGCGCTGAGCTGTCTGCTTCCGCTGCTCTATAATCTGGCGGTATCTTTAAGCTCCAAGGCAGCCGCGGAGGCCGGGCTTGTCTCCTTCTGGCCGGTGGACTTTACGCTGGCCGCTTATAAGGAAATCATGGGGGATAAAAGCTTTTTCGTTTCGTTCTGGGTGTCGGTGAAAAGAGTGGGCCTGTCGCTGCTCATCACGCTTCCGGTGCTGACCATGGCGGCCTATCCGCTGGCGAAGACGAAAGAAGAGTTTCGTCCGAGAAATGTGATTCTGTGGCTTTTTGTATTCTGCATGATGTTTTCCGGCGGTACGATTCCCTGGTATATGGTCATGAAACAGTACCATTTGCTCAACAGCGTGTTTGGCCTGGCAATCTGCGGCGGAATCCCGGTTTTCAATCTGATTCTGACGGTCAATTTCTTTCAGGGAATCCCGAAGGAAATGGAAGAGGCCGCCATGGTGGACGGGGCGGGGCCGTGGCACATTCTGCTTCGGATTATTGTGCCGCTGTCAAAGCCGGTGCTGGCGACGATTGCACTGTTTACGATTGTCGGCCACTGGAATGAATTCTTTCAGGGACTGGTGCTCTCCACAGGCCAGGAACATTATCCGCTGCAAACGTACATTAAGCAATTAATTTTCCAGCTCGACACGTCCCAGATGACTGCGGAGCAAATTAAGCAGGCTTCCATGATGTCGAATACGACGCTGAATGCAGCCAAGATTTTTATTTCAATGGTTCCGGTGCTGTGTATTTATCCGTTCCTGCAGAAATATTTTGTGGCGGGTATTACATTGGGAGGCGTAAAAGAATAGGAGGAGTGACCATGAAGCATCTCATTTTTTCCAATGACCCTTATGAAATGAACTGGCTGCGGCCGGATTTCACCTATGCGGAGGTATCCGCGCCAAAGGAGCTGGAAGCGCAGGTGACGACGGAACAGGACGGCGATGTGGTACGGACGGTTATCGTGCTCACGAACCGGGGAAAGAAGCCGTATTTTACGAACCGGGAGAGCATCTCCATTGCGTTTCCGGTGCAGGATCGGTATGAAGACAGCGATACCTGTCTGAAAAGGCGGTGCCATACGCATATTTTCTGCGGAGGAGAGGTGAGCTATCTCTGCGCATTGCGGATGGGCGGGGAAGCGCCGCATTTAGGGATGGTTTTGACGGAAGGGAGCCTGGGTTCCTACAGTATCCGGCGTAATCTTCTGCATCAGAGCAATGACCGCGGATGCTTTCTCCTTCATCCGGAGGGTGCGCAGTATGCGCCCGGCGAGTCAAAACGGATTTCCTGGACGATCTTCCCGCATGCAGGGAAGGAAGATTTTATGGAAAAGATTCCGCAGTATAATCCGCGTTTTATCCGGGTGGAGGCGGATCAGTATGTGCTTTTTCCAGGGGAGAAGAACCGGATTCATATCTGTCCGGCGTTTCCGGCCAGGCGCGTGACTGTGGATGGCGAAGATGTTGTGCGGACGGATGGGGAATACATTGTGGAATATACCGCAGAAATGCCGGGAGAGCGTGTGTTTTCCATTTGTGCGGATGGGGTGAAGACCAGTTTAAAGACTTTCGTACAGGAAAAAGTGGAGATTTTGGCTGCACGCCGCTGTGCATTCCTTGCCGAACATCAGCAGTATAAGGGGGAAGGCGGGCTGGCAGGCGCGTATCTTGCTTATGACAATGAGGAGGAACGGCTTGTATACACGCCGGAAAATGATTTTAACGGCGGGCGGGAGCGCATTGGCATGGGGATTTTGATGGCGCGCTATCTTCAGGCACAGCAGCCTGGGAGCTGTCCGGCATTGGAATCAAGTCTGGAAACTTATACTGCGTATGTCCTTCGGGAGCTGACGAATCCGGAAACCGGGCAGGTTTTTAATGATTTTGGGCGGGACGACAGTTATCGGCGGCTTTATAATGCGCCGTGGGCGGCGACGTTTTTTGTGGAAATGTATCGGCTGAAGAAGGAGGTGCGCTGGCTGACTTACGCCTGCCGGGTGGTGGAGTGGTTTTACCGGGCTGGCGGGGAGAGTTTTTATCCGATTGAGCTTCCGGTGATTGCTTTGGACGAATGCCTGGATGCGGCGGGGCTTTCGGAGGAACGGGCGAGGATGCGGGAGCTGTTTGTAAAGCATGCGGAGCGTCTGTGCGCGATAGGCGTGCATTATCCGGCACATGAGGTAAATTATGAGCAGAGTATTGTAGCGCCTGCGGCGGACATTCTGCTGTCTGTGTATAAATTGACCGGAGAGGAGCGTTTTCTTACGGAAGGGAAAAGACAGGTAGAGATTCTGGAATTGTTTAATGGCATGCAGCCGGATTATCATTTATATGAGACGGCGATTCGGCATTGGGATGGGTATTGGTTTGGGAAGAGGCGGCTTTTTGGGGATACGTTTCCGCATTATTGGAGTGCGCTGACCGGGAATGTGTTTGCGCTTTACGGAAGTATTACCGGAGATGAGACTTACAAAAGGCGTGCGGAAGCGTCCCGGAGGGGTGTGCTGTCGCTGTTTTTCCCGGATGGGAGGGCGGCATGCGCTTATGTTTATCCGGATGATGTGAATGGGGTAAGGGCGGGGATGGCGGACCCTTATGCGAATGATCAGGACTGGGGATTGTATTTTTATTTGCGAAGCCATGGGGCAGAAGGGCTGATGTAAGGTAACGGGGGGATTTCGCGGGCGCTGCGTTTGCGGCGTCTGCAAAAATAAAGCTTGACATTTGCTGATAAAGGGATTATCTTTAATTACAAGAAATGGGTTTGCGACCGTATGACGATTGTCTAGGCGGGGTGCTCGTTTCTTTTTTTATGTTGACAATGTCATATAAATATTTTTTCCCGTCATCGGCATGACGAATGAGTATCCGGACGTGAAAGATATTGTACTTATCGATTGTTCCATTCTCTCCCCAAACGGGGAGAGCCACATGGGAATCATATCGATACCAGCCAAATTTTGCATCTTTTTTATGCTTTTCAGCCAAATTTTTCTTAAAGCTTTGATTCGAGGCAGCTTGGATTAATTCGGGAATTCCTTGAGCGGCATTTGCCTTTGCTTTCGCAAGAGCACCTTTTAGACGCTGCGTATCCTTAGAATTCGTGTATTCATCCGGGAAATCCTTACTAATGTAGATGGTGTCACCGGTTTGATGTATTTCGTAAAAATTACCGATATAGTCACGCAGGTAGTTCTCTACATCTTTCCAATTTATCTTTCGTTTCCCTTTGAAAGCGATATTCTGAATAAAAACCACGTTACCGTAACCAGGTTCTTCTAAGATAGATATTTTTCTTTTGGCATCCTTATGTACAGAATCAAATATTTCGATATGCATCCACTCCTTTTTAATAAGTAAATATGGAAAATGTCGGCGACAGCCAGAAAAAGTTTCACTTAAGAAATGACTGATGATAATATAGCATGAATCATTCGATTAAGCAATGCTTTCATACGTTTACTCGAAATAAGACTGCAGTAGTATTGACATTTTTATAAGACTGTGGTAGTATAACAACATCGATACTACTACAGTCTTATAAAGGAGGTCTCCCCATGGATATCAAACTCTTCGACTCCGAACGAAAGGTCATGGACGTTCTCTGGAAAGCAGGCGATCTCCCCGCCCGCCGCATCGCCGAAGTCCTAACCCACGAATGCGGCTGGAACGTCAACACCACCTACACCCTCATCAAACGCTGCATCAAAAAAGGCGCCATCTCCCGCTCCGAGCCCAATTTTCGATGCCACGCCCTCATCACAAAGGAAGCCGTTCAAAAAGCAGAAACCGACGAATTCATCGACAAAATTTACGACGGCTCCGTCAACCAGCTCTTCTCAGCCCTGCTCGGCAGAAAAAAACTGTCCGCAGAACAAATCGAAAAGCTGAAACAAATCGTCGGCGATCTCGAATGAGGTGAGGATCATGCCCCTTCTGCAAAGAAGCTTCACCAGCGCCGTCCTGATTCTGGCGATAATCGGACTCCGTGCGCTGGCACTCTACAAACTTCCGAAAAAAACATTCACCGCCCTTTGGGGAATTGCCCTGCTCCATCTGCTTCTGCCGGTCTCTCTGCCTTCGCCATTCAGCGTGTATTCTATATTCCATTCGGAAAAGATCGTACAGACTGCCCGAAATACGGCCCAAGGCCGGACACTTCAGACAGCGGTGGCAGATACGATTTCGACCGGCAAAGCTCCGGTGTCCATCTGGATGCTGATCTGGGCAGCCGGATGTCTGATTGGAATCCTGCTGTTCGCGGCAAGTTATTGGAAATGTTACCGGGAATTTCGAACGTCCTTGCCCGTAAACCAGAACACGGCCAAAACCTGGCTGGCTGCGCACAAATTAAAGCGCACGCTTTCCATCCGGCAGTCTTCAAGAATTTCCGCCCCTTTAACCTACGGCATATTCCGTCCGGTAATTCTCATGCCAAAAACCACCGACTGGAGCGATGAAAGAATCATCCGATACGTTTTAACCCACGAGTATGTCCACATAAAACGATTCGATACCCTGTTTAAATTTTTCCTGGCACTTGCACTTTGTATCCATTGGTTCAACCCTCTTGTTTGGGTAATGTATACACGAGCGAACCGGGATATCGAGCTAGTCTGTGACGAAACCGTTGTCCGGATTTTTGGAGAAGAAAAGAAAGCTTCCTATGCGCGGGCGCTGATTCAACTGGAAGAAACCCGGAGCGGATTCACCCCGATGTGCAGCCATTTCAGCAAAAATTCAATGGAAGAAAGGATCACAGCGATTATGAAAACGAAAAAAAGAACCATACATTCCAACCTTGTATCCTGCGCGCTTGTCGCCGGAACCGCCATCCTGTTCGCAACCTCCGCAAGCGCTTCCGGAAACCAACAGAAGATAGACGATACCGCTATGACGGAAACAGCCCTTCAAAGGCTGGAAGAAACCTATCCAGCGGCAGCCGCCTGGGTGCGGGAATGCTACCCGGATACGGTTTGGTGGACTTCGGAAGCCTATAAACAGATGATGGATACGGAGCGCGAAAAACTGGAAGATCTGCTTGGAGAAACCATTGGCAGTACGCCTTCGAGCGGAGAGATTGTCGTGACCGAAGCGATGATTGAAGAGCAAATGACAGTTTATGAAGAGATTTACCAGGAACTGGAAGACGGCTGGATGGTCTCAAAATCCATGGATGGCAATGAGGAATTAGGCGGCAGTTTTCACCCTGCCGACATCGTATCCGGCACGGGAACCGCAGAACTGCAGTTAGGAATTCTCTTAAATGACGGCACAGAAGAAACTTTTGGCCCATACGAAACCGCGGAAGAAATGCTTTCCGAAGTAAAGCCCTTCTGTGAAGAACAGGTAAAACTGGGAAATCTGTCTCCGGACGAGGCCGAAGAAATTATTCAAAAATACACCGCCGGATAATGCCCCGGCGGGGCGGAAGCTGGTGATCCTGTGTTCCAGTTCCGGGCACACATAGCCGCCGGATAATGCCCCGGCGGGCGGGGACTGCGCGGGCCCCCCGCTCACTCCCCCGGATTCTCCCGAAAATCAAAGGGACTAACCCCGGTCTGCTTTTTGAAAATCCGGCTGAAATACCCCTGGTCGTGATACCCCACCAGCTCCCCGATCTGCTTGATCGACAGCTCCGGATTATGCGTCAGATACTGCTTCGCATGGGAAATCCGAAGCGCCGTGATAAATTTCGAGGGCGTCGTGTCATATTTCTGCTGATAAATTTTCGTGAGATAGCTGGAGCTGTAGTTCATATTGCTGGCGATCAGGTTCAGGTTAATGTCAATGTTATAGTTGTGGATCAGGTAATCGTTCAGAACCTCCGCAATGTGCTCCGGCGGGTTGCGCGTCATCTGGTCATTGAAAATGCTGGAATACTCGCTCCGCTCGATCTCAAACTGATTCCGGATGTTCAGAAGCGCGGCCCGCAGCTCCTCCGGATCAATGGGCTTTAACAGATACTCCGAAACCCGCAGCCGGATCGCGCTCTTCGCATATTCAAAATCCGAAAAACCACTGGTAATAATAAAACGCGTCAGGGGATAGTGGTTCCGCACTTTCTCCAGAAGCTCGATCCCGTTCATCACCGGCATGCGGATATCCGTCACCAGCAAATCCGGATTCAATTCTTTTACAATCTCATAGGCCTGCTGGCCGGTCTGGGCGGTGCCGATCACCTTAAAGCCCAGGCCTGTCTTTTCGATTTTCCCAACCAGGTTGTGCAGGAGAAGTTCTTCATCTTCCGCCACTACCACAGTGTATTTCGGTTGTTCCATGTTCGTTCCTCCTTCTTCCGATCTTGACCTGCCCGTGACCCTCCGGAGTGTTTCCGTAGGAGAACAATGCGTCACCCTGGCAGAAAAATTTCCAACGCAGATAAACATTTAAAAGTCCCATGCCGCCCAGTTCGATATCCGGCATGCCGGGCCGGTTTGTGGCCTCCCGGATGCGCGCGTCGATGACGTCGATGCGGTCCTGGGTGAAGCCATTGCCGGAGTCGGTCACGGCGATTTCCCAGGTGGAATCTGTCAGGCGGCTTTCAATGGTCAGATTCCAGGGCGGCTGGCAGTCAGTGCCGTATTTTAAGGCATTTTCCACAAGGGGCTGGATAATCAGCTTTGGAATCTGCTCGTCCAGAATCTCCTCGTGAATGTGGATTTCGTAATTCAGGCTGGACTGGTAGCGCACTTTCATACAGTAGAGATACTGGCGGATGTAGTCCATTTCTTCCCGGAGCGAAACGTTGGTGTCCTGGCTTTTGGTGATGTAGCGCATGATCTTCGTCAGGTTCCGGCACATGGTGATGACTTCTTCGGACTGGTCGTTTTCGGCCAGGACGATGATGCTTGAGAGCGTATTGTAGTAAAAATGCGGGTTAATCTGGGACTGAAGGGCCAGCGTGCGGGACTTTAATTCCTGCTGGCGGCTTTCCAGCAGTTCGTCCATGGAGGTCTTCAGGTCTGCGCTCATTTTCTGGAAAGATTGGTTCAATTCTTCCAGCTCGTCGATGGAAGTCCCAAGGGTGCGCTCCTCGTTTTGGCCCAGCGTGTCCAGCTCGGTTTTCAGAATAATGTCGCGCAGCCGCCGGATCGGGAGAATCAGCCCTTTGGACAGATTCCAGGACAGATAGGCGGAAACGGCCAGCATGCCGACGACGACCAGAAACAGGATCTGCTGAAGCTGGGCCACCGGGGCCAGGACGAGACTTTCCGGCTGGACGGTGATGCAGGTCCAGCCCGTATCGGAGGAGGCTTCGGCGACCAGGATGTTTTTCGTGCCGTCTTCCGGATTCTTGAAAATGCTGGTCCGTTCGCCGGAGCTGACGGCGGACAAGTAGTCGGGAAGGGCCTGCGCGGCCGCTTCGTCCAAGTCGTAGGGATAGATCAGGACGCCGTTCTCATTGTAGATGAAGACGTCGGGGGCGTCCTCATTTTTCTGCTGATAAGAAATAATCCCTTTGAAAATGCTGCTGCATGTTTTCAGGGTTTCGAAGACGCCGACCTGCTCTCTGGAACGGTTTGTAAAGGTGCGGTACAGGGAAATGTACCAGGAAGAGCCGTAACTGGAACTGTAGGACGTCTTATAAGGAAGGCTCAGGTATTTTTTCCCGTCCAGGGCCTGTACCTGGGGAAGCCAGTCCAGGGTGTCCAGGTCGAGGGGAGTGACCACGGTGCGGATGCCCACCTGCACCAGATACCCTTCGTAATCATAGATATTGATCTGGTCAACCATCAGATCCGCGCCGTTTATGGAGACAATGACGTCGGCCAGGGAACGGAACTGGCTGGAACCGGTGGAAATGTCGTCGGTCAGGCGGTCTTTTACCAGATTACTGTAGCAGAGATTGATGGAAACGGTGTCCATGTCGCCCAGGGCGGACTCTACGCCGGCCAGGAAGGAGGCGTTTAGGTCGATGGCGGCCTTGGTTTCCCGCTCGATCAGGATTTTGGAAGTATATTGATAAAAAAAGATGGAAAACGCGGCCGTCACCAGCAGGGCAATCGCCAGATATGCCAGGAAAAACCGGGTTTGTAATTTCATTCGCTTCATAAAAAACTCCTTTACTGATAAGTATAATCAATGATCGGGAAAAAAGAAAGAAAAGAGATGCTGGCATTCTGCACAAAAATAGAAACTGAAATTGAGAAAAATGTACAAAACATGAAAAAAGTACAAATTTTAGAGAAGAAAGTACATAGACGTTGTGAAAATTGAAGGATATAATTTGTTTATCAAGCAAACGAATGGACAGAAATCACAAAAAATCGTTGGGAGGTATGTATTCTATGAAGAAAAAATTAATCAGCGCAGTTCTTTGCGCAGCCATGGCGGCAAGTATGGTGATCCCGGCAGCAGCGGAAGAAGCGACGGCAGATTTCGCAGGCGAGGAATTAAGCATCCTGGTATCCGCCGGATGGATGGATAACCGTTATGATGACACGATTGCCCGCTTTGAGGAAACCTACGATGTGACCGTGGATCTGCAGACGATCCCGGCTGACCAGTACAGCGACCTGCTTCAGTCCAGACTGGCAACGGATTCCTGCTCGGACATTTTCTGGATTCAATCCGACCCCTTCGCCATTGCATCCCAGATCGTTGATCCAGAGAAATACTGCATCGACTTTACGGATGAGGAATGGGTAAGCGTAATGCCGGAAACCAGAATCCCGGCCTGCAGCTATGACGGAAAAGTTTACGGCCTGCAGATTTGGCACAATTCCCCGGAATATGTCATGGTTTATAACAAGACCCTGTTCGAGGAACTGAACCTGGAAGTTCCGACCACCTATGAAGAGCTGAAATCCGTATGCGAAGCCATTGCAGCCGAAGGTATCACGCCGTGGTTTATGCCGGGCGCAGACGGCTGGCAGCATCAGCTCGCATTCTTCCAGATCGGCGGCGTTTACGCGGCAGCAGAGGAAGGTCTGTACGACAAACTGAACAATAACGAAGCAACTTTCGCAGGAAACGAAACCATGCTCACCGTTCTGGAGCAGTTCAAAGAACTCTCTGATCTGGGCTACTTCGGCGAAGACTGGATCGGAACCGACTCCACGAACATGGTAAATGAATTTGGCGACAGAAACTGTGCAATGGCTCTGGCAAACTCCTCCTACATCAAACAGATTCAGGAAGAGACGGGAACCACCGATGAGTTCGGCCTGTTCCTGGAGCCGCTGGCTGACAACAGCTACTTCCCGACCAATGCGGCTGGCCCGACCATGTTTGGTTATGCCGGAACCGAGCATCCGGAACTTGTAAAAGAATTCTTCAAGTTCGTATGCACCACCGAGAGCCTTCAGGAGATACTGGACAATTCTCCGTCCTACACGAACCTGGATGTAACGGATGAGAATCTGGAACAGCACTGGCTGCCGGAAGAAGAAGAGTTCATGGCAACGATTACCGACGAGCAGAAACAGTACGGCGTACTGCAGACTTCCACCAAGTACACCAATGACTACTGGATGCAGTTCGGCCAGGATATGGTAGCATACTGCACCGAGCAGATGGATGCGGAAACCGTTCTGGAAAATATGGATATCAACAGAGCAACTGCGGCAGGTGTTGTAGGCGATTCTGCCTGGGAATAAGATTTCGTAAGATTGCCGGGGCGGCGGCCCCGGCGTTTTCTTTTAGCAAAAAGGGGTGAAAAGATGAATAAAAAGAAAATCTATCCATGGTGGTTCCTGGTGATCCCTCTGGTACTTTACGTGTGCTTTTTCCTGTTCCCCAGCCTTTTGGGCGTGTTCTATTCCTTCACGGACTGGAATTCCCGGACGATGGGCGGAAAAGTCAGTTTCGTGGGACTGAAAAATTACATTGAAATTTTTACGTCCAATACAGACTATGCTTCCGGTATTTTTAATACGCTGAAGTTTACGGTGATTTCCAATATTCTGAAACTGATTCCGGCGCTTCTGCTGGCCATTATGCTTCAGGAAGGAATCCGGGGAAAGAACATTTACCGGACGATCCTGTATCTGCCGTCGATCCTTCCCTTTATGATCATTGGTCTGACCTTCCGTTCCATTTTAAATTATAACAATGGTATGCTGAACGCGGTTCTGGACGCGCTTCATCTGGGATTCTTAAAGCAGAAATGGCTGTCCGACCTGAATGTGGTATGGAAATCCATCTACGGCGTAGACGCCTGGCGCGGCATTGGTTACGTTATGACGATTTTCCTGGCGGGCCTGAATACGATTCCGCAGACTTACTACGAAGCGGCGAAAATCGACGGCGCGGGCTTCTGGCAGCGTGTGCGCCACATTACCCTGCCGATGCTTTCCGGTTCGATTATGATTAACCTGGTATTCGGTCTGACTTATGGCCTGAAGGTCTTCGATATCGTTTACGTTCTGACGAACGGCGGCCCTGGCCATGCGACGGAGGTTATTACGACGTATTCGTACCAGCTCTATTCTTCCGGCCAGTACGGACTGTCTACGGCATTGAATACGATTCTGTTGATTATTACGGCGATTGTCGGCGTGCTTGTGGTTAAAGTAATGAGCAGACAGGAGGTGCAGCAATGACAAAAAAGAGAATTCAGGCAGTATTAAAGCAGGTCGTCTGTATTTTCCTGTGTCTTATCGTCCTTGCGCCCTTCTACATGGTTTTGATCAATTCCTTCAAGGATAAGGCGGAATCCGCGCGCATGAGCCTGGCCCTGCCGACGAAATGGATGTTTTCGAACTATTTGGAAGTAATCGAGAAAGGAAATCTGGTGCAGGGCTTTACGAACAGTGTGACGTATGCCGGAATTTCGACCTTTATCGGAGTTATTACCTGCGCGATGGCGGCGTTTGTCATCTGTCGGAATCGGACGAAGATCAATAATTTCCTGTATTACTTTTTCATCTGCGGCCTGTTTTTCCCTGTCAACTACGTTACGTTGGTGCGGGTGCTGACCTTCTTCCACCTGAACAATACCAGGACTGGAATTATCATTACGTTTACGAGTGCAATGGTTCCGTTCTGCGTGTTTACGATCCGGAACTTTGTGCTGTCGCTTCCGGTGGAGCTGGATGAGGCGGCGGTGATCGACGGCGCGGGGCCGCTGAACCTGTTTTTTAAGATTATTATTCCGATGCTGAAGCCGACGCTGGTGACGTGCTTTATTCTGCAGTTTATGGGCGTTTGGAGCGACTTTATGACGCCGCTGTATTTGTCCAGCAAGAGTTCGATGTTCCCGATGACGATGGCGGTTTACCAGTTTTCGGGGAAGAATAAGAGTTATTGGAATTATATTTTTGCGGATATTATTCTGACGTGTATTCCGGTTATTATTGTGTATCTGCTGGGGCAGAAGTATATTGTGGGCGGAATGACGTCGGGGGCGGTAAAAGAGTAAGGAATGGCGTGGGGCCTGGTAGAGGATACCGGGCCCTTGCTTTTTGTGAAAATTATCCATTTCTACCTTCTGATTCTCCATTCTTTTTTCAAGGCTCATCCCTTATACTATCCTTAACAAAAAGAAAACAAAAGGGAGGTTTCACACATGAAAAAGAGAATGATGACACTTGTAACCTGTGCATTGGCAGCGGCAGCCTTCAGCGCAATGGGCTGCAGCGCGGAGGACAAGCCGGTGACGCTGACTCTTTACGGAGACGCGGGAAATGTCCAGCGGCCCTTTATGCAGAAGCTGTTTGAGCTTTATGAGGAAAAGACCGGAAATAAACTGGACGTCCAGGGAATTGAATCGGAAAATTTCGAGACGGTTTGTCTGACAAAATTTCAGACAGGCGACATTCCGGACTTGTTTCTCCATCATGGCGGCTACTCGCTGGATGCCTACAATCCCGCGGAAAATTTCGTGAATTTCACAGACGCGGCCTGGGTGTCCGATATTCAGGAAAGCGTCCTGCCGACCACGATGCGGGACGGCGAGGTCTACGGGCTGCCGTTCTGGGAAGCTTCTTACTCCGGCCTGATCTATAATCAGAGAATCTTTGAAGAACTTGACATCGAACTTCCGAAAACACAGGACGAATTTAACGCGGTCTGCGATACCTTGCTGGAAAACGGTGTTCAGCCGATTTACCTTCCGCTGAAAGACGCGTGGCCGATCCTCTACCAATACGGCATGGATCCGATTTTCGAAGACGCCGAACTTCTGGAAAAACTGAATACAAACCAGATTACCTATTCCGAAATCCCGGAAATGAAAGCTCAAATGGAATGGTACAAAATGGCGGCGGATCAGGGCTATTTCGGCGAATCCTTCAGCACGGACACCTGGGATTACTGCATGGAAGTGCTGGGTGAGGGCGAAGCGGCGATGATGTATTGCTGGGATACCTGGCTGTACAGTGATTACGACAGCGAAGCATACACCTATACGGCAGATGATTTCGGACTGATGCCGGCATTCCTCGCAACGACGGAAAACGGAACCTTCGAAGGCCCGAACTGCTGTCTGATGCTGGCAAACAAAAACAGTGAAAATGCGGAAGCGGCCATTGAATTTATCAATTTCATGGCGGACCCGGAGAACTATAACATTGCTTTCGAAGATTTCCAGACAGCGCCCGTATTCAAACAGCAGACCACGATCCAGGCAACTCCGCAGTATCAGGCGGCGGCCGATTGGATTGCGGAAGTGGGGCATGCTTCCATCGCAAACCCGGAAATCATCGGTTTCTCGAATGTGGACGGCGCGAAATGCATCCAGGAGCTTCTGATCGGAAATGTGGATGTGGATACCTGCCTCCAGCGCATGGATGAAGAGCGCATTAAGGCCGCAAAGACCCAAAACGCGGCAGGTTTCTAAGATAAAACGGGAAGGATGGATGATGCAATGAATCGTAAAAAGATGTATCCGGGCTATATGATGGCGGTTCCCCTGCTTTTCTTCGGCGTATTTTTCCTCCTTCCCTCCACGGTAGGATTTGGCTATGCCTTTACGGACTGGAGCGCTTATAATACGGATTTGAAATTTGTAGGCCTGCGCAACTTCAAAGAAATTTTGCAGGAACGGACACTGTCCACCGCATTTGTAAACACACTGATTTTTGCGGGAGTAAAAACGATCGTTGTAACGGTTTTAGGATTTGTTTTTGCGATTCCGCTGAATAATAAACGGATGAAAACGACCAATGTCCTGCGGACGATTTACTTCCTTCCGTCGGTTTTGTCCACGCTGATTGTCGGATTGATCTTTAACGCGGTTTTTGAATCGCGGCACGGCATTCTGAACAGCCTTCTGACGGCAATCGGATGCGAGGGATGGATTCAGCCATGGCTTGGGAGCCGGTGGCCTGCGGTTTTTTCCATCTGTGTGGCGGAGGTCTGGCGAAACATCGGCTATGCGGTCGTGATCACGCTGGCGGGCCTGCAGTCCGTAAATTCCGATTATGTGGAGGCCGCGCGGGTAGACGGAGCGAATGGATTTCAGCTTTTCTGGAAAATTACCCTTCCGCTGATTATGCCGTCGGTCAATGTGAATATTTTGTTCAGCCTGATTTATGGGCTGAAAATGTTTGACCTCGTTTATGTCATGACGGGCGGCGGCCCAGGGCACGATACGGAAACCTTTGGAACGCTGATGATGAATGAGATGGCGGCCGGAAGATTTTCCCATTCTGTGGCGATTAATATGATCTTTACGATTATGCTGGTGATCGTTGCGGTGCTGTTCCAGAAGTATTCGGAAAGGTGTGAGTACGTAGAATGAAGAAAAAAAGACAGACGATTTTTACCGGGATTGGATTGTGGCTGTTCAGCATTGTCTTCCTTTATCCGATTGCAATGGTTGTGATAACGTCTTTCAAGACCAAAGCCGAGGCGAATATTTTGAGTGTCCGCCTGCCAGAGACATGGCATTTTGAAAACTATGCACAGGTTTGGGAAAAAGGAAAAATTCTCCAATCGGCGATAAACAGTTTACAGATTTCCGTGGGTTCTGTTATTCTTATTTTGTGTATGGCTTCTTCTTTGAGTTTTATACTGGTGCGGAGGAATACGAAAGGATGCAGGATGATCAGCAGGATTTTGACCTTTGGAATTATTGCGCCGATGGCGATTCTACCAACCGTGGAACTGCTGAAACGGATGGGGATTTACGGAAAGAAACTTTCGCTGATCCCGCTCTATGCGGCGCTGTACCTGCCGTTTTCTTCGATGCTGTATTCCAGCTTTTTGAAGGGGATTCCAAGGGAATTGGACGAGGCGGCCGCTATGGACGGGGCGAAAGGAATGGGTCTTTTTGTGAGGGTTATTTTTCCATTGCTGAAACCGATCACAGCAACGACGGGAATTCTGACCTTCATGTGGATCTGGAATGATTTTCAGTATCCGCTGTATTTGCTGAATAGTTCTGCGAACTGGACGCTTCCGCTGTCTGTTTATAACTTCTACGGGCAGTTCAGCCGGAGCTGGAACCTGGTGTGCGCGGACATGGTGCTGGTATCCCTCCCGGTGGTGATTCTCTATTTTTGCGCACAGAAATATGTGATTGCAGGCATGACGGCGGGGGCGGTAAAAGGCTGATGAAAAAACAGATTTCTTATCATTACAGACTGTATCTGGAAGTTGCGTTTATGATTCTGATCCTGGTGGTTTTTCTGGGAGCTTTTTTCTACCGGTATAATTCGAACATCTTAAAAGAAAGCGTGGAAAAAAATACCCTGGAGGCGCTGACGACCATCCATACCAGAATAGACGACCGGTTAAAAGAGCTGGACAATGTGGCGAAAAAGATTCAGGCCTCTCAGGATTTCCTGGATTTGGCCGCGGCGATTCCGGAAGGGGAGGAAAATTACTTTCAGAAATATCCGAGCAAAAAAACGGAAGTAAACGGGCTGATTTTATCCAGCCTGGTCAGTGAAGAGTTGGGAACGAATATTCATTTTGTCACCCGTTATCTGGATTCCATAGGGGTTTACATGCGTGTGGACCCTTATGACCGCGTACAGGTGACAAAAGAGAAGATTCGTTCTTTTCGTGCGATTATGGAGGGACTGGAAATGGAGGAATATGTCCGTTATCTGCCGCCCCATGAGAATGAATGGACGGTGGGAGAAGAACTTGTTTTTTCCATTCTGCGGCCGGTACGGAATAATTTTGAGACCTTTGGCGTCCTGGAAGTCAGTCAGGGTATGCGGGAACTGGAAGAGCTTTTGGAATTGCAGGAGTTTTCGGACAGTTACGCAATTCTTCTGATGGACGGGCAGGAGGAGCACGTTTATTCCTATGGGACGGAGGAAGGGACAGATATCGAAAAAATTCTGGCGAAAGGGATGAGCGGGCAGGCGTATGAATATATCGGGAATCAGACGCTGGTGTGCAGCCACCAGTCGCCGCTGACCGGGTGGACGCTGATTATGGCGCGGGATTTGTCGGATTGGCACAGGCAGATGGATGCGTTCCGGACTATGCTGCTGGGCGTGCTGGCGGCGCTGTTTTGCGTGATGATGGTTTTTCTATACCTTTTGACAAAGAGCCTGACGAAACCGCTGCGGGAGCTGAAGGATAAATTGTACAAGCTTCAGCTGGATGAAGAAATCCATCTGGATATCCGGGCGGAATCGAATGAAGTAACGGCTCTTACCGTGGGAATCGAGGATATTTTGAACCAGATCCGCAATCAGAACCGTTTGATGATCGAGATTCGGAAACGGGCAGTGAAGGCGCACCTGGATCAGATGGAGGCGCAGATGAACCCGCATTTTCTGTATAATGCGCTGGCGGTGATCGGGGCCTGCGGACAGGAGGACGGCAGCGAACGGGTGTATGAGATGAGCCGGGGGCTTGCCGGGCTTTTGCGGTATGCCGTAAAATATGACCACAATCTGGTGGAATTTCAGGATGAGATTCAGAATGCGCGGAATTATCTGCTGATTATGGGATTGCGGTATGAGAATCAGGTAGAAGTGGCGTGGGAGCTGGATGCGTCGTTGGATCACGTGAAGGTGCCGAAACTTTCGTTTCAGCCGATGCTGGAAAATTGCTTTAAGCATGCGTTTCGGAGTCGGACAGAGAAATGGCGGATCATCGTCCGCTCCAGGAGAGTGGGGGAACAGTGGCGGTTTCAGGTGAAGAATAATGGAGAGCCGTTTGAGGAAGAGCAGATTGCGAAGATCCGGGAGCGCTATGACCGTTTTGCGCGCAATGTTTTGAACCCGGAGGGTAGCCAGGAGCAGACGGAACCGGCCGGGCTGGGGCTTGAAAATACGCTGAAGCGGCTTGCTATCCAGTATGGAGACGCGGCGTTCTGGGATATCCGGATTTGTGACGGATGGACGATTGTGGAAATAGGGGGTGAGATTCTTGGATCGGAAGTTAAGGATTCTGCTTGCGGAGGATGAGCCGTTGATTTTGCGGTCGGTGAAGCGCGGGATCGAGCGCTTTGGGAAGGATTATGAGGTCGTTGCGGAGGCCTATGACGGGCAGGAAGCGCTGCGGCTGATCAAAGAGGAAAAGCCGGATCTTGTGGTAACGGATATTGTGATGCCGTTGGTGGATGGGCTGGAATTGATTGAGGAAGCGAAAAAGGAAGGGGCGGCGGCGAAGTTTCTTCTTTTGAGCGGATATGAAAAGTTTGAGTATGCGCAGAAAGCGGTTGCGGTCGGCGCGGTGAAGTATTTGCTGAAACCGGTGGATTTTGCGGAGCTGCAGAAGTGTCTGGAGGAGATAGAGGCGGAAATTTACCGGGAACGGAGGAAGGCGGAAAAGGCATTTTTAACGGAGCTGTGCAGCGGCGGCCGGTATCCGGCGGATTTGGGGGATTCGGATGAAAAGAGGTTTTATTTTGTAATTGCGGTGATCGGGGGATGCCTGGGGCGGAGCGGTTTTGAAAAACCGTTTTGGGAATTTGGGGAATCGGCGGTCGGTTCTTTTTCGGAGAAATTTGAGAAGGAGATTTATCAGATTCCCGGACATTACCCGAATGAATTGTTTTTTGTGGTTCCGTCGGGGGTGCCGAAATGGAAGCGGATTTCGGAGCTGGCGGAGGCGGTGGCGGAGGAATTCCGGGCGGACGGGAGGTTTTTGACGGTTTGTTATTGTGATGAGGGGAGGACAGGCGCAGAGCTTCCAAAGCAGATTCGGGAGATGCATTGCGAGATTCCATTTCGGCTTGTTTTTGGAAAGAATACGGTATTTCGGTTTTCAGGGAAAGAAATTCCGCTGGAAGGGCAGGCGGGCGATACGGTTCGGGATGCGGTAACGAGGCTGAATCTGGCTGTGACCAGGGAGGAAAGTGAGCGGATTCTTGCGGAATGTGCCCGCAGGTGGGAAAGGGAGGGGATGACGCAGATGCAGCTTCAGGCGGAACTGCGGTATCTTTTCGGGCATTTGGCGGTGCCGGGGCCGGAGGATGTGGTTGGCTTTTTGTATGGGGTGTGTTCTTACGGGGAGCTTGTGGAGAAGCTTGGCCGGGTGCTGTATCCGGAGAGCCGGAAGCTGTCGGCGAAGGGGAAGATGCTGGCAGAGGCGGTGAAGGCGTATCTGGATGTACATTTTACGGAGGAGATTTCTTATAAGGAATTTGGCAGGATTTTTGGGTATCATGAGAAGTATCTGACAATGGTTTTTAAGGAGAATGTGGGTGTTTCGCCGAACCGGTATGTGACGGAGAAGCGGATTGAGATGGCGAAGGGGCTTTTGCGGATGGATGGGGAGCTTTTGCTGAAGGAGATTGCGGAGAGGGTGGGGTATACGGATCCGTTGTATTTCAGCAGGGTGTTTAAGAATGTTACGGGGATGTCGCCGAAGATGTATGGGAAATGCTGCTGCGGGGAGGAAAGCTGGCCGCAGGGAGTGAGGGAAAGTGGATGGGAGCGCGCTTCGAGTGCAGGCGGTCGGGAGACGGGAGAGGGTGAAAGTGGCCGGGAGTGTGTTTCAGGTGCAGGCGGTCGGGAGCCGGAAACGGTGTAAGGGGAAGAAGTGGCCGGCCTGCCCTTGCAGGGAAAAATGCGGTGTGTTAGAATAGGGAAAATGAATTTGACTAAGCGGAGGAAGACCTATGAGGATTTGCAGGAAGAGCCCGGCGAAGCGCTGGGGTGAAGCCTTTGCCATTGGAAACGGGCAGATGGGCGGTATGGTTTACGGCGGGATTGAGAAGGAACGGATTGATTTGTCTGAGAATACGTTTTTCAGCGGGAATGCCAGTGACCGGAATAACCAGCCGCATGCGGCGGAGGCTTTTTCCCGGATGCGGGAAGAGGCGGCCAGGGAGGATTTTGGGGCGGTTCATGAGACGGCGAAGGAGTTTATCGGGGTTCGGGGAAATTATGGGACGAACCTGCCGGTGGGGAGCCTGGTGATCGAGACGGGGCTTTCCGGGGAGATGGCGGAAAATTACGAAAGAAGTTTGGATATCCGGAAGGGCGTCGTGGAGGCGTGCTGGGATTATCAGGGGGGAAAGGTGCGGAGCAGGGCGTTTGCGTCGCATGTACATAAGGTGCTGTATTATGAGATGAGCGGCGAGGGCGTGACGTTTTCGTTCCGGATGCGGTTTGAGTCGCCTAGGGATGGGGAGTATGTGAATTATAACATCGGGGGGCTGTATTTTGAGTGTGAGGCGAAGGAGTCTATGCACAGTGATGGGACGACGGGGACGCTGCTGATTGGGAAGGCGGCGGTTCATACGGATGGGTTTCCGAAGGCGGCGGGGGATGGATTGGAGATTCGGAATGCGTCGCGGGTGGCGGTTTATGTGATGATGGAGACGGATTTTGAGAAGGAGAAGGGAGTTGGAGTGAAGGCTGAGGCGGCGGAAACGGTTCCGGCGGCGACAGAAGGGCTTCGGGAGAAGGCTGAGATGGGGGCTGGAGCGGCGAGCGCGGCGCCGGCAGAAAAGCTTCGAGACGCGGCTGCTTCGGAAGCTAGTGATGCAGTAACGGGGGCCAGTGCGGCGGAAACGGTTCCAGAATCGGAAGAGGCGGTTCATACTGCGGAGAGTGCGGAGCTGCTTCGGGAGCTGACGGGCGGAATGGAGTCCGGGCGGCTTGGGAAGATTCATAAGATGCAGATGGAAATGAATCGGAAGCTGGTGGCCTTTGAGGGGCTTCCGGCGGAGCAGCTTTTAGAGGAACATACGGCGGATATGGAGGCATTGGCGGACAGGGTGACGCTTGAGATTGAGGGTGAAGGCCATGCTGCGCAGATTCCCGAAATGTTCCAGATGGGAAGGTATCTGCTTTATAGTGCGTCCAGGGAAGATTCCGCATTGCCCGCACATCTTCAGGGGGTGTGGAACGACAATGTCGCGTGCCGGATTGGCTGGACATGCGACATGCATTTGGATATTAACACCCAGATGAACTACTGGCCCGCGGAGGTGACGAATCTGCCTGAGACGACAAAGCCGCTGTTTTCCTGGATTCGGGACAGCCTGGCCGTGAATGGCAGGCAGACCGCGCGGGAAAGCTATGGCCTGAAGGGCTGGGTGGCAGAGCTGGTGTCGAATTCCTGGGGATTTGCCGCGCCGTACTGGGCGTCCCCCATTGCCCCATGTCCTACGGGCGGGGTCTGGATTTTAACGCATATGTGGGAACATTACCTTTCCACGCAGGATCGGAAGTTCCTTTCGAAAGAGGCGTATCCGCTGATTGAAGAAGCTGTGGAATTTTTCGAAGGGTACCTGTTTGAGGATGAGAATGGGAACCTGACCTGCGGGCCGTCGATTTCGCCGGAAAATACGTTTGTGGGCGCGGACGGAAAAGGCTATCAGATCAGTAATGGCTGTACCTACGAAATTTTAATGATTCGAGAACTGTTTCAGATTTATTTGGAAGCATCTGAGATTTTACATAAAGAGAAAAAGCTGACCGAAAAGGTGAGAATGGATCTGAAGCGCCTGCTTCCTTACCGGATTACGGAGGACGGGAGGATTGCGGAGTGGAGCCATGGGTATCCGGCGGCAGACCCGCAGCACCGCCATACCAGCCATTTGCTGGGCGTATTCCCCTTCGCGCAGATTACGCCGGAAAACCGGAAGCTGGCGAAGGCCGCGGAAACCACGATCCAGGCGAAGCTGACCCCGGAAGAGAACTGGGAAGATACGGGATGGGCGCGTTCGATGCTGATGCTGTATGAAGCAAGGCTGCGGCATCCGGATCAGGCGTGGAGGCATATCTGTGCGATGCTGGATAAATTGCTGGAGCCGAATGGATTTATTATTCATCCGCCGACCAGGGGCGCGGGTTCCTTTGATAATGTTTATGAACTTGATGGGAACACCGGATTTACGAGCTGCATTGCGGAAATGCTGATGCAGAGCCACAATGGGGTGATCAGGCTTTTGCCGTGCCTGCCGAAGGAGTGGAAGAGCGGGCATGTGAAGGGGCTGGTGGCCAGAGGAGGCGTGCAGGTGGAGATCGAGTGGAAGGGGAAGGAATGCTGTGCGTGGCTGACGGCGAAGAAGAGTGGGACGTATGTGGCTGCGAAGGGAAGAGAAAAGAAGGAGGTTACGCTCCGGGCTGGACGGAGGACGAAGGTCTGGGGATAATGTAAGCAGGAATGGGTCTGCGAATCGTGACTGAAACGAGGTACGAATGAATGGTAATGAGCTGCGGGCTGCGAAAGAGCGGTTCGGGTAAATTTGGTTTGCATAGAGAGACGGCTGCCGACATAGAATGGTCGTAAAGAATCTGACAGGAGAATTGGAAATTGTCAGGGTACAAGCGTTTTGTTTCGTATATTTATGCATATCCGAATGGAAAGAAAGAGAGAAATACGGGCTTTGCGAAAGTGGAAGCCAGGGGCGGGAGATGTAAGATACAGATCCGGCTTCAGAAGATCCCCCAGGAGGAGAAGGCTCTGGACGTTTATGGATTTGTACGGGAGGGCGAGGTGCTTCGGGGGATTTTTCTTGGGAGGATTCCAGGGGTGAGAGGGGCTGCGGAGGGGATGATTGCGACGATGGAGGAGAGGATGGGGGAGAGTCCGTGGGCGCTTGGGAGTTTGGCGGGGTTGTGGGCCAGGGGGGAGAGCGGGATGGATTACATAACGGTGTGGGATGATTTACCGGTGGAGGTGGGGATGTTGGTGACGGAAGAAGAAGCGCCGGAGGAGGGGGATATGCCGCCGTCGGCAGAAGAACTGGAAGTCGAGGAGAACTCTGAGGTGAGCGAGATGCAGGAGGAGAGCGATGCGTCGTCCGTAGAACCGACAGCCGAGGAAGGCATTACGATGGGTGAACCGCAGGGAGAGGGCGATACGTCGTCGTCCGAAGAACCGGCAGTCGAGGAGAAATCTACGGTAAGTGAACCACAGGGAGAGGGCGATATGCCATCGTCGGCAGAAGAATTGGCAGTCGAGGAGAACACTACGGTAAGTGAACCGGCGGTAGAGGAGGGAGCCGCGGTAAGTAAGGTGCGGGCCGAGGGGGATATGTCGTCGTCGGCAGAAGAACTGGCAGTCGAGGAGAACTCTACGGTAAGTGAATCGGCGGTAGAGGAGGGAGCCGCGGTAAGTGAGGTGCAGGAAGAGAGAGATATGACGCCAGCAGAACCGGCAGTCAGGGTTGGCACCACGGTGAGCGCACCGCCGGAAAAGAGCGACGCGTCACGCGTGGGAGCAGCGGCCGAGGTCAGCACTTCGATGAGCGCACCGCGGACGCCGAAACCCACCGCCCGCCCACCCCTCCGCGCCCAGGAAGCCGTCTGCCCCCTCCCCGCCTCCCTCTGCCCCCACACCCGCTACTGCCCTCCCGGCCTGGAATACCGCTGGAACTGCCTCTCCAAAAACTACCCCCACCGCAACCCCTTCCACTCCCCCGACATCCGCGACTGCATCCAAATCTGCCCCAGAGACATCAGCGCCCTCAGACAGCAAAACTGGAACCTGAGCCGAAACAGCTTCCTGATCCACGGCTACTATAACTTCCGCCATCTGCTCCTGATCCAGCGCCAAAATGGAACCTGTCTCCTGGGCGTTCCGGGCCTGTACGACCCCCAGGAAGAAAAAATGGCCGCCATGTTCGGCTTCCCCATGTTCCTCGATGCCCCTGTGGAGAATCGGGAAGGCCGCTTCGGCTATTGGTGCCGCCCAGTCGAATAGAACAGGCCGCTTCGCCTATTGGTGCCGCCCAGTCGAATAGAACAGAAAAACTCAGTCAATTCCCCTGATTTCCACCAGGGGAATTTTTTTCAGCAAAATTTTCCGGAATTCCTCCAGCTCCGCGCGGGTATAGCTGTGGAAAACCCCAGGAAGCAGAATATTGTCCGAATCCTGGTAAGCCTGCAGATAATACCGGCGGCACCCGCCCAGCCACCGGGCAATCGCCGAAAAATCCTCAGCCGTATGCAGCTCCCGCACAACCGTCGTCCGAAATTCATAATCCACCCCGCAGGCCATCAGAAAACGCGCGGACTCCTCCACCGCCTCCAGCAAATGCCGGGACGCCGACGAAAGCCCGGCCGCCTTTTCATATCCGGCCAGCGACGATTTAATGTCCATTGCAACGTAATCCAGAAGCCCCTTCCCAACCAGCGCCTGCAATACCTCCGGGCGGCTCCCATTCGTATCCAGCTTAATCAGATACCCCATTTCCCGGATTTCCCGAATCAATAGTTCCAAATCCTTTTCCAGCGTCGGTTCCCCGCCGGTAATGCAGACCCCGTCCAGGATTCCCTGACGTTTTTTCAAGAAAGCAAAGACCTCTTCCGTGGGAATCACCGCTTCCGCCTCCGGATTCCGGACAAGCCCGGCATTCTGGCAGAAGGGGCAGCGGAAATTACATCCGCCCAGAAAGAGCGTTGCCGCTACCTTTCCGGGATAGTCCAGAAGGGTCAGTTTTTGCAGACCATGCAGTTTCATAAGAATCTCCATTCCGCCGCCTTTCAGTTGGCGGCAAAAACTTTTTTCCAACAGTATACACCGCGCCGTCCCTTTTGAAAAGCCTTGCGTTTCCCCCACAATCCCGCTATAATAAAACCAAAACTACCGGCCTTTCGGCCGGAAAAACGAGGCTCCTAATGACACAAGACGAAAAATACATGAAAGAAGCCCTGCGCCAGGCCCGCAAAGCCGAAGCGCTCTGCGAAGTTCCCATTGGCTGCGTGATCGTCTATGACGGGAAAATTATTGCCAGAGGCTATAATCGGCGCAACACCGACAAAAACACCCTCTCCCACGCCGAGCTGAATGCCATCCGCAAAGCCAGCAAAAAATTAGGCGACTGGCGTCTGGAAGGCTGCACCATGTACATCACCCTGGAACCCTGCCAGATGTGCGCCGGGGCCATTGTCCAGGCTCGGATCACAAAAGTTGTGGTCGGCAGTATGAACCCCAAAGCAGGATGCGCAGGCTCCATTTTAAATATCCTGCAAATGGACGCCTTTAATCACCAGGTCGAACTGGAAACCGGCGTTCTCCAGGAGGAATGCAGCGCCATGCTGAGTGATTTTTTCCGCAGACTGCGGATTAAGAAAAAGGAGGAAAAAGAACATGAAAAAGAGCTGGAAACGAAGTAGCCTGATCGCGCTGTTTTTCCTTGCCGTGTGCTTCTGCACGATGCCGCTCAGCGCATCCGCAGCCGTGACGGCTACGATCAACGGAAAGGGCTACGATTCTCTGCAGGACGCTGTTGCCAACGTAAAAGACGGCCAAACCATTGTCCTGAAACGAAACACCACCGAATGCGTCACCGCCGCACGTGACGTCAAATACACCATTGACCTGAACAAAAAAACCTGGACTGGGAAAAATGATTACGTAGCAATGTACGTAAAGAGTGGAACCATTACCCTGAAAAATGGTAAGATGACTGGAGAAGGCGGCGTTCTCTGGGTAAACGGTTCAAAAGCCAAAGTAACGATTTCAAGCGGCACCTATACTTCCAAGACGGGCAGTCTTCTGTATAATTCCGCCGGGACATTGCTCCTGAAAAACGGCACCTATAAAGCTGGAAAAAATGTTCTCGTAAACAGCAAAACCGGAACGACGACCATCTACAAAGGCACCTATACCGGGGCAGCCGCAGGTGGAAACTACTCAGCCATTTCAGCCAAAGGCGGGACCGTGACCATTAAAAACGGCACGATAAGCGGAAACGGCGGCGCGGTATCCGTCACGGGAAAAGAAGCAAAAGTAACGCTCGCAAACGGCACGTATACTTCGAAAAAAGGAACCGCCCTGTACAATTCCGCGGGCACCCTTTTGGTGAAAAAAGGCACTTACAAAGCCGGTCAGAATGTACTCATGAACTGCGGAACCGGAAAAACCACCATTTCCGGCGGAAAATTTTCCGGGACAAACGCCGACTATGCCGTTACCTTTAATAAAGGGAAGGCAACTCTGAAAATTACCGCAGGCACCTTTACCGGAAAGCTGAAAAAGGTGGGAAGCGTAAAAATCTGCCTTGGAATTTACCAGGAGAGCGGGACGGTAAAGGTCAGCGGCGGGAAATTGAACGGGAAGAAGATTACGGTGCTGAAAGTGCCGAGCCGATAAAAACAGTTGACAAACACCGGAATTCAGGTTATAGTAATCGAGTATGACTTTGTTATAAAGCTTCCGCGCAGCCGGGGAGATAGCGGTGCCCTATACCTGCAATCCGCTACAGCAGGGGTGATGCCAAACCGCGGGTTCTTCACTGTGGAGCCTGCCCTTTATAAGTGGTGTTGAAGCCTGGGTCTTACGCAACAGAACTCTGTGAACCGTGTCAGGGCAGGAATGCAGCAGCACTAAGCAGAATCTTCTGTGTGCCGTAAGGCAGCCTGGGCCGAGCTAACTGTAGAGGTCCCGTCCATGGTGGGAATTCAAAGGGCGGCGCGCGGATTAAAATAAAACTACTTATGACGCAGAATTTCTCAGATCAGAGAAGCTTTGCGTCATTTTTAATTAAGGTAGTATTAAGGATGTTAAGATTGTAATTTCTCCCAAAATCAGGTATACTGAAACCAGCAACCAAGAGAATCCGTATCGTAAAGGGGGTTACTATGAGAATGAAAAAAATAGGGAAAACATTGCTTTGCAGCATGATGATCGCGTCGCTCGCCGCGCAGCCAGTCCTCGCCGCCGAGACCGCGCCAGAAGGCGAAGTAAACTTCTGGGTGAAAGTCGAATCCACGAACATTCCGGAGCTGAAAGCCTACAAAGCGCTGAAATACGCCGCATCCATCCTCACAGACGGCGACCAGGGTAAAGTTACCATGAATCTGGAACAAGACGACGAGCCGCTTTTGAGCGGAAGTATTTATCTGAAAGAGAATACACTGTACATTGCCCTTCCGGAATTGACGGATACCGTCTTTACTGCGGATTTAGAAACCTATCAGAAAGAACTCCTGGGCGAGACGGACGAAAAAGCGCCGACTGTAAACCCATTTGCCGTATTGGACCCGGAGCAGTCCTCCGACCAGCCGGCCGAGAATCTCTGGGATTCCCAGATCGAATGGCTGCAGGGCATTGACTATGAAGCATTGACGGAACGCTACCTGAAATATTGCGAGAAAACCTTCGAATACGTGGACAATGCCGTCACGACCGAAGACCTTCCGGAAGCCAGCTATGAAATAGACGGCGAATACGTAACCTGCCAGGGAACCAGCACCGTAATCCCGAAAGAAGCCATGCTCCGCCTGATCGACGCTACCGTAGACTTCGGCCTGCGCGACAAAGAGTGCCGGCAGATCCTGGATACGCTGTTCGGCTCCGAAGTGGACTTCGACCAGGACGCCCACGACATTCAGGAATCCATCTACAGCAGCGCGGAAGAATTCCTTGCAGATACCTATATCCAGGAATACCGCACCCCGGAAAATGAGCAGGCAGCCATCCACGTCACGATGTACTCCGATGACGGAACCTACCTGGGGGCCTCCCTGATAAACCGCGGCGGCGAAACCATCGACGAGAATTTTTATATGAACTATGGCATTTGGGCGGATGGGGAAAGCGTGAGCTATTCCGTTACGAAAAATGCGAAGCACAGCGATTCCGTTACTACGAACACCATTTCCATAGACTTCAACATTAGCGACGAAGAAGGCTATGGTAATGAGAATGATACTCTTGACATCGTGACTTCTTACGATGGAGAGACTGGGGACTATACCCTCACCTGCACTGTCGCCGAAGACGAGAATAATCTCGGAACTCTGACTTCCTACGGCGTCCTGACTTTTGAGGATGGCGGGCTGAATCTGGAATGCGAGAACATCACCTGGATGTCCGAAGGGAAATACGTGTCCGCGTCAGCCGGACTGTACGGCGGAGAATTGGTGTCCGACCTTTCCTTTGATGTGGATCAGGCCAAACTTCTGGATCTTTTTGCAGCTTCGGATGAAGAGATTGACGAGGAAATGGAGAGCATGAATCACAAAATGCAGATGATTGCGATGCGGTTTATGTTGGCACAGGGAATGCTGACGGATTCGCTGGGCATTGAATAACGAATGAGAAAAGACTGCTGTTATGACGAAAACAGCAGTCTTTCTGTGTAAAAAGCCCTCCGGGCAGGATGCCAGGCGCCATCAGCGCATTGTTCGCATGGCTCAAAGCGGAGTATAAAAGAATACAGATGCGAGGGAAAGGCTGGCGCGGCGCTTATCCGCAGTGATGGCCGCAGTTATGCTCGTGACTTCCGCAGTCTCCGTGATGCTCATGCTCGCCATGATGATTGCATTTCACATCCGGATTATAGTTCAGGGAATTTCCCAGCAGGGCATTCACGGCGTCATCCGCATTGCCCGAAACACCGCCGAATAACTGAATCCCCGCCGAAGCCAGCGCATTCTGTGCCCCTCCGCCGATTCCGCCGCAGATCAGCACCTGCACGCCGTGTTCCGTCAGAAATCCGGCCAGCGCGCCATGGCCGCTGCCATTCGTCGATACCACTTCGGAGCTTACGACCTTCTGGTCTTCCACTTCGTAGATTTTAAAAGCTTCCGTGTGTCCAAAATGCTGAAAAATTTGTCCATTTTCATACGTAACTGCAATTTTCATGATTCGAAATCCTCCTTACATGTTTTCCGGGTTCCGCAATGCAGACAGCACCCCTGACCGCCCCGCTTCTGGCAGCAATGCGCCTGATGCTCACAAACGCGATAATCGCCGCCCTCCACAACAAGCGCCCGTCCATTCACAAGCGCCTGGGCCAGCTTCTCACGGGCAGACTCATAAATCCCCGTGACGGTCGTGCGGGCAATGCCCATCTGAGCGGAACACTGTTCCTGGGTCCGTTTTTCCAGATCCATCAGACGGATGACCTCATATTCATCCAGCGTCAGCGTGAGCGGTTCCATGCAGTCTGGAAAATTTCCGGTGGGAACAAGGCCCGATGTGCGCGGCAATGCACAGATTCGCCGGCATTTCCGAGGTCTTGGCATAAAACCATCTCCTTTCTATTTCTGACATATGTCAATTATAACACCGCTGTGCCGAAATTGCAAGTCAAAGTTTCGTTGTCCATTCCTGGCAGTTCCAGACCTGATTTACCACATCCTGATAAAATTCCGGCTCGTGGCAGATCAGGAGGATGCTGCCTTTGTATTCTATGAGGGCGCGTTTTAACTCTGCCTTGGCGTCCACGTCCAGATGGTTGGTTGGTTCGTCCAGCAGCAGGATATTCGTTTCGGTGTTAATGATTTTGCACAGGCGTACCTTGGCCTGTTCGCCGCCGCTTAGGACGCGCACCTGGCTTTCGATATGCTTTGTGGTGAGGCCGCATTTTGCCAGTGCGGAACGCACCTCATACTGGGTATACGAAGGAAATTCCTTCCAGATTTCTTCGATGCAGGTAGTCGTATTGGATTGGTCGGACTCTTGTTCGAAGTAACCAATATGCTGGTAATCGCCCAGATGCACTTTCCCGGAAAAAGGTTTTGTAAGGCCGAGAATGCTTTTTAAAAGCGTTGTTTTTCCGATTCCGTTAGCCCCGACGAGAGCGATTTTATCGCCCCGCTCCATGCGGATGTTCAAAGGTTTGGAAAGGGGCTCCTCGTATCCGATCACAAGGTCGTCCGTTTCAAAAATCATTTTTCCGGAAGTCCGGGCGGAGCGGAAGTGAAATTCCGGCTTTGGCTTTTCCTTCGCGAGTTCGATCACGTCCATTTTGTCCAGCTTTTTCTGACGGGCCATGGCCATGTTCCGGGTGGCGACGCGGGCTTTGTTCCGGGCAACGAAGTCTTTCAGATCGCTGATTTCCTGCTGTTGGCGGTTATAAGCGGCTTCGAGCTGGGATTTCTTCATTGCGTATACTTCCTGAAACTTGTCATAATCCCCCGGATAACGGTCGAGGGACTGATTCTCCATATGATAGATCAAGTTTACCACGCTGTTCAAAAACGGGATGTCATGCGAAATCAAAATAAACGCATTTTCATAGTTCGTCAGATAGCGTTTCAGCCATTCAATGTGGTTTTCATCCAGGTAATTCGTCGGCTCATCCAGCAGCAGAATGTCAGGCTTCTCCAGCAGAAGCTTTCCCATCAGGACTTTGGTGCGCTGGCCGCCGGAGAGTTCGGTCACATCCCGATCCAGGCCGATTTCATCCAGCCCAAGGGCGCGGGCAATCTCTTCCACCTTTGCGTCGATCATATAAAAATCATGCTGATCCAGCAAATCCTGATACGTTCCGGTCTCCTCCATCAGGCGTTCCATTTCTTCGGGTGAAGCCTCTGCCATCTGGTCAAACATCTGGTTCATGGATGCTTCCATTTCGAAGAGAAACTGAAAGGCCGATTTCAGCACATCCCGGATGGTCATCCCTTTTTCCAGGACGCTGTGCTGGTCCAGGTATCCGACGCGGACGTTTTTCGCCCATTCGACGGTGCCTTCGTCGGGCATTAATTTTCCGGTAATAATATTCATGAAAGTCGATTTGCCTTCGCCGTTGGCGCCGATGAGGCCGATGTGCTCCCCTTTCAGGAGACGAAAGGAAACGTCCTGGAAAATGGCGCGGTCGCCGAAGCCGTGGCTTAGATTTTTTACATTTAAGATCATGGGAAACTCCTTGCAGTAGATTTGCCGTGATTGCGCGGCTAAAATTGATTATAACGAAAGAAATAAAGCTTGACAAGATTCTTCTTTGGGTTCACTATGATTACCGAGTGACAGAAGGTTCTTGCGGCGGGCGATGCGTCCGTTACGGATGCGGAGCCGGCTGAAAAAATGATGTGAGCGCCCAGGAGCGCCGGAAAGACCTGGCGGGAAATAAACAGAGAGGAACGGTATTTTAAAATGGAAACAAAGAAGATTGAAAAATGTCCTTATGCAAAAAAATGCGGCGGCTGTCAATATCAGGGGATGGATTATACCGAGCAATTAAAGCTCAAGCAAAAGAAAGTAAAGGAACTGCTGAAACCTTATTGCCCGGTTCATCCCATTATTGGTATGGAAAATCCGACCCACTACCGAAATAAAGTCCATGCCGTTTTCGACCGTGACCGGAAAAACAACCCCATTTCCGGCGTTTACGAGGAAGGCACGCACAAAGTTGTTCCCATCGACGCCTGCATGATTGAAGACCAAAAAGCGGACGAAATCATTGTTACCATCCGCGGGATGCTGAAATCTTTTAAAATCTCCGTTTACGATGAGGATACCGGGTATGGCCTCCTGCGCCACGTCCTGGTAAAAAGAGGATTTGCGACAGGGGAAATTATGGTCGTTCTCGTCACCGCTTCCCCAGTCTTCCCCTCCCGAAATAACTTCGTCAAAGCCCTCCGCGCGAAGCATCCGGAAATCACCACGATTATTCAGAATATAAACGGACGCGGAACCAGCATGGTGCTGGGGGACAAAGAGCACATTCTTTACGGCAAAGGATACATTGAAGATATTCTCTGCGGGTGCCGTTTTCGGATTTCTGCGAAGTCTTTCTACCAGATTAATCCGGTGCAGACGGAAAAGCTGTATGCGAAAGCGATTGAACTGGCGCATTTGACCGGAAAAGAGACGGTGATCGACGCTTACTGCGGGATCGGAACCATCGGACTAATTGCGGCGCCTCACGCGAAGCAGGTGATCGGTGTTGAACTGAACCGCGATGCCGTCCGTGACGCCATCACCAATGCCAAACGGAATCAGACGAAAAATATCCGCTTTTTCTGCGCGGATGCCGGGCAGTTTATGGTGGATATGGCGGACGCCGGGGAAAAGGCGGATGTGGTGTTTTTAGATCCGCCGAGGAGCGGGAGTGATGAGGCGTTTTTGGAGTCGGTGGTGAGGCTGGGGCCGGAGAGGGTGGTTTATATTTCGTGTAACCCGGTGACGCAGGAGAGGGATTTGAGGTTTTTGTGCGGGAAGGGATATCGGGCGGTGGGGGCGTGGCCGGTGGATCTTTTTCCGTTTACGGGGCATGTGGAGAACATTTGTGAATTCGTGCGGAAATAAGCTGGTTACCATCAGAGTAAAGAAAACGGAAAAGGAGAAGCGAAGATGAAAATAATGGATTTAATGTTACTGATCAGAAAATATACAACTATCTTTTACCATAAGGATACAAATGAATTTGATTACTACCCGATTTCTGCCATCGAACAGAAAAAATTGTCTCCGGATGCGCGGCTCCCCTATGAAGACACGAATAACTTCAGGCTTCCGTCTTATGAAGACATCAACCATAAGGAGATTATGCGTTTTTTTGCGCGCGAGTGTGTGGATGATCCGGCATTTCGGAAGCAATTATTCAATACTCTGAGAAGAACGGAATATATGGACGCATATCTTGAGAAACTCCATGAACTGAATCTGTACGAGGATTTTGAGGATGCGTGCGGGGATATCTATTTTCAAATATTTAAGGAGTGGGCCGATAAAAACGGCTTGGATTTTTGGCAATGATAAGTATTCGCTATATTCAATCATCGGATAAACCATTCTGGTATACTCTGGACAGGCATCTGCCGGAAGATGAATTTAGAAACAAAGTCCGCGATAAAAGAGGCTGCATTTTATTCGCAGAGGAAACGCCCGTCGGACTTCTGAGATATAATCTTTTTTGGGATAGCATACCGTTCTGTACGATGCTGATGGTTGAGGGGCGGTTTCGGGGGAAGGGTTATGGAAAAAGGCTGATGGAATGGTGGGAAGAGGATATGAAAGCCCAGGGGTATGGGATGCTTTTGGTGTCTACGCAGGTGGATGAGACGGCCCAGCATTTTTATAGGAGGCTTGGATTTAAGGACTGCGGCGGACTGGTGATCGATATTCCGCGGTATGCACAGCCGATGGAGCTGTTTTTAGCGAAGGAAATCTGAGGAGAGGCCGCGCAGAGTGGCCGCTACGTGTGTGATATCCGCGCCAGCGCAGGGCAGAGGCCAAGTGTGCGATACCTGCGCCAGCGTAGGGCAGAGGCCAAGTGTGCGATATCTGCGCTAGCGCAGGGCACAGAGGCCAAGTGTGCGATACCCGCCGCCAGCGCGGAAGCATCCGCCGCGCCGCAGCCAGAACAAATATGAAAAAGAGGAGGAACATCAAATGAAACGAATCAACTGGGGAATCATCGGCACCGGCAAC
Organism: Eubacteriales bacterium; assembly: GCA_030536575.1. Classification (GTDB taxonomy): domain Bacteria; phylum Bacillota; class Clostridia; order Lachnospirales; family Lachnospiraceae; genus Limivivens. The sequence continues at coordinate 29,627 of JAUNPS010000010.1, read as the reverse complement.
ATCGTGCGTAAATTTGCCAAGGGCCTGTCCAGCATCCCGGAGGAAGCCTGCCTTTACGGTGTCGGCTCCAGAACCTTAGCGAAAGCAGAGGAATTCGCAAAGGAATACGGCGTTCTGCACGCTTATGGAAGCTACGAGGAACTGGCGGCAGATCCGGAGATTGATGTGGTTTATATTGGAATCCCGCACGGCCTGCATAAAGAGTGCGCGAAACTGTGTATGGAAGCGGGAAAGCATGTTTTGTGCGAGAAGCCGATTTGCCTGGATGCGGAGGATACGGCGGAACTGGTGGACATTGCCCGGAAAAAGAAGGTTTTTTTGATGGAGGCCATGTGGACGAAGTTTCTTCCGGTAATTCAGAAGGTGAAGGAAGAAGTCCAGACGGGAGGCATCGGGGAGCTTCTGCAGGTTGATGCGGCGTTCGGCTTCTGGCTGGCCATGGATGAGCGGCATCGGATTTATGACCGGAAGCTGGGCGGCGGCGCGCTGCTGGATGTGGGAATTTATCCGATCACGCTGGCATGTTACCTGGCTGGGGAGATGCCAAAAAGGATTCAGTCGTCTGCCATTGTGGGAAAAACCGGGGTGGATGAGGTGAATGCGATGCTGTTTGAGTTCTCGGAGGGGAAAGGGATTGCGACGCTGCGGTCTGCCGTGCGGGCGGAGCAGGGAAGCGACGCGTGGATTTACGGGACGGAAGGGAAGATTTGGATTCCGCACTTTTTCTGCGCGGATCGGGCAGTTGTTTATGGAGCGAATGGAAGCGAGCGGGAAATTGCGGTTCCGCATAGGGCGAACGGATATGAGTATGAGGCGATGGCGGTGGATGCCTGCATCCGGGAAGGAAAGACGGAGTGCGAGGAGCATACGCTGGCGGAGACGATAGAGATTATGAAGCTGATGGATGGGCTTCGGAAAGAGTGGGGCGTGAATTATAAGGAATAGTGGGAATCCTCCGGGCGGCGGCCTGGGGGATTTTAAATTTATGGTTGAACGGCGCCGCGCCTGCGGCTGCATAAGATCGCCAGCCCGGAGCGCTGCCCCCCGGAATCATCAAAAGGTTTAAAATGGTAATCAAAAAGTTGCATTCCATTCTGGCAGAAAGCCGCCCCGGATGCTATCATAAAGAAAAAGGCTTCCGGGAGAACCATTATGAAAGAAAAAATCGTCCATTTTTTTCAGTCCATTTCGACAAAAGTCATCCTGATCATCCTGGTTTTGGTGCTGCCGCTGAACGTCCTGGCGATTGTTTTGAGCAACCGGACGATGGAAACCATGGTAGAACAGGCGGAACTGTCCGTAAAAAGTATCATGCAGAGCTATGTCACGGATCTGCAGAACCGAATGGGAAACGCCCAGTATTTCCTCTACAGTATGCGGAATGAGGACACGGACGGCCTGCGCATTGCACACGAAGAAGACACGGACGTGTATACAAAAGCCAAGATTAATTTTTTTTATACAATCAACAGAACCTATGAACTCGTAGACGGCGCGGACGGGTATTTTTTCTATGTAAAAAATCAGGACGACCTCCTGATCTGGAAGGATAACAGCGGCGGCGTTTCCCAGACTACAGCGGAAGCGTTCGTGCGGACGGAAATCGAAAACGGCTATGATTCCGGCTGGAGCCTGAAGGCGCTGCAAGGCGAGCAGATCCTCTGTCTTTTTACGGAAATCGACGGCGTAATTTACGGGGGATGGATTCACCTGGAGCCGGTTCTGCGGCAGTTGGCGGGGGACATCCAGTACCAGAAGGCGGTGTTTCAAATCCTGGAAGAAAAGGAGGAGGCCGAGATTTCCATCTATTCGAAAAAAGGAAATTTTTATTTTACGGGGGAGTTAGACAGGAATGAAATTACCGGAAGCCTTTCGGCAATCTATACGGTCATGCGTTTTGGGGCAATGGCTGCGTTGATTCTGATTCCGCTTCTGTATATCGGAATTTCCAGGCTGCTCCTGCGCCCGCTGAAAACGGTCAACCATGCGCAGAAAATGCTGCGTGAAGGAAATCTGGATTACCGGATCAACCAGAAAGCGAATTCCATCGAGTATCAATATTCGTTCCAGTCTTTTAACGAGATGGCTGACGATATTAAGAACTTAAAGATCGAAAGCTACGAAAAAGAACTTGCCAGACAGCAGATGGAACTGCGGAATCTTCAGCTTCAGATCCGTCCGCATTTCCTTTTAAATACGTTTAATCTGATTTACACGCTGACCCAGCGTCACGAAACGGAAGCCGTTCAGAATATCATTCTTTACCTGTCCGATTATTTCCGCTATCTGTTCCGCAGCGGCAAAGATCTGGAGCTGTTCGAAAAGGAGCAGAACCTGATCGAGGGCTATCTGAATATGGCGTCGGTGCGCTATCCGGGCAGCATTGAGTGGGAATTTTCGTATGACCCGGAAATCCGGTTTGTACGGCTTCCGCCGCTGCTTCTGCACAATTTTGTGGAAAACATTGTGAAATATGCGGTGCAGCAGGAGATTGTGACGCACATTTCCATTGTGGGGCAATATGCCGACCGGACGGTGACGTTTCTGATCATGGACGACGGGCCGGGAATCGAACCGGACAAATTAGAGGAAGTAAACCGGGATATGCGGAAGAAGAAAAACGACGGCTCCCATATCGGATTTGCGAATTCCCTGCGGAGGGTAAAATTCTTTTACGGCGAGGAGGCAGACATTTTACTGACTTCGGAGCTTGGCAGCGGGACGTGCGTAGAAATCCGTTTCCCGTATAATTTGGAGGCAGACGATGAATTTACTGATTGTGAATGATGAAAAACTGACGGCGGAGACGATGAAAAAAGACATTTTGTGGGAAAACTATGGGATTTCGGAAGTGTTTACCGCGTATGACACCGAGTCCGGGAAGCAATGCATCGAGGAACATCCCATCGACATTATGCTCTGCGACATCGAGATGCCGGGCGAAAACGGACTGGCGCTGCTTCGGTGGGTGCGGGAAAACAAAAAGGAAATCGAGTGTGTGTTTCTGACGTGTCATGCCAGTTTTGCGTATGCGCAGGAGGCGATCAGCCTGGGATGCCAGGACTATATCCTGATTCCGGCGAAGTATGAGAAGATCGGCGAGGCGATTGCGAAGGTGGCAGAGCGGATTCGCCGCCAGCGGGAGGAAGCGCGCTATCAGGAATACGGGAAATACATGCTGAAGGAAAAGCTCCGGCAGGAGGAAAAGGAGAAGGTGGAGCCGGAAAAGGTGGCGGAGGAGGTCAGTGCCGTCATTATGAAAAATCTTGCGAATGTGGAACTGAGCGTGGATCGGCTGGCGGAGCAGTTCCATTTTCATCCGGTGTATTTAAACCGCATTTTTAAGAAGGAAAAAGGGGTTTCGGTCAGCCAGTTTATCATCAATGAGCGCATGAAGATGGCGGCGCTGATGTTGGAGAGCGGGCAGTATGGGGCCAGCGAGGTGGCAGAAAAGGTAGGCTATTCCCATTACACGAATTTCTATAACATGTTCAAAAAATATCACGGCTGTTCCCCGGCCAGCTATCTGGAAAAATGCAGAAAGTAGCGACGTAAGAACGTGATTCCGGTGTGAACAGTAAGGAAGTTTGAAATCGTGATTTTGGAGGTTTGCTCAGGCAATGGCGGAATATTGCTGTTCAGGTTAAAATAAGGTATCAAAACAAATACGGAGGTAGGAAAAATGAAGAAAAAAATGGTATCCGCACTTTTAATCTGTGCAGTTGCAGCAAGCGGACTCGGCGCGCTCGCCGTAAGCGCAGACGAAGGCAACATAACGGAAATCATCTGGCAATGGCCTTCCCTTGGAACCACGGGCTCCGGCCTTCAGGCAGTTGAAGATGCGCTGAACGCGATGATGGAAGAGGATATCGGCGTTCATGTGACGCTGGAACCGGTGACGTTTGGCAACCTTGCAAATGAAACCGTATTGGCCGTATCCAGCGGCGAGCAGCTCGACCTGTGCCTGTCCGTAGGAACCGGAGTCGGAAATCTGGTCAGCAGCGGATTGATCGAGCCGTTGGATGATATCATCGAGGAGCACGGCGCGGCAATCGTGGAAAAATGCGGCTCGGCCTTAACGGGCGGCTATTACGGCGGCGAACTGTACGGCATGCCGAACGCTTACATTCAGGGCGAATCCTACGGTTATCTGATGCGCGACGACATGATTGAAAAATATGGGCTGGAAATCGATACGGAAAAATTCTACACTCTGGATGAGATCGAGGAAATGTTTGCCATCGTAAAAGAAGGAGAAGGCGATAACTTTTTCTGCCTTGTTCCGGAACCGACTTCCGAGGAGCCTTTAAGCAGAAACACATTCGAATATGACAAGCTTGGCTCCACAACCGCTTCCGGCGTCCTGATGCTGAATGAAGATTTTACCAATATGACCATCGACAATCTGTATGAGACAGAGGAATACGCTGCTTATGCCCAGAGAATGTACGACTGGGCGCAGAAAGGCTACATTTCCAGAGACGCGGCGACGAATACGGAAGACCGTGACGTGCAGGTGGCAGGCGGAAATTATCTTGGCTATTTTAGCTGGAGTACTCCTGGTGCGGAGGAAACCACGGAAAATAAGTGGGGCTGCGGGCTGACAACGCTGAAAATCGTGGATGGTTATACCGCGGGCGACCGCTTCCAGAATATCCTCTGGAGTGTTCCGATCACTTCGGCGAATCCGGAAAAAGCCGTAGAGGCCCTGAATTATATCTATGAGCATGATGAAGCCGCCTGGCTGCTCCAGTATGGAATCGAAGGACAGGATTACGAGATCGTCGAGCAGACGGAAGAAGGTACGAAGATTAAATATTTGGCGGATGATCCGACAACCCTTCCGTACTATCAGCCGTTTGGCGTTTATGGAGACAGGCTTGCATGGCCGGTGCTTGATCCCTCTCCGACAAATATGAATGCGATTATCCGGGAATTCAGCGACAGCATTCCGGACTCCAGAAAATCTCCGGCGCTTGGCTACTGCTTTAACCGGGACAGCGTTTCTACGGAATTCTCCGCGGTTACCTCTGTGATCAACCAGTACATTCCGGGCATTAACTGCGGAAGCGCCGATCCGGAAACGACCCTGGCCGATTTCCAGAAAGCCCTGAAAGACGCAGGCATCGAGAAGATCATCGAAGAAAACCAGAGACAGATGGACGAGTGGGCGGCTGACAGGAGCTGATCGGATGCGGAAGAAGATAAAATGGAAAAGGGTTTGGCCATTCTACGTAATGGCCTTACCCGGCCTCCTTTACATGATTGTGAACAATTACCTGCCGATGTTCGGCATCACGATTGCCTTCAAAAAGCTGAATTTCCGTGAAGGCATTTGGGGGAGTCCCTGGTGCGGGTTCGATAACTTCAAGTTTTTATTCGCATCTTCGGACGCCTGGACGATTACCAGAAATACGATTCTTTATAACGTCGCGTTTTTCATAGTGGGAAATGTGACCGCGATTCTGATCGCAGTTTTAATTAACGAATTACAGAAAAAGACGGCGAAAAAGCTTTATCAAAGCCTGATCTTGCTCCCGTATCTGATGAGCTGGGTCATTGTGAGCTATCTGGCGTATACGTTTTTATCCGCAGAGACGGGGATGATTAATAAATCCATTCTGGGGCCGCTGGGCCTGGAAGAAGTCAACTGGTATCAGGAAAAGAAATATTGGCCGTTCCTGCTGATTTTCTTCAACACCTGGAAAAATGTGGGCTACAGTATGATTATTTACCTGTCAAGTATTGTCGGGATCAGTACGGATTATTTCGAAGCGGCAAAAATCGACGGGGCGACCAAGTGGCAGCAGATTAAGCATATCACGCTTCCGCTTTTGAAGCCGACGGTGATTACGCTGTTCATCCTGGCGGTGGGACAGATTTTCCGGTCCGATTTCGGGCTGTTTTACCAGATGCCGCGAAACAGCGGGGCGCTGTACTCGGTGACGCGGACGCTGGATGTGTACGTTTACCAGGCATTGATGAAAAACAATGATTATGCAATGTCCAGCGCGGCCAGCGTTTACCAGGCTGTGGTCGGTTTTGTCTTGATTCTTGGGGCGAATAAGCTGGTGAAAAAATATGATTCGGACAGTGCGCTGTTTTAGGAGGTGTTTGCTATGAAATCCAGAGAAAATACGGTGACGCAGATTTTAGCGAACGTTGTCTGCGCGCTGTTTGCGGCAACGGCATTGCTGCCATTCATCCTCCTGGCCATTGCCTCCCTGACAGACAATACCTGGGCGACAGCGAATGGGTTCTCGTTTTTTCCGAAGGAATGGAGCCTGGAAGCGTATCGCTACATTGCAGTACAGTGGGATACGATCGGGCGCGCTTACTTGATGACTATTCTGGTAACGGCGGTTGGGACGTTTTTTAGTATTCTGGTGACTACGCTGTTTGCTTACGCGATTTGTCAGACGGAAGTCCCAGGAATGAAGCTGTTAAGCTTTCTGATGGTTTTTACCATGCTGTTTAACGGCGGCCTGGTGGCGACCTATTATACTTATGTAAATTTTTTTCATATTCGAAACACGATCTGGGCGCTGCTGGTGCCGAATCTGCTGATGAATGCGTTCAATGTGATTCTGGTTCGGAATTATTTCAAGAACAGCATTCCGTACAGTTTAATCGAGGCGGCGAGGCTGGATGGGGCCAGCGAATTCGGGATTTTCTTTAAGGTGGTCATGCCGTTAAGCATTCCGATCATTGCGACCATTGGCCTGATGGTCGGGCTTGGCTACTGGAACGACTGGCAGAACGGGCTTTATTACTTGACAGAACGCGGCGGGAGCCAGTATTATACGATTCAGGTGGTACTGAACAATATCAATGAAAATATCAATGTTTTGCTGCAAAGTTCTTCTGTGACGGGCGGAATGAACATTAAGATGCCAAGCACCACGGTGCGTATGGCGATTGCAACCATCGGAATCCTGCCGATTCTGGCAATCTACCCGTTTTTCCAGAAGTATTTTGTAAAAGGAATCACGCTTGGCGGCGTAAAAGAATGAGAGGAGAACACATATGCGCTACAACAGCATTCGTCCGGGCCAGATATGGCTGGACACGAACGGAAACCGGATCCATGCGCACGGAGGCTCCGTGATGTACATTGACGGGACCTATTACTGGTACGGGGAAAACAAAGAGAAGACAACAGGAAAGGACGATATCTGGCATTGGGGTGTCCGCTGTTATACGTCGAAGGATCTGTATAACTGGGAGGATCAGGGGCTGATTATCCCGCCGGAGCCGGACGATCCGGAATCTTCAATGCATCCGTCTTCCCAGATGGACCGGCCGCATATCATCTATAACCGGGATACGAAAAAATATGTGGCGTGGCTGAAGATTATGCATAAGGACGGGTCGCAGACGGAGACGGTTATGACGGCGGATCACATTTTGGGGCCGTATACGAAGGTACGGGAAGGCCTGAAGCCGCTGAACATGAGCGCCGGGGATTTTGACCTGGCGGTGGCTCCCGACGGAAAGGCTTATTATTATTTTGAGCGGGTGCACAGTGAGACGATCTGCGCGGATCTGACTGCGGATTATACGGACGTGACGGGGTATTACAGTACGCATTTCCCGCATCCGTATCCGCCCTATGTCCGGGAAGCGACGGCGCATTTCTGCCGGAATTACAAACATTATCTGGTGACTTCGGGGACGACCGGCTATCTGCCGAATCCTTCGGAGGTGGCGGTGGGAGACAGTTGGCACGGGCCTTACCGGGTGCTTGGGAATCCTCATGTGGACGATCCGAGCAATACGTCGTTCCATTCGCAGATTTCTTCGATTTTTAAGGTGCCGGGGAAGAAGGATCTGTACATTGCCTGTGCGGACCGGTGGCTGCCGACGATGATGGATCGGAAGTATGAGGAGTATGCGAAGGTGTTTGAGCGGATTTTCAGCGGCGAAGTGCCGCGGGAAGAACGCACGGATGATCTGAATGACGATGAGATGAAAAATACGTCGATTGCGGATTATGTGTGGCTGCCGCTGCGGTTTGACGGAGAGATGGTTTACATCGACTGGAAAGATGAGTGGCGGATTGAAGATTATGAGTAAAATGCGGGCGCGGATTCGGGAAGGGATTCGCGCCTTTTCCGTATAGGACGGCCGATTGCGCAGAGGGAGACGTTTATGATAGAATAAAGGAAATGCGGAAGAAAGAAGGGCTGTTATGACGTCATCGGGAAAATGCGGGGATTTTGCACTGTACGGGAAATTATTTTGTAAAAAAATCCGGGATATGCGGCTGAAAAAGAAAATCAAATGGTCGTTGATTCTTATCACGGTGTGCGCGTGCCTGCTCACCGGGCTTGTGAGCTACCGGATTTCGAAGGATGTTCTGATCGATAAAACGAAAACGATGTCGATCAATCTCGTGAAGCAGGTCGGGCTGAACCTTGACGAACGCATCGACGCCTTTTCCGACGTTTCATACCGGATTCTTCAGACGTCCTCCATCAGCCGGATCCTGGAGTATGGGGAAGCGGAAGCCACAGAGAATAAGAACCGTTCGGACGACGCGTTCCGGACGGCGATTTTACAGCAGTCTTCGCTCTATTCGTATACGCAGTATGCGCTTCTGCGTCCTAAGAACGGCGTGATCACGGAATATTATAAATCGCGGGTGACGAAACTGGACGCGGAAAAAGAGGAGGAAATTTTAGATTATCTGGAAGGGTGCGTGACGGTGGCGCGGCCGACGAACTGGGTGATTTATGACGGGCAGGTGTATTTTGTCCGGCGGATGATAAAGAACATCGGAGAAGATTTCGGCATTATGTGTTTTGCAATGACGGACGCGTTTTTCTCTTTTGTTGGGACGGAGCAGGAATATCTGACAAATGAAAGCATTGCGATTCTGGGGGCGGACGGTTGCCTGCTGAAAAACAGTACGGCGGATTTCAGTTATGAACAGCTTGCGGAAATTGCGAATTATAAGGATGGGGATTATTACGTTTATACGTCGCTGCTGAACGATGGAAAAGAACGGTATATTACGGTGGTTTTGAATACAAAAGCGAAGAACTGGTGTATTATCGGATTTTTGTCTTATGAAAAATTGCTGGGAGAGCTGAATTTTATCTTTTTGCTGATTACGATTGTGATCTTGGGGGTGGCTGCGGGCGCGTCGTTTGTGGCGGTGGCGATCGCGGGAACGATTTCGAAAAATGTTGCGGTGATCGAACAGGGCATGGCGAACTACGAACAGGGAAATTTTACAGTCCGTTTAAAGCCTGCGAGTTATGATGAAACAGGAATGCTGGTTCTTCAGATGAATTATATGGGAATGAAGATCAGCAGTCTGATCGAAGAGGTGATAAAGAAGGAGACAGCGAAACAGGAGGCGGAATACCAGACGGCTTTGGCGCAGATTAACCCGCATTTTCTCTACAATACGCTGGGGTCTTTAAAGTGGGCGGCCTGGCGGCGAAAAGAGATGGAAACGGCGGACTCCATCGATGCGCTGATTCATCTGCTGCGCTTTACGATCAAGCGGGCTTCCGCAATCCTGCCGCTGCGGGAGGAAATCGATTACATCCGGAATTACATTGCCATCGAAAAGGTACGGTATGCGGACGCTTTCCGGATGGAATACCAGATCGACGAGGATGTGCAGGACTGGATGGTTCCGGGCTTTCTGCTTCAGCCGTTTTTGGAAAACGCGCTGATTCACGGGCTGGATATGAGCCAGGAAGACCCGCACATCCTTCTGCGGGGATATCAGGAGGGAGAACGGCTGTATCTGGAAATCGAGGATAATGGCGTGGGGATGAGCCAGGAGCAGATCGAAGAAATCTGGGCGGGGAAGGAACCGGGGCCGGAGCAGGCGCATACCGGCTATAACAGCATTGGCATCCGGATCGTGGATGTCCGGCTTCATAGTTATTACGGGGAGGATTCGGAAATTCGGATTTCCAGTGAGGAAAATGTGGGGACAAACGTGGTGCTGGTGATCCCGAAGAAAGAGGAGGCAGGTCATGAATTACCGGATTTTGATTGTGGAGGATGATGCGAATTACCGGTTTGCGATCCGGGAGGGCGTACCCTGGGAGGAATATGGGTTTACGGTTGTGGGGGAGGCGATCCATGGGAAGCAGGCGCTGGAATTTCTGAAGAAAAATCCGGTAGATATCCTTCTGACGGATATCAGCATGCCGCAGATGAACGGGGTAGAGCTGACGAGACGGGTTCGGGCGGAGTATCCGGAGATTCAGATCGTGGTGCTGAGTGCGTATGATGATTTCGCATTTGTACGGGAATCTTTGAAATACGGGGCCAGGGATTATATTTTGAAGCAGGAAATGAATCCCGCCGACGTGATCCAGACGGTTTTAAAGATTTGCGAAACGGCCGAAGCGGAGAAAGAAAAAGTGGACGGAAAAGAGCGGATGGAACAGGAACTGCGCCTGTTTCTGCGCGGGAACCGGGCGCTTTCCAAAGAGGCGGCGGATTGGCTTGGCGGGCTTTGGCCAAGGTGCATGTATTGTGCGGCGATGGTCTGGGGGCCGGGAGAGGGCTTGCAGGCCGTTTTAAAAAGGGCACGGCAGGAAGAAAACATTCTGTATGCGGTTTCGGATCATGAATGCCGGGTTTTGCTTTTTGGGAAGCTGGAATGCGGGAGCAGGCGGAAGCTGACAGAGGAGCAGCGCGGCCTTGCGGAACGGATTCTGGCGTGGCCGGAAGGGATGGAGAAGGTGTTTTTAAGCCGGGAATCCGGAGCGGATTTTCAGGCGAAAGAGCTGCTGGAGGAGGTCGTGCGCCTGGCGGATTTACAGGATTGGTTCGGGCGGAACCGGATTTTTCTGTATTATGACTATGAGAGCAGGCTGGCAGAGCGAAATTGCGCGTATGTGTATATTCCAAAAGAGGAAACTGGTCTGCCGACGCGGGAAGAGATGGAGGCGGAGCTGGCGCGGATGCGGGAGCATTTGAGACGGATGCTGCCGGATGAGAAGCATTTGAATGAAAGCTTTCTGCGGTTTATGGTGTGTTATGCCCGGCGGTTAAAGGCGGACGACTGGAAGCAGCTTACTTTTTATGAGGAACTGGTGCGGCGCGGGCCGGTGGACGAAAAAGAAGCCTTTCTGCGCCGGGAACTGGAGAAACTCTGGAGGCAGAAAGAGGCCTATGCGGGGAAATCGCCGGAGATTCAGAAGGCGCTTCGGTATTTGCAGGAGCATTTTACGGAGGATCTTACGCTTGGGGATGTGGCAGGGGCTGTAGAGCTGAGCGAGAATTATTTTTCCAATCTTTTTAAGGCGGAAACCGGGGAAAATCTGATGCATTATATCAATAGCCTGCGCATTGCCAGGGCAAAGGAGCTGATGGCGTCCACGAATCTGAAGGTGTACGAGATCGCGGAGGAGGTGGGCTATCGGAATGCGGCCTATTTCAGCACCATTTTCCGGAAAATCACGAAAGTTTCCGTTTCGGAATACCGGAAAGAGCAATCTGTAAAAAGTGAAAGAAACCGATAATTTGTGAATAGAGATCAAAAAAACGCTATGGTATGCTGAAACCATCAAAAAAAGCAGGAGGAACCCAATATGAATAAAAGAAAAATGGCAGCAGCTATGGCGGCGTCTATGGCATTGGCCGCGGTCTTCGCGGGAAGCGCTTTCGCGGAGGAAGGGAAGCAGGTAACGCTGAACCTGATGAACCATACTTCCGAGGAACTGAAAATCCAGTGGGAGGATTCGGTGGTAGAGGCTTTTGAGGAGCTGCATCCGGGTGTGACGATCGAGGTGCAGCGGATGAGCTACGACGATTACATTGCAACCCTTCAGACGAAGTTTGCCAGCGGCGACGCGCCGGATATCTATGCCCTGGAAAATTCCTATGTGGAGAAATACGTTGCGAACGGGTATGCGGCGGGGCTGAATGATACGGAAGCGGTGAACCATTATGAAGACGGCGTGCTGGATATGCTGACCGTTGACGGCGAGGCTTATGCACTTCCTTATTCCACGCAGATTATGGAAGTGACTTATAATAAAGACGTGTTTGAACAGTGCGGAATTACCGAAGTACCGCAGACGCTGGAGGAGTTTTACGCGGTCTGCGAAACGCTTCAGGAGGCTGGGATTACGCCGATTGGTGGAGCATATTCGGAAACCTGGTGTCTGATGGCGGATCTGCAGGCGGATTACATTGGCAGCGTTCTGATGAAGGACGGCGATTCCATTGTAAATCTTCAGAACCGGGAAACGACGTTTGCAGAGAGTGAGGATTGGGCCGCCGTTCTGGAACGGATCCAGACGCGTCTTTCCTATGTGAACAGCGATCCCTTTGGAACATCCTGGGATGATGTGTGCACCGATCTGGCAAATGGGGAAACGGCAATGACGTTAAACGGCCACTGGACGGCGAACAATGTGCTGGCAATGAATGAAGAAGCGAACCTGTCCACCTTCCCGCTGCCGACGACGGACAATGCGGAGGATGCGAAATATGTTGTACAGTCCCCGTCGGAAGGCTATGCATTAAATCCGGAAAGCGCGAATCTGGATCTGGCGAAAGAATTCTTAGATTACTATACTTCTACGGAATCCGTGCAGGCGTTTGTGGACAATATCAGCGAGATCTGTATCGTAGTCGGAACCGATGCGGATACGGAGAGCGCTTCACCGGTGGGCCTGGAAGACATTGTGACGGCGATTGCAGAGGGCAATACGGTAAGTCTTGGCGCCGTAGACCACAACTTTGAAAATGAATACCGCGATGCTGTGCAGACCGTTGTTTCGGACTTCCTGCTGAACGGCTACAGCGTGGAGGAATGCCTGGCGAACCTGGATGCAGAGTTCGACCGCATTGCCGCTGATTAAGACAGAGGAAAGGAAATCCGTGCGGCTCTTTGTGCGAAACAGAGGGCCGCGTTTTTTTAGAGAGAGGAGAAGCAGGATGCGAGGAAACAGGAGTGCCAGGGATACCCGTACCTATTTTTTGTTTGTGCTGCCGTCGATTTTGCTGTTCATTTTTGCGATCGGCTATCCGTTTGTGTCGGGCATCAACATTGCCTTTACGGATTGGGACGGCATTTCGAAGACGTACAATTATGTTGGGTTTAAAAATTTTGCGAAAGTTTTTTCAGACAGCAGTATTATCAAGCCGATCCGGAATACCCTTGTATTTGCGGTTGGCTATACGACTTTAAATAATGTTTTGGCGCTGACGCTGGCGGTCTTTCTGATGAAAAAGATGGTCGGGAAGAATCTCGTGAAAACGATTTTTTTCATTCCGATGGCGCTCAGCCAGGTGCTGGCGGCGTTTGTGTGGAGTTTTATTGATAAGCAGATTATTTCAGAGCTTTTGGGAACCCGCTCGCTTTTGGGAAATCCGAAGACGGTGATTCTGGGGATTATCATCATTGCGCTGTGGAATCAGGTGGGTTCGAATCTGATGATTTATATTGCGGGGCTTACGAATATTTCGAGTGAATATTATGAGGCGGCGAAGATCGACGGGGCGGGGGAATGGCAGACGTTTCGGTATGTGATGGTGCCGCTTTTGGGGCCGTCGTTTACGATGTGTATTGTTTTGACGCTGACGACGGCGCTGCGGGAGTTTGGAACCGTGATGGCGGCGACCGGAGGCGGTCCGGCGAAGGCTTCGGAGACGATATCCATTTTTATTTATCAGAATCTGTATTCGTATCAGAAGGCCGGGTATGGTCAGGCGGTGGCGATTGTCTTTATGGTAATTCTGGTGGCGGTTGGAACCGGGCTGAACCGGTTTTTCCGTAACAGGGAGGTGGAAACGCAATGAAAAAGTGGAAGCTCTCGACATTCTTGCAGAAGGTGTTTGTCTATGGCATGGCAATTATTTTTGTCAGCCCGTTTTTAATCAGTGTACTTCTTTCGTTTAAGTCGAAACAGGAAACGGCGAAAAGTGTACTGGCGCTGCCGGAGGTTCTGCATTTTGAAAATTATGTGGAGGCGATGGAGAAGGCGAATATTGTCAATTCGATGAAGAACAGTTTGGTGGTTACGACGGGGAGCGTCCTGCTGGTGCTGGCTGTGGCCGCTATGGCCGGATATGGGATTGCCAGGCAGTATCATAAGAAGGCGTTTCGGCTGTATGAGTCGGTGCTGATGGGGGCAATGATGATTCCGTTCCAGACGCTGATGATCCCGCTGTACCGGATGTATAAGGATCTGGGGCTTTTGAATACGCGGTTTGGGGCAATTGTGCTGATTGCGGGATTTAATATGCCTTTTGCGATTATGATGTTTATTGGGTTTATCCGGACGCTGCCGATCGAGCTGGAGGAGGCGGCTTATCTGGAAGGATGCGGGAAGGCGAAGATTTTTACGAAGATCGTGTTTCCGCTTATGAAACCGATTACGGTGACGATCGCGGTGCTGGATGCGCTGTGGGCCTGGAATGAGTTTAATGTTTCGCTGCTTGTTTTGCAGAAAAATTCGGTGAAGACGATTCCGATGCAGCAGTATGTGTTTTTCGGGGAACATTCGTCGAATTATAATATGGCGTTTGCGGCGGCGGTGATCAGTATGATCCCCATTGTGATTTTCTTCCTGCTGTGTCAGAAACACATTGTGGAAGGGATGACGGCCGGGGCTGTGAAAGGATGATGGAAAGATGGCACAATGGATTTGGAAATTTGGAGAATTTGAGGTTTATCACAATTTGCTCGTGCATAACCGAAGACAGCAGTATGGCTATGCGGAGCCGGTGGTCTGGAAGCTTTACGCGCCGGAACCTGTGGTGCGGTTCCGGAAGCGGGTCATGACAACGGGCGGCGTTTTCCGGGTGAGGGCCTGCGGCGACCTGTCTGTAGAGGTGGGGGATGCACCGGAAAATCAGGTGAAGTATGGCGGGCAGACGGAGATTGCGCTGGAACCCGGAACCGTGACGGTGACAATTCGTGTGGCGAATATGCGGACATTTCCCTGCATTTATGTGGATGGGGTGATCGAAAGCGATGCGTCGTGGATGGCGGATGATCTGACGGAGCAATGGGCGGCTGTCGGGACGTATGCGCGGTTTGGAAGCCCGGAGGAGACGCCGGAGGTTTTCCCGTTTTCGTATGAGCCGATTTTTTATCAGAAAAAGGAAGAGGTGGAAGACGGCGTTCTGTTTGATTTTGGGAAGGAAACGTTTGCGCGGACGCGTTTCAGTGGGTTGACTAAAGAGCGGGTACGGGTGCAGTTTGGAGAATCCAGGGAGGAAGCGCTGGATGCGAAGTGGAGCGTGATTCATTTTGAGGAGACGCCGGAGGATGGCGTTTTGTCCTATCGGCCGTATGCGTTCCGGTATCTTTTTGTCAGTGACCGGAAGGCGGAGGTTTCTGCGGAGTATGAATTTCTTCCGTTGGAGTACAAGGGAGCATTCCGGTGCGGGGAGGATATGGTAAACCGGGTCTGGGATGTGGCCGCTTATACGTTTCATTTAAATTGCAGGGAATTTTTCCTGGATGGGATTAAGCGGGACGGATGGGTGTGGGCCGCGGATGCGTACCAGAGTTTGTTTGTGAACCGGTATCTGTTTCTGGATCAGGAGCTGGAGAAGCGGACGCTGATTGCGCTGGGCGGAAAGAAGCCGTTTTGCAGGCATGTGAATACCATTATGGATTATACGTTTTTCTGGATGATTAGTCTGTATGAGTATTATGTGACGTATGGGGATCGGGAGTTTTTGGAACAGATGGCGCCGCAGATGGATGAGGTGATGGCGTTCTGCCTTGGGCGGACGGATGCGGATGGATTTGTGCGGGAGCGGCCGGGGGACTGGGTTTTTATTGACTGGGCGCCGATGGATAAGACGGGGGCGCTGTGCGGGGAGCAGATTTTGTATGCGAAGGCGCTGGAGTGTTATGGGAGGATCTGCGAGGTCATTGGGAAGGAAGACCGGGAATGCAAGGAGCGGGCGAAGCGGCTCCAGGAGGCGGTTTTCGAGAAGTTTTATGATCCGGAGAAGCGGGTTTTTGTGGACAGCTATGAGTCTGGGAAACGGAATGTTACCAGGCAGAGTAATATTTTGTCGTATTTGTTTTTGCCGTGCAGCGAGGAGCAGAAGAAGGATATTTATGAACGGGTTGTCCTGAATGAGGAAGTAAGGCAGATTACCACGCCGTATTTTAAGTTTTATGAAAACCAGGTACATTGTAAGGAAGGGAATCCGTGGCTTCTGGAAGAGTCGATTCGCAGGTATTACGGGAGTATGCTGGAGACGGGGGCTACGACGCTGTATGAGGAGTATGACCCGAATAGGACGGGGGCGGAGCATTATGCGATGTATGGGAATCCTTATGAGAAGTCGTTGTGCCATGCGTGGAGTGCGAGCCCGATTTATTTGCTGGGGGCTTATCGGCTTGGGGTGCGGAATACGGGGATTGCGTATGAGACGTTTGAGGTGCGGCCGCAGGCTGGGGATTTGAAGGAGTTTTCGGGGAGGGTTCCGGTGGTGGGCGGTGCGGTTGAGGTGCATGTGAATGAACGGGAGATTCGGGTGAGGGCGGATGTGCCGGGAGGGACGCTGTGGGTTGATGGCAGGGGTTATGAGCTGAGGGCTGGGGAGGAGAGGAGGGTTTCAATTTTTTGAGGGAGGGAACGCTTTCGGGGAGAGCCGGAAGCGTTCTTTTTGCGTTATTGTCGAAAAGTTATAGTTCACACCTACGCCAGCTTTTGTGTACTTCCCAGTCTTCTACGTATAGTTACTGGGAAGGCGGAAAGCTTACGGGGACGTGTTTCGAGGGGCGGTTTTCACCGGAATCTTCGTTTCCAACGGAGATGTAGGCGTGCCGTGCACGGCAAGTAAGTATGTCGAAATCGCCTGTACTAAGACTTTCCGGTGAATCGGATACCATGCTCGCATGGCAAGGTGCATAAAATAGGAAGGCTTTCCTGAGCGTCTTAGTCGCAGTTAGGGGAAGTTTCGCCTCAGTGTGCGAAAAAGCTGCCAGTGGCAGGTTTTCCGTAGACGATGACGTTGCCCCGTTCCCCGGAAGGTTTTCGACGGCACGGTGACGTCCGGTTATGTCTTAGTGGTTAAAAATGGGAAAAGCTGGTGACGTGTGAACTGTAACGTCGAAAAGAGTCGACGAAATTTTCTTGCAAATTCATGCGGGACATGCTATGGTAAAGCTGTTATCTGTGACAGCTTTTCTGCTGTCCGAAGTTCTTTTTTCAAACCGTCCGGTTTGGAATCTTTTCTTCAGTGCTTCGTTTCGAAGCAAAAATTCACAAAACAATTTTTATAAGGAGTGATCTGCATGGCAAGAACCTTACGGGAACGTTTTCCGAACATTCGCACAAGAACGGAGGTGCTGGAGGAGATCCGACGCACGGCACATCTGAACGATACTTTTCTGACATGGACCGAGGAGCAGCAGACAGAGTTTCTCGACTTTTGCACGGGTGTACGGGGCATTAAAATGCTCTATGACTCTTTTTTCAAGGAAATTATGAATCCTTCGACGACGCCGGAGCGGCTGGAGGAATTTCTTTCCCTGGTTCTTGAGAAACAGGTGACGATTATGGAGGTTCTTCCAAATGATAATACGCGGATTGCGGAGGAAGGGGCGCTTCTGGTTACGGATATTATCGTAATGCTGGGGGATGGAAGCATTGCAAATGTGGAGATCCAGAAATTCGGTTATGCGTTTCCGGGGGAGCGGTGCTCCTGCTATGCGGCGGACATGCTTCTGCGGCAGTATAAGAAGGTTCGGAGCAAACGAAGGAAGAAGTTCAGCTATAAGGACATCAAGGATGTTTATACCATAGTGCTTTATGCGAAAAGCCCGAAGGAGTTCAAGGAGTTTCCGGAGACTTATCTGCATTCGTTCCGGCAGCAGTCGAATACTGGGCTGAATATAAAGATGCTTCAAAAATTTGTTTTGATTCCTCTTGACATCTTCCGGAAAGTCCGGCAGAATAAAGGTATCGGGAACCGGTTGGAGGCATGGCTGGCTTTCCTGGCGGAGGATGATCCGGAGGTGGTTTTGGAGCTGACTGCGCGGTATTAGGATTTTGCTGCTATGTATGAACAGGCATATGCGATATGCCGGAATATGGAGAATGTTATGGGATTTTTTTCGGATGAATTGAGGATTTTGGATCGGAATACGGCGCAGTATATGATGGATGAGATGCAGGTGGAGATCGATCAGAAGAATGCCGAACTAAATCAGAAGGACATCGAATTGGGTCAGAAAAATATCGAACTCGAAAGGCAAAAAGAAGAACTGCTTCAAGCCCAGGAACGAATTGCCCTTTTAGAAAAGCGCCTGGCTTCGCAAAATCCTTAAGTCTGCGCTTTGCGCAGCCTTTTTGGCTCTGGAAACCTCCGTGGAAAGTTACTATTCCATTTTTCACCAAAAAGTGCTACATTAATAAAGAAAAATCCCCCAAAGGGGAATGACACGAGGTGAACCCAAATGGAAACATTATTGCAAAATGCTATGAAAAAGGCGGTTGATGAAAATCTGGTAGCAGGTGTCAGCCTCCTTGTAGAAAAAGACGGAAAAGAAATCTGTTTCCTGGCAGAAGGAATGGCCGACCGGGAACAGCAGAAGCCCTTCACCAGAGAGACGATCTTCCGTCTATATTCCCAGTCGAAGCCCGTCACGGCCGTCGCGGCGATGATCCTGGTGGAGCGCGGGGAGCTGGATCTGTGCCAGCCCGTCTCCGAGTTCCTCCCAGGTTTTAAAAATCAGTACGTCTGGCAGGACGGAACCCGGAAAATCCCGTTGCGGGAAGTCATCGTTCACGATCTTCTGAACATGACTTCCGGCCTGCTCTATCCGGATGCGAGCTGCGAAAGCGGCCGTCAGGCATCAGCCGTGTTTGAGGAAATCGACCGGCGGCTTTACAGTGACCACCCGATGACGACGCTGGAAGTGGCGAATGCCCTGGGAAGCGGCGTTTTGGACTTCGAGCCGGGCAGCTCTCAGAAGTACGGCACTTCCGCGGATATCCTGGGCGCGGTTGTCGAAGTGGTCTCCGGAATGCCTTTTTCGGAATTTGTGGAAAAAGAGATTACCGGGCCTCTTGGAATGAAAGATACGGCGTTCTGGGTTCCGGCGGAGAAACAGGAGCGGCTGGCGCAGACGTATGAATCCGTGCTGGAAGAATCCGGAAGAACCCTGAAGCTTTACACAGGCGATCATCTGGGAATTCAGAACCGCATGAAGCAGAAACCGGCTTTCGAGTCCGGCGGCGCAGGGTTGGCGTCTACGCTGGATGATTATATGCGCTTCGCGAAAATGCTGCGGCAGGGCGGCGAGTTGGACGGTGTGCGCATTTTAAAAGAACAGACCGTGCAGTTCATGATAAATGGTGAGCTGACCGACGAGCAGCAGGAGAACTTTAACAAAGCGTTTACCTTGGGCGGGCACAGCTATGCGAATCTGATGCGCATTTGTAAGAATCCGGCGCGTGCGCCGTTTTTGGCGCGTCAGGGCGAGTATGGATGGGATGGCTGGCTTGGGCCTTATTTTGCGAATTTCCCGGAAGAGAATATGACGATTCTGATGGGGATGCAGAAGAAAGACGCCGGAACCTGGTCATTGACCAGAAAATTGCGGAACATTCTCTTGAGTACCCTGTAAACTGCCATGCCCTGTATTCGGGGCATGCTGCTGTCTCAAAGGCGGTTACTGCTTAGCGGGAAGGGATTTTTGGCATCAAACCGGCCCGTCCCGAAAGCGGTTACTGCTTAGCGGGAAGGGATATTTTGGCATCAAGCCGGCCCG
>JAUNPS010000010.1:0-9885 GCA_030536575.1 Eubacteriales bacterium | reverse complement strand
GATGTTTCTGATGGTCTCAAAGGGGATGATTTGTCTTCTCACCAGCCCGTCCCGAAGGCGGTTACTGTTTGGCGGAAAGGGGATGTTTTGGCATCAAACCAGCCCGTCCCCGAAAGCGGCTTTCCGTTTGGCGGGAAAGGTATTTTTACAGAAAGAAGAAAGGAAGGAACCACTTATGGAAGAAATTTATGAATTCCTGAAAAAATGCAACACGTATTATCTGGCAACCGTGGAGGGCGACCAGCCCCGCGTGCGCCCCTTCGGTACCGTAGACCTGTTTGAAGGAAAGCTTTACATCCAGACCGGAAAAGTGAAAGCCGTTTCCGCCCAGATGAAAGCAAACCCGAAAGTGGAAATCTGCGGCATGGCTGGCGGAAAATGGATTCGCGTTGCAGGGGAAGCCGTACTGGACGAGCGCCTGGAAGCACAGGAACATATGCTTGCGGCCTATCCCTCATTGCAGAAAATGTATCAGCCCGGCGACGGAAATACGGAAGTATTCTATTTAAAGAACGGCACAGCACAGATTTGCTCTTTCACGGAAGAACCGAAGGTCATTTCTTTCTGATTTCAGCCGAAAAAGCGATGATTTCGAAGAGGTAACGAAAGCAATGAAAAGACAACTGATTAAAAATGGGATGATTCACGATGCGGTTCACCCGGAAGCTTTCCAGGCGGATATCCTGATCGAAGAGGGGAAAATCCGGGAAATCGGCCAGAATCTTTCCGAAGAAGATGCGGAGGTTCTCGATGCCGCCGGATGCCAGGTCTATCCGGGCTTTGTAGAAGCGCATTGTCACCTGGGGCTGCATGGCCATGCCATGGGCTTCGAGGGACAGGATTATAATGAGATGACAGAGATTCTTATGCCGGAGCTGCGGGCCGTCGACGGGATCAATCCCCAGGACGAGACGTTCGCCCTCGCGCGGGAAGGCGGCGTTACCTGCGTGGCCACAGGCCCAGGGAGCGCGAATGTGTTGGGCGGCACTTTTGCCGCGGTAAAAACCTACGGAAAACGCGTGGACGACATGATTGTGAAATTTCCGGTGGCGATGAAGTGCGCGTTTGGCGAGAATCCGAAGCGGTGCTATCGCGAGAAGAATAATTCATCCAGAATGTCCACCGCTTCCAAACTGCGGGAAATGCTTTATCAGGCACGGGATTACCAGGAGCGTAAGGATGCGGCCGAATCCATAAAAGAGCGGCCGAAGTATGATCCGAAGATGGAAGCGCTGCTTCCGGTGATTCGGGGAGAAATTCCGCTGAAAGCCCATGCGCATCAGGTGAATGATCTGTTTACCGCGATTCGGATTGCGAAGGAATGCGGCGTAAAACTGACGCTGGAGCATTGTACGGACGGAAGCCTGATTGCCGAGGAATTGGCGGCGGAGGGATATCCGGTCTGCGTAGGGCCAAGCCTTGGACATGCCTCCAAGATCGAACTGAAGAATAAGAGCTTCAAGACGCCGGGCATTCTGGCGAAAGCGGGCTGTCAGGTGTCGATTATCACGGATTCTCCGGTGATTCCGCAGCAGTATCTGCCGCTTTGCGCAGGTCTGGCGGTGAAGGAGGGCATGGATGCGTTTGCCGCATTGCAGGCAATTACGATCAATCCCGCGAAACATATTGGAATCGAGGACAGGGTGGGTTCGCTGGAAGTCGGTAAGGACGGCGATGTGGTCATTGCAGACGGCGATCCGATGGTATCCAGCACCCAGATTTTGTATACGATCATAGACGGAGAAATCCGTTTTCAGCACGAAGCATAATTGCGCGCGGGAGCGATTGTTCCGGGGGCCAGGGAAGTGCCCATGCGCGCCAGCCCGCCAAACATAATTGCGCGGGAGCGATCGTCCCGGGGGCCAGGGAAGTGTCCATGCGCGTCAGCTCGCCAAACATAATTGCGCGCGGGGCGTTGTCCGGAGGGGCAGCGCTTACCGTGCAGCACCATTGAGCCGGGGTGATTTCTGACGGAATTGCCCCGGCGTCATCTGATACTGTTCTTTAAACCGCTTGATAAAGGTCGCGGCATTTTCATAACCAATCATATAACTGATTTCCTCCACACTGCAGGAAGTCGTCAAGAGAAGCGTTTCTGCCCGCCGCAGACGCACATTTCGCAGAAGCTGCGTAAAGTTCTGGCCTGTTTCGGCTTTGATCAGGCGGGAACAGTGCGCAGGCGTATAGTGGTAATGTTCCGCCACATCTTCCAGAGTTACCGTTTTGTAATGGTCATTGATATAGCTGAGGATATCTAACGCATTTTGGTTTATTTCTGAATCCAGGGTGTAGCTTGCTGTCGATTTCCCATATTTGCGCACCAGCTTTGTGAAAAAAATGCTGATAATATGGCTCAGGATTCGGTAGGTATAGTCGTCCTCTACCACCTCTTCCAGAATCATGGAAAGCAGCAGGTTAATCAGCTCTTCGTCCTCTACCTGGAAGCAGAGGCAGGACATTTTGGAGGTGGTGTAGAGGTTGCTCAGGAAGAAGCTGGAAAGAACATTTTGGGAGCGCAGCAGATTGAAGAAAATATCGTCGAAGGTGCTGTGCTGAAGCATGATGTTCAGGACAATGCTGTCGTCGAAGACACCGACGCTGTGTTCCACATAAGGGGCAATGAAGCAGAGAGTTCCCTGGGGCATTACCGTTTCGCGGCCGCAGATCGTGTGAGTGCAGGAGCCGGTCAGCACGTAAAAAATTTCAAAGTATTCATGTGAGTGGAGGAAGGGCGGAGAGTAGCGGCTGTGCTTTTGTACCCAAACATTGCGGGAAGCTTTGGCACGGAAAAAGGACGTTTCATCCACAAGATGGACGTTCCAAGGGCAAAGCTCCGGGCAGATCAGGCGGCGCTCCTGGACTTCTTCCGGAGTGTGGGCGGCGAGGAAGGCTTTCAGTTTTTCAGGGGATTTCTGCGCGTAGTAGTAATCCCGATAGAAGATTTCGTCTTCATCGTATTCGGATAAATGGTTTAGAATTAAGGCGTAGTTTTCCATGGTGGGCTCCTTTCCGGTTGGGATAGTCCTATGATATCAAAAACGGATAATTAAATCAATCAAATTTGCGTATTGGAGAAAGGGCAAAGGAATCTTATAATAAACGCAACAATTGATTTTCGGTACGCATTCCGCAAAAAGGAGAGGATGTCATGGCAAATGTAAGTATCATCGAAGGATTTCAACCCAAAAACGACCCGGTTCTTTTAGAAAAAGCTGAGAGCTTAAAGCCAGAATTAAAAGTCACCACGCTCACGGGCAGCCGCATGGGAGAAGAGAAGGCGCTGAAAGAGGGCGATCAGGTGCGTTTTGATTTCGGAAATCATCAAGTGGGTTATGTAACCCTCCATCTTTCCCATCAGGGGAGCCACCCGGATGCGCCGGCGTTTATTAAGCTGAAATTTGCGGAACGGGCAGAGGAGATGGATGAGGATTCCAGCGAATATGAGGGTTGGATCAGTAGGGGTTGGATTCAGGAGGAATGGCTGCATATCGACCAGCTTCCGGCGGAAGTCCGGCTGCCAAGAAGGTATGCGTTCCGTTATATCCAGATCGATGTGCTTGCAACTTCTCTGAAGTACCAGTTAAAGGTGGATCGGGTGACGTGCGAGGCCGTTTCGGCGGTTTCGATGGAGGATTTGTCAGAGCCATTGCAGACGGAGGACGAGCTGCTGAAGAAGATTGATCAGGTGAGCATACGCACACTGATGAATTGCATGCAGGATGTGTTTGAGGATGGGCCGAAGCGTGACCGTCGGCTGTGGATTGGGGATCTGCGGCTTCAGGCGAAGGCGAATTATAAGACGTTTAAGAATTATGACCTGGTGAAGCGGTGCTTGTATCTGTTTGCGGGTTCCCGGTTCCCGGACGGAAGGGTCAGCGCCAATATTTTTACGGACGGGGAGGTCGAGGCGGACGATTCCTATCTGGCGGATTATGCGTTGTTTTTTGTGCCGCTGCTGGCGGAGTATTATGCGGAGACGAAAGATCAGGAGGCGCTGGACGACCTGTATGGAATTGCGATGGAGCAGATTGATATCGTGATGCGGCAGGTTGGGGAAGACGGCGTTGTGAAGGACGGCGAGAACGGGTTCTGGTGCTTTATCGACGGCGATGACGAAGGAGATGCGGAGAAAGAAGGCGGAAATGGGTTCTGGTGCTTCATTGACTGGAACAATGAGATTAATAAACAGGCGAGTTTCCAGGGGATTCTGATCTACAGCCTGCGGTATGCGCTGAAGCTGGCCCAGGAAAAGCAGGATGCGAAGCGGATTGGGATGTGCCGCGGGGCCATCGAGCTGTTGGTGAAGGGTGCGAAGGAGAAGCTTTTTGATAAAGAGGAAATGGTGTTTGTCAGCGGGAAGGCAAGGCAGGTGAGTACGGCCAGTCAGGCGTGGATGGTTCTGGCGCAGGTGTTCGACCAGGAGACGAATCGGAAGATTCTGCGGGCGATCCGGGAGAAGGGGCTGCCGTACCATATGGCGACGCCGTATATGATGCATCATTATTGTGAGGCGCTGATTCAGAGCGGCGAGAAGGAAGAGGCGATGAAGGTTATCAAGGGCTATTGGGGCAAGATGATCGAGATGGGGGCGGATACATTTTGGGAGACGTTTAATCCGGAGGATCCGGAGGAGTCGCCGTATGGGGGAAGTATGGTGAATAGTTATTGCCATGCGTGGAGCTGTACGCCGGCGTATTTGCTGAGGGAATATGAGTTTTGAGGAATTTGGACGGGGCTGAGGCCTCGTCCTTTTTTTGGGCGAGCAATGTGCTAAGGCGGTATTCCAGCGGGATTGTAATTTCGATGGAAATTCTGTATACTGTTTTTGGACAATGAAAAACCGCAAGATGAGGAAGGAGTGAGAATAGAAAATGCGGGAAATAGATCTGGATTTCAATGCGATCGATTTAAAAAGCATTGATGTAAACCTGAAATCCCTTTACTATTTCGTGATTGTTGCCGAAACAAAAAGCATCACGAAAGCGGCCCAGGAGCTTTATATAACGCAGTCCACGCTGAGTAAGAGCATCATTTTGCTGGAACAGCACCTGGAAGTGCAGCTTTTGGTGCGCAGCGGGCGGAAGCTTGCCCTTACGGAAGCCGGCGAATACCTTTACGGGAAATGGAAGGAGCTGATCAAGACCTATAAAGATCAGCTTGCGGGAGTCCGGCGGTGCAGGGAGGTCGTTCCGGAAAAAATAAGGATCGGTTATTTTCCAGCTCTGGACGTGGTCGATTATTTTGACCGCTATATCAGCCGGATTCAGAGCCGGTGGCCGCAGATGTTTATCGAGATTTTCCGGATGAATAATACCAGACTGTTTGAGCATCTGAATGCGGAAAAGGTGGATCTTCTGTTTACATTGGAACGTGATATTCCGGCGAAGAGAGAACTTTATGAATGGAAAGTTGTGAGCAAGGTTCCCATGGCAGCATTGATTTCTGCGGAAAATCCGCTGTCTGAAAAAGAAACGCTCCAGGCAGAGGATTTTGAAGGACAGAGAGTCCTGGTCAACAATCCCGGCGGAGCGCTGTCACGTGAAGAATGGGTGAAGGATTTTCTGGAAGAGAAGAGGCTGAACCCGAAGGAGATTATCTGGGTAAACAATGATTTGACGGCAGCGGTAAACGCGATGGGTGGGCAGGGAATAGCCATCGGCCCGCTGTGCGCCTTTGGAAAGCTGCCTTCCAGGGTGAAAATGTGTGTGGTAAAGGACGTTTTTTTCGAAATTGCAGCTCTGTGGAGCGCAAAAGAGAGTGCAGGGCAAAAAGCGCTCATCCATGAAATTCTGGAATAAAAACATGCCGAATTTTCGTTTGACTTTCATTTTGACCCTTACTATACTGAAGAATAGCAAAAAGAGAATGATACACATTCCGGTATGCGCACGGCGCATTTAATAGGGAATACAGTGAAAAACTGTAGCAGTCCACTCTACTGTAAGTGTTTTCTTCTTCCACAGAGCCACTGGCCCCCGGCTGGGAAGGCGGAAGAAGGTGCGGCATAAGCCAGGAGACCTGCCGGAACTGTGAGAAAAGTGTGTTTCGGTGGAGATTATCACATGTTTTTTGAGCACCCTTTTTGGGCGCCGCCGAAATCAGGCGGCGCTCTTTTTTTGCAAAACCAGAGAAAAAGGAGAACGAACATGAAAAAGAGAATGGTAAGCATTTTATTGTGCGGGATGCTGGCATGCAGCGCGGTTCTGCCTGCATTTGCGGAAAGTACGGAAACAAACCTGGTGACAGACGTGACAGGGCGCGAAGTCGAAGTGCCCGCGAACGCCGAAAATGTTGTGATGCTTCCGGGGCCCGCTTACGAAAAGGCCATGATCCTGGGAGTTACCGACCGGGTAGGCGGCGTATTGAAATCCTGTAAAACCGCATGGGCGGAGCTGATCCATCCGGAAATGAGCGAGCTGCTGATTTTTGACAGCTCTACGGCTCCGAATATCGAAGACATTTTAAGCCTGAATGCGGAATTCCTGATCTGCCATGATTACGCGGACTTAAACGCACAGTTAGACGAACTGGAGATTCCCTATGTGATTACGCAATGCAGCGGCGAACTTCCCTACAGTGACCTGGAAGGATTCCTGGAGTTCCAGAAAACGGAAGTAAACGCGATCGCAGAAGCATTTGGCGGCGAAGCCCTGGAAAGAGCCGAAAAATGGTGCAGCTATTTTGACGAAAAGGTCGCTTATGTACGCGAAAAGACAGACCAACTGACCGACGAAGAGCGCAAGCGTGTTTATTATGCCCGTTCGGACGAAGGATTAGTGACGTTTTCGAAGAATTCCTATCCGCATTACCTGGTAGAGCTGGCAGGCGGAAATTACGTTGCAAAGGATACGCCGGAGGAAATGAACAGCACACTGACGATCGAACAGATCATGGAGTGGGACCCGGAAGTGATCTTTATGGGACGGATGGACGATACGGCCATCATCCTGGACAATGAAGCCTGGAGCGGAATGACCGCCGTTCTGAATAATGAAGTTTATTTATGCCCCAGCGGCGTGTTTAACTGGGACTACAGCGGAGAAAGCGTCCTCCTGATGCTCTATCTTGCCAAGACGATTCAGCCTGAACTGTTTGAAGAACTGAACATTGAAGAGGAAATCCAGTATTACTATGAGACCTTCTATGGCTATACATTAAGCGATGAAAATATTCAGAATATTTTAAATCATCAGGGTCCGGCAGAGCAGTAAAAGGAACGGCTTATGAAAAAACGGAAGAAGAGAGGCATTTTTGCGGTTTTAACAGGTCTGTGCCTGGTCACGTTCTGTATCGGGATGTGTTTTGGACGTTACCCGGTCAGCCTGAAAGAACTGTGTATGGTGCTGGCCTCCAGATTCACGGATATTCCGGTGACCTGGAGCAAGAATACGGACAATGTGGTATGGGCCATCCGCCTGCCGCGCATGTGCGGGGCATTTCTGGTCGGCGCGGGGCTGTCGATTTCCGGAGCCACTTATCAGGGGATTTTTCAGAATCCCCTGGTTTCGCCGGATCTTCTGGGCGTTTCGGCCGGAGCCTGCGTCGGCGCTTCGATTGCGATCCTGTGCGGCTGGCCCAGCGCGATGATTCAGCTTTTGGCGCTTCTTGGCGGGCTGTTGGCCGTGGCGCTGACGAATCTGATCCCCATCCTGTTCCGGAATAAGAGCAATCTGATGCTGGTGCTGGCCGGGATCATTGTCAGCGGCTTTTTTAATTCGGCGCAGGGCCTGTTGAAGTATGTGGCGGATCCGGATACGCAGCTGGCTTTAATTACGTTCTGGACAATGGGAAGCCTGGCAAAAGTCGATACGGCCAGTGTGCTGTCCGTTATGCCGGGCATGCTGATTTCCATGGGCATTTTGCTGTGCCTGCGCTGGCGGATTAACCTGCTGGCGATCGGGGAGACGGAAGCGCATTCTTTGGGGGTTCATATCACGCGGCTGAGAGGGATTTCGATCCTTTGTGCGACGATCCTGACGGCTTCTTCCATCTGTATTGCGGGAACGGTCGGCTGGATTGGGCTGGTGGTGCCGCATTTTGGGCGGCTTCTGGTTGGCTCGGATAATAAGAAGCTGATGCCGGCAAGTCTTTTGATCGGCGCGGCGTTTTTGATGCTGATCGATACCTTTGCCAGGAATCTTGCGGGAACGGAAGTGCCGCTTAGTATTTTGACTGGATTTATCGGTGCGCCGGCGTTCCTGATCCTGCTCGTTGTGCAGAAATCCAGAGTGTGAGGAAGAGACTATGGAACAAGCGATATTGAAAGTGAGAAACGCCGGATTTTCCTATGCAAAAGGTGCAAAGATTTTTGAAAATGTAGCGTTTGATTTGAAAAGGGGCGAAATCCTGACAATTCTGGGGCCAAACGGAGCCGGGAAGTCTACGCTGTTAAGCTGTGTCAGCGGTTTCCGGGGGCTTCATACGGGAAGCGTGGAACTTGACGGGAAGAATCTGGGGAAAATCAGCAGGCGGCAGTTGGCGAAATGGATCGGATTTGTTCCACAGAACCAGGTGCGGACGTATGATTTTTCCGTGCGTGAATACATTGCCATGGGAAGAGCGCCGTATCTTGGGTTTGGAAAGTCGCCGTCCGAGGCGGATTACGCTATGGTGAACGAGGTTATGGAGCAGATGAACCTGAGTTACCTGGCGGAGAAGCCTTATACGAAGATCAGCGGGGGCGAGGGGCAGCAGGTTTTGATTGCGCGGGTGCTGGTGCAGAAGCCTCAGATTATTATGTTGGATGAGCCGGTGAACCATTTGGATTATGGGAATCAGATTAAGATTTTGAAGCTGCTGAAACGTCTGGCTGAGGAAAATTATGGGATTATTTTGACGACGCATATGCCGGATCATGCGATCTTGCTGGGAGGGACGATTGCGATCCTGGACCGGGAGGGGCATTTGGAGATCGGGGATGCGAAGGAGCTGTTAAGTGAGGAAAGTCTCTATAAGCTGTATGGCGAAAAGATATGCCGGACTTATGTGGAAAAGGTAGGACGGGAAGCGTGTATTCCGTATTCCCTGTGAAAAGCAGAATTGCCTGAAAAGGGCAGTTCTGTTTTTTTGGCGAGATTCTCCGCTTGTTTTCATGATAGAAATCTGATACGATAAAGAGAAAACAGATGGAGACTGTCAAAATGAAACGCCATTTTCAGATT
Source organism: Eubacteriales bacterium (assembly GCA_030536575.1). Lineage (GTDB taxonomy): Bacteria > Bacillota > Clostridia > Lachnospirales > Lachnospiraceae > Limivivens. The sequence goes on along the minus strand of JAUNPS010000010.1, from coordinate 724 downwards.
CATATCGGAACAAAATCCTTTCTGACTTTTACCATGATTATAAGCGCTGTCATGCTCGTCTACGCTGCGATTTCCCTCTATTACATTACCGGGAATGCCCGGAAAACGTATCTGAAAAGCGCCGACTACGAATGCGGTGCGATTGCGGACGACCTGGGGAAGCTGTATGATGAGATTAATCAGATGACGACATTTCTGCTGTCGGAGCCGGACGTTCTGGCGGCGATCCAGTATACCAGCAAGGAGAGCGAAGGGCAGAACTCAATTTTGGAGAACCGCTATCTTTCGGATATCCGCGCGGGGCTTTCGAGTTATTATATTACGAAGTATTATTACCGGGTGAGCTATCTGAACCGGAATGGAGTGTTCGTGACAAGCAGCCAGTGGATCAGCAACTATTCGGAGAAGGAGCAGATTCAGGAGATTCTCCAGGAGCAGTTTGGGGATGAGATGGGGAAGACGGTGGAATTCTGGGGGACGTATTCTGATCCGTGGGCAAAGCAGAATCCGGAGCAGGTGGTTGGCTTTGTAAAGAAAATTTCCGGGAACCAGCGGGGATTTTTCGAGGTTCAGATTGAGGAGGCGCGGTTTCGGGAACTGTTCCAGCGGGAGTTTCCCAGCCGGACGGTGTTGATGGCGTCGCTGGATGGTGAGCGGATCTACCAGGGAGCGGATGGGGAATTGCCGGATTCGGGCGGGGAGCTTTCGGATTCAGGCGGGGAGC
>JAUNPS010000049.1 GCA_030536575.1 Eubacteriales bacterium | reverse complement strand
TAGCACCGAGGAGGTTACAGAACCTTTGTCCGAAGCTGACACAGAACCAATTTCGGAGCTCACTACAGAACCCAGCTCCGAACCACTCACCGAATCCGACACTCTTTTAAATACAGAACCCGATTCGGTGCCTGCTATGATTACCTATCTGCAGATTTCAGAAACAACTTCTCCGTTTACGGTCACGATCCCGTCCACCGCCCAGATCAACGAAGATCTGGTCATTGCATGCACGTTGAACGAATCATGCAGCGTAAGCGTAACCGTCCAGTCTGCGAACGGATTTCTTCTGAAAAATGAAAACGGTACGACTCTGGCATATAGCCTGAAAAAAGCCGACAAAGCAGAAACTCTTACGGATTCGGTCGCGGCCATTTTCAGCGGTATAGGAGACTACACGCAGACCCTTACACTTACCCTGTCAGACCCGAATACAAATCCGGAGGCTGGCACCTATCAGGACACACTGACATTTACCGTTACAGCAGAATAGGAGGCGCAATATGAAGAAAAAAACGGTTTTTCTTTTGCTGGTTTTCGTGATAATCATCACCGTTTTCATCACGATTCTGATCACCGGGCAAATCGGCGGACGAGATTCCCCTGAAACGGACGCTTCGGAGACGCAGGAAACTGCGCAGGCCCTGGAAATCGATCCAAATGCCGGGGCGGAGACAGAACCGGAGCCGGAAACACAGGAGCCGGGCGTTGCAATACCGGGCTGGGGGAGCATTACCCTTCCGGCCGGGGTTACGGAAGCGAATGTGTCGCTGACGAACCCCACCGAAAATACGGACTGGTATTATCTGACTTTTGAGCTGAGTCTGAAAGATACGGGCGAGGTTCTCTTCACGACCGGGCTGATTCCGCCGGGGCAGGCGTGCAATAAAGTGACGCTCACCAGGGAATTGGAGGCTGGGGAATATGTGGCGGTGCTGCATGTACAGCCTTACCGCATGTCGGATCAGACGCCGACGAATAGTGCATCTATGGAGCTTACACTAATTGTTGAAGCAAGTTCTTAAAATAGGAAATCCTTGCACATCACCACTGTACGTGGAAATAAAAACTCAGGAGGTATTTATTATTATGAAGAAAAAATTTTCAGCAATGATTTTGGCTGCGGCACTGGCAGCTATGGCAGGAACAACGGCGCTGGCCGAAAGTACTACCGTTACAACGAACGAAAGTTCTACAATTACAAAAAACGGATATTCAGGCAATACGACTGTTAGCTATACGGTAGAGGCAAATGACTATTTTGTTGTTACGGTTCCAGCAAGTGTCGTCATTTCCTCTGATACAAAAACTGCTGAACTAACGGTATCTCTGGACGGAAGCCAGTATGAAACCCAAAACAAGAAGTTCGAGGTAAATCTAACAGGCGGTATCGGTATCAATGGCAAAGAATTTTATTTAAAAATGGATGATACAAATTCCGTTCAGTATACCATTACCAAATCTGATAATTCCGTGCTAACTGCTTCAAGCGGCAGTAACAATGTATTAACCTGGAATTCCAGCAACACTGAGAAAACAGTCTCTGAAACGTTGACTCTGACCCTGAGCGATACTGATTCCTTAGCCGCCGGAACCTATACTGCCCGTTTGGACTTTACAGTATTTATCAACTAAATCAGGAGGAATGCTCATGAAAAAATTCATTGCCTTGGCACTTACATTATGCATGTTTTTCAGTACCGCTGTATTTGCAGAGGATACTTCCTATACCGGAAAAAGCAGCTATACTAGCTCCTATCCGCAAACACAGGTTCAGACAAATATCCCTGAAAGATGTACCCTTATCATTCCAGCCACAATAACAATCCCCTATGGTCAAGCCTCTACGGATCTGCCTGTAACGGTAACAGAACTTCATATTTCTGACGGGAAAGAACTTTATGTAAGGATTTCAACCAATCCCGGTTATATGGCACTCACCGATGATGCCACGAAACGTATTACCTACTCGATCACAGGCGGAGAAACCGTCGGTTCTCTGAGCAAAGCCTTGTTCTTTACCAGTCTGGGACAAAAAAATTATACGATCAACATTAATGATAATCAATGGCCTACTGCTTATGCTGGTGACTATTCCCAGACCCTTACCTTTACTTTTGCAATCGCAAAAATAAGCCGCGATTAAGTATATGAAAAAGGAGCAGATCCCATGACCCACCTAAAATCCCTGCTGCTGGCCCTGCTCTTCCTCCTGCCAGCCGCTACCGCCACCGCCGAAACCACCCGGCTCCAAACCACCGTCCCCTCCACCCACACCCTCACCCTCGACTGCGGCCCCGGCGGCTCCCTCCGCCTTGACGGCCAAACCTACACCGGAACCGTCACCCTGACCCTTCCCCGCTTCGGAGACGCCGTAATCGAACTCCTACCAGACGCTGGTTATGAACTATCCTCCTGCATCGCAGACCCGGCCGACGGCACCACCCAAACCGAAACCACCCTGACGATCTCCGGCATCTACCAGGACAAAACCGTAACCGTCCGTTTTACAAACTCCGAAGAACCTTCCGAATCACCTACGGAGCCCTCTGAAACACCCACCGAGCCTAACTCGGAAACTTCCGAGCCAATCACGGAACCCTCCGAAGCTCCCACTGAGCCGACCACCGAGCCTTCCACAAGCACTCCCTCCGCCACCGCCCAAACCGGAGACCCCACCCCGCTCACCTTCTGGCTCCTCCTGTTCGGCGCCTCCGCCTTCCTTCTTCTGTTTCTCTTTTCCAGAAGAACCCTTAAAAAGTAACCGAACGTATACAGGGCCGCGGGAGCGGCCCTCCCTCACCTCCCCCAAAAATCCTCCAACGACAACTGCCCATCCACCCACGACTCCTGCCTCACCTCCCTCACCTCATCCCCCTCCATCGCACCCCCAACCAAAAACGGCGAATCCACCTCATGCCTCCTCCGATTCCGCCGCACCGTCTCCGCATCATCATTCGCATAACAATACAAACACCCATGCCCGCAAGAATGATAAACCCCAATATCATTCCCCAGCAGACAATGACACCCCTCCCGCGCCGACTTCCCCCCGCCCGGCACCTCCAGCTTACACCCAAACGCCCGCTCAACAACCTCCTTCGTCATACACCCCGAACAATTCACCCCAAAAACCTCCAACTCCGTCCCCTCACAACAGCTCCGGATCTCCATCCCATACCTTCCCCCAATCCGCACAAATTCCCTTCCGATCCGCATCCGCTCTTCCTTCCCGACAGCCTTCACTCCCGGAAAATTCCGCTTCGTCTTCTCATACAAATCAATAAAACTAATCACACAGCACTCCGTATATCCCTCCAGCGCCGCCGCCATCCGCTCAAACGCCTCCATATGGAATTCCAGCGAATACTTCTCTGACAAGAAAATCGGATCATACCGCCAAATCACCGCCCGTTTCCCCACAATCCCTGAAAGCTCCCGAAACGTCTCCAGCACCCGCCCTTTCTCCGGAACCCCAGGCTCAATCTCCTTCCCATACGGCGTCACCGTCACAAACCACAACTGCCGGAACGCATCCAGACAATGGATCTTCTCCAGCATCGGCTTCGGATTCTTCGTGCAAAAAAGAATCCCATCCACCACCTCCGGCTCCAGCCTGTACCGCAGCACCTGACTCGGGTAATACGGATTCCGCACCATCACATAGCCCTCTTCTATCCGTTTATAAAACCATTCGCTGAAAAACGCCGGAATATCCGTCCGGCTTCCCGTATTTAAAATCATCTTCCCCGCCCTCCTCTGTCAACTGCTTTTTGTTTTTTGCTTATTTTATCATATCATCCTTTCATGAGCAAGGCAAGTAAACCCGAAAGCTCTCCTTGCGCCCCGCCCGCTTCTTTGGTATAATAAACCTCATCTGACCGACTCAGAATCGAAATCAAGAAAAAAAGAGGTGCCCCATGAAACTCCTGTTTGCCGAAGATGAACCCGCCATGTCCGAAGCCGTCGCCGACATCCTGACCTACCACCACTACCTCGTCGACACCGTCTCCAACGGCGAAGACGCCCTCCACTACGCCCTCTCCGACACCTACGACGGCCTCATCCTGGACATCATGATGCCAAAACTCGACGGCCTCTCCGTCCTGAAAGAACTGCGCCGCCGCCAGATCCACACCCCCGTCCTGCTCCTCACCGCCCGGACCGAAATCGAAGACCGCATCCTGGGCCTCGACCTGGGCGCGGACGACTACCTCCCGAAACCCTTCGCCATGGGCGAACTCCTGGCACGTGTGCGGGCAATGCTGCGCCGCCGGGAAGAATACACCCCCGACACCCTCCTCTGCGGAAACATTGCGCTGGACCGCAGCAATTACACCCTGTCCGGAAACGGCCATTCCTTCTCCTTAAGCAAACTCGAATTCCAGCTCATGGAACTTTTCATGCTGAACCAGGGAATCTTCTTTTCCTCCGAAAAACTGCTGGAACGGGTCTGGGGCTACGACACCGATGCCGAAATCGGCACCGTCTGGGTCTACATCTCCTACCTGCGCAAGAAACTCGCCGCCCTGGATGCCGACATGGAAATCCACTCCAAACGCAATATCGGCTACGCCCTGGAGGAACGCCTATGATCAAAGCACTCCGCCGCAAATTCGTCCTGACCGCCATGCTCTCCCTCTTCATCCTGCTGGTGATCCTGATTAGCTGCATCATAGCCTTTGGCTACTACTCCATGGAACGTTCCGCGGATACCGCATTGGAAATAATAGCCAACGGCCGCTTTGACTTCGAACCTGGCCAGGAGCCCCAGCCTGACCCCATATTCGGCTATCAGTCAAATCAGATGCCGCCCCAGGATCATTTCATGGCCATTGCCTCCGCGGAACACGAAGTTCTCTCCGTTTCTCTTCCTGCTATTCTCCAGTTGGATGAAGACGAAGCCTCCGCTTACGCCCAGACCGCCCTGGACTCCGGAAAAACCTCCGGCAAAACCGGCCCCTACAAATATCTGATCACCGAGCAGGACGATGGGACGCTGAAAATCACCTTTCTCGATAATTCCATCCAGGCCCATATGCTTCTGGATATCTTCCGGGGCGCCTGCCTGGTCGGATTCCTCTGCCTCCTTCTGATGTTTGTCATCGTCATGCTGATTTCCGGGAAAGCGGTGCACCCCTTCGCCGAAAATATGGAGAAACAGCGCCAGTTCATCACCAACGCCGGTCACGAAATCAAGACGCCCCTGGCCATCATCATGACGAACACTGATGCCCTGGAGCTGCACCAGGGAACCAGCAAATGGAGCCAGAACATCCGCAATCAGGCCATCCGCATGAACGGCCTGATGAAACAGCTCCTCCTCCTTGCCCGCGCAGACGAACAGACCGCCCTCATGGATACGGAGCTTCTCCCCTTCAGTAAATTGACGCGCAATGTCGTCGCCTCCTTCGAAGAGTCCGCCCTCCAGAAACACTTAACCGTAGAAACCAACATTGCAGACAACATCCTGCTCCAGGGAAATGCCGACGGTATCGAGCAGCTCCTGCACCTCCTCCTGGACAACGCCATAAAGTATACCCCGGAAAACGGCTGGATTTCCCTCGGCCTGACCGACGACGGGAAACGCAAGCGCCTGACTGTCCGCAACAGCCTGGACACCCTTCCTTCGGTTCCTCCCTCCACCCTGTTTGACCGTTTCTACCGGGCGGATCCGGCCAGGAGCCAGAAAAACGGCGGTTACGGGATTGGGCTGTCCGTTGCGAAAGCCATCGCGGAGCAGCATCACGGAAAGCTGCGGGCTGCTTATGAAAATGGCCCCGCCATCTGTTTTACCCTGGAACTCCCCTGACCTCTTTCACAAACATTTCACACAAATGGCGCTTCAGGCGCCCTTTTTTCTAAGCTTCTTCTAAGGTAACCTCCCTATAATGCTGATTAGCAAAGGATGTTCCGCATCTCCCCGCAATTCCAAACCATAAGAGCGTGCATCCTTTGCTGCGCCACGTGTTTCCCGCACCGGGCGCATCCTCCGGTCATTTCCTGCGCGTGGAAATGCCGGAGGCTCCCTAAAAACAGATTAAGAAAGGATGGGAAGCAATGCTGGACTATCGAAACGAATGGAAGCATGTCATTTCCTATTCGGATATGGTTGCCATTCGCCAAAGGCTTCGGGTTGCAGCACAGCCAGATCCCCACGCAGGGCCTGACGGGCGCTATGAAATCCGCAGCCTTTATTTTGACACCCCGACAGACCGGGCGCTGCGCGAAAAGATCGACGGCGTTGGAATTCGCGAGAAGTTCCGGCTCCGGTACTACAATGGCGACACAGGATTGATTCATCTGGAAAAGAAAAGCAAGGTAAACGGCCTGTGCAACAAGCAGAGCGCAACTATTACCGCCCAGGAAGCGCAGAAACTTCTTGACGGCGACCTCTCCTGGATGCCGAAAAGCGGCCGCCCTCTTGTCATCGAACTTTACAGTAAAATGCATTCGCAGGGCCTGCGTCCGAAAACCATTGTGGATTATACGCGAGAGCCCTTTATTTATGCCCCTGGAAATGTCCGCGTAACCATTGATTACAATATCCGAACCGGGCTTGGCTGCACGGATTTCCTGAATCCAAACTGCATTACCATTCCAGCCGGAGAACCTGTCCGGATCTTGGAAGTCAAATGGGACGAATTCCTTCCGGGGATCATCCGGGATGCCGTACAGCTTACGGGTCGTTCCAGTTCTGCTTTTTCAAAATATAGAATCTGCCGTATTTACGGATAAAAAAGGAGACACTGTTCACTCGTACCTCGTTCCAGTAACGAATCGCAGGCTCATTTTAAGTTTTGCTTCGCAAAAGAGCCTGCTCACACCTGAATCACATTCTTACGTACCTGAGCAGCTAAGTGCTCAGGCACTGTCTGAACAGTAACATAAAGGAGACTCATTATGACTTTTTCTGATATTTTTAAATCCAGCTTTCTCGAAAACGTAACCAGCGTATCCATCATTGATATGGCGCTTGCTTTGATTCTGTCTTTCGGAATCGGCCTTTTTATTTTTTATGTTTACAAGAAAACCTTTACCGGCGTGATGTATTCTTCCAGTTTCGGCGTTACGCTGCTGGCGCTGACGATGATTACGACGCTGGTGATTCTGGCGGTTACGTCCAATGTTGTTTTGTCGCTTGGGATGGTCGGCGCGCTTTCGATTGTGCGTTTCCGGACGGCGATTAAGGAGCCGCTGGATATTGCGTTTCTGTTCTGGTCGATTGCGGCCGGGATTGTGCTGGCGGCTGGAATGATTCCGCTGGCGGTGATTGGAAGCGTTATCATTGGCATCATTCTTCTTGTTTTCACAAATAAGAAGTCTTCCGCCAATCCGTATATTGTTGTGATCAACTGCTGTAACCGCGATGCGGAGGTACGCGCCGCGGAATTTCTCGAAAAACAGACCAGCCGCGCCGTGATCAAGAGCAAAAGCGCACAGAAAGGTTCCATTGAACTGAATTATGAAATTCGTCTGAAAGATGACAATACCGATTTTATTACATTGCTCTCAGAGATGGAAGGAGTCAACAGCGCCGTCCTGGTGAGTTATAACGGAGATTATCTCGGATAAAAAGGAGGTTTTCTATGTCTACAAGCAGGCACATTGATAAAATATGCTGTGTGGTTACTGCCTTAAGCCTTCTTCTCTCGGTTCTGTGTCTGTGTTTCGTCAATGCGGATACGGTTCAGGCGTCGCGGACAATGGGGTATGAGAACCGGCTGTTTGACCAGTCGAAGGTGCATACGATTGACATTGTCATGGACGACTGGGATGGATTTCTGGAGACGTGTACCAGCGAGGAATACTCTGCCTGCAGCGTCGTGATCGACGGGGAGGCCTACAAGAATGTTGGGATTCGCGGGAAGGGGAATACGTCGCTTAGTTCCGTGGCGGCTTATGGAAATAACCGGTACAGTTTTAAGGTTGAATTTGACAAATATGATTCCGGATGCAGCTATTATGGGCTGGATAAGCTTAGCCTGAATAATATTATCCAGGATAATACCTATCTGAAAGACTTCCTTTGTTATACGCTGATGAATGAAATGGGGGTGGCGTCGCCGCTTTGCAGTTTCGTTTATATTACGGTGAATGGGGAAGATTGGGGGCTTTATCTGGCTGTGGAGGGAGTCGAGGATGGATTCCTTCAGCGGAATTATGGAACGAGTTATGGAAATCTGTATAAGCCTGACAGTCTGAGCTTTGGCGGCGGCCGGGGGAATGGGATGGATTTTGATATGACGGCGTTCCAGGAAGAATTTGGAATGCAGATGCCGGAGGCTGGAGGAAATGCGGGGGAGGCTGGCGCTGGCGACGATGCTGCGGGCAATGCGGCGAGCGGTGGATTTTGCGGCAGTTTTGGCGGGCCCGGCGCAGGCGGCGGAAGTGTCATGCCTGGCGGAGATGTCAACGCTGCGGGCGGCGAAACGACCGACAGTGATGCAGCAGCCAGCACTTCTGAGAGCGAAACATCTGGCGGCGTAACTGCTGACGGCGATGCGGCAGCGGGTTCTTCCGAGGGCGAAACCTCTGACGGCAATGCGGTTCCTGCCATGCCCGACGGCGAATCTTCTGGCGACAGTACGATGCCCGCCATGCCTAGCGGCGATTCTTCTGATGGCAGTACAATGCCCACCATGCCCGGCGATTTCGGCACTGGCGATTCGGCCGGTTTCGGCGGCGGTGGCGGTGGATTCGGTGAATCCGAAGGCATCGGAAGCGAAGACGTCAAACTCCAGTACATCGACGACGCCCCGGACAGCTACTCCAACATCTTCGACAACGCCAAAACCGACATTGACTCCTCCGACCAGGAACGCCTCATCGCCTCCCTCAAGCAATTATCCGAAGGCGAATCCCTCGAAGAAGTCGTAGACGTCGACGCCGTCATCCGCTACCTGGTCGTTCATAACTTCGTCTGTAACGGCGACAGCTACACCGGAAGCATGGTTCACAACTATTACCTCTACGAAGACGACGGCGGCCTTTCCATGATCCCATGGGATTACAATCTGGCTTTCGGCGGATTCAGTGGGGGCGGCGCAGGCGGCGGCTTTGGCTCCGATTCCGGCGCGACCTCCGAAGTCAACTCGCCCATCGACTCCCCGGTCGACGGCGACCTGGAATCCCGCCCCATGGTTGCATGGATTTTCCAGGACGACACCTACCTGGAACTCTATCACCAGTATTACCAGGAATTTATCACAAACTGCTTCGACAGCGGCTACTTCGTCGAACTGATCGACGAAACCGTTGCCCTGATTTCTCCTTATGTTGAGAAAGATCCGACCGCCTTCTGCACCTATGAAGAGTTCCAGACCGGCGTGGAAACGCTCCGGGAATTCTGCCTTCTGCGGGCAGAAAGCGTCAGCGGACAATTAGACGGAACGATTCCGTCCACGGATGAAGGGCAGACGGCGGACAGCTCCGCGCTGATCGACGCCTCCCAGATCAGCCTTACCGATATGGGCTCCATGAATAACACCATGGGAGGAGGCGGCGATTTCGGCGGTGGAGACGGAGGGAACTTTGGCGGCGGCAAGCCCGGCGGAGGCGGTGACTTTGCTAAAGGCGGTGGATTCGGAGGCGGCGATTTCGCTGGCAATGGCGAATCTGGCGGCGGCGATCCTGGCCAAACCTCGGATGCTTTCGCGACGCTTTCCTCGGATTCAGCCAGCTCAGGCGCCTCCGAGACAGAGGTTTCCGACTCAAGCACCGCAGACGCTTCCGACTCCGACAGCTCCGCCCCAGGCACCGCGGACGCAAGCGCCTCTGACTCCGGCAACTCCGACCCAGGCACCGCGGATGCAGACGCCTCTGACTCCGGCAGCTCCGACCCAGGTGCCGCGGACGCAAGCGCTTCCGATCCAGGCGCCATGGCCGCAAATGCCCCCGGCGCAGATAGCTCCGGCACGGACGTTCCCCCCTCAGGCACCATGGACCCCAACGCTTTCGGCGCAGGCAGCTCCGATGCGAATGCCGCACCAGCTTCCCCCGGCGACGGCTCCTCCGGAACCTCTATGGAACCGCCCAGCGATCCTTCCGCAGCTTCCAATGAGCCTTCCAAAGACTCCATCGAACCCTCGGAAGCTTCCTCCGAGACTCCTGAAGATTCCTCTGAGTCCTCCGAAGACTCCACCGAAACTTCCGAGACTTCTACCGAGTCCCCCGAAGCTTCCACCGGTTCTGATCCCACCCGCCCGGACGGCCAAACCATGGACTTCCAAAACGCCGATTTCGCCAACATGGGCGACATGGGTGGAATGGGCAATATGGGCGACATGGGCGCATCCGGAAACACATCCGCCTTTGAATCCTTGATTCTCTTGGCCGTGTCCGCCCTGGTTCTGATAATCGGAATCATCATTGCCAAAAAATATCCACATTAATCAAAAAAAGAGATGCCGTCTTATTTCCTCCACCCAAAGTTGCTGGAAACAAGCGCATCTCTTTTCTTTCAATTTCTATTTTATATCCCGGCCAAATCAAGCCACTGTTTTACCACATCGACACTGACATTCACCGCTTTCGCTATAAAATCTTCTTTCATCCCCATCTCATAAAGATTCAGCGCCGTTTCTTTTGCTTGTTTCATAATTCCTTCCCTCAAAATCGTCTTTGCTTCATACTCAAGTATTCTTCCGCCCATTATCACTCGCACCCCTTCTCTTATATTTTCATATTTTTTTGCAATGTGATCCAATACTTTCACGCTCATCTCAATAAGCGTCTTTCTGATATATGCATTTATCTTCCCATCGATCAATCTCTCATCAAGATAATTCATTATTTTTGTATATTCTTCTTCAAGTTCTTTCCGCTTTTCTTCTTTTGTATTATACTCCCAAAATCGATCTTCAAATTTAAAAATATAAAATGGTATCAAAAAAAGAAGATCCTTCTCAAATAGTTCCTCAAGAGAATATTTCTGAACTCTGGTCACCGGAACATCAAATCCCACCGCCCCTCCCGGCGTTTCCATATGAATTTTCATCTGATCCGGCGTATTTCTTGTACTTCGCAAAAATAGAACCGCACACCTCGGAATTTTCACACACAAAATATGTTTCAGAATCTCTCCCTGCTCAATCGCAATCTGCGTCGCATACTCAAAAATACGCACTAGCATACTACTATCCGCAGTGCTTTGACACTCATACAAATATTGCTGCCTTTTTTCTCCAATTACCGTAAAACTGCTGTCTGAAATTCTCTTCTCCGCATTCCCATCCTGTCTGTCAAGAAAGTGCTCATTTTGATGGAAAAGTATCGTTTCATCTCCCGTATAATGCTCACCAAACGTTTCGTTCAAAACCGGTATCATCAGTTTACTGCAATCATTCAGCAACGTCCGAAACACATCATCATACGGCGTATGAACGGTCTGAGCATCATAGCCCGTCATTTTATCGCCTCCTTCTATTTGTTTTTTTGCAAATTTATACTATATTTAAATCATATCACAATATATTTTAGTCGTCAACATTCCATTTTAAAAGAAGGAAGGAACCCGCCTTCCAAAGTGTCCCTTCCTCTTCCCCTCAAAACCTCATCTTCCGAACCCTCCCCCACACCCCAATCATCCCCAAAACCTCCAAAACCCCAAATCCTACACCAATCCAACTCCCCCACTCCGTCCTCCAAACCACCAGCCCCACCGGCACCGCCACATTCACCATCGGCAAAAAAATCCCGCAAAACGCCGCCATACTCTGCTTCACCACCGCCGTCTCCGACGTCCACCGATAATTCGGCAGCTTCAGATTAATCCACATCCCCATCACCGCATGGAACCCGCAGTACGCCACCGGCACCACAAACAAAAGCAGGCTCTGCACCGCATTGCCCCGAATCCCAACCGCCAAAAACACCGCGCACACTACCGCCGCCGGAACCGTCAGCACCAGATTCATCGCAATCTTCCCCTTATAAACCTCCTCCGGCGCAAGGGGCAGCGACTGCAAAATCCACAAATTCTTCCCTTCCAGCGAAAGCGAAACACTCGTCGTACACGTCATCCCCAAAATCCCGGCCACGAAAAATGGGGCCGCCCACGCAATCAGCTCCTTCACCCCGGTCATTCCGACCATCCGTTCCAGCCCTTCGACCCCCAAAACCATACACGCCGCCGAAACCACCAGAGCCATCACCACGCCCATTCCCATATTCATCGTATAAATCGGGCAGGTGAAAAAGCGCTTCAGCTCCTTTTTGCAGATGGCCCGCACAGGCGAGGACTGCCGAATCTGCCGCAGCTCCGTAACCTGATAATTCCCCCTGGCATGCGTCGTCATCAGCGCCGTATTCAGCTTCCGGTATTTCCAGGAAATCAGCGCCAGAAACACCCCATACCAGACAAGCGAAATTGCTGCCAAAAGAAACAGCGCCCACAAACTTCCCGCATTCACCGCCGTATCAAAAAGCGCCGAAGGCGGATAAATCCTGTGAATCTGCTCCGCGATTACTTCTCCCAAATTCACCATCTGCGCCGCCGTAAGCTGACCCTGATCCTCCATCTGCCCCAAGCCAAAAGACCCGGCCAGAATTCCGATCACCAGTACAAAGCTCACTATCGTCGTCACCGCATTCGCGAAGCGGAACCTGGAAGAAAACCAGATGATCGCCAGCCCGATAAACGTCGCAATCGTCGTTGGAATCAGCGGAGCCACCAGCATTCCCGCAATCCAGATCACCGCAGCCGGAAGCGAAACTCCCGCCTCCATCCCGTATCCAATCCCCATCGGCAGCATCACCAGCGCCGTAAACGCCAGATTCAGCAGATACATTGTCAAAAACCGGCTGGTGATAATCACACTGGTTCGGATCGGCAGCGCCATCAGCATTTCATAATCCCGATAAGCAAACAGCACCCCATTGGCCTTCAGCGCCGTAAAAAACACCGTAATCAGCCCGGTAATCGCAAATCCATACCCCGGCACAAGCGAAATCATACCAGCTTTTCCAAACCCATAAGCCAGCAGAAAACTATATGCGGCCACCATGACAGCCACCAGTACATAGGCCCCCACAACAAGCATCTGCTTCGCAGACCACTCTTTCCCCTTTACCATTCCGGACAGTTGAATTTTCACCAGGCGCATGCAATTATTTTTCATGGTCAACCACCTCCATGAACACGCTTTCCAGCGACTCATCCCTGGTCAGCTCCAGCGTATCGCCCGCCACCACCAGCCTCCCGTCCTTAATAATCGCAATTTTATTGCAGAGCTTTTCCGCCACATCCAGCACATGCGTCGAAAAGAAAATCGCACTCCCCCGTTCGCACATCTGATGCATGATCTGCTTCAGGATCACCGTAGCCTTCGGGTCAAGCCCCACAAAAGGCTCATCCAGAATCATCAGCTTCGGATCATGCAGCAATGCCGAAATAATCGCCGTTTTCTGCTTCATCCCATGCGAATAAGAAGAAATGGAATCGCCCAGATTCTGCGTAATTTCCAGCATATCGCCGTATTCCTGAATCCGTTCCTGGCGCGTCTTTGCCGGAACGCCGAACACATCGCCGATAAAATTCAAATACTGGATTCCGGTCAGGTGCTCGTATAAATCCGGATTGTCCGGGATATAGGCCATGACTTTTTTACAGGCCAGCGGATCTTTCTGAATGCTCTTTCCATCGATCCGGATTTCCCCCTCTTCGAAATCCAGGATGCCCGCCGCCGCTTTGATCGTCGTACTTTTCCCGGCTCCGTTGTGGCCGATAAAGCCGTAGATATCACCCGCTTCCACCCGCAGGGACAGGTGATCCACCGCCCGTTTGCCGCCCTTATAAGTCTTTGAAAAATCTTGGATTTCTAACATAAAATTCCCCTCCTGTCATTCTCTGGTAAGAGTATAACAGAAGGGGCTTCTCATTCCAAGGCTTTTGGCCGGAAGTACAGTTTTTTATGCCTAAAACGTATTGGCGTAAAAGCTCCTATTCCAACGCAGGAAAACATGCTTCCGAAAGACATCCGCCGCGGCTATCCTTTTAAAACGCCTCCGGATGCAGGAACTCCGCAATCGCTTCCAGCGCATCCAGGCTCTGCATGCCCGCGCTCGCCCCAAACGCCAGGCCTCCCAGCGCCAGGAAATTCTCCTCCGTCACCGCGTCCACCTCCTGGAAATCCTCCGAATTCATCATCGTATCGATCTTATTCTGCCCGTCATCTTCCGTATAATAGCTGATCGTCAGAACCGCCTGCGGATTTCTGGCAATGATTTCCTCCGGCGAAACGGTTACATAGGATTCCTCCACATCCCCGAAAATGTTTTCGCCGCCCGCCAACGCAACCAGCGCATGGGCATACGCCTTATTTCCCACGCTGGTAAAGGTTCCGTCGCCATTGTCATAATCCAGCACGAAAACCGGTACGCTCTCCAGCCCTTCCACAGCCGCCGTCACCGCCGCTTCTCTGGCCCGCAGCTCCTCGATCACTTCCTGCGCCCGCTCTTCCACGCCAAAAATCTTCCCGATATTGGAAATCTCCTGGTACAGGTTTTCCAGTGATTTCTCTTCCGCCCAGGTGGAATCCGCCGCATAAATACCGATTTCATTGGCTAAATAATCCTCCGCCGCCCCGCAGTTCACCGAAAAGAACGAATAAAACGAACCGTAAACAAAATCCGGTTCCACGGAAAGCACCGTCTCCAGATTCGGAACCCCGTTCGTCATCCCGCTCTCCTCAAACAGCGGCATTTCGGAAATAACCTCCTGGTACTCCTCGAGCGCCTCATCAATCCGGTTCATGCACGGCGCCAGCGCCACCACCTTATCCGACAAACCCAGCGCCGCCATGACCTCGGCCACCTCATAGGACAGCACCACGACCCGCTCCGGCGCGGCCTCATAGGTGATCGTCGTCCCATTGTTCTCAATCGTAACCGGATACCCCTCTTCCGCCGCGAAAGCGCCCATGCTTCCAAAGGTTCCGATTCCCAGGGACAGGGTGAGTAAAAAAGAAATTGCTTTTTTCATATTGGTTATCCTCCATTCCTAAATTCCCGCGCATACCGCGAGGGTTGGCTGCATACGGCGCGGCTTTTTGCCGGACGTATGATCTATGCGAAAGCCCAAAGGCTCTGCATACGTTGTTCACTTTAAAGCACGTTTATACAAAATACGCGGGATGCCGTTTTCATCGCGAAAAACATCCGCGTCGATCCGGAAAATGTCCGCCAGCATTTCTTTCGTGCAAATCTCTGCTGGGGCACCCTGGGCGACAATCTTATGATCGTTCAGCACGTACAGATCATCGCAGAAGGCGCAGGCCAGGTTCAGTTCATGAAACACCGACAGCACCGTTTTCCCCAAGCCTTGGATGATTTCCATCAAAAGCCACTGGTAATGCACATCCAGATGATTCGTCGGCTCATCCAGCAGCAAAATCTCCGCCTCCTGGGCCAACGACCGGGCAATCAGCACCCGCTGCTTCTCCCCGCCGGACAGATTCGTAAATTTGCGGTTCTCCGCATGAGCCATCCCGACCCGTTCCAGAGCCAGGCGTGCAAGCCGCTTATCGTCCGCCGTGTCCTCCTCGAAAAATTTCCGGTGCGGCGAACGCCCCATCAGCACCATTTCCAGAATCGTATACGAAAAATCCGATTGATTTTCCTGACGCAGGACGGTCAGTTCCCTGGCCGAATCCCGGTAGCTCATCGTTTCGATTTCCCGGCCATAAAGATAGACCGTTTTCTTTTCGGGCGGCAATGCGCGGTAAATGTGTTTGAGCAATGTGGTCTTCCCGCTTCCGTTGGGGCCGATCAGCCCGACGATCCTTCCCTTCTGCACCTCCAGCGAAACCCTGTCTAAAATTTCTTTTGTCCCGGCCCGATAGCTCAGGCCGTCGATACGGATTGCCGCCTCCGTCCGTTTTCTTTCCCCGTCCATCCGTAAGCCCTCCTATTCGTTTGCACTCTGGTTCTGCCGGTACAGCAGCCACACGAAAAACGGCCCGCCGCAGAATGCGGTAAAAATCCCAATGGGAAGCTCCTGGGGCGCCATCACCAGACGCGCCGCCACATCCATCCACACCAGAAAAACACAGCCCACCAAAAAGGAAATCGGAACCAGCTTCCGGTGGTTCGCGCCTACCAGAATCCGCACCACATGGGGAATCACAAAGCCCACAAGCCCGATGATGCCGCAGCTAGCCACCAGGATTCCCGTTACAAAGGCCACCATCAGCATTGTCCATTTTTTCACTTTTGCCGTGTGGACGCCCATGCTGACCGCTGTCTCATCCCCAAGGGAAATCAGGTTATAAGCCCGCGCATTCCCGGCGAAGAAGAGTAGCCCGGCCAGGCTTGCCAGCAATGGATACGGCAAATTTCCCCAGCGCGCTTCCGCCAAGCTCCCCATTGTCCACATCGTAATGCTTCTGGTCGCCTGCTCGTTGGATAACGCAATGAAGAAATGGGAGCACGCGTTAAACACAATCGAAATCGCCATCCCGGCCAGCACCAGCCTCGTACTGGAGGAGCCTCCTTTGACAACGCCGACGAAATACACCAGCACCATCGCCAGGACTGCCCCGATAAAGGCCCCGACCTGGGTAAATACGGATATGCGCACGAAGACTCCGCCCAGGAAATACAGGAAGCTCACCATCGCGGTTGCGCCGCTGGATACGCCGAGAATATACGGGTCAGCCAGTACGTTTTGGGTAATCGCCTGCATTGCCACGCCGCACACGGCCAGCCCGCCTCCCGCCGCAATGGCCAGGAGCGCCCGCGGCAGACGTAAGTTCCAGATAATATAGACCGCATTCTTGGGGATCTCTTCATTTTCGATACCGAACAGTTTCAGCTTCAGCACCGCGAACACCGTCTCCGGCGATAAATCCGAAGAGCCCAGTAAAATGGCCGCCATCACACTGAACAGCAGGAGGATGAAGATCCCGGCTGCCAGCAGGACCGCTTTTAAGCTCCCGTCTTTTTCTTTATGCTTCTCCATAGTCTTCCCCTCCCACCAGTCTCCGAAAATAGGCGCATTGCTCCATCAGCTCCGCGTAGGTTCCTTCCGCCTCGGCAATCCCATCGTGCAGGACAATGATCCGATCTGCGCTCTTAATCGTAGAAACCCGGTGCGCGATCACCAGCGTTGCCCGCCCCTTTTTCAGCCGGTTTACCGCAAGATTCACCTGCCGCTCCGTCTCGGAATCCAAATTCGCCGACGCCTCGTCCAGCACCAGCACAGGCGCGTTTTTCAGGAATGCCTGCGCAATGGATATCCGCTGCTTTTCCCCGCCGGAAAGCCGTAAGCCCCGTTCCCCCAAAAGGGTGTCATACCCCTTTGGAAGCCTGTGGATGAACGCGTCGGCCTGGGCCGCTTTCGCCGCCTCTTCGATTTCTTCCATTGAAGCGTCCGCCTTTGCCAGCCGCAGATTTTCCGTCACGCTTAAGTGAAACAGGTACACTTCCTGGGGAACCACCGTGATCAGGTCGCGCAGGGAGTCAAGCTTCACGTTTCGGATATCCGTCCCGTTGATGCGGATACTGCCGCCATCCACGTCCCAGAAGCGCTGCAACAAACGGGAAACCGTTGTTTTTCCGCTTCCGGAGGCCCCCACCAGCGCCACCGTTTCCCCTGTGGAAAACGAAAAACTAAAATTTTTTAACACCGGTTCGCAGGCATTTTCCGATTCTGACGGATAGGCAAAGCCCACATTTTCAAAAGCAACTGTCACGGGTTCTTCGTTTTTCAGATGCATTTCCCGGCTGTCTGGCGTATCCTGCACCGCCGGTTTTCGTTCCAATAAATGAAACAGCCGTTTTGCCGCCCCGAAAATCAGCCCGTAATTCGTGCTCATGGTCAGCGCGTCCTGCAACGGCCCGAAAATTGCTCCGCATAGCTGAAAGACCGGAATCAGCCAGACCGCGTCCAGCCGCCCCGTCACGGTCAGAATCGCCGCAGTCAGCTCCCCGCACAGGCTGCCCAGGCCCATCACGAGCAGGAATCGCCTGGATTCCTCGCCGCTGCGCACCGCATACGCCATCTGCGCGTCCTGGTGTGCACGGAGCGCTTTTTCAAACCGTGCGAAAAAGGTATCCTGCCACCCAAAGGAGATGATATCTTTCATTCCCTGAACGCCGTCCACGATCCGGGCATTCAGTTCCGCATAGCATTCCTTGACGTTTACGCCCTGTGTATTTGCTTTTTTTGCAAAAAAAACAGGAACGGCGACCATCAAAACGATGAACGGGATCAGCGCCAGCGGCAGGACTGGCGAACAATAGCCCAGGAATAACAGGGCCGCCGACGGAATCACTATCGCCACAATGAGCTGCCCGATGACATGGGCGTAAAACCATTCCAACTGCTCCACATCTTCCAGCACAATGCTGGTCAGCGCGGCGCTGTGCTCGCCCTCCATGGCCGCCGGGGCCAGCTCGTCGATCTTGTCATATGCCGTGTCCCGCAGTTGGGCCAGAATCCGGTAGGCCATGTCGTGGGAAACCAGCACGTCCAGGTAAGCGAAGATTGCGGAAAGAACGATCAGCGCGCAGATCACCGCAAAGGTCTGCCACAGGTAACGGATGTCTCCTAAAACGGCCGCATTGATCAAATAGGCCGTAACCAGCCCGATGACAATGGGCGTCAGTTTGAACAGCAAGTTAAACAGCACCGAAAGGGCCAGATAGATCTTCATTCCTTTGATGTATCTGCAGAGCCGCAGGACGTATCCGGCTCGCGTTATTGTTCGCTCCATGCGCACACCTCCTCTTGTTTTTCCATCTGTCCGCCCATCAGGGCACGGTAGGCCGCCGAGGTTTTGGCAAGCTCTTCGTGGGTTCCGCAGGCGGTGATCCCGCCGTTTTCTACGATGCAGATCTGGTCGGCCTGCTGGATTGTGGCCAGCCGGTGGGCGATGACCAGCGCGGTTTTTCCCTGCCGCAGCTTCAAAAAGCTTTGTTGGATTTCCAGTTCGTTTTTCCGATCCAGGGAGGAGGTCGCCTCGTCGAACAGGAGGATCGGCGCATCCTTGAGGAAGGCCCTTGCCAGTGCGATCCGCTGGCGCTCGCCGCCGGAAAAGCGCATGCCGTTTTCGCCCAGAACGGTATCGTAGCCGTCCGGAAGCGTCCGGATGAAGTCGTGGATGTTGGCCTGTCTGGCGGCGCGGATAATGTCCGCGTCAGACGCACTTTCCCGGCCCATGCGGATGTTTTCTTTTACGGTTCCGTAAAAGATGTGGCTATCCTGCCAGACGGCGGAGATTTGGGACTGGATGGTGCGGACGGTTTCTTCACCCAGGGGCAGGCCGCCGACGGTGATCTGGCCGGTGCGGGGCGGATAGAAGCCGGCCAGGAGGTGAGCGATGGTGGATTTGCCGCTGCCGGAGGGACCGACGAGGGCGGTCATAGTTTTGGGCGGGATGGTGAGGGATACATGATGCAGGACGTCGCCTTCGGAAGGGTTGTAGGCGAAAGAGACGTCGGCGAAGCGGATTTCGGGTGGGTCTGCCTGGGCCGCTGCCGCCGGGCCAGACTTTTCCTTCTTTTTACTTTGCAAAGATAAGACTGCTTTTTGCTCCATGAGCGTGATAATCGCATAGGACGCCGTCACACCCCGATACCCCATATGCCACGCGCTCGTCAGATTCATCATCGGCGTAAAACACGCCCCCACCAAAAAGAAAATATACACCAGCCGCTCCGAACTTCCTCCCGTCCCCGCCACATGAACCGCCGCGGCAGCTGCCGAAAACGCAATCCCAAACCGCGCCAGAAACTCCAGCACCCCATTCTCCAGCATCGTAATCCGAAGCTGCTCCATAATCCGAAGCCTGAGCTCCTTCCCTCTCTCGTGAATAAATTCCTTCCGCTGTTCATTGGCATGGAACGCTTTCAGCGCCGTCATCCCCTGAATACTGTCCAGGCAATCCGCATAATACGCCGAATGCGCTTCCCACTCCTTCTCCCCCCTCTCCCGCATCAGCCGGTAAAACACCATCGGGCACCCCGCCATCCCCGCAAGCGCCGCCAGGCAAACCGCCGCCGTCAGCCAATCCAGCCGCACCAGGATCAAAAGCAAGCATCCCGCATTCAAAAACGCCGAAACCGCCGTCGGCAGATACAGCGTATAATAATAACTCAGCCCCTCCACCTTATCCGAAATCGTACTGGCAAGATCCCCCGTGCGGCTGCTGACCGTAAAGGCCGGCCCCAGATCATACAGCTTTTCCAGAAGCTGCCTGCGCAGACGGCTCTTAATCGCAATGCTGCACCGGTTCGCCGCAATCACCTTCCTCTGACACACCGCATACCGCAAAAGCAGCCCCGCCCCCATCAGCAAAAACAACTCCCAAAGATTCGTAAAAATCCAGATTTTCTCCTCCCCCAGCAGCATCCGCACCGCGAACGCCAGACACAGGGAAATCCCCGTTCCAAGAAACGTCAGCAAGAGATCATAAAGACATGCTTTTAAAATCAGCTTTTCATTGCCGCGGGTAAATTGAATCAAATGACGGTTAAGAAACATCGTTTTCCTCCCTTCACAGCACATCCGGATGGAAGCTGTTTACCAGCTTTTCCACCAGGGAAACATTTTGAATTCCGGCCATCGCCTCCAGCAGCGACACCCGCACAAACCGGTTCTCCTTCACCGCAGGCACCTCCTGAAGCTCCGGCCGCTCCTTCAGCAGTTTGATCTTTTCCTCCGCATCCATCCGGTCAATGTAGTCATGCACCAGAATCACCTCCGGCCCCGCCTCTGCCACCTGCTCCCAGGTCACCGGCTGATAAGCGCCTTCCAGACCGCCGAATACGTTCACCCCGCCGGAAATCGAAATCAAATCCTGTTCGATCGTACCCGCGCCCGACGTATACGGCGAGCGGACGCTCCCATCATAAACAAAGACCGGAACCGGCGTCTGATAGACCACCCGGTGCGTCAAAACCGAAATCTTCCGCCGCATGTCCTCCACCAGCCGGAGCGCCCGGTCCTCCACATGGAAAATCCGGCCAATCTTTAAGAAATCCCGGTAAAGTTCCTCCACGGTAGCCCGCCCCGGAACCGTACATTCCATCACATACAAATTCATGCCCCAGTCCGCTGGTTTCGAAGAAGCCGTCCTCTGAAGCGTCCGCAGCGAATAATAATTCCCCAGGACCAAATCCGGATGCAGCGCCGTGATCTCCGCCAGAAACGGCGCGCCGTGGTCACAATGCGTAATCAGCGGGATACTGCGCAAAGCCTCCTGGTATTCCGGGGCAACCTGCTCGATCCCGCACTCCGCCGGCGCAATCCCCACAATTTTCCCCGCCAGCCCCAGCGCCGCCAAAAGCTCCGCATTTTCAAACGACAGCGCCACGATCCGGTTCGGCACAGACGCAAACCGGATCATCTTCCCCGCATTGTAAACCGAAGCCTCCGGATAATGTTCGAAGCAATCCTTCTGTTCCAGCGCAGCCGTAATATACAAAATGTCCGCGTTAAAATCCTGCAACCGCTCCTTCAGCGCGTCTTTATAAAACCGCGCCGCGATCAAATGCTCGCCATTCTTCATGATCACCTTCAGCCGGTGGTTTTCGTACGGGCAAATCCGGCTGATAAACGCAATATTCACGATACAGTTCTTACTGATCCGGACAAACAACGCATTGCCCAGCTTCTCCTCCAGCTCCGCCAGCGTATAGCGGCACCAGAAAACCCGATGGCAGTCATAGAAAAACGTCTTCTTATCCGCACAGTCCAGATAAAGGATGCTGTCCAAAGGCACATAATAAATTTCCTCGTCGATGCGCCCCTCTAAAGACGTCGAATACTGCTGGATAAAACTGGCAAGATTCCGGATACGGCCATCCAGAGACGTGCAGTTAATAATAATTTCCGTCTCTTTAATGTGGCTGTTCTGATTGATTGTCACCTTCATGCCCGACGCCCTCCGTTTCCATCTCTCGTTAGTTTTAGCTAACCATAGTATACAGCAAGATTCCAAAAGGTCAAGTCCATGGAACTAAGATGCCTTCCGGGCGGCTCTGATGCCCTGCATGCCGCCTCCCCGGCTCCGCTCCACTGGCCGAAAACACCAATCCCGCCGCCAGGCCGCCCGAAAACCGGCACCCTCCGGCTCCAATCCCCCGGCGCGGCCACCGGCCCACAGAAAAACAGGCCAGCCCCGTCTCCGGTCAGCCAGCCTGCTCCCACCTCTTATTTATTCCCCAGCTTCATCGTCAGCGAAATCCTCTTCTTCGCCACGTCCACGCCAAGCACCTTCACCTCCACAATATCCCCCACACTCACAACATCCAACGGATGCTTCACAAACCTCTTCTCACTCATCTCCGAAATATGCACCAATCCATCCTGATGCACCCCGATATCCACAAAGGCCCCGAAATCAATCACATTCCGCACCGTCCCCTTCAGAACCATCCCCGGCTTCAAGTCCTTCATATCCAGCACATCGCTCCGGAGAATCGGCTTCGGCATCTCATCCCGCGGGTCACGCCCCGGCTTCTCCAGCTCGCTCACGATATCCCGCAGGGTAATCTCTCCAATCCCCAGCTCCTCGGCCGTCTTCTTGTAATCCCGCACCTTCTTCGACAATCCCGTAAGCCGTCCCCCGGTAATATCGCTCACTTCATAACCCAGCTTCGCAAGGAGCCCCTTCGCCGCCTCATAGCTCTCCGGATGCACGCTCGTCGCATCCAGCGGGTTTTCCCCGCCCGGAATCCGCATAAATCCCGCACATTGCTCATAAGCCTTCGGCCCCAGCTTCGCCACCTTCAAAAGCTGCTTCCGATCCGTAAACCGCCCGTTCTCCTCCCGGTAACTCACGATATTTTTCGCAATCGTCTTCGTAATCCCGGAAACATACTCCAAAAGCGGCGCAGACGCCGTATTCAAATCCACGCCCACCTTATTTACGCAGTCTTCCACGACGCCTCCCAGCGCTTCTCCCAGCTTTTTCTGGTTCATATCATGCTGATACTGCCCGACGCCGATAGATTTCGGGTCAATCTTCACCAGCTCCGCCAACGGGTCCTGAATCCTCCGCGCGATCGAAGCCGCACTTCTCTGCCCTACATCAAAATTCGGGAACTCCTCCGTCGCCAGCTTGCTCGCCGAATACACCGACGCCCCAGCCTCATTCACAATCACATACTGAACCGGTTCGTCAATCTCCTTTAACAGCTCCACAATCACCATCTCCGACTCCCTGGAAGCCGTCCCATTCCCCACCGAAAACAGCGTAATATGATACTTCTTAATCAGCTTTTTCAGCGTATCCTTCGCCGCCTTAATCTTCGCGTCCGTCGTCGGCGCCGTCGGATAGATCACCGTCGTATCCAGCACCTTCCCCGTCGCATCGACCACCGCCAGCTTACATCCCGTCCGGAAAGCCGGGTCCCAGCCGAGCACCACCTGCCCGGCGATCGGCGGCTGCATCAGAAGCTGCTCCAGATTCTTTCCAAAAACCGCAATCGCGCCGTCCTCGGCCTTTTCCGTCATCTCATTCCGGATCTCCCGCTCGATCGCAGGCGCAATCAGCCGCTTATAGCTGTCCTCCACAACCTCTTTTAACACCGGCGTCGTCACCGGATTGTCCCGCAGGATCACCCGTTTCTGCAAATACTGCAAAATACGTTCCTCCGGCGCTTCAATGTGGATGCTCAGGAATTTCTCCTTCTCCCCCCGGTTCAGCGCCAGCGTCCGATGCCCGGCCACCCGGTTCAGGGCCTCCTCAAAATTGTAATAATTCTCATAAACCGACTGGGCCTTCTCATCCTTCGCCGCCGATACGATCCGCCCCTCCTTCATCGTCATATCCCGAATCCGGATGCGGTAATCCGCCTCGTCGGAGATCGTCTCCGCCAGAATGTCCTTCGCGCCGTCGATGGCCTCCTGCACGGTGTGCACTTCCTTTTCCTCATTCAGGAACGCCTTCGCCTCTTCTTCCAGAGGCTTTTTCGTCATCTGAAGCCAGATGATATTCGCCAGCGGCTCCAGGCCCTTTTCCTTCGCAATGGTCGCCCGCGTGCGGCGTTTCGGCCGGTACGGCCGATACAGATCGTCCACCACTACCAGAGTTTCCGCAGCCAGGATCTGTTTCCGCAGCTCCTCGGTCATCTTCCCCTGCTCTTCGATGCTGGAAATGACCTGGTTCTTTTTCTCTTCCAGATTTCGTAAGTAGGTCAGCCGTTCGTATAATTTCCGCAGGACTTCATCGTTCAGCGAACCTGTGGCTTCTTTTCGGTAACGGGAAATGAACGGGATCGTATTGCCCTCATCTATCAGCTTCACGGCAGCCTCGACCTGCCAGAGCTGTACTTCTAATTCTTTCGCAAGTTTTCGGTTAATATCCATAAATCGGTCTCCTTCCGTCCTTTGTATCGGTATCCGGAATCCCGGACTGTCCCCTCTATTCTACCATGAATTTCCGCACGCAACAATCAAAACTTTGTTTCCGCAACCCACTTGAGTTTCCTTTTCGGCTGTGGTATGATGGGCGTAAACGCGAACCTCAAAGTTCGCCGGATACGAAAGGAGTTCACATGTTTTACGACGACTCAGATTATGGTTATCCTTCCGAACGCCCAAACGGCTTTGCGACCGCATCCCTTGTCCTGGGCGTGATCGGTATTCTTGGTTCCTTCAGTCTCTCCCTGGCCCTTCCCTTTGCGGTTCTGGGGATTCTCTTCGCTATTCTCTCCAGGGGGAAAGACCGCCCGATGCACGGACGCGCGCGGATGGGCATGAGCATTTCCATCGCTGCCCTGATCCTAAACATTGCCCTGACCGCATACGCGTTTTACATTTACCGGCCCTATATCCGTTCCGGCCTGCTTCAGCAGTATCTGGAAAGCTATCTGGAAGACTATTCCTCCGGGTCGGATGGCGGTTCGGATTCTTATCAATACGGCGGCACGCTGGAGGACTTTCTGGAAGAGTTTGGCGGCGGCAGCGGCATCTACGGCGGAGACGGCGGCTACTATACGCCTTATGAAGGCGGGGATTCCTACTATAACAGCCAGCCGGATGATATCCTGTAACAGAAAAAAGGCGCATTGTTCTCAGATTTTCCTGAAAGCAATGCGCTTCTTTCATCCTTTTACCGCCCCTGCAAGCATTCCGTCCACAAAGTTCTTCTGGAAAAGCAAAAAGAAGATCAGCACCGGAAGCAGCGAGAGCACTGTCCCGGTAAACACCGCCCCATAATCGATCACGTAGCCCGGCTGAACCATCAAGGACAAGACTAGGGGCATGGTATATTTCTCCTTTTCATTGAGGGCAATCAGCGGCCACATGAAATTCCCGTACTGATTCACAAAGGACACAATTCCCAGAGACGCCAGTGCCGACTTCATATTCGGCAGCACGATCCGGAAAAAGATCCGGAAATCTCCTGCCCCGTCAATCCTGGCCGATTCCAGAAGTTCATTCGGAAATCCGGTCATATTCTGGCGCATGAGAAAGACGCCGAACACCGACGCCACCCCCGGAAGGATCACGGCCCAGATCGTGTTCATCATCTGGAAGCTCGTCATCTCCACAAAAAGAGGAATCATCGTCACCTGGGTGGGGATAAACATGGACATCATGCAAAGAGAAAAGATCAGATTTTTCCCTTTAAATTCATATTTCGCCAGGGCATAGCCTGCCATGGAATCCACAAACAGTACCAGCACCGTGTAAATCCCTGCAATCAAAATGCTGTTTCCAATGTTTCGCCAAATCGGAAAGGACTCCGACAGGGATTTCAGATTGTTCCCAAACTCCCCGCCCAGGCGGAAGGCATAGGAAAGCTGATAAATCTGGCTGTTCGTGTGCGTGGCCGCCAGAAAGGTAAAGACAAACGGGAACAGCGCAACCACGCATGCAAAAACAACCAAAATGTAAATGGGTATGATTTTCTTTGTCTTCATGCCTGCTCCTCCTTTGTCACCTTCAACTGTATATAGGTCAGGATGCCGATCAGCACGACCAGGCAGTAAGAACCCGCGGATGCCACGCCGAAGTCAAAAGATTTGAACCCTTTCTGATAAAGGTACTGTACAATGGTGAGCGTCTCGTTTACTGGCCCGCCCGCGGTCAAAAGGTAAGGCTCCGTGAAAAGCTGGAGCATCCCGTTCACCGAATTGATCACGCAGAAAACCAGCACCGGCCGCACGCCGGGAATCGTGACGTGCAAAAATTTTTGAATGCCATTGGCCCCGTCGATGGAAGCCGCCTCGTAGAGATCGTTGGAAATGCTTGTAAGGCCGCTCAAAAGAATCACGGTATTGTAGCCTGTCCACCGCCAGGTAATAATGAGAATCAGCACCAGCTTGGCCAGCCATCCGACACTCAGCCAGGGAAGGCCCTCTCCTCCAAAAAAGCGGATCACATTGTTGACCAGGCCGTTCTCGTTGTTGAAAAAGTTCCCGAATACGATGGAATAGCTCACCGAGTCCAAAAGGATCGGCATAAACACGATCATGCGAAAAACGCCTTTTCCTTTCAGATTCGGATTGTTCAAAAAGCTGGCCAGGATCAGGGCCAGAAACGTCATCAGCGGCACCTGGATTGCCATCATCACAATGGTGTTTCCCAGCGCCTTGTAAAAAATCGGATCCGTCAAAATAAAGCGGAAATTATTCAGGCCCGTCAGCGTCAGCTTCCCTGCCTTGTATTTTCCGAAGCAGAGCGCCAGGGAAAACACGATTGGATACGCAAGAAAGACGAGAAAAAAGGCCAGGAAAGGGAGCATAAAGAGGTAGGGTACGGATTTACGATAAAGCGTTTTTTTCATAGAGGAATCCTTTCATTTGCCGCAGGCTCCCCGAAAAAGAAAAAACCGGGCAGATAGGGGAATCCACCCGGTTCTTTTCGGCCTGCTGGCCATCGTAACATTACTGGTTGTCAATCGCCCTCTGTGCGATCTCGGTTCCTGCCTTCAGGGCCGTTTCCGGATCGACCCCATTTACGAACATTTCCCCGATTGCCTGAGAAAGTCCTTCCGTCACATCTGTGAACCAGGGTCCAAAATCGATCTCCGGAGAATCCACCCACTGAGCAAAGGTCTCTCCCAGAGAGATTCCGAAATAATCGTCCACTTCCTGGTAGCAGTCTGCCTCGTAGAAAGGCTTGTATGCCTGGAACTGCCCCTGCTCAAACATGATCTGCGCGCAGTCCATATTCATGAGGGAATACTGGATAAACGCTTTCGTAAGCTCCGGGTACTCGCTCGTGGCGGAAGCCGCCAGCACCGAACCGCCCAGGCACACATTTCCATTTTCTCCGTCAAAAGAGGGCATGGGTGCGTATGCCCAGAGTCCCGCCTGATCCGCCGCAGAGTCCTTCATCACAATGCTGTACCATTCCGGATAGGGCAGCGTACAGATCTGACCGGCCGCGATGGCGGTGATACGGTCGTTCCATTCATTTGGGAAGTCCATGAGAATTCCGGCGTCGATCATCTCATTCAGGGTCTCCGCCGCCCGGATCATCTCCTCGGAGGCCAGATTGACCGCGCCGTCCTCATTGTAGTAGGAGCCGCCCTGCTGTGCAAACAGCATCTTGATATAGTCCTGGCTGGTGGCGCCATTGAAGTCGAAACCGGACATTTTCACTTCTCCGCCCGTGGCCTCCAGGATGGTCTTTCCTGCCTCGTTGTAATCCTCCCAGGTCTTAATCTCTTCCACATTAATGCCATTCGCCTCAAAAATATCCGTCCGGTACATCAGCGCGCAGGGGCCGATATCGATGGGCACCCCGTAGTAGCTCCCCGTCTCCTCGTCGTAGCAGGTGCGAAGCGCGGACGCCACGAAATTGTCCTCCTCTCCGGTGATCAGCTCCGTCAGATCCATGATCTGGCCCTCATACTTATTGACAAAGGACTGAATATCCGTATTCTGAACCATAAACACATCCGCTACCCCCTGGCCCGACGCCAGCTCCGGATAGAGCTTGGTATAGGAAGCATCCACCTGTTCCACCGTAATTTTCGCTTCCGGGTGAGCCTCCATAAACAGCTCCGCGGTGTTGGTCAGAGCGGTAGCCATCTGGGTCCACGCATAAACCTTGATCTCCCCTTCAAAATTTCCCTCCGGCGCGTCGGCATAGCCAAATGTCCCCGTCATCATTCCTGCACAAGCAATGGTCAGGAGCATGGAAAGAACTTTTTTCTTCATCTTTGTAAAACCTCCTCATAAATTGCCACTTCATTTTCCGGTTCGATTCTTGCAAGAATTTCTGTCTTTATCTTATCATCACCCCTCCCCTGTTTCCAGCCAAAAGGGGGCAGAAAAAATGCATTTTCAACCATTTGCGGCAATTTGCCATTGCATCCGCAGATAGAATATGGTAATCTGAGCAAAACAGGCGTCCGAGCGCTGGGCCAGGATCCGGACAGGCCTTCGCGCCGCCAGACAAACAGGACAGATACCGGCAATGTAAGAGGCGGCCAGGCCTTCGGCGCCGCTGCTGCCCGGACAGATCCGCCCAAACCAGAAAGGAGGCTCCCATGCCCAAAAAGAACCCTTCCCCGCTTCCGCTGGAATACAGCCATTACAACCTGCCCTTAAACTTCCCCATCCTGGGTCTAACCGGAGATCAGTGGTTTCTTCCGGACGATGAGATCACCTACCTCCATTGCCACAACTGCCTGGAGATCGGCTTCTGCCATCGCGGAAACGGGGAGCTTCTGGTAGAAAACAAGCTGTTTCCGTTCACCGACGACGACATTTCCGTAGTCTGCCCCAACACTATGCACAAATCCAAGAGCCAGAAAGGCACCACCAGCGACTGGGAGTACGTCTACATCGATACCGGAATGCTTTTTCAAGACTATCTGATCCCCGGATACGACAAGGCCTCCCTTTTTATGTTCGATTACCCGGATTTCCCGAACATCATCTCCGGCCGCGAACACCCGGCGCTTAAAACCCTTCTGCTCCTGATTTTAGGGGAGCTTCGGGAGAAAAAAGAGGACTTTGAGCTCCACACCGCATGCTTGTGCGTCTCCTTTTTAATCGAGCTTGCCCGGATTCTTCCGAAGGAATCCGAGACACCCTTCTCTTCCCTCAAAACACGGCTCGCCATCTACCCTGCCATCGAATACATTGAAAAAAACTATATGAATCCCATCAAGATCGAGACTCTCGCAGATGCCTGCGCCCTGAGCCTCACCCACTTCCGCCGCCTCTTCAAGGCGATTATGCACGCCAGCCCCCTGGACTACGTGAATCGCGTGCGGGTTCACAAGGCCTGTGAGCTTCTCTACAATACGGAAGACCCTGTTCTTGACATTGCCCTCGCTGTCGGATTTTCCGACAACACCGGACTGAACCGGAATTTCACCCGCATTATGGGGTGCCCGCCCATGAAATGGAGGAATCGGACGCGGGCTGTCCCGAAGAAAAATATGGAGTTTTCTATTTTTCATACTTAGCGGGGGCTTTGCCGGGGCATTTTCCTAAAAGCCGTATTCTGCGCTGATTTGCCATAGTTTGCGTCATTTAAAATCAGCATTTGAAGATTTGTTACGCTATAGTAATACTAATTGAAAGAAGAGGAATGAAATGATTATTTTAAAAAATGAAATCGTCGACACCGGAATGAAATGGGGAGTATATAGCGAAAATGGAGAAAAAATAGTAGAGTATGCATTTCAGGCTAGAAAAGAAGGTACAGAGATTGGTAAAAAATTAGTTAATTTAACGCTTTTAAGATATGCGGTTTTAGATTGTTTATATATAGATGAAATGAAAATAGATTTTCAAATAGATTTATATGAAAAACAATATATAGATGGCGAGATTGATAATATGATTGAGTATAGTATTAAAAATCATTCTTTATACCTCAAAAAGCCAATAATAAAATATAAGGGAGTTTATGACAAACAAGTTTATCCTACAATAGAATTGAATAAAAGAAAGTGTTATATTGGATACTCTGGCGGAAAAGATTCAAGACTGTGCCATCAATTATTGCAGAATCGATTTGAGGAGATTATAAAATTTAAAATTGATTTTGATGATGAAGAGTTTAACTCTGATTATCATG
>JAUNPS010000048.1 GCA_030536575.1 Eubacteriales bacterium | reverse complement strand
GGTGTGAGCAGGCTCTTTTGCGAAGCAAAACTTAAAATGAGCCTGTGAATCGTTAATGGAACGAGGTACGAGTGAACAGTAACGAGATTGTGTTACTGTTCAGGCTCAGGCCTGCCGGATGCGCTCCACCAGACTCTCGCGGCGCATGCGGCGAAACTGGCGGCGGGGAATGAGGTACGCAACAGCCAGAAGCAGAGGAAGCATCAGGAGGCTTGGGAGGACGGTCAGCCGGAACTCAAAGAAAAAGGCGGTTCCGAGGACGCGTGTCAGAAGCCCTCTGGCACAGAACACAGTCAGAAGGACGGCCAGGAGCAGCGCTCCAATCAGGTAAATGCATCCTTCGGCCACCAGCATTTTCTGAAGCTGTTTTTTGCTCATCCCAACGGTTTCAAGCAGGGCCAGCTCCTGACGGCGGCTTATGAGGGAAGTGGCCGTGGTATTAAAAAAGTTCATGATCCCGATAAAGGCCAGCACCAGAGCCAGACAGCCGCCGATCAGATAATATTTCCGGATAAAATTCTGGAAAGAAGCGCGGATTTCCAGGACAGAGATCAGATTCAGGGAACTGTCGTCCTTCAAAACGGAGTCTTCCAGATATTGCTGAGTTTTTTCGAACTGCCCGTCTATGGAATCCAGAAAGGCGTTCATAGCCGCATTTTCTCCGGTTTGGGCAATGAATTCGTCTTCCGGAACGTAAAGGCTGATGGAGATTAAATCCCCATAGGGATACTTCAAAGAATAGGGCAGGAGGACTTCACCCAAAACCTGATATTCTTTTTCGCTTCCGTTCCGGTACTGCATGGTAAGGGTGTCGCCGGGACGGTAATAATGGTCGTCCTCGGAGGTGCGCCGGACATTCGGGAAGTCCACGAGAATCGCGTCCCCGGAAGAAAATTCTTCCCAGGTGCAGGCATCCCCAAGCCAGGTCAGATTTTCAAAGGCGTACCGGTCAAGGCCGTAATAACGGACGGGGATTTTATTCGTGGTCTGCACCTCTTCCCAAATCTTTTTCCAGGTTTTTCCCCAACTATCCAGATATTTTTCGGTGATGCGTTCCCAGGTCTGGCGAAGCTGCGGCGCCATTTCGTGCCGTTCTTCCGTGTAATAAACCAGTCCGGTATTTTCCGCGTAGGGGCAGGCATCCAGGGATTTCTGCACCTCTTTTGAAATTCCGTTTAGCTTGGAATATTCGTAAAACGGAGTGATTTTGTTAAGCTGAAAGTCATTATTCAGGAAGATACTCTTGTACTCGTCAAAGTTAAAGCCCTGCACCAAAATGATAATGCAGTTCAGGGTCACGAGGGAGATTGCGATGGAAAGCATAACAACCAATCCCTTTTTCCAGTTCCGGAGCAGATTCTGAAGAGCCATCCCCAGCCAGTTCACAGAAAAATTCCGCTTGGTTTTCCGGCGGGACTGCCCGCCCTCGGTCATCCGAAGCGCCTCCACAGGAGACACCCGCGCCACAGTCCGGCATGCCTGCATAGAGGAAAGATAGACGGTCAGCAGAGACAAAAGGGCTGAAGCGAGGAACAGAAGCGGGTTTGCGGAAGTGAGCGTTTCCATTGGCGCGGCGTTTAAATTTCCATCCATGCTGGAAGACAGCGTGGGAGCCAGGAAAAGCCCCGCGAGGTAGCCGAGCAGAAGCCCCAGAGGAATCCCGACGGCGGACAGAAAAAGCGCCTGCATCCGGACAATTTTTTTCAGTTGTTTTCCAGTCGTGCCGATATTTTTCAGGAGCGCATATGCGCGGATATCCGTTTTGACGGAAATACTGAAAATATTGTAAATGATCAGGCATCCGGCCAGAATAATCAGGAGGATGATGCCAGCCAGGGAAAGGTAGGAAAAGCCGTCTTCTTCTTTGCTGTCCGTGTAAAGGTAGGCGGGATTTCCCTGGAAGCCTTCGGCTGCGGGAAGGTTCAGATCCTGGTTTAATTGTGCGACTTTCGCGGTCAGGTTCCAAGAATTTTTAAACCAGACGGCACAGCTCCAGGTTCCGTTGTAAAGGCCGTCGTCGATTTCCTGGCGGGTGGCGGGATAAGCGTTTTCGAGGGCATAATCTTTGGAAATCCAGGCGAGCTGGATGTTGTCCGCATTGTCACCGTTCCAGTAGCCGCAGAGGGTGAAGGTATCGGTGACGGATGCACCTGTGAGGTCGTTTTGCAGGATAGTCAGAGTGACGGTTTCGCCCAGGGTGCGGGGAATGCCGAGGGAATCCAGGGTTACGGTGCTCAGGGCAATTTCGTTTCCGGATTCCGGCAGCGTGCCTTCGCTGGGGACGCAGTTGTAGCTTTTGACCATGCCGAGGTCGCCGTAGCGGACTTCCGTCTGGGAAGTGAGGAGGCTGTTCATGGCAAGACCAAAGAAGAGCCCTTCTCCGTATTCTCCGGTACTGGAACTGGACTGAATGGTTTCAATGGCCTGCTGGGCTTCTTCCTGAGTCAGATCCCGAATGTAAGCATGGGAATAGGACATGTAGCTTTTCATATCGGCAAGGCGTTTCGTGAGGAGCATGGAGGAAACGCCTGTAAACAGGCTGGTAAACAGCAGGGAAGTCAGGGCAATGGCGAGGATTGCGATCTGATTGCGGCCGCGGTTGATTTTCAGAAACCGTGCGGTGAGCTGCCGGAGGGTGTTTTGATTTTTCACGTTTACCATGCGAGATCACCTCCCTGGGAGAGCGTGGGCGCGCTGCCGGGGGCCAGGCTGCTGTCGGAGACGATGCGGCCGTCTTCAATGCGGAGAATGCGGTCGGCGGTTTGGGCAATTTCTTCGTTGTGCGTGATCATGACAATGGTCTGGCAGAACTGCTCGCTGGTAATCTTCAGCAGACCGAGGACGTCCTGACTGGTTTTCGAGTCCAGGTTTCCAGTAGGTTCATCGGCGAGCAGGATAGCGGGTTTTGCGGCAAGGGCGCGGGCGATGGCGACGCGCTGCTGCTGGCCTCCGGACAGGGCGTTCGGGAGGGCTTCCAGTTTCTTTTCCAGGCCGAGGATTTGGATGATTTTGTTCAGGTAGTCCTGGTCGGGGGTTTTGCCGTCCAGCTTGACCGGGAGGATGATGTTTTCCCAGACATTGAGCATGGGGACGAGGTTGTAGGCCTGGAAGACGAAGCCGATGTTGCGGCGGCGGAAGATGGTGAGCTGCTCGTCGGTCATGCGGCTTAATTCCTGGCCGTCCACGCGGACGGAACCGGAAGTAGGGGTGTCCAGGCCGCCGATGAGGTGGAGGAGGGTGGATTTGCCGCTGCCGGAGGTGCCGACGATGGCGGTGAATTCACCTTTTTCCACGGTCAGGCTGACGTCGTTCAGAGCGCGGACTTCCGTTTCGCCCTTGCCGTAGCGTTTGGTTAGATTGGTTGCTTTTAGAATGTTCATAAGCTGCCTCCTTTTTGATTTTCTAAGCAGACTTTAACATGGGAATGTTTCGGGGCAGTTTCTGAAATGTCACAGTTTTGAGAGGATTCATCCCTTTTACGGCATCGGAAGGAATATGGAAAAAGTCGATCCGCGGCCCTTCTGGGAGGACACCTTGATGTAGCCTTTCTGCGCCTGGATGATTTCCCGCGACAGGTAAAGCCCAATGCCGACGCCGGGCTGCTCGGCGACTTCAAAGCTCCGGTAAAAGCGGGCGAAAATATTGTTCAGCTCTTCAGGAGCGATACCGATACCGTTGTCCTCTGCGTCGATGCGAAGAAAGAAGGAATAGGGGACTGCGCGGAGGGTGATCTGTCCGCCGGCAGGAGTATATTTTATGGCATTATCCACAATGTTCCCAAGCGCCTCGGCAGTCCATTTTGGGTCGAAGAGGGCGGTGGCCTGGGTGGGAGCAATGGTGAGGGTGATCCGTTTTTCAGCAGCTTTCGGAGTATATTGCTGGCGGAGCGTCTCGAAGAGGGCGGAAACGGTTTCAGGACGGGGATGGACAGCGATAATGCCGTTTTCCATGCGGGACAATTTAACCAGGGACTGAATCAGAAAGTCGAGTTTTTCCGTTTGCTCCTGGATCGTTCGCAGTTCGTCGTGATGGGTGTCGAGGTCTTCACGCAGCAGCTCGGTGTAAAGTTTCATGTTTGCAATCGGGGTAAGCGTCTGGTGAGCAATATCCGAAATCAGTTCCTGCACTGTGTTCTTCTGGGCTTCCTGGTTCTGCCCGGTGAGAAGGCTCTCATTGCAGAACTTTTTCAGGCTGTTTTCCAATGCGGAAAAGCGGCTTTCGGAGATTTCATCTAACTGCGGCGTGCCTTTCGCAGCCTGGTCGATCATGGCCTGAAGCCTTTCCATCAGCTTCGTTTCCCTCCGGCGGAAATAGAAGTACCAGAAAAGGCAGGCGAAAAGAAAGAGGATGAGAAGGAGCAATGCGGTGCTCATGGGGCTTTTACCGACCAGGTGTAACCGATTCCGTAGACGGTTTTGAGGTAGCGGGGATTGCCGGAATCCTCCTCCAATTTGTCGCGCAGGCGCTTGACTGTCACGGTCAGCGCGTGTTCATCCACGTATTCGGTGTCGCCCTGCCACACGGTATCGATGAGATAGCTTCGTTTCAGGGTCGCTTCTTTATTTTCGCAGAGAACCCTTAAAAGGCGCTGCTCAGTTTTGCTCAGTTCGATCAGGCGGCCGTCCTTCCGGAATTCCATTTTTTCAAAATCGAAATCGAAGGGGCCTGTCCGGATATGGGAGGCTGTGCGTTCCGTCTGGGGGCGGAGCTGGACGGCCACCCGCGCCCGCAGCACCATCAGGCTGAACGGCTTCGTAATGTAGTCGTTTGCCCCGGCGTCCAATCCGGTCACAATATCCAGCTCCATGCTGTTTACCGTGATCAGAATAATGGGCGTCTGGCTCCGGGTACGGATTTCCCGGACAAAGTCAATGCCGTTCCCATCCGGCAGATTCACGTCCAGCAAAATCAGGTCGAACCGGTGCTCCCGCAGAAGCGGCCGGGCTTCCCGGAGCGTCTGACATTGAAAAAAGGTATAGGAATTCCCCTTTAAAGCCAGCCGGATTCCATCGTTTAGTTTTCGGTCATCTTCGATGATTAACAGATTTGGGTTCATGAGCGTCCTCCATTTTTCGAAGCGGAATCGGAAAGCAGCGAATCCATAAGCTTTCCGGCGGCAATGCTGACGGGCCTTGCCGTGTCCTGAATCAGATACACCTGACGAGCCGGGAGAGGTTCCCGCAGCGGAATCCGCAGGATTTCCCCCCGCGTCAGGGCTTCGGCGGCCAGGTCTTCCGGGTAGAATCCAAGGCCCAGGTTATGAGCCACCATTGGGAGAACCTGGTCGGTGGTAGCCACCTCGATATCCGGGCGGAAAGGCAGGTTATTGTCCAAAAAATACTGGATATACAGGGCTTTCGAGCTGGTTCCGTTTCCGAGGGAAATGAACGGGAGGTCGGCCAGGTCGCCAAGGCTTCGCAGGCCGGAAGCAAGCTCCGCATATTTCAGCCCTCCGATCAAAATTTCCCGGAACGTATAAAGCGGGATTTTCCGCAGGGATTTCTGCGCAGTAACCGGGCTGGTAACAACGGCGAAATCCACCAACCCGCTCTCCAGAACGGAAATGGCCTGCGGGGAGGAGTGATTGGAAATGCGCAGCCGCACCTGCGGATATTTTTCATGGAAAGCTTCCAGTTTATCCAGAAGCAGAAGACGCAGGGCCGTCTCACTGGTTCCAATGGTAATCAGCCCGCTTTCCAGTCCGGAATTCTTTCTCAGCTCCTGTTCCCCTGCCTGAATCTGTTCGCAGGCAACGGCCACGTGCTCGTAGAGCTTCCGCCCCTCCGGGGTCAGCGTGACACCGCGGTTCGAGCGGACGAAGAGTTTGCAGTTCAGCTCATTTTCCAGGTTATTCATGCAGCGGGTGATGTTCGGCTGATTGTTCCCAAGGATTTCGGCCGCTTTCGTGAAACTGCGGTACTGGGCCACATAGTAGAAAATTTTGTAGTAATCGTAATTCGCCATAGCGGCACCTCATATAAAAAAAGTATGATCGGCATATCAAAGATACTTTTTACATTTCTCTGTGAGGTAAGTATAATACATTCCAGAAAAAAAGACAATGGCGGTAAGTTTATGAAGATTGAGAAATTAAAATGGCGGGAGGGCGTCCCGGCGCGTCACCAGATGTCGGAAGCCTTCTGCAACAACGCGTTTCTGGCCCTGTCAGGCGGCTTCCAGGACGCCTACACCTACAACACGCGGGACGGCGTTTTCTCCAACGCGCAGACCGGGAACGTGGTTCTGATGAGCCAGCACCTGATGAGCGGAGAATGGGCCGATGCCCTGCGCTATCTGCTCCCGCTGTTTGCCTTTGCGCTTGGCGTTTTCTGGGCGGAACGGATTCAGTACCGCTATAAATATGCGGCGAAACTGCATTGGCGGCAGGGCATTTTGCTGGCGGAAATCGCGATCCTGTTTGTTGTCGGGTTTATTCCCGTGGAATGGAATATGCTGGCGACCTTTCTGGTTTCCCTGGCCTGTGCGATGCAGGTGCAGGCATTCCGGAAAGTGAACGGCTACGCCTACGCCAGCACGATGTGCATCGGAAACCTGCGCAGCGGCACCGAAGCCCTTTCCAAATATGCCCGGAATAAAAAGCCGGAAAACCTGAAAAAAGCGATGTACTATTTCGGCGTCATTTTCTTCTTTGCCGTGGGCGCGGGGATTGGGGGAAATCTGTCGCTGCGGTTTGGTATTCGGATGATCTGGATCTGCTGTGTGCTGTTGGCGGTCAGCTTTGCGGAAATGTTTGTGGAACGGATTTAAGATATGTCAGAATACGACGAAATGAAACGGGAAATCGCGCACCTGAAATTCCAGATGCAGGAAAACACCGTGGTGCACAATTCCTACATGCGGGAAAAAAGAGAACTGGAATGCATCCGCCAGGGAAATGTCGAAGGATTGAAGCAATGTATCCGGGAGCCCATGCACGGCCCCGTCGGAACCCTGTCGAAAGACGCCCTCCGCTCCAGAAAATATGTGGCAGTCTGCGCAATGGCGATTTACGCGCGGGCGGCCATCGACGGCGGGATTCTCTCAGACGACGCCTTTGCCGCCGGAGATTCCTGGGCGATAAAAATCGATGAGGCGAAGAGCATAGAGGAAGTCGGACGCATTGCAGGGGAAATGGCGGTTTTTTTCGCCCAGATGGTGCGGGAGCATCTGGAGGAAACGAAGAACCAAGAGCAGCAAAACAAACGGATCGAAGAGTGTAAAAAATACATTTTTCAACACCTGCACGAAAAGCTGACCGTGAAAGAGATTGCCCGGAATCTGCTTGTGAACCCGGATTACCTATCGCATTTATTCGTGGAATGCGAAGGGATTACTATCAGCAATTATATTCAGGGCAGAAGAGTCGACCAGGCGAAAAATCTTCTGATGTATTCACCTTACGACGGGAAATCCATTGCTAGCTATTTAGGATTCTCCAGCCAGAGCCATTTCGGCCATGTTTTTAAGGAACACACCGGCATGACGCCGAAGGAATACCGGGAAAAATACGGAAAATAAGAAATATGGGAAACAGCTAAGAGATATGATATCTTTTGGCTGTTTCTTTTTGTATAGTGGAGACAGAACGAAACAGGAGGAGTATCGGATGAAGAAAGAAGATTTCAGAAAACCGGAACATGTTTCCGCATGGAACGAAGCCCAGTCCCCGTTGTGGTTCTGGAACGATAAACTGGAACAGGAAGAGCTGGTGCGCCAGCTTACGCTTATGACGGAAAAAGGCGTTGCCTGCAATGCGCCTCATGCCAGAACCGGATTCGAGGGCGGCTACCTGGACGAGGAATGGATGGCGAACATCAAAACCGTCCTGGACTACAAAGCGGCGCACGGGGAGACCATGTGGCTTTATGATGAATTTAACTGGCCGGCCGGAATTGCCAACGGGGAAGTGACGAAAAACGAGGATTATCGGGAAAAATTTCTCACGATCCAGCGCTTTTTCGTCCCGGCGGGCACGCGGTTCCGCTGTCAGTCGTCGATTCTGCGGGAATCCATTGGGGACAATTTGTTCTGTTACGACGCGGAGACTATGGAGCGCCTGGATATCCGTCAATTTCAGCCGGAGGATACGTCCGGCCAGCTTTTTAACCTCTCGGCATTCGATTTTGAGGTGCTGCGGGAGCGGGATACGGTGGTTTATGCCGCGAAAATTTCCATTGAACCCTTCCGGCGGGAAGGTTATTTTGACCCGGATTACCTGAACCCGGAAGCAACGAAGAAATTTTTGGACGTCACGTATGAGGCGTATTACCGGGAATTTCCGGAGGCATTCGGGAAGGTGATCACAGCCGGCTTTAACGACGAAACCCGCTTCTGCCACGCGTTGCCCTGGACGGACAACCTTTTGGAGGAATTCGAAAAACGCTATGGATACCGTCTGGAAGAGAGGCTTCCGGATATGGTGTTGCCCGGAGACGAGGCCGGGCGGACGCGTTGTGATTATTTCAATTTGCTCGCAGAGCTTTACCGGGCCAATTATCATAAGGTTCTTCGGGAGTGGTGCGAAAGCCATGGAATCGATTATTGCCCCCATTTGCTGGGGGAGGAGACGTTGGCCGGGCAGGTGCGGTATGCCGGGGAGCTTCTGCGGCAGTTCCGGGAAACCACAAGGCCGGGTGTCGATCACCTTGGGAAAGGAATCGGGAGCCTGAATATCCGTTTCGTCTCTTCGGCGGCGGAAATGCGCGGGCGGCGGAAGTGGACAGGCAGGAACAGGTTTTGCTGAATGGTTTGCAGGAGGAGAACCGGGATTTTACCGTTTTTCCGTCGGATGCGGCAGACCAGTTCCGGGCGCAGGATGGGAAATTGGTCAATGCAAGTGCTGGCCAGGAGTACCGGGCGTTCGTACTGCCGATGTGCGAAGCGCTTCCCATCGAGACGGCCAGGCTTTTGGAAGCCTATGTAAGACAGGGCGGAAATCTGGCAATTTTGGAAAAGGTTCCGCGCTATGCAATGAAACGGGAACAGGACGGGGAATTAAAAGAACTTATGGAGAGAATCCTGGCGTATCCGCAGACGGTATTTTTCGAAACTGTGGATACACGGCAGGTTCTGGAATGGCTGGAAGCGGTGTGTCCGCGGGAGCTTCGGATTCTGGAAGGAATCCGGACGTGTAAGAAAAATTTTGCGCATTACCCGGATTGGGTGATCGACCCGTATATCCATACCGGGGAAGACCTGGACGGTATTTCGTGGACGGTTTTCGAAGGCGAGCGGACGAACTATTATTTCGTCAATTATACGGATCGGGAGCAGGAAATTGTGGCGGAAGTTCCGTCCGGCATGCGGCCGGAGATCTGGGACAGCCTGACCGGGGAAATCCGGGAAGCCGATGTGCTGGAAAAAGGCGCGGGGGCCGTTTACCGGGTGCGCATGCGGCTTCCGAAGGGGTATGGGATTTTCCTGGTTACGTCAAAGTCAATTGCCTAAAATCTGTTTTAAATCCTGTTCCGGCGTTGTTGTCGGGTGAATTTGGTAATTTTCCACCAGGAAATCCAGGACGCCAGGCGAGAGGAAGGCAGGGAGGGTTGGCCCAAGATAGATGTTTTTGATGCCAAGGTGCAGGAGGGTCAGCAGGATGCAGACGGCTTTCTGTTCGTACCAGGAGAGCACCAGCGTCAGGGGCAGGTCGTTGACGCTGCAATGAAAGGCGTCGGCCAGGGTAACGGCGACTTTGATGGCACTGTAGGCGTCATTGCATTGCCCCATATCCATGATGCGTGGCAGGCCGCCGATGGCGCCGAGATCCAGGTCGTTAAAGCGGTATTTTCCGCAGGCGAGGGTCAGGACGGCTGTGTCGGGCGGGGTCTGCTTGACGAAATCGGTGTAGTAGCTGCGGCCTTTGCGAGCGCCGTCGCAGCCGCCTACGAGGAAAATGTGTTTGAGGGCGCCGCTTTTTACCGCGTCAATGATCGTATCCGCAACGGATAAAACGGTTCCGTGCGCGAATCCGGTGGTGACGGTTTCGCCGCCGTTGATCCCGGTAAAGTGCTGGTCTTCGGG
This sequence comes from Eubacteriales bacterium, assembly GCA_030536575.1. GTDB lineage: Bacteria > Bacillota > Clostridia > Lachnospirales > Lachnospiraceae > Limivivens. Next base: position 20,824 of record JAUNPS010000048.1, on the reverse strand, counting down.
ATAGCCGCCGAGCTCCAGGGCTTTTTGGATGACGGGCGTAAAGTCTTTTTCCGGGCCGATATGGGGAAGGCCGGGGTAGGAGACTACGTTTGTTGTGAAAACGCGGTCGGCGTAGCTGGGTTTTGGCGGCATCAGGCAGTTGGTGGTGAAGAGGATTGGGGCCGGAAGGTCGGCGAATTCTTTCTGCTGGTTGTGCCAGGCGGTGCCGAAATTTCCTTTTAAATGGGGGTAGGCTTTCAGGGCCGGGTAGGCGTGGGCGGGGAGCATTTCTCCGTTGGTGTAAATGTTGATGCCTGTCCCGGCGGTCTGCTCCAGGAGGAGTTTCAGGTCTTTCAGGTCGTGGCCGGTGACGACGATGAAGGGACCTTTTTCCACTTTGAGGGGGACGGTGGTGGGAACCGGGGTTCCGTAGGTTTCGGTGTTGGCGCGGTCTAAGAGGGCCATGCATTTCAGGTTTATCTCGCCGACTTTCAGGACAATGGGGAGGAGCTGCTCCATGGTGAGGTCTTCCCCGATTGCGAACAATCCTTCGCAGAAGAAGGCGTTTACTTCTTCATCCATGTAGCCGAGTGCCATGGCGTGGTATGCGTAGGCGGCCATTCCGCGCAGTCCGAAAAGGATCAGGGATTTCAGGGAGCGGATGGTTTCGTCGGCGTTCCAGAGGTTGGCCAGGTCGTAGTCTTCATTTCTGCCGCAGGGGTCTGTGCAGCCGCTGCAGGTGGGAATGAGGGCTTTTTTTGCGTTTTGGACGGCGGTGATCTGGGAACGGATGGTTTCCGGGTTGAAGTTTACATTTGTGACGGTGGTGAACAGGGCCTCCAGCATGAGTTTGTGGGTGGCGGCGGTCAGAGGTTTGCCGTCTGAGGCGCGGGCGAGGCCGATTAATGCGCCGGTGAGGGTGTCCTGTAGGTTGGCGACGTCGGATTGCTTTCCGCAAACGCCTACTTTTCCGGTGCAGCCGCTGCAGCCAGCGGTTTGTTCACATTGATAGCAAAACATTTCTTTGTTCATGTTGATTCCTCCTAGTGTATTTCTATGATGGAGCCGTCGGTTGAGAGGACGGCGGTTTGGCAGGGAATGGATTTTCCGGTGGATTCCAGGGCTTTTTTGACGGAGAGTTCCAGGCCGCGGCAGCAGGGGACTTCCATGCGGACGATGGTGATGCTGTTCGGGTCGTTGGCCTGGAAGAGGGCGGCCAGTTTTTCGGAATAATCGGCGGCGTCGAGTTTGGGGCAGCCGATGAGGGCAATGCGGCCTTTGAGGAAGCGTTCGTGGAAGGTTCCGTGGGCGTAGGCGGTGCAGTCGGCGGCGATTAGGAGGTCTGCGCCTTGGAAGTAGGGGGCAGAGACGGGGGCGAGCCGGAGTTGGACGGGCCAGTTGGTCAGGCGGCCGGGGAGCTCGGATGCGCCGGGGCCGTCAATGGAGCCAGGGCGTTCGGATGCGTCAGGGCAGTCAATGGAGCCGGAGCGTTCGGGTGCGCTGGGGTCGTCAATGGAGCTGGGAAGCTCGGATGCGTTGGGCGGTTCAAGAGAGCCGGGGCACTCGGATGCGCCAGGGTGTTCGAGAGGGCTGGAGCGCTCGGATGCGTCAGGGCACTTGGAGGGGCCTGGGGATGCCTTTTGGAGTTTGGCGGCTTGGACTGCGCTTTCGTCGTAGGCGGCAGCTTCCCGCATGGTGAAGGTGATGGCGTTTGTGGGGCAGGCGGGGAGACAGTCGCCAAGGCCGTCGCAGTAGTCGTCGCGCAGGAGGCGGGCTTTGCCGTTTATCATGGCGATGGCGCCTTCGTGGCAGGCGGCGGCACAGGCACCGCAGCCGTTGCATTTCGCTTCGGATATTTGAATGATTTTTCGGATCATGAGTGGTTCCTCCTTGTTTTTGTGGGTTCATTATAGTATGATTTGGAGAAAAAATCGGTTGCATTTGCAACGGAAGGATGGATTGGGAGATGAATTTTGAGATTTTGAAAGAATGTGCGCTGTTTCAGGGGATTTCGGAAGAGGAGTTAAGGGAGATGCTGAAATGTCTGGGGGCGGTGACGGGGGATTATGAGAAGGGGGAATGTATTTTCCGGAGAGGGGAGCGGATCTCCAGCGTTGCGGTGCTGCTGGAGGGGTGTGTGCATATTCAGAAGGAGGATTATTGGGGGAATTTGAGTATTTTGAGTGAGATTGTGGAAGGGGAGGTGTTTGGGGAGGTTTATGCGTGTTTGGGTGAGGAGATGCTGCATAGTGCGGTGGCGGTGAGGAGGAGCCGGGTATTGTTTTTGGATGTGGAGCGGGTTTTGAAGGTGTGTTCGGAGACGTGCCGGTTTCATGGAAGGCTGGTGCGGAATTTGCTGGTGGTGATGGCGGGGAAGAACCGGGGGATGGCGCGGAAGGTGGAGCATATGGCGCAGAGGACGACGAGGGAAAAGGTGCTGTCGTATTTGTCGGAGCAGGCGCTGAAGGCGGGGGAGGAGGAGTTCGTGATTGGGTTTAACAGGCAGCAGTTGGCGGATTTTTTGGGGGTGGAGAGGAGTGCGCTGTCGAGGGAGTTGGGGAGGATGAAAAAGGAGGGGATTCTGGAATTTGAGGGGAGGCGGTTTCGGCTGAGGTAGTGCGGCGGGCGGTTTGTCCGCCGGGGGCAGGTGTAACCACAACCGGACGTCACGGTGCTGGTGACAGGATTGGAGACAGGGGGCCTGCCCGCCGGGCGGGGCAGAGTTGGATAGAGGGCTCCGGATTCACCAGCACGGCCGCCGGACAGAGAATGCTGCGAGGGGCAGAGTTAGATAGAGGGCTCCGGGTTCACGTGGGCGGCCGGTGGATAGAGAATGCCGGGCGGGGGAGAGCCGGATAGAGGGTTCTGAATTCGCCTGCGCGGCCGATGGATAGAGAATGCCGCGCGGGAAGTGCTGGATTCGAGGTTCCGCCCCGCGCGAGCGCTTACCAGTAGGGGTTCCAGTCTTTGGAAAGCCGGGTCAGGGCTTCCATGTAGAAGTAGTCGCCCCAGGAATTACACTCGTCGACGCCCTCATGGCGGCAGGTATTGTAGGGCGAGTGGTTGGAGTAGGTGCTGTGGAGGACGAGGCCGTTTGAGAGGGCGGGGTCTTTCACAGCGTAGTTGTCGTAGAGGGCTTTCATCATCTGTTTGGCCAGTTTGGTGTACTGGGCGGCGCGGTCAGCGTCTACATACTTGGCCATTTCCAGGAGGCCGCAGGCGGCGATGGACGCGCTGGAGGAGTCTCTGGGCTGGTCGTCGCCGTCCGTAAAGCAGAGATCCCAGAAGGGAACCATGTCGCTGGGGAGATGCTCCAGGTAGTAGCCGAGTACGCGCTCGAAGGATTCGATGTAGCGCGGCTCTTTTGTGTAGCGGTAGGCCATCGCGGAGCCGTAGACGCCCCAGGCCTGCCCTCTGGCCCAGGCGGACGCATCCCGATATCCCTGGCAGGTAGCGCCGTGGTCAGGCGCTCCGGTTTTCATATCGAAGAAAAAGGTGTGCCAGGTGGAGGCGTCTTCCCGGATCACGTTTGCCATGGCGGTATGCAGGTGCTTTTCCGCAATGTCGTGGTATTTCGGGTCACCGGTCTCTTCAGATGCCCAGTAGAGGAGCGGCAGGTTCAGCAGGCAGTCGATGATCAGACGGTAGTTTTCCGGCTCGTCCATAGGGCCCCAGGCCTGGATAAATTCGCCGATGGGGTGGAAGCGGGTGATGAGCTGGTCAGCGGCTTTGATGGCGGCTTCCCGGCCGTGGAGGCTTCCGGTGAGCTTGTAGGCGGCCACGCAGGAGGGCGTGTAGAGAAAGCCCATGTCGTGGTGGTCGACCAGGTGTTTTTCGTTGATGCGTTTCAGGAAGTCTTCGACCTGGATTTCGGCGGCGCGGCGGAGGGTTTCATCGTTGGCCCATTCGTAGGCCAGCCAGATTTCGCCGGTCCAGAAGCCGGTGGTCCAGTCGTCGTTGCCGATGGGGTGGTAGAAGCCGTTTTCGGAGTAGGGCTTCTGGAATTTCGTGGTGAATTCCGGGAGGCAGGCGAGGATTTGGCTTACGGCGAAATCCATGGCGCTGTCGATTTCGGATTGTGTGATCAAGGGTTTTTCTTCAAACATAAAGATGCTCCTTTTTATGAGTTATAAAATGTAAGCGGAAACTGCGCGTGGCGGGTCACCTCGGCCCGGTGGCCGAGTCAGCCAGGGAGTCCAAATCGGACGAAAACTGCGCGTGCGGCGGATCAGATCCGGCCCGGCGGCCGAGCCATTCGCACCTGTCCGGCGGCCGAGTCAGCCAGGGAGTCCAAATCGGGCGGAAGCTGCGCGTGGTGGATCAGATCCGGCCCAGTGGCCGAGCCATTCGCACCTGTCCGGCGGCCGATCCAGCCGGGGAGTTCAATCGAGCGAAAACTGCGCGCGCGGCGGATCAGATCCGGCCCGGTGGCCGAGCCATTCGCACCTGTCCGGCGGCCGAGTCAGCCAGGTAGTCCAATCGGGCGAAAACTGCGCGCGCGGCGGATCAGATCCGGTCCGGCGGCCCCTTAAACCGTCGCCGTCACAAGCGTCTCCAACACCTGCACACCCGGCCGGATCGTATACCTCACCGCCGGCAGCAGCGTCTTCGCATACAAAACATTCGTATTCGGGTCCGCGGTGATAATCACCCCTTCCCCGCCATCCCCCAGTGCCTCCACCCGGCACGCCATACGCTTATTCGCCACCTGGCTCATCCTGCCGGACTCCTCGCGGGAAAATTCATCAGAAAGATTCGCGGCTACAGAAAAGCCGCAGTCATAGGCCTCACAGGAAACCGCACTTTCAATCCGGTGAATCCGCTTATGCCCTTCCGGAAGCGGAACAACGGTCGTCTCCACCATAATCCCCGGATACGGACTCCACCGCGACCACACCTCATTCTCCCGAATCTCAGATTCCTCGCAGATCCTCCGCACATAGCAGTACCCATCAATGAAAAAGGCCAGCATACTGTCCGGGCAGTTTTCATAAAGCTCATAGCAGGATTTCGCAACGGAAAATCCAAACTTCGTATCATAGGCAAACTTCCCATATTTCGAAACAATCTGCCCATGTCCATTCGGGCTGTAAACGCCCGGCGCGTAAGCCGTAACATGATGCGGATAACGTCTCACCAGCATATCCGCATAAGGCATCGGACAAGTGTCCGCCAACTCCGGCATCGGCGCAGCCTCGGCCGTCCAGAACGGATGCTCATCCGGCAGCAGAAGAAACGCGAACGTCTTCATGCTCCAATACGCAGACCCCGGCCCATTATATTTCTCAGCCATCACAAGATTCGGATAGGCATATCCAATCGTCAGCACATTGTCCCGGTCGAAAATCGGCTGACTCAGCCAATAGCGCAGATGCCGCACGATCAGCCCCTTCATAACCGGAACCGGGAACGGCTCAATCCCCGCCAGCAGACAGGCGGAGAAAAAGCTCACCTGCGCAAACCGATAAGTCAGCGACCGTCCAAACGGAAGCGCCTCCCCATCCTCATCAAACCAGTAAATAAACTGCTTAGCAAACAGCATGGCGCGGTCACGGAACAGACGGCAACGCTCAGGGTCTTCCTGCTCCATGGCACGGGCATACACCAGGCTGTAAAAATGGATCGCAAAGGGGACATAATAATCCTTCTGGCCAGAATCCCCGTCCTGATACCAGCCGTCGCCCCGGTAATAGCTTTCGGTCAATGCAAGGGATTCTTCCAGCCGTTTTGGACTGTAGCGCTTCCCGACTTTTTTCAGGGCAATGTTGACCAGGACGCGAAACATCTGCCAGTTACAGCAGGGGATTTCGTGGTCGTTGATGGTATAGAGATAGTCGGCCAGGCCGTCCTGCTCGGACGCAGTGAGCGGCTCCCAGAACGTTTCCGGAGCAAAAAGCAGGGCGTAGGCCATGGCAGCCATTTCGACAAAACGCTGATCGTATTCGCCGGGATTGCCCCAGTATTCTTCGGACTGAGGGTTCGTGCCGGAGACAAGGCCCCTGCGGTAGGCATCCGCGAACCAGTCCTCCCGTCCGCCGCCCGCATAAAACGGAACCAACGCCCACAGAGGACGCGAAAAGGCCTCCATCAAAATGGCTTTCTCATCGTAATTCGTTGAGGTAACGCCAAGATGGATGCCCGCCCGCCCTTCGCTGTAAAAAGGTTTCAAAGGATTTAAAAGCTCCAGCATCAAATTTTGAAAATCCTGTTTCGTATGTAAGTTTTCTGTATTCATAGTCTCTCCCTTCCAGATGTAATTTCGGATGAGAGCCGCGGGCGGCGGGGCCCCGATGACGAACCAACCACCGCGGCCAGTGGCCCGCAGATCGAAGCCGCGCCCCGGCAGCCCGGCCATCCGGCCAGAGCCTGCCGCCTGCTCTCTCAAGACAACCCTAAATGGTACTCCTCAAAAACCATATTCAAAATCTTCCCATGAATATAAGCAATCAGCCCAACCGCCGCCATCAGCACCGGCGCACACACAAACACCCCCACCGCCAGCAGCCCAGCCGCCGCCGTCACCATCAAAAGCGTCCACCCAAAATTCTTCAGCGACATGACAAAGGCCATAACAAAGAGATTCTTCACCGTTGTCTGACACCTGGCCAAAAGCGGAAACACATAAGCGGCCACCATCACAAACAGAACCGTCAGAATCAGGAACACAAAGAAAATCATAACCCCGATCCCTTCCTTCCACTGCGAATACCACCACAAATCCCCGGCCAGAAAAATCCCGAAAGCCAGCAGAATCAGCCAAACGCCCGTCCCCTGCTTAAAATTCTCCCGAAACGACCGGAAGAAATCCTTCACCAGATATCCCTCCTGATCCTTCGCAAGCTTCAGCGCCACATAATACAGCGCCGTCGTCGAAGCCCCGATGGTCACGATCGGCAGGCTCGTCACAACCCACAGAGCCGTCAGCACCGCCATATCAACCAGCTTCCCCATAAAACGCCAGACCGGATTCTCCAAATCAAAAATCTTTGCCATGTCTATTATCACCCTTTCAGACCCGTAGAAGCAACCCCTTCTACAAAATATTTTTGCAGGCAGAGGAACACAATCAGCACCGGAATCAACGTAATAATCGACCCCGCCATAATCAGCCCGTATTCCGCCGAATACTGCCCGATAAACATCCGCAGTCCGAGCTGAATCGTCTTTTTCGACTCGGTTTTCAAATAAATCAGAGGCCCAAGGTAGTCATTCCACGTATTAACAAACGTGAAAATCGTCAGCGTAGACAGCGCCGGTTTCGACAGCGGCAGCATAATCGTGCTATAGATCCGATACTCGCTCATGCCGTCGATCCGGGCCGCCTCACACAGCGAATCCGGAATCCCGGTATAAAACTGCTTCATCATAAACACGCCGAAAGCGGAGAACGCCTGCAGGCAGATCATTGCGAGCAGCGTATCATTCAGCCCCATTTTCCGCATCATGATGAACTGCGGAACCATGTAAACCTGCCACGGCATAGCGATCGTAGCAATGTAGGCCAGAAACAGGCCGTTCTTATACTTAAAATTCAGCTTGGAAAACGCATAGGCCGCAAAACTGCTGGTCAAAAGCTGTAAAAACGTCACAACAATGGTCAGGAAAACCGTATTCCCAATAAATCTTCCAAGAGGAATTTTCGTCCAGATCTTAATATAATTGTCCCACTTCGGATTATCCGGAATCCACTGGAACGGCGTCATCTGGAAGACCTCCGTATTCGACTTGATGGAGGCGGAGAGCATCCACAAAAACGGAAGCAGCATCAATGCGGTAATCACAATCAGGATGGCATACAGGCCGATCCGTCCCATCCGGCGTTTCTTCGACGCAGATTTTGTTTTCATATTCGGGTTCCTCCTTCCATCAGTCTTTTTCGTATTTCGCTTCCCCGCGGAACTGGATAATGGTCACGATCAGAACCAGAACAAACAGTACCATCGCAATTGCACTGGAATAACCCAGATCCCATTCCTGGAAAGCTTTCTGATAAATATAGTAAACAAGCACCGTCGAGGACGTACCAAGTTTTCCGTCACCGCCTCCGGCAAGCATTACAGCCACATCGTACACCTTAAAGCAGCTAATCGTCAGCATGACGACTACAAAGAAGGTGGTGGAACGAAGCTGCGGCCAGGTTACATAGCGAAACTTCTGCCAGGTGGTTGCCCCATCCAGGCCAGCCGCCTCATAAAGTTCAGCCGAAATGCCCTGCAGGCCAGCCAGATAAATAACCATGTAATAGCCCATAAATTTCCACACACTGAACAGAATCAGCGTCAGCAGGATCAGCTTTCCGCCAAACCAGTTCGGCAGGTTCTGCACATGGAACACATAGTACAAAATGGCGTTGACCGGGCCTTTGCTGGGATGGAAAATCATCTGCCAAACCGCGGTGATTGCCACCAGAGAGGCCACATAGGGGAAAAACGAAACGGTACGGAAAAATCCGCGGAATTTCACCTTCTGATTCAGCACGATTGCCAGGGCAAGCGAAGCAACCATCGTCAGAGGAACCGTACCAAGACAGTAAATCAACGTATTTTTCAGGGCCGCCCAGAAAAACGTATCGTCTGCCAGCTTCGCGAAATTAGCCAGCCCGACGAATTCGATGGGATTATTGCCGTCCCATTTCAAAAAGCCAAGGGCGAACGCACAAATGATCGGGATCAGGGTAAACACCGCAAAGCCGATGAAGTTTGGGGCAATGAACGAATAAGCCACCAAAGCACGCTTCCGGTCGCGGCGCTTTCTGCTTTTTTCTGCTGCTGCTTCCATAGGGTTCTCCTTTCTGTTTTGGACATAAAAAGGGACCGGCCGCAGACTTTCGCGTCACCGGTCCCTTCGTGGTAATTACTTATTCACCAAGGATTTTGCCAACCTCTTCATTCATTTTTGCAATGCCGTCGTCGATGGAGATATCGCCGTTCATGATATCTTTGTGGTAGGTATCCAGGACGGTATTGATTTCCGTGATGTGGGTGTCATACGGAGCTTCCAGGCAAAGCTGTGCGGTTCTCAGCGCTTCCTTGCTGGCGTCGTCCTGCGGGAAGCCTTCCAGGCTGGAAATCTCAGCAATGACATCGTCGTTCATGATTGCCGGGAACGTACCGGTAGAAGCTACCACCTTCGCACCCTCTTCGCCGCAGGCAAATTTGATGAAATCCCATGCAGCGTCTTTGTTCTCAGAGGAAGTCGGGATAGCCAGAGCGGTGATCGTACCAAGGGTCGTACCAGCTTCTACGCCTTCCGGATGCGGGTATTTTACAATGCCCCAGTCGCCTACCAGGTCTGCGTCATAGTTGCCGCTTGCCAGCTCGGAAATCAGGGTGGTGATGTACCAGGAGCCCATGTTCATGGTTGCGGTATTTCCTTCGGAGAATGCGCCGCTGTAGTGAAGCTGGGAAGCATTGGTATCCACATAGCTTCTGCATACGCCGTCATTCGCCTGGTTGATCACCATTTCATAATACGGTTTCGTGAAATCATAGTTGCCGTCCAGAACGGTGTGCTCGCCGTCCAGGATACCGAAGAGCTGTACCGCGCTTCTCCAGGTGTGGTAGTGTGCGCCGTAAATCTGGTCATTGCCGAAGCCCTGTTTGGTAACGCTTCTGGCCAGCTCGTCGTACTCTTCCATGGTCATGTCATTGGTCGGATAGTCAACGCCCGCTTCGTCGAAGATGCGTTTGTTGTAGTACAGAACCCAGAAATCGCTGCGGAAAGGCAGTTCATACAGATTGCCGTCAGCGGTTACCTGCTCGGTGGTTCCGTTGTAAACGCTTAAATCAATGCCGTCGGCTTCGATCCGGTCATTTAAGTTTTCCAGAACGCCCTTGGAAACCAGGGTCGCATAACCCGGAACGTCCTTGATGGTAACGATATCGAAATCGGAACCGTCGCCGGAAAGGTCGGTAGCCAGAACGGTCATGTAATCCGAAGAGCCCAGGTCGGTCATTTCAATGGTAACGTTGGGATTCTCAGCCATGTAAGCATCCGCAACCGCGCTCCAGTAGGTAGCCGTCTTCTCATCCCACAGAGCCCAGTTCAGGGTCACTTCTTCGTCTCCGCTCTCGGAAGCCAGAACAGCCATGGAACCCATCGAGCCAACCACCATCGTAGCTGCGAGCAATGCGCTTAATACTTTCTTTTTCATTAGATTCGTCCTCCTTATTCTAATTGGTTTTGAAAGTTGTTTCTTCAAACCTTGTAGCCTGATTATAGCTTTGAAACAGGCGCATTTCCATGTCGGAATTTATGGCAAATTTATCTTTTTTTAAGATGTTTCAAATTTTGGACACTTTTTCAAACTGGATTTAGACAAAATCACGGAAAAAGATATACTTTTTTATGGAAACCTGTCATTTTTTATGGTACACTACCCATAGAAAAAATTGCGGGAGGGAGTTATCGAAATGAAGCGACCGTTTTATAAAACGATCCGGGGACGGCTCGTCCTGATCGTCATGGCTCTGATCCTGGCGCTTGGAATTGGGATTTCTTCTGCCAGTTATCTGATTTTTCATCGAAATTTACAGAAAACGCTGATTCAGTCCACGGAGACGAACCTGCAGCTTTTGTCGGAAAACATCGACGGCCACCTGGACAACATTGCCGAATTCCTCTCCTGGTGCCAGTATAACGACCAGATCTCGAAGTTTCTGATGACAGAGAAGGATTCGGAGAACTACGCCAGCGTCACCTCCCTGGCGACGGATGTGCTGAATACGAGCTACCTGTCGAACCCGTCGAAAAATTATATCCACCGGCTTGTCATTGCGGGGCTGACGCGGCAGGATTATCTTCAGTTAGTTTCTGCCAATTATTCCGTAGACAAGCCCCTGCCTCAGATGATCCGGGAGCTGCCTTTTTTTGAGGAATATCTGGAAATCAAAAGCATGGATTCCTATACGTTTCAGGTGATCGAAGAGCCCTTTACCAACCGGAAAGCGGAAGTGATTCCCATTATCCGCCCGATTCAGAACCCCTACGGCGTGGGAAATATCGGATTTCTTTACCTGTCCGTTTCCATGGATTTATTTCTGGAAGAACTGAACGCTTACACCCACGAGGAAGGGAATGAGCTGTTATTCACCATTGGGGACACCTTTTATATGATTGAGGAGGGGAAAGCCGTGCCCCTTGAGGAGCCGCTTACATTTTCCGAATTTTCCGAACACTACCAGGTTCGAAGCAGTACGGAAGTCTACAGCCTGCCGGCCAAAGGGGCGGAGACGATCGCCGTCGTCAGGCCATTGTCCTTTCAGGGCTGCTCGGTGATTCAGACAATTTCACGGGAGACTTTCAGCCAGCAGTTCCATCAGTATTTTCTGCTGATTGCGCTGATTTTTCTGGCGATTATGGTGATTGGGCTTGGGCTGATTGCGGTGCTGACCAATGCGTTCACGAAGCCGGTAGAGAAGCTGCGAAAACGGATCAGCCTCATTGCAGGGGGCGATTTTACCCAGGACAGCGAAATCTTATGGAACAATGAGCTGGGAGACATGGGAAATGATATCAATCAGCTCGCACGGGACATTCAGGATCTGATCGAAAAGCGTGTGGAAGACGAAAACCAGAAGCGGGATTATGAATACCGGCTGCTTCAAAGCCAGATTAACCCGCATTTCCTTTATAATACATTGAATTCCATCAAATGGATGGCGACGATTCAGAACGCGCCGGGCATTGCGGAAATGACCCTGGCCCTGTCCCGGCTTTTGAAAAATATTTCCAAAGGAACCAGCATTTCCGTGTCCGTCCGGCAGGAATTTGACCTTCTGAACGACTATTTTACGATCCAGAAATACCGCTACGGCGGGGCGATTACGATGGAATACGAAATTGAGGACGAACGGCTTTTGGAAAATGAGATTCCACGGTTCAGCCTCCAGCCCATTGTGGAGAACGCGATTTTCCACGGGATTGAGCCGAAGGGGCAGGCCGGGACGATCCGGATCCGGCTGTTCTCCCCGGAGGAAGGGGTGGTGCAGGTGGATGTGACGGATAACGGCGTGGGGATTCCAAAGGAGAAGATTCAGGAACTTTTGTTGGACGGCGCGCCGGATTCCGGCTCCTTTTTCCGGAACGTGGGCGTGAGCAATGTCCATAAACGGCTGCAATATACCTACGGCGAGTATTACGGGCTGCGCATCGAAAGCGAGCTGGGAAGCTACACGAAAGTCAGCACACGGATACCGCGGAAAGAGATCAAGATGGAACAGGGAAAGGATGAGGGCGAAAGATGATGAAATTATTGATTGCGGACGATGAGCCGCTGGTGCAGATCGGGCTGAAATCCATGCTGGACTGGGCCTCTCTGGATATCGAAATCTGTGGGACGGCGGCGAATGGAGAACAGGCCTATAACCTGATTGTGCAGGAGAAACCGGAGATTGTGATTTCCGATATTAAGATGCCTGTGATGAGCGGGTTGGAGCTGGCAAAACGATGCCGGGAGGAATTCGGGCGTTTTCCGGTGTTTATTATTCTGACCAGTTATGAGGATTTTCAGTTTGCCAGGGAAGCGCTCAGTATCCAGGCGGTGGATTACCTGATTAAGCTGGAGCTGACGCCGGAGAGCCTTGGGAAGGCGGTGCGCCATGCGGTGCAGGCGGTGCGGGAAGGGCGGAAGCTGGAGGTGCCGCAGACGGCAGAGGTGCCGGATCTGGCGCTTTTTCAGGAGCGGTTTTATATCCGGCTGTTAAATGGGTTGTTTGAGAGCCGGGATCAGTTTCTGCATCAGATTCAGGAGTTTCAGATTCCGTTTGACGCGGCGGGATATCGGGCGGCCAGTATCCGGCTGCGGGCGAATGGGGCGAACCCGCTGACCCAGGAGCAGAAACTGACCCTGAACCGCAGTACCTTGCAGATGTTTTCGGAAATGATGACGAAATATTTGCCCTGCCATGTGATTTCCCTGGATATCCAGCATTTTGCGGTGATTTTTTTCATTCCGCGGGAGCATTTGGAGGATTCGAAGGAGTATCTGTTTCAGGCGCTTTGCCAGACGTTCGATATGCTGTTTAATTATTATACGGTGTCGTTGTTTGGAGGGGTGGGGCGGCTGGTGAGCGAACCGTTTCACATTGCGGATTCCTACAGTGAGGCGAAGCAGTTTCTGCCGACGGATGGGAAAAGCGGGCGGATTGTTTTTGGAGAGACTCAGGCCGCCGTGCAGGAGAATCACAATGTGTTCAGTCTGTCTCTGTTTCGGGAGGAGATTCGGAAGGCCTTTGAGGAGACGAATGAAGAGGCATTGAAGGAGATTCTGGACAATATTATGGAGCTGCTTTCGAATAACCGGGTGCAGCTTGCTCAGGCAATGGATGCGGCCAGCAGTTTTCTGCATTTGACGATCAATTTGCTGGAAGATGGGGCGGAGATTGCGGCGCGGATTTTTCAGGATGAGGCGGATGGGTATCAGGGGCTTTACCGGCTGAACAGTGTGGGGCAGGTGGTGAGCTGGCTGGAGAAGCTGAAGGAGGGGCTCATCGAGGCATTGCAGGATCAGCAGAAGAAGGGCAGCAATTATCTGGTGGAGAATGTGAAGCGGTATGTGGGGTCGAACCTGGACAAGAGGCTCACATTGCAGGATACGGCGCTGACGTTTAGTATCAGTCCCAGTTATTTGAGCCAATTGTTTAAGAAGTATGCGGAAGTGGGATTCAATGAGTATGTGTCGCAGAGGAAGGTGGAGAAGGCGAAGGAGTATTTGAAGCAGAATCAGTTGAAGATTTATGAGATTGCGGAGCAGTTGGGGTTTGAGAATGCGTTTTATTTCAGTAAGGTGTTTAAGAAGTTTGAGGGGTGTTCGCCGAGGGATTATTTGAACCGCGGGTGAGCATTCTCACGCTTCAGGTGCGTAAAGCAATAGGTCTTTTCCGGCGAAGCGCCCCTTGAAGAAGTTTTTGTAAGATTCTCCAAAGGGCGTGTCAGCCGGTATTTTTTTCAATATGCGGTTTAAGAAACCGAGATTTCGAAGTGCGCGGTTCCTGCGCCATCAGTCTGCGGGACGTCCCAGCGCAGAAGGTACACGGTCTGCGGATTGCCCCGGTGGTCGCTGTAAGTCTGCTCCGTTACCTGAAAGCTGGCTTCCGCTTCCGGTGGGAGGGTGAGCAGACAGCGGTGAGAAGTGCCGCAGAGGGTGATCAGATTTCCAGTGATTTGCGGCTGCCAGGGCGTGACCAGATTTTCCGTGATGGTCAGAGGGGCGCTGACAGTAAATGCGTCCGTCACCCGCAGGGTTCCGGTCTGGGCGTCGAAATCCAAGCTGCGGAGGAAGGATGTCAGGGCCGGTTCGCCGTAGGCGTTTTCCAGGCGGATGTTCGCAGCGCCGTTTCCGTCCGTTTCGAAGAGGGTGCAGGCGTGGTCGGGGCCGGGAAGCTGTCCGTGGTCGGCGATCAGGGGCACGTTATGACTTTCGGACTGGTTGACGAAAATGGTGTAGCGGGTGTCTTCCTGGAAGTATTCGCGGGTGTATTCGCCGGCGCCAAGGTCGGAGAAGAAGACTTCGTTACCGATGACGTAGTGGAAGCTGCCGACGTCGTTGTGGTTGTGGGGTTCGGCGTTGTGGCCGCCTTTGGCGGCGCAGCCGGTTTGGTGTGCGCCGGAGCAGATGGTCCACTGGGCGGAGGGGAGGGTTTGCTGGACGGGGGCACCCTCCTCCCGGCCGGGGGCGGCGTCAGGATCCGGCGTCAGCCCGGCGAGATATTGCGTCGTAAACAAATAATCCCGATACAGCGTCGCCCATCGGTAGCAATGATCCGACTCCAGTCCAGCGGCCATCTCCATCGCCGGGAACCGGACATTCTCATTTTTCCCTGCCAGATAACAGGTCAGCCCCACCCGGAACTGCTCCTGACTGCTCCCATCCGAAAAACTCACCGAAAGCCCACCCGGAAAATAGCATTTCTGCTGAAATTCCATCATCCGCTGCTGTTTCTCCCCGGCAAACAAATCGACTTTCCCATCCGTATACGCTTCCAGCTTCTGTGCAAAGGCGGAATAGAAAGACATTCCATAGGTAAAATAGGAAAGCCCTTCCATACAGGCCCCGTCGTCCGAAAATCCATCCACATAATAGACAAGCGAATTTTGCAGGCGCTCCAGAAGCTTTTCCAGGCGCTCCGGCTCGTCCCCCAGCAGTTCAATCGCGGCGCACCCAATCGAACCAGAACAAACCGCATTCCAATTATGCTCACAATTTTCCCAAATCCCAAAAGGCACAGGCGCACCCTCAAAAGGCAGAATCACCCGTTCCAAAACCTCTTCCCGAATCCGCACAAGCAGCTCCTCCGGAAGCGCATCCTTCAAAAGCCCACGGATTTCCGCCAGGGCAAACGCCGTCTCACTGGCAAACAGATCAACCGTATGCATCCAACTCTCCGGATTCGCAGCCCTGTCCACATGCGCAGGCAAAGCCCAGCAGGTTTCTCCACAAATTTCTTCCAAAACTTCACAGAGCTTCGCCAGATCCTCCGGCTTCCGGTACAAAACCGCCGCCATCCCGAAGACCGCCAAAAACTTCCGTCTCCGGAAATAGACATTTTCATAGGTAATCCGGTTTCCAGTCTGTTCGTACAGGGCGAACAGTTCCTCCGTCAGGGGCGGAAGCGGCTCGCCGCGCATGGCATCCGCGGCCGTCCGGATTTCCGATTCATACTGTTTTAGGAAATGTTCCAATTGTTCTCTCAAAGGAATGCTCCTTTCGGTGCGTTGTTTATAGATCCGTTCCGTAAACCTCTATCTGGGTCAGAGCCGGGAAGGGCGAAGGGCCGGGGGCCTTTTTCAGCTCCCCGATTTCCAGCCATTCCACCTGCTTCTTCTCAAAAGTCAGCTCATGAGGCCGGTCGCTCTTTTCCATGGGGAAAACCAGCGTACTGCCGTCGGAAAACGTAAACGTAGCCTCCGTCCACCAGTTGTCATGAGGAAAATCCGAACGGGTATACAAATGAATCCGGTCAATTTCCACCATCCGGCCAAAATCCAGCCGCATTTTGGCGTCATCCCGGCGGTTAATCCCCCAGGAAGCATAGGGCCAGTTCCCGTGGCTGTCGCTGATCACCACGCCGTCAATGGCATTTTTTGCCGCAAAAACGGCCTCGCCTCTCGTCTCCACATTGGCGGAAGCATGCGGGAAGCAGGAAACGTCTCCATGCTGGTCATTCACATTGACCGCCAGATTCCGGTAGGCGTGGATTTCATAATCCCTGGCAGCGCGGGCGTAAAGCAGATGGATTTTTCCGGAGAAAGCCTTCGGGGAAAGGTTCACCCGCTTTTCGCCGAAGGGAACCAGATATTCCACATTTCCGGTAAGGTAAACCAGCGATTTTCCAAGGGCATCGTCCAACTGAAGCCATACAAACGCATTGGGCTCCGAAATTTCCAGAACCAGATGGTCGCCCTCCTGGTATTCGCGGGGGCACATCAGGCTTATTTCGTCGAAACCGTGGCGGATGGCGATGGTATTTCCATTTTTATCGTAAACTCTCAGACATAATTCCATAGGGTTCTTCCTTCAGGCTAAAAGCTCTTTTACACAGGCGGCCAGTTTCTCGCATTTGCAGTCCCGGAAGAAATATTCGGAGAAATGTTCGCCGGACAATGCGCCCTTTACCAGCTCCGGATCCAGTTCTTTCAGGATGGAGGGCAGGTCGCGGTAGGTTACTTTCTTCACTTCGTCCAGAATCTTTTTATTCCGTTTTTCAGGAACGGCGCGCTCTCTGGGGTAGCCCTGTCCGCTCTCTTCGCAGAAAAGTTTCTCGAAAATGTATTCCAGGTTCAGGTCGCCGCCCCAGCCGAAGCCTTTGGCAAAGGGGATGGCAATGGCGTTTCCGTCATTGATCTGCGCGAAGGTGTAGGCGTCCAGCGGGTCCTCCACATGGCCGCAGATCACGCCGGGGAACGAATTGCACGCAAGCATCGCGCCTTCGCCGGTGCCGCATCCGGTAATCACATAATCCGCCGCGCCGGAATTTAACAGGACAGCGGCCAGAATGCCGACCTGCACATAGGTGAGCTGGCAGGCGTCGTCCGCGGCATACATGCCGTAGTTTACCACTTCATGGCCCATGGGTTCCACAACTTTTTTCAGAGCATTTTCAATGACCGCGTTTTTCGCAGCCTGGCTGTTTTCATTAATTAATGCAATTTTCATCTGATTTTCCTCCTGAAATTTCGCTGCCCCGCATCCAGGGCAGCGCACTGATTTCACATCACGGCTGTTTGCCGATATAGGCCAAAATACCGCCGTCTACATATAAAATATGACCATTTACAAAGTTCGAAGCATCGGAAGCCAGGAACACGGCCGGGCCCATCAGGTCTTCCGGGTCGCCCCAACGGGCGGCAGGCGTCTTGCCGATGATGAATTTGTCGAAGGGGTGTCTGGAGCCGTCCGGCTGCGTCTCGCGAAGGGGCGCGGTCTGGGGGGTGGCAATGTAGCCTGGCCCGATGCCGTTGCACTGGATGTTGTATTCGCCGTATTCGGAAGCAATGTTCTTGGTGAGCATTTTCAGACCGCCCTTTGCGGCAGCGTAGGCGGATACGGTTTCACGGCCCAGCTCGCTCATCATGGA
Source organism: Eubacteriales bacterium (assembly GCA_030536575.1). Taxonomy (GTDB): domain Bacteria; phylum Bacillota; class Clostridia; order Lachnospirales; family Lachnospiraceae; genus Limivivens. Next base: position 3,269 of record JAUNPS010000048.1, on the reverse strand, counting down.
GCAGACGTTAATGATCTTCCCGTGGCCCTTTTTCATCATGCCAGGGATGACCGCTTTGGAAACAATGAACGGCGCGTTCAGGTCAATGTCCACAACCTGGCGGAATTCGTCCGCGCTCATTTCATGCATGGGGATTCGTTTGATGATACCGGCATTGTTGACCAGAATGTCGATGGTTCCCAGCTCGTTCTCGATGTCAGCAACCATTTTTACAACCTGTTCTTCGTCGGTTACGTCGCAGAAATAGCCTTTTGCGTCGATGCCTTTTTCGGCATAGGCGGCCAGGGCTTTTTCCATATGTTCTTTGCCGCGGCAGTTAAAGGCGATTTTCGCGCCTGCGTTCGCGTATGCTTCCGCGATGGCGAAGCCGATTCCATAAGCGGCTCCGGTGACTAAAGCGACCTTCCCTTCCAGGGAAAAACTTTTCATGATATCCATAATTGAAACCTCCTGTTTTATCTTAAATCTTTGTTGTCCACGCCGTCCATGTCGTCAAAGTCCTGGTTTTCGCCGACCATGCCCCAGATAAAGGTGTAAGCCTGGGAGCCGCAGCCGGAATGGATGGACCAGCTCGGAGAAATCACAGCCTCCTCATTGCGCATCACAATATGGCGGGTTTCGGTAGGCTCGCCCATGTAATGCATGACAAAAGCGTCTTCCGGAATGTCGAAGTACAGATAGACTTCCATTCTGCGGTCGTGGGTGTGGCAGGGCATGGTGTTCCAGACGCTGCCCGGCTCCAGTTTGGTCATTCCCATTTCAAGCTGGCAGGTTTCGACCTGGCCCGGCAGGATGTATTTGCAGATGGTGCGGTGGTTGGACTGCTCCAGGCTTCCGAGTTCCACTTTGTTTTCGTCTTTTACGATCACAACGCCTTCTTCCGGTGTGCCCTCCGGTTTGATGAGCACAGTGGGGCAGGTGCGGTGGGCGGGAGCGCTGTTCAGATAAAATTTGGCGGGACAGGCCGGGTCATTGCTCGCAAAGGTAATGTCTTTCGAGCCCATTCCGATGTACATGCCTTCTTTGTGGCCGACTTCGTAGACTTTCCCGTCAATGGTGATTTTTCCGGCGCCGCCGATGTTGATCACGCCCATTTCCCGTCTCTGGAGGAAATATTCGGCGCGGAGTTCGTCTCCGGCGGTGAGCACCAGCGTTTTTTCGACCGGGGTGGCTGCGCCGGTGATGATGCGGTCAATGTGGCTGTAGACCAGCTTGATTTCATCGGGGGTGAAGAGGCCCTGGATGAGGAATTCTTCTCTTAAGCGGTCTGTGGTGTAGTGTTTCACGTCTCTGGGTGATACTGCGGTTCTAAGTTCCATTTTTACAGACTCCTTTTCCATTTTTTGCTTGTAAGTTTAATTTATCATAAAAAATGCACCATGTCTCGTGTTTTCTTGCCCAGAATCTTGCAAATATTGACCAGATTGGCTATACTGAAAAGAAAGGCATGCATTTACACACAGGCCAGCTTTTTGAGCTCATAGCTGCCGGGGCTGGCGCCGTGTGAAAGGCCGGGAAGGAGTGTAAAATTACGTGAATCCATATCGTTCTTGTAAGGAGGCAATCGACGCCTGCATTCGGGAGCAGTCGTTTGCCGTCGCGCATCTTTACAGTGATGAAAAACCCATGAATATGCACATTCATGACAGCTACGAGCTTTATTTTTCCATATCGGGCGGGAAGCAGTTCCTGATTGACAACCGTTTTTACAGCATCCATCCCGGCGACCTGTTTTTTATCAACCAGGATGAGAGCCACCACCTGACGCAGATTGACAGCCAGGTTCATGAGCGGATCGTGCTGTCCATTTATCCGGATTATTTGAAGAAGTTTTCTACGGAAATGACAGACCTGAACTACTGTTTTTCCTGCCGTCCGGCGGCGACGGGGCACAAGCTGACCCTGAATGCGGAGGAGCAGAAGCGTTTTCTTTCCTATATCGATAAAATTTCCGCGCCGGAAGGATACGGAAGCGAGATTCTGGAGCTTTCGGCGTTCCTGGAGCTGATGGTATTCTTGAACCAATGCTTCCGGAAAAATGCGCAGAGCGCAGAAGCGTCGGAAGAAAAGGAAAAACCCCTGCATCATGCGCAGGTAGACCAGATTTTGGCCTACATTGACGGGCATATCCAGAATCCGCTGTCGCTGGAGGAGCTTTCGGCGCAGTTTTATTTGAGTTCGTCGTATTTGTGCAGGATTTTTAAGGCGGCGACGGGGACGACGATTAATAAGTATGTGACGGCGAAGAGGATTGCGCTGGCGAAGGCGCTGCTGAGGGAGGGGCATACGGTGAATGAGTCGTGTGAGTTGTGCGGGTTTCGGGATTATAGTAATTTTTTGAAGGCGTTTTCGAAGGCGGTGGGGATTTCGCCGAAGAGGTATGCGCAGGGGACGGCGTAGGGAGAGACGCAGAGGTGTCCGTGGTGGCGGAGGCTTCTGCGGATTTTTTTGTGGTTTTTTAGGTGGGCGGTGGGTTCGCGGCACGAGGGGGCCGGCTCGGCGACTGGGCGCGTTGGTGTGGTGCAGGATTTGGCGAGCGGCTGGTGCAGCGGCGTGGCGGTCTGGACGGGGCGGCGCCTGGCGCGTGGGTGCGATGGTCTGGTGCGGGATTTGGCGGGCGGCTGGCGATTTGCGGGGCGGCCCGCGGACGTTGGTGCGGGGTGGGTTGATAGGGGCGGGGATTATATGGTAATAAAGATAATATTAAGAAATTTTGTTTTGTTGCTTTGCTGCGGCCGCTCTCCCCAGGGCGGCTGAATCTTACGGAAAAAAACTTGGACTTGGAGGGGATAGCATGAAGAAAAAAGAAGCATTAAAACGAATTGGGGTATGGATTCTGACAGCGGCGGTCGCATTGGGGAATCCTTCGTATGCTGCGTTGGCGGAAGCTCCGGAAACGGAGACGGTTACGGAAGTCGTGGAATCCGAGACGTCCGCGACGGAGCAAACAATAACAGATATAGAGGCGCAAGAATTCGAAGCAGAAACAGAGTCGAAGGAGTCGGAAGAAACCGAAACAAGTGCCGAAGCAGATACGCCAGAAACGCAAACCGAACAAACCGAGCCAGCAACGCCGGAAACCACATCTGCCGAGACTGAACCAGTGACCACGGAACCGCCAGCTACCGAGACCGAACCAACGACCACAGAATTACCAGCTACCGAGACTGAACCAGCGGTCACGGAATCGCCGGCCACGGAAACCACGGCCACCGAGGGTGAACCAGAGGTCACGGAAGCCACGGCCCCCGAGAGTGAACCAGTGGCCA
>JAUNPS010000047.1 GCA_030536575.1 Eubacteriales bacterium | reverse complement strand
TAGGTTCATAATATACATTAATAAATTGTTCTTCATCCAATACATAGGTTGTCGTATTGCACTGAGGATCTGCGTCTATTACCAATACCTTTTTTCCCAATCGCTTTTGCATATAAGCTGCCAAGTTACATAACAAAGTAGTCTTTCCAACGCCGCCCTTATTGTTAAATATTGATATCGCTTTCATGATTTTCTCCTATCACTATAATTAATTATTCTTCACTTTCCATTAACTTTTTCAATTCCTCTTTACTCGGCAGCACTGTCAAATACTTGCTCGCAAATATCTGACCATTATCCTCCGGCAAAGTCATTTCCACAACCGCATCATTTTTATTTTTACATAGCAAAATACCAATCGTCGGATTCTCATCTTCCAGTTTCACTTTACGGTCATAGTAATTCACGTACATCTGCATCTGTCCTATATCTTGATGTTTTAACCTTCCAATTTTCAGGTCAAAAAGTACAAAACACCGCAACAAACGATTGAAAAAGACTAAATCTACTCTATAATGCTCGTCTTCAAACGTGAATCTTACCTGCCGTCCAACAAACGTAAAACCTCTGCCCAACTCCAATAAAAATTCCTGTAAATGGTCTATAATCTTGGTTTCCAAATCCGTCTCTGAATATTTAGCAAGTTCCGGCAAACCAGTAAACTCCAACACATATGGGTCTTTCAACAAATCCTCTGGTTTTTCAATAATTTGCCCTTCTTCTGATAGCCGTTTTACTCCCGCTTTATCTCTACTCAATGCTAGCCGCTCATACAATGCACTGTCATATTGTCTGCCCAATTCTTTTACACCCCAGCCATTTCGAATAGCTTCAATTTCATAAAAATGGCGTTCTTCTATATTGGGAATGCGCATAAGCATTACATAATGCGAAAAACTAAGGAAAAATTTTCTACCCTCTTTTGTTACAGGCAAGTTGTCAAATTGGGTAGACACTTTCTGCCCAATCTGGTCTTGCGAATATACTACATAGAATCTACGCATTAGCTTCAAGTTTTCAACAGAAAATCCTTTCCCTAATTTCTCTGTCAAACGCTTTGATAATTCTTTAAGAATTGCCTTCCCATACTCTGCCCGTTGCTCTCCATTCTGTTCTTCTTCTACAATCATTCTGCCTACTTCGTAATAAGAATAGACCATAGAAACATTTAAAGCTATTTTTGCTTGATTTCTGGCGTTTTCAAGAACTTTCAGAACTCTATCAAAAAAATTACTTGTTATGACATTTTTCATGCAACATTCTCCTCTCGAATTGGGTAGACGTCGTCTACCCAATTCATATCATACCAAATAAATTGTTTTTAGAATACAAGAGAATCCTAAATTTCCATCTCTATTTTCGGTTGTCACATCAAGGCTCTTTCAAAAATGGTGTAGTAGTGGTGTAGTAAGCGCCTGTTTGAGCCGTGAAACCATTGATTTTACTGGCTTTTTGGGGATTCTTTAAGATACTGCCGTTGCATACGAAAAGTATCTTGATCATAAACGAAATCCTCCTAGCTTGCAAATCAAATTCAAAGTGATCAATCCGATATTGGCTAAAATCCAAACCCCGAACCGCTCACAAAACTTTTCTATACGCCTGAACTGCCCGTGGTTATCCCCTGTCATGTAAATCACATCCTCATTATACCATCATTGCCCCTGCATTTCACCTAAAATCTTCTCATAAACATCCCCATATCTCCAGGTCACTTCCAGCCTGTCCTTCCCCGCCACCTTTGTGCTCCCAATCAGTGACGCCATCACCTCCCGTTTCTTTTCCTCCGGCTCTGATCTTCCTTTCTGCCATAAAGCTTTCCTTTCTATACCTTGCGGTAAAACCGTAGAAAGCTGACAGCCCATTCAAAACGCGAAAAACTCTACATCATACTCTTCATTGGTGTCTGACATTTCGCTTACCGGGCATCTTACGCTCAGCAGAAGCGCAGGAGCAGGCATCGTCGCTCTCCTTCCCGGAAGTACCGTACATATTCATGATGATTCATGTACTAATGCACTCTGGCAATCTGCCTGGGATTCTCTGTGACGATGCAATCCCACTTTCCACAATCTGCCATGTAGTATTTCCAGAATTAACCATAGGCATACAAAAACCCTGCCAGATTGACAGGGTTTCCGTTCACGAAGAGCATATCTTATCTTCCTCTATGCTTTTCTTTTCGTTTCTGCTGTTTCAACTCAAACTTCCGCAATTCTTCCGCCTCTTTTTTCTCCCGGCCAAATACCCTGCGTTCCGTTTTTCTCTGTTCCTGCTGTAATTTCAGCGCCTGTTGGGATTTTGTTCCTATCCCCTTATCCTCCATCTGCTTCCTTGCTTTTCTCTGCATCCGTTTCGGATTCCCATGCACTTCTTTTACCGCTGTCTCCACAGCCGGACTAAATCGCAGCCTGTCATAATTTTTCAAGAAAAACTCATGGATTTCTTTCTCCCTGGGTTCCGCTCCAAATGTGACCTTGCAAACAGAGAGTTTCTTTCCTTCCATCCGCTCAACCACGCCAACCCAGAATGGCTCCTCGAAAAATACCGTCACTGTAACCGAAACTTTGTCCATTTCAATTCCTCCTTAATACCTTGCTTTGCAAGGTTGTCGCAGCATTCGTCAAATATCCGTGCAAGCACGTCTGTTTGACTCATTGCTTCGCGCAAATGAACAAAGAACGGACGACCAGGAGGAGGGCTACTTACGGCTGATGCCGCGTCCGGACTACCAACCGGATCTGTACAGAAAATCTGTACGTTGTGTTTTTATCTCTGCATCTTGATTATAGCTTACTTTTTCTTTAGATACCATATTTTTCTCTCACAAAGAATCCATATTTTTTCGGTACGCCAGCATTTCATCCTCGGATACCGTGTCAATCACATACTGAAGTTCTGCAATAACCTTCTCACGCTCCTTCGGAAGATACGCAGTCAGCGGTACAAAATTAGATTTTGTATTTGCCAGAAGATGCGTCCGGATCTGAAGATTCCGTACAAAAATCTGCAATTCCTCCAGGCGTTCCTTTTCTCCCGCCGGAATAAATTCCCCCTCTTTCTCCAGTTCATACAGTTTCGTCCCTTCAAACAAAGTAAGGGAGTCTACAGAAATAAAATATGGATTTAATCTGCTGAATACCCTGGCGCTGTTCACCGCATTCCGATATCCATTCTCATGCCCCGCCAGTCCCGTCATATACACAAAATAATATTCAATTCCTGCCTCATCCAGCTTCCGGCACTGCTCCAGGATATCCTGCGCATCATAGCCCTTATTTGCCAGCTTTAATGTATCATCATCCCCGCTTTCTGTTCCGATGCTCAACCCATTCACACCCATTGCCCGGAGCTTCCGAAGCTGCCATACTTCCTTGTTCCTGATGTCCCGTATGCTGGCAAACATGGCAATGGACTGGCATTTGATAAGATAATCCCGGACAGTCAAAATATAAGGCTTCAATTTTTCATAGCTTAAAGCAAACGGGTTCGCCCCGGTCAGAAAAATACGCCTCGCTCCTGGCTGATACCCCTTAATTTCCTCCAGATTTCTTTCAAACTCCGCCAGCGATGCCACGCCAAACGCTTCCCCATGATATAAATTACAAAAGGAACACCTGCGGTAAGTGCAGCCCGTCGTCAGGGGAATGATGCAGGAGTCCGCTTCATAAGGTGGTCTCCATGTCCTTCCGGTAAAATCCACAAATCGCACCTCCTCACAGATGCCGGAGATTTCTGCGGTATCTGCGCAGCTCCTGCTCGCTCACCGTAGAGATAATCTCTTCCAGAATTTTAATCAGCTTTTCCTTATCCTCCGGAAGACGCCCCTGCATCTGAATGGCATTGGATGCCCCCATTGCGGCAAATACCACTGGAATCCGAAGCTCCTGGATCAACACCTTCAATTCCCTGTACTTCTCAATCTCCCCTTCCTCCTGCCAGTTTCCGCGCTGAATCTCCTGGTACAGTTCCGATTCCGGATAAATCGTCAGCATATTTGCCCCGATCAGCTTTGGGTGAAGCTGATTGCATACTTCTGCTGTTTTCCTTGCCCCGGCTTCCCCCTTCCCCGCCCCGGATATACTGGTCAGATAAAAAAAGTTATAACTGATATGCGCCGCATCCAGACGGCTGCACTGCTTTAGGATATCCTCTGCCAGATACCCCTTGTTCATAAATATAAGTGCCTCATCATCTGCGGTCTCCATGCCAATCGTCAGCCCATCATAGCCTGTCTGGTGCAGTTTCTGCAATTCCTCATCTGTTTTTATCGCAATATCCGTGATCCTTGCAAAACAGCCAAGCGTCTGACACTCCGGGAAATACTGACGTACCATCCCTGCAATTTTCAGAAGTCTCTCTGTTTTCAGTACAAACGGATTTGCTCCCGTCAAAAAAGTGCGGGAAACCTTATAATTTTTCCAAAGACGGTACTGTTCCCTTGCTTCTATCAAATCTGCCTCCACATCCTCCAAAGGCGACATCCGGAAAGAAAACGGAAGCTCATGGTACAGCGTGCAAAATTTACACTTGTGATGCGTACATCCGGCAGTCACCTCCAGCAAAAGCGAAGACGCTTCATAAGGCGGCCTCCATATTGTTCCTGTATAATGCATCAATCATCCACTCCTTATCCATAAACTGAAACAGCTTTCAAGAAATTCGGCCTCCTGTTTCTGCCTACAGCGTAACCGAAGTGGCCATTTTCCACAAGTACTGTCTTTTTTTCGTGTCAGTACCTTTTTTCATACTAACTGTCAAAAATACACCTCTCTTGCTTTCCCGGTTTCTTTTCGTTATACTGTAAAAAACAGATTGTGAAATGGAGAAATACCAATGGCAGATAATAAATTCAATACAGAAGAAATGCTGGCACGCTGCGTTCCCATGAGCAGGCTGCAGTCCGTTTTAAACGGAAAATGGAAAATACTCATCTTATGGTATGTTGCTTTTTACAAAGTCCAGAGATTCGGGGAACTGATGCGCCGCCTCGACGGGATCACCCAATCCACCCTTACCAAACAGCTCCGCGAACTGGAGCAGGACGGATTCCTCCATCGGGAGATTTATAAAGAAATTCCTCCAAAGGTAGAATATACCCTGACAGAATTAGGTCAAAGCTTCATCCCTGTCCTCCGGACAATGATGGCATGGAGCGAAACCTATCTCTGTCCAGGCTATGAAAATCCCTATAAAAACAATACTGGGAGAACGGATTAACCACTCTCCCGGTATTGCAAAACCTGAATCGTTCTCCCGCCAAGATCAATGGTTCCCCGCCCTCCAATATGGCCCTAATGGATATGCGTAGCAACTGCCGTGACAGGCTGATCCGTCAGTTTTCTTATTTCCCTTTTGATGAAAACTCTCCTATGGTCATGGCAAACTTTAACACTGGCATGGAAAAATTGTCCTCGATGATGAATGGAACGATATTATATTTCAGACACTCTTTAAACATAATCAGTCTGCCTACACGACCATTGCCATCAGCTTATGTCAAGTATGGGACAAAATTTTTTTGATTTTTTTCAACATATACTATGCCCTTTTCAAATGATCCATTAGCATGTAAAACTTAAGATAACTATAATTTTTAAATACAGATGGATTAGCAACCATAACTTCAGCAAGTGAATCAGGATATACATATTGCTGAGTATCTAAATATAAAAGCAATTTATATCTTCTTATATTAATTACATCTTCTTCATAACATGTATAATATTGAAACTCTGAATAAAGTTTTTTCTTTTCTTCATTATCGATTTGATTAAATATATTAATAAACCATCCCTTTCCAACTGCACTGCCGCTGTTTTGTCTGCATAATAAGCGGCAAGACCATCTTAATCTTCCTTGTCCCTTCGCTTCCTGATAAACGGATGCCCCACCATCACCTCCTGATACCGGAAACATCCTTCCATATGGTCATTGATAATTCCGCACGCCTGCAAATGAGAATATACTGTAACCGAACCAAGATATTTAAATCCTCTCTTCTTTAAATCCTTACTGACAATATCCGAAAGCCCGTTCCGCGCCGGAAGCAGCCCTTTCTGGTGCCCCATATACAAGATCGTTTTTCCTTTTGAAAATCCCCACAGGTATTCGCTGAAAGAACCAAACTCTTCCCGGATTTTCAGAAAGCATCCTGCATTATGGATCACCGCCTCAATCTTCCTTCGTGACCGTATCATCCCCTCTGTTTCCATAATTCGCTGAATATCACGCTCTCCATACAGCGCCACCTTCTCATAATCAAATCCGTCAAAGCATTCCCGGAAAATCTCCCGCTTCTGGATCATCATATTCCAATTTAAACCACACTGCATGGCTTCCATCATCAGGAACTCAAACTGCTTCCTGTCATCATGGAGCGGCACACCCCATTCCTCATCATGGTATTTTACCATTTTCTCATTACACAGGCACCATTCGCACCGTTCCATCCCTTCACCTCCAAACATTTCGCACATCCTCTCCCTCAAACTTCTTCCAATAGTTTCTTCCGGTATTCCATATTCAGAACCATCCTGCAAACTGAAATTAACACTCGTCAAAAAATCTTTGTAATTCTTCTACAAACTGCCCGATGTGCAGGCCATCTACAAAAGAATGGTGCGCCTGAACAGAAATTGGAATCATGACTTTTCCATCTTTCTCATAATACTTTCCCCAATCAAAAAGCGGCGTCGCATTATCCTTCTTTCCTGAATTTGTATGTGAGATGTGGGTATATGTTACCCACGGCATAGGCGAACATTGAAAAACATCGTTCCCTAATGGTCCAGTAAAATATACTTTTTGTTCATCTGCCGTCTTCGCCGCCAACTCACAATATTTTTTCAAATCATCTATCATCGGAACATTGACTACTTTAAACAAACCGGTATCCTTATTCAAATAAGTAAAGGCAGTGTCTATCTTGTCATAAAGAACAACCTGCCCGTCAACAAAACGGTACCGGAAAGCTTCTACATTATTTGCGCATCTGCACACTGCATATACCATCGCCAAAGTAAATGATACCCCTGCTTCCTTAACCATACGTTTAAAATTTGTAATATCAGCTTCAAACGTCACGCAAAAAGCAGGCTCTACACTGTTTCTAAAAACCATGCAGTGCATTGCCCTTTCCCATGTTTTTTCATCTATGATCTGATACGAATTAGCCATATATTTATCCCTCCAAATCCCGTCTAAAATTAAAACTCATACCTTGTTCCATGTGAAAGCAGAACCCCGTCTGTTAATTCCACGCATAAAATAATGGTATTTTCATCATCAAAATTGTTATGCCCGTTGTCGATCCATTCAGAAAATACCTCCCTCAGTTTCCCGGCAATCCTGCTGTTTTCTTCTTTCCCAAAATAGCCCAGATTGATCCCCTTTCCATGCGCTGTAAACCACTCGCCAGCTATTGCAATCGCAGAATTATTTTCCACATGCTTCATCTTATTTGAAAGCGCATATGTAATAATATAGAACGCGCCATTATCATAATAGGCATTTACATACCGCACATAAGGCACTCCATTTTCCACTGTTGCCACCGCGATAACCGTATCTTTTCCGAAACGCTCAACCATTATTTTTTCTGCTTCCTGATCCCATCTGTCCATATTCTGTCTCCCTCATAAACATCGGTTTCCCGCTTACCTGTTTTTATATACTCTATTAACACTTCTACATCATCAAAATAATCATAGTCTCCATTTATCCCTTCACGATGATAAACAATTCCATTCCTCTCATTTCTTTCAAGGCAATCCAATAAACAGTCTCTGCCGTATCTTCTGACAAATTCCGTAAAAGCATACGGTTTGATTTTACTCAGCAATCCCTTCCTGCATTTTTCACCGCAATCATAACAATGTTCCAGACTTCTTGAAATAGAGCATTTTCTATTTTCACACTGTTCTTTATCCAGACATTCTCCCGAATTGCAGCCATTGCAAGTCACATTTTCTGAACATAAGCAACAGGCAAGCCCGCACCTCGCAATTCCTAATTCACGTTTCATCATGCCACCTCATTAGTATCTATTTCTAGCCTTACAAACTGGAAGTTGTCGTTATCTACCTTTTATTGTTTTCCACTCATCTTCCAAAATTGACATCAATATATCATCTGAATACTTATCTCCATCCATGATAGCATCTCTTAAAACACCCTCTCTCTTAAAGCCAGCCTTTAGATATGCTTTCTCTGCTCTTGGATTAAACGAATACACATCCAGTTCTAAACGATGCAGCTTTAATTCTTCAAATGCAAAGTCCCAAGTTGCTTCTGTTGCCCATGTTCCAATTCCTTTTCCTCGCTCTGTTGAGTGGAAAAGAGCGATACGGAAATTTGCACAACGCAAATCCCAGTCTATTTTATTGATTACGCTTTCGCCAATAATATGCCCATCGGGTGAAATAATTAAAAAGAAATATCGGTCGTTATCTTTAATGGATTTGAAAAAAAAGGAGACAACTTCATCTTTAGTAAATACTTCTTTGCATCCAGTTAAGCGTGCAACTTCGTTATCCAGAGGGTTATAATTCTGCTCAAAATAGCATTCTGCATCCGTTTCTTGAGCAAGGCGTATTATATAACCATCTTTTTCCCATGTTTTACTTATTTTCATTGCATTTTACTCCTCATAAAAAATGTGTTCATTCAATCTTACAAATCCCGATTTTCCAAAGGCACTGCCAGCCTTTCGCTGCCCCCAAGTATAGCAGAAAAAGGCTGCCCTATCAATCAGAACCCTCTCAAAAAAGCAAATCCCCAGCTGCACGCACCGAAGCAGGAACAGCGGCGTGGTCATTTCCCGCTCAGTCGGGGGAGTTTTTTTAGCCTCCGCATCCGTCTGCACATTCAGCCCCCACAGCTTGATCAGCTCCGGCAGCATCCGGTAAATGGAAAACATATTGAAAGAATAAGCCGAACCCCTGTACCTGTCCTCCGGCTTATCCCTCGCCCCTCTGATACCCAAAATCGAAGCTAACCCATACACACCTCCTAAAAATCCACAAAAGAAAAGCACCTCCGGAGAGATGCCCCGTGACAGCCCCATATGCCGCCTCTTTATTTACGCAGTATCTTATCCATAGCCTTCCCCCTGGCAAGCTCATCAACCAGCTTATCCAGATAACGGATCTCCCGCATCAGAGGCTCTTCAATATCTTCCACCCTGACACCACAGACCACGCCCTTGATCAGCCTCCTGTTTTTATTAGGTTCCGGGGCATCCCGGAAGAAATCCCCATAAGACACCGGCCTTTCCAGCATCCCCTCCAGTTCCGCCTGACTGTACCCGGTAAGCCAGCGGATCACCTCGTCAACCTCCTGCCTTGTCCGTCCCTTTCTCTCCGCCTTATTGACAAGCAGATGATAGACCTTTGAAAAATCCATTTCATATATCTTCTCACTTCCCATAAAACACCCCCTGCTCCATATTTCCGGCACTCCTGCTCCCCGGCATATCCCAATTTTCTGGCACAAACCGCCCGCAAACGCCCCGCCTTCTGCTTATACCGCCGCTTCCAAAAACAGCGGTTCCATTCAGCGCTTGCCAGCCGAAAAGACAGCCGCCTCCTTCACCCATCCCATCAGCTCATCATCGACCTCCCCAGTCTCGGAAACCAGGACATGGTGGGTAAAACGTCCAGGGTACGGCTCCACCGCCGCATCTACGCGCGGGGACTCCAAACGGTATCCCAGCCCGAATGTCACCACAATATAAACCTCCGGCCGCTCCTTCGCTTTCCGCACCGGCAGAAAAGAAACAAAAGCAAAATTATGCCTGTTGGAAAAAGCGATCTGCGTCTTCTGCACCTTGACCTTCACGCCGTCCACCTCTGAAAAAACCTTTTCTTCAAAAGCCTCATACAAAGGCAATGCTTCCGGCTTCCCGTCAAAAAAATATAGCACATCCCGATCCATTCCCCGCCTCCAATACCTTCCAATCTTACGGATGGTTCCCCGTCTCATAACACCACCTGGCTATATCAAAGACCAGTTCCGCCGGAACCGGACTACTATAAGGAAGCTGTATAGTCCCCTTGCTGGTCTTATATCCTTTCAGACGTTCCGAAAACTCCCGGACAGCCTCCGGTCCCGGATACAATCCGGCGTGCTTTTTAAATCCGGCAAAATGAATAATGTTATGCCCCTTCCAATAAGTCGGCATACTCCATGAAATCCGTTCCTCCGCCTCCGGCAGCGCCGCACGGACCGCTTCCCTTATTTCTTTCAGATACTCCCGTACCTCTTCCGGCTGTCCCGCAATATATCCATCCACCGTCTCCGGCGCTTTCCCGCAGTAGTGATCCTGTCCCTGCCTCTTAAATGTACGCCCGCACTTCGGACACGTCCACATCATTAACCCTCCCTTCATTTCCGTTCCCTGACCGTCACCAGAATCCTATCCCCCGGCCGCTTCCCTATCCGTGAACGGATATCCTTGCGAACGCCGATAATATAGCACACACTCCCATCAGCATTCTTTACCCCCATATTCACAACACTCCCATCATAGGGTTCCCCGTCAAACGTGGCATGTACCTTCACCCTTCCCCGCCCAAACTCTTTCCTGATATCATAGGGAAAAATGACATAAGCGCCCCCTGTCTCCCCTGCCTCATAAAGCAGGGACTCATACTCATACACTCTGCCGTTCAATACCTGCACCTCTTCCCATGCCTGTAATCAATTATCACAAATATCTTTTCCAAGCTCATTCGCAATAAACCACTCCGCAATCTCAAAAGCTCTTACCCGCCTTTTTGCCAGCGTAATCTGCGACTTATACCGCTCCGCATTCTCTTTGGACTCAAAAGTCTTTATTGTCTCCCTCAATTTATGCAACGTAGAATCAATCTGTCTCTTAGCCTCCGCTAAATCCTCCCTCGAAAACTCCATGCTTCCTCCATTCCTGCTCTCCTAATCCGTATTTATGCCATTAAGTATACCAGAAAACCGCCAACATTAAAAGGACAAAATCCCTCTCCCATCATACACGCTCCCCGTACTCCCACCATGCCGGATTGCCCGGTCAAGCGCCATGATTGCCGCCACCGCGCCGTCAATCTTCTCCGTAAACTTCTCCTTGTCCGGCTTGATATTCCCCGCCAGGTCTGATATTTTTTCTGACCTGCACATTTTGTATGGCAAACGATCCGCTGATAGGTTTTTCCATGTGTTTTATATCCCCCATTCTGTCACAGCTCAGGGCGCAGAAAATCCACCGCCTGAAATTCCGCTTTTCATAGATTCCCGTGTTTTAGCCGCATAATCCATCCATTCCGGCGTCTCCATGTCATTGTGTAACTGTTTCAGGCTTTCACGGATTGGAAGGTGCTGCGGACATTTCTGTTCGCATAAGCCGCACTCCCGACAGTCTGTAACCTAATGCTCCTTCCCGTCCGGCGTGGAAACAGCGGCGGTCACGGCATGGAACATTTTTCCGGCCTCGCCGCCCTCAATCCCATTGATATTCCAGTGGGAAAATGCCAGGGGAATATTGATTCCCGCAGGGCAGGTCATACAATACGCGCAGCCGGTGCAGCCAATGCGGAAATGCTATTGCTGTTTTACCTCGGAAATAACAGCAAGCTCTGCCTCACTCATACTGTCCGGTAAAGCATTTTCCGCAATATGGATATTTTCCTGCACATGATTGTCCTCATTCATTCCAGACAATACGACGGTAATCTCCGGGTGGTTCCATACCCAACGCAGCGCCCATTCTGCCGGAGTGCGCCCGCCTCCGGCCATTTTATAAATTTTCAGGGCTTCATTTGGAATGTTGTGTGTCAGGGCACCGCCCCGAAGCGGTTCCATCACCATAACAGCCAGTCCTTTCTCATGGGCATAGCGGATTTAACGTACAGCAGCATCCTTATCTATCTGTCCGTTTTTCTGCGGCAGCCTCATACATCCATATCCCAATGCCGATAACTTTTTCCCTGAACGGGGCATTGTTCGATACTACCTTCCTCCTCGTTTTGTGTGTGAATCAACCGAGCAACGCTGCCATTTCCTTCATATATGCCGGTATATCCAGACCTTGCGGACAGTGCTGCGTACAGTTTCCGCAGCCGACGCAGGCTCCCGGCAACTTATCTTCGGACAGCGCTTTCAGGCGGAACAACCTCCAGACAGCTAAGTTGTTGTCTCCCAACGCAGCCGCCTCGTCCCGATATTCATTGTAAGCCGACAAAAGAGCAGGAATATCCAATCCCTGCGGGCAGTTATCGCAGCAATACCGGCAGGCGGTGCAGGGGACAGCAACCTTCCTGCGGAGTAAAGCGCTGACCTGTTCTAAACACGATAATTCCTCTTTGGACAGTTCCCTTTCCAAAGCTGCCGTTCCCACGTTAGATTTTGCCTGCTCCATATCGGACATACCGCTCAAAACCACGGTCACGCCGGGAAGATTCATCACAAACCGAAGTGCCCACGCAGCCGGAGATGTGCCGCCTTCCGGGAGTAAACGCAGGCACTCTGCCGGGAGATGTGCCAGCATTCCACCGTGGATCGGCTCCATCACCATAACAGGAATACCGTGTTCCCGCAAAATCTCATACTGTTCTTTTGCACTCCCTTGAAACCAGTCATAGTAATTGAGCTGTATCTGCACAAAATCCCATTCATTCTTTTTCAGCATTTCACGCAGACACTCAGGCGTACCATGAAAGGAAAAACCAAAATACTTGATTTTTCCCTGACGTTTCTGCTCCTGAAAATAGGAAATACAGCCGCTCTGCTCATAAAGGGGCGCAATCAAATCCGTTACGCCGTGAAGCAAATAGAAGTCAATACACTCCATTTGTAGGCGGGCAAGCTGTTCCCCGAATTGAAGTCTGTAATCGGGATTTGCCTGCACGTTAAATTTGTCGGCCACATAAAAACTGTCACGGGGATATTTTGAAAGCGACTGACCGAGAACCACTTCGGATTTCCCACCATGATAAATGTAGGCCGTATCATAGTAATTTACCCCATGTGCCATACAGTAGTCGATCAATTCCTGTGCTTTTGGCTCGTCAATCGATTTCCCGAATCCCGGTTCTGTCTGCGGCAGCCGCATAGCGCCAAGACCTAATTTTGAAAGATTCTCACTGTCTTTAAATAACTGGTATCTCATTGTTTTTCCTCCTCTGCGGTATGGAGTTTTTTCAGCAGCCACGCCATGTTCTCTCCGATATTCCTCATATTTGCCATGCCTTCCCCGTCTTTTAAAACGCCGCCCACATCTGCGCCATAGACCATGTTCCAATAAGTGGAACCGACAATCAGCATTTCCCGAAACAGCATAACGTTGTTCATGGTAGCCACCATTTCCATACCTCCGCCCCATAGACTGGCGAACCCAAAATCAAGCCGTCCGCCTCCACAATCTTTTCAAAAATGATGTGGAAATCATCGTCCGTAAATGCACAATTTTCTTTCCCCATGCACGCCAGACATTGCTTTCCCTGCGTAATCCTGCAAGGAGAGATATGTACGTCCGGAAGCTGAATTAGCTCCGTTTCAATGCCTTCTTTTTCCAGTTTTCTCAAAAATGGTACGGATAAGGATGGCGGTGTTGCCGTCCTTTCTCATGCTTCCGTTAATTCCTAATACCTTCATGCTGCCTTCCTCCTTAATAACTAAATGTTCGTTTATTATATGTTTGAAAAAGGAAGCGCCCTCACGAACGCTTCTCTTTAACGCCGGATTGCATCCCAACACATTTGAAAAACCAAATCAAAATCCACATCCCTCAACATGGATTTTTCTTTCTGACATTCCTTAAAAATCTGTTGAATCGGGTAGAAACAAAAACCAATCAGGAGTGTGGGCGAAGTCTGTTTCAAAATTCCCTCCTGAATCCCACGCTCAAAGACCGCATTTGTCACTTTACTTTGTTGTTCAATTTCAGCAATCATTTCATCGGTCGCCAACGGGGAATTGCACGCCTGTTCAATAAAAAGAAATTCCTCCGTATGCTCCTGTATATACCGCAGCAGATTGCCGCAAATTTTCCTGACCGACTGCTCGACACTTTCCTCCTGACGAATCCCCTGACTGCATCCCAATATCATTTTCTTTTTTATGTCCATATAGACCTTGCGAAACATATCCTCCTTGTTTTCGTAGTAGACATACAAAGTTGCAGCAGATACGTCAGCGCGTTTTGCAATCTTGCTCATGGAAAGGTTGGAAAAGCCAAGCTCATTAGACAACTGAACGGTTGCCTCAATGATAGCCTCCTTTTTGTTATCGTCTTTTTTCCTCATGGTCTTATTATAAACGAACATTCAGTTATGGTCAAGTAATCTCACCAGCTTTTTGAAAGCTGCTGCACCGGCGGGCAATGATATCCCCGGACCACCCTGCCCGGATACACCTGCCGGTAAAACTGCCCGGCATCCTCCGTACACTTCAATGTGATTTTATAATCTTCTGGTCTCGGATAAATCTGTGCAAATACTTTCCCATTCAGCTTATAACAAATGGGAATCTCCCCAAATTTATTTTTATAGCCATATTTACAAAATCACTTCTCACAGCATAACTTCAAAATCTCCATAATGAAAAGTACCACTGCCATGCCGCAGCTTTCCTTCTGCCTTTAACATCCGAAACGTATCCCGCATCCTGCTCACAATCTCCGGCCGGATAATCGTAGAATGGTGCCCCGGAAATATTTTTTTCGCAGGAAGCACCGCAATTTTTTCAAGAGACTCCAGATAATCCTGTGGTTCTGTAGAAGGATAATTCGCAAATAATGTCCCCTTATACACCAGATCCCCCGTAAAAAGATATCCTCTGTCCGGCTCCCAAAAGCACATATGGCCTGGGGAATGTCCCGGCGTATGCAAAACCTGAATGATTCTGCCGCCAAGATCAATGCTTTCCCCGCCCTCTAAAATCCCCGCTGGCTTCCCCTGGAAAAGCTCATACGTGCTGACATCATAATTTTCAGGTAAATCACATTGCCTCGTCACCATATTTCTGACTGCCTCCACCGGCAAAGGAAATCCTCCCAAAAGCCATCCCAGTTCCTCCCGATGTACATAAAAATCAGGAAAATACTTATGCCCTCCAATATGGTCCCAATGGATATGCGTAGCAGCTGCCGTAAAAGGCTGCTCCGTCAGTTTTCTTACTTCCCTGTAAATATCACAGATTCCCAGCCCCGTATCAATCAGCATACTGCGTCCTGAGCCATTCAAAAGATAACAATGCGTTTCTTCCGGATGGCGGTATTCGCTGAGCATCCAGGTATCTTTATCAATTCTGTCAATCGTAAACCAATCATCCCTCATTTTCCCGTTCACTTATCCTCTCCCGATAAATGCCAATTTTTTCGTCCAGATTTTTCAGGTACTCATTCCATTTTTTCTGCTCTTCTACCACAGATTTTCTATACAGAAGAAGCAGTTCCATCCGCTCCTTCATCGTACTGTCCCCCTGATATCGCAAATCGGAATAACGCTTAATATCCCGTAGGAGCATTCCCGTGTCTTTCAGGCGTTTCAGAAATTTTACCCATTCAATATCTTCCGCACCGTAATCCCTTCTTCCGCCGCCGTCTCTGCCAACACGCAGCAATCCTTTCTTCTCATAGTATCGTAATGTATATGGACTGATCCCGGTAACTGCTGAAAATTCTCCTATGGTCATGGCAAACCTCTTTTCAAAAAACCCTTGACTTCGACTATGGTCTAAGAACTATCCTTTTATTAGTAACAATAAATTCATTTTATCAGACATGGAGAGAAAAAGAAACCTACCTTCACCGTGTTCGGAATCTTCGTGTCAAATATCCGTATCTGCCCCTGGAAATTCTCCGTCAGCACCCGGCACAGCCTTGTCCTGGCATCACACATGGTCAGCAGAATCCCCGCCACATCCTTTGTCTGTATGTACCGCTTCATGGTCGGCATCTTCGTATCCTCAATCTTTGCCATCATCAGATGCCCGATAGTATGCTCCAACTCCCCGGTATTCTCAATCCCGTAGCACGTTGTAAAATTTGCCTGGCTGTCAAAATCGACAGCCAGCACCTTCTTCCCCATCTTCGCCAGAGAATACGCCAGATTAAACGTGGTTGCTGTTTTCGCACAACCCCCTTTTTGCGAACCAATCATGTAAACTTTACCCATACTCAATCCCTTCCCCTTTCTGCAACTATGCTTTCATACTGCTGCTGTTCAAAAACATCCACATAACTGACTTCCTCCCTCGGAGTGATAACCAGCTTCCCTTCCTCGCACTTCACCGTAATGGAAATGCCGCATTCAAACCCTGCGTCCCGGAGCCACTGTCCTTTCAGCATGATCGTCGGCGTGGACTTATAATGATATCCGGACTGTTCATAAACCTTCATATTTCTTGTTTTCTTTATTGCCATAAGATTTTCCTCCAAACACTAAGCAGACGGACAGCTTTCCTGTCCAGATGACCGATAACCTCACAGGGCAAGACCGCCCTGCGGAAAAGAAAAAGGACTTCAATCAGCATCCGGCATTTCCGCCGGAGCGAATTAAAGTCCTATCTTTGTATCTTTCTTAAAAACCTCGCACTTCTCCAAAGCCAGTACCTCTGCTATGCGCAGAACCCCATCTGACTTTCGGTATCGTAGGTATTGATATGTACGGCGCCGTCCTCTCTCCACCCCACAGGGGATAAAAAATAGGACTAAGGAGTGCAAACCCGTTGATTTTACTGGGTTTCTCTAACCTTGTCCTAATTATAACATCAGCATCCTGGAATGGATGAATCCATTCAAACTTCATATGGAAGTCCAGAATGTCCTCAAAAGTCTTTTTTTCTTTAGCGTTATACTCTGTCAGAGCTGCCTTCCATATAGTTGGAATTATATGTCAAATCACCAATCACACGTCCCTGAGCACAGTAATTTCTCACACTGCGTTCTGACACATTCCATTTTTTTGCTATTTCCGCAGCTGAAAGGTATCGCATCTGCTCTCCTCCGTCATAAATCAAAAAATCACACGAATCTACTGTATAGCATATCACATCATCGGCAAAAATATTAGTCATTTCCCGATATCTGTCAATGTATTTTTGCCGAAGCAGGAAGCTGTTTTCTGTACACGACTCCTTTACCGTCTCCCCTCACTCCTCCAAAATCCCCTCCCCACTGATATCATAAATGTCCTCAAAAGCAATCTTCGTATTCACCACCCGCAGTACCCTCGCCGTCTCATCAATCCCCGCCACCATCCCCGTCCGCTTCAAATACTCATTCTTACAAAAATACACCACCGTAACAATCTCATTCTTCCTCACCTGCCGCAGCTTCCGATCCAGCCCCTCCCGGTACTCCTCCGAAAGCTCCATCCGCGGCACCACCACCCGCTCCCTCTGCCGCAGCGCCTCCTGATACCCCTTCAGCGCCGCAAACGGCATAAACTGCTTCGCCCGCTCCCCCCTGCTCATCTTCGGCCTATTCTCCACTCTTATGCCCTCCAATCTGACGATTCCGCTCCTGGGCCGTGGCCCCCTCTACCAGATTCATGCCTTTCAGGATCGCATTCTTTCCAAACTTCTCTTTAATATCCAGCATCGCCTTCTGAAGCCGGTGCTCCCGCTCCAGCTCCGCCGGGTCCGTAAACAGGTCATACTGCTGGTACGCCTCGTCCACCACCCGGTTAAACGTCAGGTAAATCCTGTGAATCGGCGTGTGCCTGTCCACGATCCGTTCAAACAGCTTTTCCGTATAAGAAAGAATCTGCTTCGCGGAACTGGTTGTGACCGTCATCGTCGTGGTGCCATGGGCGGATTTCATTCCATAACGGCTGTTATAGCCCACGGAAAGAGTGATGGAATCCGTCACAAGCCCCTTATCCACCAGTTCCAGACAAAGCATGTCCGCCATTTCCTTCGTCACCAGTTTCGCCTTTTCAAAATCATAATCGCAGCCCAAAACCTGTCCGCTGGAAATGGAATTCGACTTGGATTTATAAGCCTTAATGTCCGCAATCGTAGTCGGCTCCCGCCCCCACGCATGGTCGATCAGAAGCTCCGCATCGATCCCAAACGCCTGATACAGCGCTTCCTCCTCCGCCCTCGCAATTCCTTCCATCGTAAAAATCCCCATGCTTCCAAGCTTTTTTGCAATCCCCGGCCCGACCCGCCAGAAATCCGTCAGCGGCTTATGCCGCCACAGCGTTTTCCGGTACGTCTCCTCATCCAGAACCCCGATATGATCCTCTGCATGCTTCGCCGTAATGTCCAGCGCCACCTTCGCCAGATACAGGTTCGTCCCGATCCCGCAGGCCGCCGGAATCCCTATATTTTCCAGGATATCATCCATGATCCGCATTCCCAGCTCCTTCGCGCTTAGCTGATACAGCGGAAGATAATCCGTCACATCCGCCATAATTTCATCAATAGAATACGAATGAATATCCTCTTTCGCAAGGTATTTCAGATAGATGGAATAAATGTCCGCGGAATAATTGATATAAAGCTGCATCCTGGGCGGCGCCATCACATAATCGATCCCCTTCGGAATCTCAAATACCCGGCACCTTCCCGGAACCCCCAGCGCCTTCATGGACGGCGAGACCGCCAGACAGATCGTCTTTTCCGTCCGCTCCGGGTCCGCCACCACCAGATTTGTGGTCATCGGGTCAAGCCCCCGCTCCTTACATTCCACGGAGGCATAAAAGGATTTTAAGTCAATGCATAAATACGTCCGCTCGGTTTCCTGTCCCATCCGCCTCCTCCTTTCCCGCTTCTACAAGCGGTATTCTTCTCCATCTTTTGGCATCAGCACCGCTTCCTCCATCCGGTGGCCGTAAAGATAATTGCGCAGGCTGTCCCGGTCTCCTTCCCACACATTTTGATTGGCAATGATCTTCGCCCGCGGAAGCGCCAGATGCACCGCCGCAATCTCCTCGTGCACCATACTCAGCCTGCTGCCGTCCAGCCTGCGCACGCCGCCTGCCTGCACCACGATCAGCCGGGGCTTCCAGCTCTTAATCGTCTTCTTCATCCCGTCATACCACACGCTCTCTCCGGTCAGGTAAATGCTGTTTAACACCGGATGGGACAAAATCACACCGCAGCCCTTCTCGCTCTTTCTGGCCTCGCCTTCCTTCCCATAATAAGCCGGAACCCGGTATAAATCCACGAATTGAAAATGCACATGCTCCTGCAGCACTTCCACATTCGAAAATCCGGCCTTTTCCAGCTCCCGGACTGCCCGCGTACTCGGAACAAAAATCTTGATCCCCCTTGGCAAAAGCTGCCTGGCCAGCCCGTCAAAGCTGGTATCCGATAAATGGGTCACCAGCACCGCGTCCACATCCAGCAGCTCCCCAAGGGACACCTTTGTCCCCAGGCCCGCTCCGAAAAAGTCCATCCGCCGAAACGCCGGATCGACCAGGAACCGGCCTCCGGCATAGTCCAGTAAAAAAGAAGTATTCTGAATCTGTTTGTATATCAAAACGCCCACCCGCCCTTTTCTTTCATTTATAATAATCAGTTTATCACAAAAAACCAAATTCGGGTATCCCATTTCGTTGCATTTGCCGGAATTCCTGGCTATAATAAAGCTACAACCATCCGAAAGGAGCCATTTCATGAAAAAACCCGGCTACTATTCCTCCGGCGAATTCGCCCGCATGGCCCACGTCACCCTGCGCACGATCCGCTATTACGATAAACACGCGATCTTAAAGCCCTCCCTGGTCACCGAATCCGGAGCCCGGTTCTACACCGACGCGGATTTCGCCCGGCTGCAGCAGATCCTTCTCCTGAAATATTTAGGCTTCTCCCTGGACGATATCCGCGAAATGACCATTAACGATTCCGACTATCATTTCATGGCCGACTCCCTGAACCTCCAGCTCAAACTCGTCCGTGACCGCATCGAACAGATGCAGCTCGTGGAAAAAGCCATCCAGGACACTGCCGAGGCCATCCAGACCGAACACACCATTGACTGGAGCAAAATGCTGAACCTGATCCACTTGACCGGCATGGAAAAAAGCCTGAAAAACCAGTACCAGAACGCCTCAAACATTTCCGCCCGCATCAACCTCCACAGCCTCTATTCCACCAACAAACAGGGCTGGTTCCCCTGGATCTACGACCAGTGCCAGATCCGCCCCGGCATGGAAATCTTAGAGGTCGGCTGCGGCGACGGCACTTTGTGGACAAGCAACCTTTCCCGCATCCCCGCCGACATCCACATCACCCTCTCCGACATTTCCGAAGGCATGCTCCGGGACACCCGCCGCGCCCTCGGCAGCGAAGACGGCCGTTTCTCCTTCCGCCCCTTCGACTGCTCCTGGATTCCCTTCGAGGACGAACGCTTCGATCTGGTCATTGCGAACCATGTGCTCTTTTACTGTGAAGACATCCCCGCGGTCTGCCGGGAAGTCCGCCGCGTCCTGAAGCCGGACGGCCGTTTTCTCTGCAGCGCCTACGGCTCCCGCCATATGAAAGAAGTCAGCCAGCTCGTACAGGACTTCGACGACCGCATTGTGCTCTCCGCCAATAAACTCTACGAGCGGTTCGGCCGTGAAAACGGAAGCGAAATTCTGAGCCCCTTTTTCTCCCGGATCACCTGGCAGCTCTACGAAGATTCCCTTCTGGTGCCGGAACCGGAGCCCCTGATCTCCTACATCCTCTCCTGCCACGGAAACCAGAACCAGTATCTCCTGGATCATTACAAGGAATTCCGCTCCTATGTGGCAAAAAAAACCGCCGGCGGATTCCGCATCTCCAAAGACGCAGGCATCTTTCTTTGTGCAAAATAACCAAATTTGAAAAAATTGCAAAAAAGTGCTTGAAGGTGACGTAGGGTCACCATTTACAATAAGGCCATGCAGAAAAGAACCGACACAACCAAATGAGAAAGGGGATTTTAGCGATGAAAGGAATTATTTTAGCAGGCGGCTCCGGAACCCGGCTTTACCCGCTTACCATGGTAACCTCCAAGCAGCTTCTGCCAATCTACGACAAACCCATGATCTATTACCCCATGTCCGTGCTCATGAGCGCCGGAATCCGGGATATTTTGATCATTTCCACCCCCCAGGATACGCCCCGCTTTGAGGAGCTTTTAGGGGACGGCCACCAGTTCGGCGTAAGCCTCTCCTATGCTGTGCAGCCAAGCCCGGACGGACTGGCCCAGGCGTTCCTAATCGGACAGGATTTCATTGGCAATGATACCGTAGCCATGGTTCTTGGCGACAACATTTTCTCCGGCCACGGCCTGAAAAAACGCCTGAAAGCCGCCGTCGAAAACGCGGAATCCGGCAGAGGCGCCACCGTTTTCGGCTACTACGTGGACGACCCGGAACGCTTCGGCATCGTGGAATTTAACGAAGAAGGCAAAGCCGTTTCCATCGAAGAAAAACCGGCGAAGCCCAAGAGCAATTACTGCGTCACCGGCCTTTACTTCTACGACAACCAGGTCGTGGACTACGCGAAAAACTTAAAGCCCAGCGCCCGCGGAGAGCTGGAGATCACCGACTTAAACCGCATCTACCTGGAAAAAGGCGCCTTAAACGTCGAGCTTCTGGGACAGGGCTTCACCTGGCTGGACACCGGAACCCACGAAAGCCTGGTTGACGCCACGAACTTTGTCAAGACCATGGAAACCCATCAGCACCGGAAAATTGCCTGCCTGGAAGAAATCGCCTACTTAAACGGCTGGATCACCAGGGAAGACGTGCTGAAAGTCTATGAAGTC
Source organism: Eubacteriales bacterium (assembly GCA_030536575.1). GTDB lineage: Bacteria > Bacillota > Clostridia > Lachnospirales > Lachnospiraceae > Limivivens. The sequence continues at coordinate 9,353 of JAUNPS010000047.1, read as the reverse complement.
TTAAAGAAAAACCAGTACGGCCAGTACCTGAAGGATGTTCTGGACGGAAAATATCTGGACGTCCTTCACTGACAAACCCATTTTAAAAAGACAGGAGAACACACTATGACCATTATCGTTACCGGCGGCGCCGGATTCATTGGAAGCAACTTCATTTTTCACATGTTAAACAAATACCCGGATTACCGCATCGTCTGCCTGGACTGCTTAACCTATGCGGGAAATCTTTCCACCCTTGCGCCTGTGATGGACAATCCGAACTTCCGTTTTGTCAAAGAAAACATCACCGACCGGGAAGCTGTTTACCGCTTATTCGAGGAAGAACACCCGGATATCGTCGTAAACTTTGCGGCTGAAAGCCACGTAGACCGCTCCATCGAAAATCCGGAAGTGTTCCTGGATACAAACATCAAGGGAACCGCCGTCCTGATGGACGCCTGCCGGAAATACGGCATTACCCGTTATCATCAGGTTTCCACCGATGAAGTGTACGGCGACCTGCCCTTAGACCGCCCGGACCTGTTCTTCACCGAGGAAACCCCGATCCACACCAGCAGCCCCTACAGCTCCTCGAAAGCAGGCGCGGATCTGCTGGTACTCGCTTACCACCGGACTTATGGGCTTCCGGTCACTATCAGCCGCTGCTCGAACAACTACGGCCCCTATCATTTCCCGGAAAAACTGATTCCGCTGATGATTGCCAACGCCCTGAATGACAAGCCTCTTCCGGTCTACGGAAAAGGCGAAAATGTCCGCGACTGGCTCTATGTGGAAGACCACTGCAAGGCCATCGACCTCATTATCCACAAAGGCCGCGTGGGCGAAGTCTATAACATCGGCGGCCACAACGAAATGAAAAACATTGATATCGTCAAGATCATCTGCAAAGAACTGGGCAAACCGGAAAGCCTGATCACCTACGTCACCGACCGGAAGGGCCACGATATGCGCTACGCCATCGACCCGACCAAGATCCACAACGAACTGGGCTGGCTTCCGGAAACCAAATTTGCGGACGGCATCAAGAAAACCATCCAGTGGTATCTGGACAATAAAGAATGGTGGGAAACCATCATCTCAGGGGAATACCAGAATTACTACGAAAAAATGTATGGAAACCGCTAAGCGGCGCGTCAGGAGGAATTCGGATGAAATTATTTGTGACAGGTGTTGCAGGACAGCTCGGCCATGATGTGATGAATGAACTGGCCGCGCGCGGGATGGAAGGGGTCGGAAGCGATCTGGCGCCTGCTTACAGCGGGATTGCGGACGGTTCGGCCGTGACCGCGATGCCCTATGTATCCATGGATATCACGGACGCGGAGGCGGTGAAAAAGGCACTTCTGGAAGTGAAGCCGGATGCGGTGATTCACTGTGCGGCATGGACTGCGGTGGATCTCGCGGAAGATGAGGATAAGAAAGAGAAAGTTCGTCTGGTCAATGCGGTGGGAACCGAAAACATTGCAAATGTCTGCAAGGAACTGGATCTGAAAATGATGTACATTTCCACAGACTACGTATTCGATGGCCAGGGCACAGAACCCTGGCAGCCGGACTGCAAGGACTACAAACCGCTGAATGTGTACGGGGAGACGAAACTGGCCGGAGAGCTGGCTGTTTCCAATGCGCTTTCGAAATTTTTCATCGTCCGCATTGCATGGGTATTCGGCAAAAACGGGAAGAACTTCATCAAGACCATGCTGAATGTGGGGAAAACCCATGATACGCTCCGGGTCGTAAACGATCAGATCGGTACGCCGACCTACACCTTCGACCTGGCAAGGCTGCTGGTCGATATGATCGTGACGGACAAATATGGATATTATCATGCCACGAATGAAGGCGGCTATATCAGTTGGTATGATTTTACAAAAGAAATTTTCCGCCAGGCCGTGGAACTGGGCCATACGGAATACGCTGAAGAGCGTCTGCATGTCCTTCCGGTTACGACCGAGGAATATGGGATTTCCAAGGCAGCCAGGCCGTTTAACAGCCGTCTGGATAAGTCCAAGCTTGTGGAAAATGGCTTTACGCCGCTTCCCACGTGGCAGGATGCCCTGCAGCGGTATTTGAAAGAACTGGAATTTTAATCGCTGCTGTCCGCCGGACGCACGCAAAAACTGCCGGGCCTTAAAACCCCGGCAGTTTTGTTTTCCGAAGGCAAAACCTTCTCCTCGCATCTGTGTGAATTTTACCCGTAGGGCTTTTTAAATAAACTGCGTCTCCCACACGGTCACACCGCTGTCCTGGAACACCTCATGCAGCCGCTTCTTCAGCGCTTCCTTCTTCACACCCTTCTTCAGGATCACCTGCAAAAATCCGCCTCCGCCCGCGCCGGAAATAAACCTTCCGGCAATCAAATCCTCGCAGGACAGGAAAATCTGATCGATACAGGTATTCGTCGAACCGCCGTCCAACTGCTTCGACAGCTCCCAGTGCTCATTCAGAAGCTCCGCAAAGGCATCGATATTTCCCCGCTCCAGCTCAAACCGCATCAGCGCGGCCACGCGCTCCATCTTCTCCAGGGCATCCAGGGACTCCTTCCGGCTTCCGATATAATTGCCGACCACATCCCGCAGAAGATTCCGCGCAAGTCTCCGCTGTCCGGTATAAATCAGCGCGAACCGCTCCTGCAGTTCCTCCATCGTCTCACTCGGCAGCACCACATGCTCCACTTCAATCTTCTGGTTAATTCCAGGCTTCGTGGTAATAAACTTAATCCCAGGCGTCACGCCGCCCACCTGATCCTGCCATCCGCCTCCGGTACTCATGATCTGCTCCATGCAGAGCACAATATCATACAGGTCACTGTCCGAAAGCTCCTGCCCGAAGAACTCGAAAATCGCCTTCACACAGGCACCGGAAAGAATACTGCTGGTTCCAAGGCCCGAACCCTTTGGCACGCCAATCACCTGCGTGGAAAGGTAGAACCCGCCGCCCAGCTTTTTCAGAATCTCCTGCAGATTTCCTTCCCCTTCGATCGGGATAATCCCGCTGGCGATCAGCGCCGCCTTATGCAGAGCAAAGAAATCATACGGATTATGGCAATCCTGAATCTCCGCAACCGTTTCAGCCGTCCCTTTTACATTAATATCCGTACTTTCAAACTCCACATGCAGCGCCTCGATCCGTTTCATTGTCACCTGCACCGGACAAATCCCGTTCAGCGTAATGGCCGCATTCAGCACCACCCCGCCATTCTCATGACAGTACGGCGGCGTATCCGTCCAGCCTCCGCCCCAGTTTACCCGAACCGGCAGCGCCACATCCACCCGATCCTTCACGATCCGGAAGTTCTCAAACGCCGGAATCTTTTCCTTTCCATTTTCATAAACCACATCCTGGATCTCTTTAAAGCACAGATTTTCCAAATAATCATAATGCGTTCCATCGAACACTTTATGCGAATACTTCATATACCTGGAAACATCGTAGAAAATCCGGATTTTCGTGGAAAAATCGCTCTTCTCCGCACGGTTCATCAGCATGAAATACTGCTCTTTATTCATACCCGCGCTGCCAAATACCTTTAGCGCATCCTTGTAGTACACGCCCGAACAGATCTGATCCACAAATTTCTCCACCATAATGCTGTTTTCCAGCAGCTGCTTCCAGGGCACGATGGCCTGGACGTCCGCCGCATTAAAACTGCTGTATAAGCTCATGCGTTCCTGGGCTTTCCAGGCCTCCACCTCTTCGTTTGAGGCTTCTCCTTTCGCCATTTTGCAGAGCACCATGGCCCAGTGAATCGTTTCTTCCTGGGTGTTGCAGACCGGATACAGATTCGCAAACCACAGATACCGCTCCGCATCCTCCCAGAGTTCCTCCGGACAAAGCTGGTTCTTCCCGCAGAAGTCCCGCAGCATGGTTCCTAAAAACGGCGTATCCTTCTCATAGGTGCCTTTCGGGTTATCCTGTACGCCATAGACGCGGGTCACATACTGCCCCTTTTTCACGCGAAGGCCATGGAACACCACATTTTCCGGGATCGTCACATCCGCGAGGGCAAGGTTCGACAAAATGCTGCCCGCGCCCACCACCGTATGATGGCCAATGTTACTGTCCTCAATGTAAGCGCCTTCCCCGATCACAATATCGTCCTCCAGAAGGCTGTTATTGATCGCAAAGGAACCATCCGTTCCGAAATTCGTAATCACCTGCCGCTTCCAGCCCAGAAACTCATAGTCGTCCACGCCGCTCGTCACCAGCTCGCGCAGCTCCCTGGTCGTCCCAAAATGAATAAATTCCGCCGGTGAAAGGCACAGCAGCGACATGGAAAATCCATGCAGCGCTTCCCAGATCTTCGTCCGGCATGCGGTAAGCTCCTCGCAGAAAGAACCTTCCGGCGCTTCCTTATAATAATCCTCCAGCGTGGATTTTTCCGCCAGCGGATAGAGGAAATCCCCGTAAAAGCTGATTCGCGCCTTCTCATTCACGAACTGGGAAAACTTCTTTTCATCTGTCTGATTGTCCGTACTGATCAGGCCAAACAAGGCGTTCAGAAGCTTTACGTCCATCATCACAGCCCCGGTGTCCAGATCGACCGCATTATTCTCATTTACCGCGCCCATGGCCCGAAGCTGCTCTTCCGACTGTTTATGTAAAAACCGCTCTACATGATCCGTCCCGTCGTTCAGGAAAACGCCGTGATTTTTCCCGGTATCCACATGTTCTTTAATCGAAATCGCCGCCGCGCCCTGGAATTGGGAATCGATCTGCAGCGGGTTAAACAGCAGAAGCACGTCGCCGGACAGCACCAGAAGGCCTTCCGGAATCCGCCCCGCTACTCCGGTCATCGCAATGATAAATTCATCGAACAGCGTGGAAGGCCGCCCGTTTGGCAGCTCCCGCGGCACCGGGGAAAACAGCTTTCCGATGGCCGAATACTGGGGCACTCGCTTACTGTCCCCGCCGGAATGAATGACCAGGATCCGTTTGCCCGCGAAATGATCCGCTGTTCCCGGTTCATCCTGCTCTGCAATATATTTCAGCACGTTAAAGGTCGCGCCGCCGGAACCAACCCGCTTTCCGTCCGGGTCGGAAAGAACCACGTATTTGGTGCGGGCCGGCAAAAGCCCCAGCTCCAGGCGGTAGGAAATCTGCTGGCGGTAGCCTTCCGCCTGCTCCTCATTGGAAGCCGTCAAAACGACATAATCCCATACGATATACGATCGCTTTCTGAGGCTTCTCTGGTAGTCTTCCCAGGAATCCAGGTAGCTCTGCCTTAAAAATAATTTTTTTATCTTTCTATAATTGGAATTCATAATCCTCCCTGTCCTTTTCTGCTTTTCGAAGCTGCCGCATTCCGGGGCGTGCGATCAGAAAACTCCGGCGCTTGCCGCCGCCCGAAGCGCCGCTTCCATCAGAGAACCAGAAAACTCCGGCGCGCGAAATGCCGCTTTCCTTTACAGAAAGGGGTATTTTCATAATATCATTTCTAGTATACCATAAAAAGGAACCTTTTCCTATCCGCATTTCCCTTCCCGTCCGTTTCTCTGTCCCTTCTGGCCCGGTTTTCTCCCCTTTTCGACCATTTCCAGGTAATTTTTCGCATCCCGGAAAAATCCCGCCACGATCAGTACAATTAAAATCCCCACCGGAAACGCCGCTATGATCGCTACCGACTGTAAGCTGTACATCGAATTTTCCGCAAAGATCAGCGCGATCGGCAGCAAAATAAACAAAACCGCCCAGAACGTCCGCACCCTCTTATCCGGCTCCTCCGCCTCCGGAAGCCGCTTATAAGAATACGACGAAATCACCATCGTCAGCGCATCGAACGTCGTCGAATAGAACGCAATCATCGTCACTGCCAGCAGCAGCAAACCCAGCTTCGGCAGCGGGAGCGTCTCAAAAATCCGCAGAATTGCCTCCGCATAAGCGCCGCCCTCCGCAAGAAATCCCGAAATGTCCACCCCATGTTTCAGCTGCTGCGCCATTCCGTAATTCCCCAATATGATAAACGACGTAAACGTTCCCGCCAGCCCCCAGCCATAACCGCCCAGAACCACATTTCGCACCGTCCGCCCTTTGCTGATCTTCCCGATAAAAAACGGCGTCGCCACACACCACACCATCCAGTACGCCCAGTAATAAACCGTCCAGTTCTGCGGAAAAGAAGTCTCCCGCAGCGGATCCATCCAGGTCGCCATTCCGACAAAATTCTGGATCAGGTTCCCAACCGCGGAAAAACCCGTCTCCAAAATATACGTCGTCTCGCCGCCCGCCAGCAGCACATACGCCAGCAGCGCAAAAAACAGATACGAACACCCGGCCGCCAGTTTCGAAATTCCTTTCATCCCAAACCAGACCGTCAGCGTATACACCGCCGCAATGACCAGCAGAATCCCGATTGTCAGCCCGGTACTGCTCCCGATCCCGAATACCCGTCCAAAAGCCGCCGAAAGAAGCGGCGTTGCCAGCGAAAAAGTTGTAGCCGTCCCGGCCAGCAGCGCGAAAATTGCAGTCAAGTCGATCACCTTTCCCCAAAAGCCGTCCACACGTTTTCCCAGAACAGGGCGGCAGGCCTCCGAAAACTTCTGCTTCTCTCTGCCCCGGACATGCAGCATAAATCCAAAAGCTACCGCCAGGACAATGTAGAAGCTCCACGCAATGGGCCCCCAGTGAAACAGCGGATAGGTAGACGCCCATTTCTGGATGCCGCCCAGATTTTCAATATGCGGTTCGTTCGCATACAAGGCCCATTCACACAGGGAATAAAATAAAATATCCGCGGCCATCGTCGACGTAAAAATCATCACGCCCCATCGAAAGGAAGAATACTGCGGCTTTTCGTCTCCGCCCAGCTTGATTTTCCCATATTTTGAAAATGCCATATAAAGCGTACATCCAAAAATTCCGACTCCCAAAAGCGCATAATAAATTCCGCACTCATCCCCTAAGAAACTCCGGATCGCTTCCAGAACCATCGCGGACTGCTCCGGCCAGGCCATAAAAATCACACACAGGACTGCGATGCCAAAGAGAGGGATTAGGGTCGAAAGCCAGTCAATTTTGCCTTTCAGATTCTTTTTCTTATTTTTCATGCTTTCTTTGGAGCACTCCTTTCTCCTGATAAGGTATGGCGTTTTGCTGAATCCTTTCCCACGCAATCCGGTAATAATCCTTCGCGTAACGATACTGCCGCAGCGAATATTCCCCGAACTCCACCCCCAAACTCCGCTTGTACTCACACCAATTACTCCACAGCAAACCGCAGACCGCAAGATAACAATAAGTTTTTGTCCTCGTCTCCTCCGGGCATCCTTCTACAAAATACAGATCAATCAGCCGATCCACTTCCTCCTTCCGATACAGCGCATAAATGCAGAACATCGCAAGATCCACATGCGGATCCTGCATTCCCGCATACTCCCAGTCGATCAGGCGAACCTTCTCCTTGCCCGTTTCATCCTTCACAAACAGGAAATTATCCGGAACCGCATCGATATGCGTCAGCACCTTTCGCTCCGCATGCGCCTCAATATACGGCCGCAAGGAATACACATTCTCCTTCGTCCGCTCGTAATCCTTAAAAACTGAAGGTCTCCCCTCCCAGAGCGACTCATAGAACGCAATCTGCCGGAAAAGGTCAAACTCGTGCGCCACCGTAAGTCCCATTTCATGAAACTCCCGGAGCTTCTCCATACATTGTTTCAGATCTGCTTCCTTCTTCGGGTCGCAGACCCGCGCCCCTTCCAGGTATTCCGTAATCTTATAGCCGTTCTCCGGATCGATCAAGACCACCTCGTCGCAGAGATCTTTCCCTTCCAGGGCCCGGTAGACCGCCGCTTCTTCCGCCCGGTTGATCAGCCTGTCCGTGCCTTCCCCTGGAATCCGCATGATGCAGCGCTTTTCCCCGCATTGGAAAAGGAACGAACGGTTCGTCATGCCCTTCTTCAAGACTGAAATGTCGCGGACGTCCTCCGGCCGGGCATGCAGCGCCTTTGCAATGACTTCGATTGCGTCCGATTTCAGTTGGTTCGAGTGGCCATCCAGCTCCCGCAGCTGCTCATAAGTATTGATTTCCACAACCGTCTCCGCCCGCACCACTCGCGCCGGAACGATCATTCTGTCCTTCCGGTAAAGCGCCTCTTCCCAAAAAGCGGCGTCATACCTGGAATCGCGGCTCATCTGGCGAATGCGTTCCCGCACGATGGATGCCTGCTCTTCGGGCAGATAGCAGATTCCGATCATTTTATTCCCCATTAAGGTGTTTTCGTTTTTTGCATTCCTGCTTATGTCATTTCTCTTTCCATCGTTCCCGTTGATCGCGCCGCCGGATTTTTCTGTGAGCGACACCAGTTCTCTTTTTCGGTTCACCCTGACGTCACTCTCTCCGTCTATTTCGTCGCTGACCATATACCACGCATACCATTCTCTCCGCCGGAATGGATTTTCCGCACACCAAAGGTCGCACGGCAGAATATACGTATTTGAAAGGGATTCCAGCGCCAGTTTCAAAGAATGCAGGTTATTCTTCGCCAAATACTCCGCATTCACGATCAAATCCACGCCGTACTCATCAATCAAATACTCATAATATTCTTTCATGAATCCCACAACGATGTGGATTTCTTCTATTCCGGCCTCTCGGAGCTGTCGGATCAGGCGTTCGATCAGAGGTTCCCCATTTACCTCCAGAAGTCCCTTGGGCGTTTCCATGTTAATCGGAACCATGCGCATGCCGAAGCCTGCCGCCAAAATAACTGCGTTCCTTGGCGCTTTTTCCTGCATTTCCTGAACAGCTTTCAAAGTTGGCTTTAACCGCTCGTCAATAAAGCCATTCTGCTGCAAAGCTTTCACCGAACGGTTCACGAGCCCCAAAGAATAGCCTGTGTTTTCGGATAAAACGCGTTGGGTAACATAGGAAGTATCGAATAGGCTGTCTAAGATATCATATTCTTGGATGTTCATATAATCATTCCTTTTGTTTTTCGTGAACACAAAAATATTGTACTATGAGAAAAATAGCTTGTCAATCGTAAATAGATTATAACGCTTAAGACGCCAACTCCCCTTCCCCTCAATCTTGAGGGGATTAGGGGTTTCTTTTTGTGTTATTTTCCTGCATAATAGTCTCATGAATATACTACAAACGATTTTTAAAGACCATTATGAAGAAATGATTTATACTTTACATCCCCGTGCCTCTGTCATCGAAAATGTTGATAAAATGAGCAACTCGGCGATCCCTCCTTTGGAAGGGCCATGTATACCTGTCCCCACTGCAGCAAATTAAAGTTTCTCCCTTTCTGCTGCCGCAGCCATTTCTGCCCTACCTGCGGAAATCTCTATGGTAAGCGCTTTATAATCGACCGGATAGTCAAGTTCCAACTTTTGTGAGATACTTC
>JAUNPS010000046.1 GCA_030536575.1 Eubacteriales bacterium | reverse complement strand
TGGGATTTTTAATCATTAAAGTCTTTAGGATTGATGCAAAAGTGTAAAAGTCAGGCCCTCGAAACACGTCCCCGTAAGCTTTCCGCCTTCCCGGTAACTGTCTATAGATGACTGGGAAATGCCAGGAGGCTGGCGATGTGTGAACTGTAACGGGAATGCTGCCGGAAGTGCGGCGCGGGGACAGAAGGGACTTGACCTGGAGTGTACTTCAGGTGTTACAATAGAACCCAGGAGGCGACACAACAACATGGAGACACACGAAATTTTAGAAAAGGTAAAAAACGGAGAACTCTCCGTGGAGGAAGCGGAGCGTTTTTTTAAAAAGCAGCCCTTTGAGGAAATGGGCTATGCGAAGCTGGATTCCCACCGGGCGGTGCGTTCCGGGTTCGCGGAAGTGGTGTACTGCAGCGGGAAGGCGGACGAGCATCTGATCCACATTTATCAGAAGCTGTTTGAGGAAAATGGCGAGGTGTTCGGCACGCGGGCGAATGAACACCAGTATGAGATTGTCCGGGAAGTGATTCCGGAGATTCATTATGATAACATTTCTCATATCCTGAAAGCGGAAAAAGCGGAGAAGGAACACATCGGCGGGATCGTGGTCTGCACGGCCGGGACGGCCGATATTCCGGTGGCGGAGGAAGCGGCCCAGACGGCTGAGTATTTCGGGACGAAGGTTGACCGGATTTACGATGTGGGTGTGAGCGGCCTGCACCGCCTGCTTTCCAGAGTCGAGCGGATTCAGGAGGCGAACTGCGTGGTGGCTGTGGCTGGGATGGAGGGTGCGCTGGCCAGCGTGGTGGGCGGTCTGGTGAGTAATCCGGTTATTGCGGTGCCGACCTCGGTGGGGTATGGCGCGAGCATGCACGGGCTTTCCGCGCTGTTGACGATGATTAATTCCTGCGCGAACGGGATTGCGGTGGTGAACATTGACAATGGGTTCGGGGCAGGGTATATGGCGACGCAGATTAACCGCCTTGCGGCCCGTAAAGAGAAAGAATGAGCCGGGCGGCCGGTTTTAAGCCGAAAGAATTTAAACCGAAAGACTTCCATGAATGGATTCCGTTCATGCGGAGTCTTTTTTTGGCGGCGCATGCCGCAGAAAAGGATCTGGCCACTTTGCTTTTAAACTCCTTAAACAAAAGGACGGAATTTGTAACTGCTTCTGGACGAAAGTGCACAATCCAGTCTCGGAAAAACTATGGAAAACCGGGAAAAAATCAAAACCTCTTGCATTTACGCCTGGAATATGCTAACCTCTGTTTAAAGAAAAGAACAAAATTTAAATAAAACGTTTAAATTAGTTTAAGAAAAGGAGGAAACCATTTATGAAGAAACAAGGAGGCACATTCATGAAGAAAGTCCTGACAGGAGTGACCGCCGCGATGCTGGCATCTTCCATTCCGCTTGCATCCCTTGCGGAAGAAGAGAGCGAAGTGCCGGGCATGATCGTAGAGGAAGCCGACCGCAGCGCGTTCGTGTACGTTCCGGAAAACATCAAAAAGGGAGACATCACCACCCCGATCCTGCTGGTCTACGGCGATGAAGACTACACCGCCGAGAGCGCGCTGGAAGAAGCGGTAAACGGCGGCTTCGTGGAGATTGCGGAAAAGAATAACATGGTCGTGACCTTCGTGAATTCAAAAGGCGACGCCTGGTCGGACGAAGATGTGGAAAACTACATCGGCATTGTGGGAAGCATGTACATCGAGCGTCCGGCAAGCATTAATACGGAAGGAACAGACCCGGATGGACTGTACGCTGGGTACGCACACCGCATTTATGTAGCGGCAGAAGGAAGCGGCGCCGATTTCGTCACAAATTATCTGGTAGACGACAGCGTAAGCGAATTCGTGGAAGCCTGGAATGTGACGATGCCGCGAATCCCCACGGCTGTGATGCTGTTTAATGGAACGGAACTTCCCCAGGAAGGCCTTACCCAGGAATATCCGGCTGTGATTGTGAATGGTTCCGAAGAGCTGAAAAGCGCTTATCAGACGCTGAACACCACGGACAGCCATTTCTTAACCATTGAAACGGAAACGGCGGACGGTTTCGAAAAAGAGGCGGTTCTGGAAGGCTATCAGGTGCTGAAGGGCGTGCGCAGAACCCTGCTTGGAAATGACAACCTGGCAGTGCTGGATGTGCCGGATTACGCGGCCCTTGGCATTGAGGAGCTTGTGACCACAAGAACCACCTCCCAGGGAAATGAAGTGGGCTACATTTTATACATTCCGGATACGGCGGACACCACCTCCGTAGGAACGGTTCCGCTGGTGCTGACCTTCCACGGCATGGGTGAGAACGCAGAATACTTCTCCGCCCTGTCCACCTGGCCGGTAACCGGAGCGAAAAACGGTTTCATGACCGTATCCTTCGACCAGCATAACACCTATTCGACAGCAGAAATTGTCGAGATCCTGGAAAAACTGGAAAACGAATACCCCTGCATCGACAAGAGCCGCATCTATGTGTCCGGCTTCTCCATGGGCGGCATGAAGACCGATACCCTTTCCCAGGAGTACACGGAGCTCTTCGCCGGAATCGCGCCGATCGACGGGACTTCGGATATCTCGGAAATTCCGGAAAGCGAGCTGGTGCTGCCGATGATGTACATTGCAGGCGAGGAAGACCCGTATGAAGGGTTCGTATTCCCCACCGAGGAAGGAAACCTTGCGAATGCCACCATCGAGCGGATTTTCCGGATGAACGGCGCAGGCGATTATCAGTATGACGCATCGGCTTCGAATACGTTCTTCGGAATCGATTCTCCGGATGCCTACACGGTGGAAGCCAGCGCCGGAACCAGCGTGCTGACGGTATCGCCGTTCGCCAGCGAAGACGGAAACGTCTATACCGCTCTGGTGAATGTTTCCCATATGGGACATACGATCTTCGTAGATTATCCGGATCTTGCATGGGATTTCCTGAGCCATTTCAGCAGAAATGAGGATGGAACTATTACCTATCAGGAATAAAAAATTTGGAATGCGGGCTGCATTTTTGCGGCCCGCTTCAGGTCGTTTACGCGAGGAGGCAGAACATGAAAGTAAAGGCGACTGATATTGCGAAAAGACTGAATTTATCCAAGGCAACGGTATCCCTCGCCCTGAACAACAAGCCTGGCGTCAGCCAACTGACCAAAGAAGCGGTCTTCCGCTGCGCCTACGAGATGGAGCGGGAACTTAGCCAGAAAAAAATGATCCGGCTGATCTTACTGGATCGGGGCATGAACATTGTGAATGGACCGAGCCAAAAGCTGCTGGGCGAGGACTGCATGGCTATTTTTGAACGGGAAAGCGCCCGGATGGGCTGCAGCTTTGTGATCAACTATGTGGATCTGAAGACTGCGGATATCGAACGGGTGGTGCGGGAGGCGAACGGCGAGGATGTGGCGGGCGTGATCCTCCATGCCACGGAGGCGCGGGAGGAGGAACTGGAACCGTTTTTTCAGGTGCGAAAGCCGATGGTGATTTATGACAATGATGCGGGGAAACGGTATCACTGTGTGGCGATCGACAATGTTGCGGCGGTGCGGGAAGCGGTAGATCTGCTGGTTTTGCGGGGGTGCCGGGATATCCGCTATTTTGCCCATACCGGGGAAATCTACAATCTGCGCCAGCGGCGGGCGGGATACCGGGCCGGGCTTCGGAAGAACCGGCTGGAGCTGTGGGAGGATTCGATTGTGACGATTGGGGGAGGGCCGGAGGAGATTGCGCGCAATACGGTGGCCTGGCTGAAGACGCATGAGATGCCGGATGCGCTGATTCTGGAAAGCTATCTGGTGTCTATCGGGGTGATCAATGCGCTGCGGGAGCTGAAGGTGCGGGTGCCGCGGGAGCTTTCACTGATTGGGATTGATGAGCTTCCGAGGCATTTTGTGCAGAATGAGTTTCAGTTGACGACGGTGAAGGTGGAGCATAGGGAGCGGGCGAAGGCGGTGATGATGCTTCTGGAGAAGGAGATGAAGGGGGAGATTTCGGGGAAGTTTAAGGTGTATTCGAATTGTGAGGTCGTGCAGGGGAACAGTATCCGGTAGGAGCAGCCGGGCGACGAGCCGGAGACAGTGCGACCGGGCGGTATTCCTGCGGGCAGCGGGCCGGAGACAGCGTGATCGGGCGGTATTCCCGCGGGCAATGTGCCGGGCAGCCGCATCTGCGTGGATATTTGGCGGCTGCCGCGGGGATTTTACTCTGGAATGAAATCTTCACGCACCGGTGTGAAAAATTCCAGAAAAACGGTATCTTTGTCGAAACGGGTGAAGGTATGGGGCACATTCGGCTCGATTTCAATCGTGTCCCCGGCGGAAACGATTCGTTTTTCTTCCCCGACCTGGAATTCGCCCTTTCCGGAGAGGATGTAGTCGACCTGCCGGTGCGGATGGGAATGGAGCGGGGCGCCCTGCCCGGCTTTTCCGGTGAGGCGGTTCAGGGTGTAGGTGTGCCCGGATTCGTCGTAACAGAGACGTTCCAGGGTACAGGTGGGGGACATTTGTACGGGAGGGTATGCTTGCAATGGATTGACTTTCATGGGAAAACCTCTTTTCTTTTTTGTTTGGTTTCTATTATAAGACGGGAAAAATCGTTTGTCCAGAAAATTCTTTGACACTTTGACGCGATAAAGGTTGACAAACCGGAGAAAAAGTAGTTAAATAAGGATAGCGATTTCGGACTTTAAAGGAATAAAGAAATTCGTGTAGCTTTTATTCCGTAAGTCGTACTCGGTTAAACTACCGAGCGTGGATTGAAAAAAGGAATAAAGAAATTCGCCCGCGCCAAATACTGCGCGTGGATGGAAACAAAGCAAAAGAGGAGAGAAGACAATGAAAAAAAGAAATCTTGCATTGCTGACCGCAGCAGCCCTGACAACTGCGGGAATGAGCGGAATGGTCTGCCAGGCAGAAGGAACCGTGAACACGAAAGAAGAGATTAACGTCGGATTTATCCAGCTTGTGGATATGGCGGACGCGACGGAGATGTATGAGGCGTTTACCGCGCAGCTGGAAGAAAAAGGCTATGGCGATAAGATCCACATTGACTTTGTGGATGCGGCCGGAGATACCACCGCGATGGCGACCGGGCTTCAGAAGTTTGTGGACGAAGAAGTAGATCTGATCGTACCGATGCTGACGCCGCCCACTCAGGCAGCCGTTAGTATGGACAGCGGAATCCCGATTATTTTCATGAGCGTGGTTGACCCGGTATATTCGAAGATCATGAGCGATTGGGAGACGGTGAATAACCTGGCTACCGGTACGTCGAATACGATCCCGGCAGATCTGATCCTGGAAACCGCGTTCGATATCACACCGCTGGAAGAGGGGAAGAAAGTCTGCATCATCTATAACTCCGCACAGAATAACTCCCAGTGTACGATGGAAGCCGCCTGCACTTATCTGGATGAGCAGGGTGTGGATTATATCGTGAAAGAGTATACGGACATTGCGACGGCCGTGCAGGTAGCGCAGAGCATTGATCCTTCCGAAGTGGGAATTGTGTATTCTACGCTGGATTCCACCATTGCTTCGAACTTTAACCAGGTGGGCGAGGCCCTGACGGAAGCGGGTATTCCGAGTTATGCGGCTGCGGATGCGATGACGAAGGGCGGCGCGTTCTGCTCCTACGGCGTAAGTTATACGGTTGTAGGCCAGATGACCGCGGATATGGTGATCGAGTGGTTTGACGGAAAAGCGCTGGAAGATATGCCTTGCCAGCAGTACAGCGATTTCGAGCTGATTATAAACAGCGACGTACAGGAAGCGCTGGGGATTGAACTGAGTGAAGAATACAGCGAAGCGGCGACTTTCGTGGAAACGGTAGCTGCGTCCTAAAGACCGGAAGAGCGGAGGGGTTGGTATCAACCAGCCCTTCTTTTGGTTTACGGGAAATTTTTGCCTTCGGCAAAGGCGTCCGGCGCAGAAAAAGTGTGCTTCCCGGATGCTGGAGAGGGCGGGAGAGTGTGCGAACCACACTTTGGTTTTACGTTTGACAAAGGAGGATTTCTATGACAAACCAGCTCTTGGGCGCCACAGAACTGGGCCTGGTCTACGGCCTGATGGTCCTGGGCGTATTTATCACATTCCGGATTCTGAAAATACCGGATCTGACGGTGGACGGCAGCGTGGTGCTGGGAATGAGCGTGACGGCTATGATCAGTAATCTGGGCCATCCCTTCCTGGCGCTGTTTGCCGCGGTTCTGGCCGGGATGGCAGCGGGAACCGTCACCGGCTTTTTGCAGACCAAGGTCAAGGTGCCGCCGATCCTGGCGGGCATCCTGACAATGAGCGGTCTGTATTCGATCAACCTTTTGATTATGAAGGGTTCCCCCAATGTTTCGCTTTTGGGGACGGATACGGTGTTTTCCCTGTTCATCGGGGCGACGGGCGTTTCAAAGCATACGGGAAATATTATCGTAGGCTTTCTGATCTGTGCGCTGGTGGTGGTGATCATCGAATTCTTTTTCCGCACGCATCTGGGCCTGTGCATCCGGGCAACGGGGGACAATGAAGAGATGGTGCGCGCCACGTCCATCGACACGGATCGGATGAAATGGATTGCCCTCGCAATCGCAAACGGCTGCGTGGGCCTGTCCGGCGGCCTGGCTGCCCAGTATCTGCGCTACAGTGATGTGACTTCCGGGAGCGGAACGATTGTGATCGGATTCGCCGCGGTGATCATCGGGGAAGCGGTCTGCGGGCGGAGGAATATTACGGTGGGCTTTATCAGTACGATTGTGGGGTCGGTGCTGTACCGCGTGTTTATTGCGCTGGCGATCAATACGGATTTCCTTCCGAATTATTTCCTGAAATTTATTACGGTCATGATCATCACCATTGCCTTGGCGGTGAGTCCGGTGAAGGAAGCCATTACGGCGAGGAAAAACAAGGCCAGGAGGTTGAAGGAAAATGCTTGATCTGAAAAATGTTTCAAAAACCTTTTATCCGGGAACCGTCAATGAAAAGAAGGCGCTGGTGCATTTCTCCCTCCATCTGGATCCGGGCGAGTTTGTGACAATTATCGGTTCCAACGGGGCCGGAAAGTCCACGCTGTTTAACGCAATCGCGGGGGTCTGGCTGACGGACGAGGGAAAAATCACCCTGGACGGCCAGGATGTGACGTTTCAAAGCGAGACGAAGCGGGCGAAAATGATCGGCCGTATTTTTCAGGACCCGATGAAAGGGACGTCTCCCAGCCTGACGATCGAGGAGAATCTGGCCATTGCTTATTCGTCCGGGAGGAGGGGCGTGTTCCGTCAGGCGATCAGCAAACGGGACGCGGAATTTTTCCGGGAGACGCTGCGGAAGCTGGATATGGGGCTGGAAGACCGCATGAAGGTGAAGATCGGGACGCTTTCCGGGGGACAGCGTCAGGCGGTGACGCTTTTGATGGCAACGCTGGTGACGCCGAAAATCCTGCTCCTGGATGAACATACGGCGGCGCTGGATCCGTTGACAGCGGAGAAGGTGCTGGGGATCACCAAAGAGATCGTGGAGAGCCGGAAAATCACGACGCTGATGATCACGCATAACATTGCTTCGGCGCTGGAGCTTGGGAACCGGACGCTGCTGCTGGACAATGGAGAAGTGGCGCTGGATCTGAAGGGAGAGGAGCGGGACAGCCTGGATGTGGAGGGGCTGCTGCATCTTTACCGGAAGCAGAAGGGGCAGGAGCTGGATAATGACCGGATTTTGCTGTCCTGAAAAAAAAGCATCTTATATTCGTAAAAGCGTAAACGGGCCTTTAGCCGCATATTTGGCGGGATTCTTGTACAAAATAAGAAAATATGCTTGAAGAATCAGAAGAAACGCGCTAGAATATTGCCAAATAAAACCATTACAATTTTGGAAAGGGAGTAGAGTTTATGAAGAGTAAGAAACTTCTTGCTGCGGCAGGAGTGACGCTTCTGGCTGTGATGCTGTCTGCGGGCAGCGCGTTTGCGGCGGATGATGAGTGTCCGGACAGCGAAACGGGGCTGCATGTGGCGAAGGCTGAGGTGGAAGTGATCGATGCGACCTGTACTTCGAACCGGTTTACCTACCATGTATGCGAGTATTGCGGCGCGATGATCGACGATCCGGTAGAAGTGCCGAATACCATGCTTCCGCACAGTTATGAAGAAGACAGTTGGGATTATGATGACGAAGCCGGTTATCCGGCGCCGACCTGTACGACGGCCGGGATTGCGATGCGGGAATGTGTCGAGTGCGGAGCGATTGAGACGAAAACCGTGGCGGCATTAAAGCATTCTTGGGAGCGCGAGGATACCGTCGCGGAAGATATTGAGTGGGACGAAGTGGAAGGCGGCTATCACTGTGCGATTTGTGAGGACTGCGAGGCGATGGGGCCGAAGCAGGCGCATCAGTGGGATGCCGGAGAAGTGACCGAGCCGGCCACCCCGGAAGAGACTGGGACATTGACCTACACCTGTACGGTGTGCAGCGCAGAAAAGGAAGAAACGATTCCGAAAGTGAAGATTGCCGTTCCCACGAATCTGACCGCCACCGCAGGGAAGACCACGGTTTCTCTGAAATGGAAAAAGGCTGCCGATGCGGATGGCTATGTGGTTTACCGCAGCGATGCCTCCGGCAAGACCCGGAAGCTGAAAGAGACGAAAAACAATTCTTACAGCGATAAGAATCTGACGGATGCGACGGGCTATACCTATACAGTCTGCGCATTGCTGAACATTGGAGAAGATACCTATGAAGGGGCGGCGTCTGAGGGCGTCCATGTGATCACCACGGTGGGCCAGACGAAAGGGCTGAAGGCTTCCGTTACGGCGGCGGATCTGAAAAATTCACAGGTTACGCTGAAATGGACGGCAGTATCCGGCGCGGACGGCTATTATGTTTATCAGGCGGCAGGCTCCGGAAAGATGAAGTTGATCCAGACCGTGGCGGGCGAGAATTCCTGCGTAGTTGAGAATGTGAATTTCTCCGAGAGTAAGAAATACAGCTATCAGGTATGCGCCTACGTTTCTTATGAAGATGAGATTAAATTGGGAAAAACCTCTTCGAAGGCTTCTGTCAGCAAGCCGAAGGGACTGGAGAAGCAGGTAAACGGCCTGAAAGTTGCTTCTACGACGAAGACCAGTATCCGACTGAAATGGGATAAGTATACGGACGCAGATGGTTATGAGATTTACCGTGCGGATTCCACGAAGAAGACCCTGACGAAGGTCGGGACGTCCAAGACGAACAGCTATACGGACAAGAAGCTGAAGGCCGCGAAGGGTTACACCTATGCAGTCCGGGCTTATTGGACGCAGGGCGGAAAGAAGAGCTACAGTAAGTATTCCGTTGAAGTGAACGCGGTGACGACGGTTGCGAAAGTGACGAAGCCGGCTGTGAAGAGGGCCACAAAGGCAAGCGCTTCTACGAAGGCGGCATTGACCTGGAAGACGGTTGGCCAGGCCACCACCTACTATATTTACCAGAAGTCCGGAAGTGAGAAATTCGAAGTGATCGGCAAGGTAGAAGGTGGGAAGATGTACACCTACAATGCGGCGAAAGGGACTTATAAAGCGAACGGAAAGGCCAAAGTATCCGGAAACAAGATCACCTATACGGTGACAGGCCTGAACTTCCAGAAGTATAAGACCTTCCAGTTTAAAGTAGCGGCGGCGGTCGAATATGGAAATCTCGAAGTGAAGGGCGCACAGTCCTCAGCGGTAACTTTAAAGAAATAAATAGCGAAAGAACTCCGAAAATGCAAATGCTTTCGGAGTTCTTTTTTACGTCACACCAGGAATCGGAAGAATTGTTCCACGATACCCAGCACGTGCATGATCGCCTTTTTCTTGCCGGACAGCGGCGTGACCGTTACGTGCTCCGGAACCTCGTAGGTTTTCGCGTCAAGGACTTTCCGGCAGTCGGCCTGGTAGGTTTCCATATATCCGGTCAGCTCTTCCGTGAAGGACTGGCTGTCAATGACCAGCATCAGCTCCGTGTCCACGTAGGTGCTCCGCATGTCGAAGTTGTAGGAGCCGATGATCGAAATGTGGTCGTCGATGACGATGGATTTTCCGTGGTAGGAGAGGCCGCCGTCGTATTCGTAAATGGGAATGCCGGTGCGGACCAGGTTCTTTTTGTTATAGAGGTAGTCGCTGGAGGCGCAGACATTGTCGCCGTTTTCGATGGAATTGATCATCAGGGTGACGTCCGGGACGGTTTTTGCGACTTCTTCCAGAACCTGGTACATGTAGGAATTGCAGACCGCGTAGGGCGTGTGGATGATGACCCGTTCCTGGGCCTGGTTCATGAGCTGGGAAAGCTGGTAGAGAACCAGGGGTTCTTTGCCGTAAATGCCGATTTCGCCGCGCAGCAGGGTGACGCTGTTTACCGGGTGGGAGGCGGAAACATAGTCGTAATCGGTGAACAGTTCGGGAGATTGGCTGGTGAGCTGTTCGTAGCGCTCCTCCAGGAGTGCCCGTTCTGCCTGGACGTCTTCTTTTTCGGCGAGTTTCTCGTCGTTGTGGAAGGGTTTGCAGACGTCGAGGTTCCAGACGGAATCGAAGTAGTCTTCCAGTTCGGTCAGGGAAGTTTCCTGGCCGGCTTGTCCGGGGGAGGTATTATAAACGAGGACTTCCCGGTCGTAGCTCATGTCGGCGGTTTCGTAGTCGCCAAGGAAGTAGTCGAAGGTGTTCCGGCCGCCGAGGATGTAGGCCAGGTCGTCCACGATCACGTATTTGTCGTGCATCCGGCCCTGGGTCGTCCAGGGGAGGAGGGGATTTAAGGGGTTGTACTGGCGGATTTCAATGTTGGGGTGGGAGGACAGGGCGTAGAAGAAGGCGTGTCCTTCCATGTGGAGGGTGGTGTTAAAGCCGTCGGTCAGGATTTGGATCTGGACGCCCTCGTCGGCTTTGTGGAGGAGGAGGGCGGCCAGGTCGGAGGCGCTTTCGCCCAGGCGGATGTCGAAGGTGGAGAGGATGATGCGGGTTTGGGCCTGGTTGATTAAGCGGATGCGTTCGGCGAGGGCGCTGGTGTTGGTTTCCAGGAGGATGGCGCGGTCGGTGCAGAGGGTGGATGGGGAGTCGGTGGTCAGGCGGTAGGTTTCCAGGTTTTCGGGGGAGACGCTTTTGGGGAGGTAAAAGGGGGCGCAGGCGCCGATGACCCAGAATAATAAAAGGAGGAGAAGGGTTTTTAACCAATGTTTTTTTAGGTAGGTTAGCATAGGGAGTCACTCCAGTTTTTGTTTTGGGTTTATGGTAACACAAAGTGGAGGGTTCTGCACGAAAAAAAGAATGAAAAAAGCATAAAATGAGGATGCAGGTTTACAGACCGCGAATTGTCATGTATAATAAAGCAGAAACCGAGGCTGCCGGGTCGATGCCGACAGCCTTCTTTTGCTTTATAGGAAATACAATTTTATGATAAAACGGTAATACATTGCTCCTATAAAGCAAAAAAAGCCCTCCGGGCTGGATGCACACAGATGCGAGAAGAAAATTTTGCCTTCGGCAAACGCATCTGGCGCGGCAAAAGTGTGCTTCTTGGACGTTATAGAGAGCGCGAGAGTGTGCGAAGCACACTTTTGTTTCGCAGTGTAAGGAACAATCAAAGTGTGCGCGGCACACTTTTTGACACATAAAGGAGGTTCTATGGAAAAATTTGAAAAATTCCGAAAGGAGTTCCCAAGGTTTTTTTATCACGGGTATGAAAAGGACGAAGATGCCAGTACCCTTACCGTCACCTACCATTTTGAAATCGAAGGGCTGTCTTCATTTGCGCCCCGCTGGATTTTCCCGAAAAGCGCGGATTTCCCGGAACTGACGAAGGAAAATGCCACGCTGGAAACCATGCTGTTTTCGTTGGGAATGGTAGAATTGGTCAGCTATTGGAAGATTACGTGCTCGCCGGAAGTGATCGTGGAGGCGGGGGCTCTGAATGCGGAACAGATTGCCTGGTGGAAAAATCTGTATTTTAACGGCCAGGGCGAATTCTTTTATACCAATCAGATCGAGACGACGGTGGATAACTTTATGAATATCCGGGCAATTGGTGGAAAACCCCAGGGCCGCCCCGTCCGTGCCGACTGGGCCGAGGGCTGCATGATCCCCATCGGCGGCGGAAAAGACTCCGCCGTAACCCTGGAACTTCTGAAAAAGACCGGGGAAAAGCGCCGCTGCTACATCATCAACCCGCGGGGCGCCACCACAAATACCACCCTTGTCGGCGGCTTTTCCGAGGAGGAAGTCATCATTGCCCGCCGGACATTGGACAAAAATATGCTGGAGCTGAACAAGCAGGGCTACTTAAACGGGCACACGCCTTTTTCGGCGCTGGTAGCTTTTTCCGCCACGATTGCCGCATACCTGCAGGGCCTGCGCTACATTGCCCTCTCAAACGAGTCCAGCGCCAACGAAAGCACCGTCCTTGGCAGTACGGTAAACCACCAGTATTCCAAGAGCTTTCAGTTTGAAAAAGATTTTCATACCTATGAGGAAAAATGGATCGGCAGCGGAACTTATTATTTCAGCCTGCTGCGCCCGTTAAGCGAATTCCAGATTGCCCGGTATTTTGCGAGGTGTAAAGCCTACCACCCGATTTTTAGAAGCTGCAATGTGGGAAGCAAGACAGACATCTGGTGCGGACATTGCCCCAAATGCCTGTTCGTTTATCTGATCCTTTCGCCCTTCCTTTCCGGAAAGGAGCTGGAGGAAATCTTCGGCCGGAACATGCTGGAAGATCCGGACATGATTCCCACAATGGAGCAGCTCATCGGCATCTGCGAAGAAAAGCCCTTTGAATGCGTGGGAAGCCGCAGCGAGATTAACACGGCTATCACCCTGGCTATTGAAAAAATGGAAGCGGCAGGCGAACCGCTCCCGGCGCTGTTTACATATTATAAGACGACAGAACTGTACGCGAAATACCGGGAACTGGGGGATACCTACAGCGGTTATGAAGACCGGGAGAACCTGCTTCCGGAAAACTTTTTGAAATTGGTGGAACAGGAGTGCATCGGATAGGCGCTCCGGAGGAGGAACATTGTGATAGAAGCATTGAGGGAACTGGTTCAGGGGAAGCGTGTGCTGATCCTGGGCTACGGAAGGGAAGGCAGGGCCACCTGGAACCTGCTGAAGAGAGCGGGGGGCTATGAACGGATTGCCATCGCAGATCGGAATACGAACACGATGGAACCGGGCGTGGAAATGCTCGTGGGCGAAGATTACCTGGCACAGATGGAGGATTTCGACCTGGTGTTTAAAAGCCCCGGTATTGTCCTGCCGCGCCCCCTTTCCGAATATCGGTGCGCTTTTGTATCGGAAACGGAGGTCTTTTTCCGGTACTACCGCGACCGGATTGTGGGGATTACGGGAACGAAGGGGAAGAGCACCACGACTTCCCTGCTTTACCATATTTTGAAAGAGGCGGGGAAAGACTGTATCATTGCGGGCAATATCGGGATTCCGGCCTTTGACATGGTGGATCGGATCGGGCCGGAGACGGCGATTGTCTTCGAAATGTCCTGCCACCAACTGGAATTTCTGACGGTTTCGCCCCGCATTGCCGTGCTGCTGAACATCCATGAGGAGCACCTGGATCATTACGGAACCATGGAAAAATATGTGGCAGCCAAGCAGAACATTTTCCGGCATCAGAAGGCGGGCGACCTGTTTTTCTGCGGGGAGCAATGTCTGCCCCAGGAGCCGGTGGCGGCGCACCTGGTGAAGGTGGGCGACGGGACGGACACGGCGGACGTGGAGCTTCAGAACAAGACAATCGTTTACGGAAGCCGCCGTTATGTGATCGATCCGGACAGGACGCCTCTTCTGGGCCATCACAATTATTATGACATTGCGTTCGTTTATGCAATCTGCCAGGAGTTTGGAATTTCGGACGAGGCGTTTACGGCCGCGCTTTCGACCTATCAGACCCTGCCGCACCGCCTGCAGTTTCTGGGGACGAAAAACGGCGTGAAATATTATGACGATTCCATTTCGACGATTGGGGATACGACGATCCAGGCGCTGAAGACGCTGCCGGACACGGACACGGTGCTGATCGGCGGGATGGATCGGGGCATCGACTACGGAGATTTGATCGGGTATCTCTCCGACAGCGAGGTGCCGCATATTATTCTGATGGAGCAGACCGGAAAGCGGATTTACCAGGAAATTATGCGGTATTGGCCGGATTTTAAGGGGCGGGAGCGCCTGATTTTGGTGGATCATTTAAAGACGGCGGTGCGCCGGGCCGCGGAAGTGACCAGAGAGGGCCATAGCTGCGTTCTGTCTCCGGCCTCGGCGAGCTACGGGATTTTTAAGAATTTCGAGGAGCGGGGCGAGGTATTTGCCCGTTACGTATTCGAAACAGAACCCCGGAAAATTTAACCAATTTTTTACATAAGGCAGATTTTTCCCTTACACAGAAGACTTACAATAGCATCGTAACAAAAACCTACTGTGAATTAAAGGAGAAAGATCTATGAAGTTAAAAAAACTTGGCGCAATGCTGCTCGCAATGACCATGATGGTTCCTGGCTCCGTATGTCAGGCAGCCGAAAGTGAAGATGCCGGAACGGCTCCGAAATACATCTTCCTGTTCATCGGAGACGGAATGAGCTATCCGCAGATTCAGACCACGAACTATTATCTGAGCGCGGTTGCGGATGACGGTGACGAAATCCTGACCAGCCAGAGCAATCTGAATATGTTTGCGTTTCCGGTAGCGGGTTCCGCACAGACCTATGACAGCACGTCCTTCTGCCCGGATTCCGCATCCACCGCGACTTCCATTGCGACGGGGAATAAGACTTACAGCGGCACCATCAATATGGACGAGACCATGTCTGTTTCCTACGAAACCATTGCAGAAAAACTGAAAGACCAGCTCGGTTACAAGATCGGAATTCTTTCTTCCGTAAACTTAAACCATGCGACACCGGCTGCGTTTTATGCGCATCAGGCTTCCAGAAGCAGCTACTACGAGATCGGGGAAGAACTGATTGCCAGCGAATTTGATTATTTCGCAGGCGGCGGCCTTCTGAAAGTAACGGGCTCCGACGGCGATAAGACGAGCCTTTACGATCTGGCGGAAGAAGCGGGTTACAAGGTGGTTTTCACCCAGGAAGAAGCCGAAGCGCTGACCGCGGAGGACGGAAAAGCCATTGTGATCGACGAGCATCTGGCCGACAGTGACGCCATGAGCTATGCGATGGATCTGGAAGAAGGCGAATGGGGCCTGGCGGATTATGTGGAAAAAGGCATCGAAGTGCTGGACAATGAGACTGGATTTTTCATGATGGTAGAGGGCGGAAAGATTGACTGGGCCTGCCATGCGAACGATGCGGCGGCTACGATTGCCGATACCCTTGCGCTGGACGAAGCGGTTGGAAAAGCCGTAGAATTCTACAATGAGCATCCGGACGAGACGCTGATCCTGGTGACTGGCGACCACGAGACCGGCGGCCTGACCATCGGCTTTGCAGGAACAGACTATGACACCTTCCTGACCAATCTTTCGAACCAGAAGATTTCCTATGCGAAATTTGATTCCGATTATGTGGCTGCTTACAAAGAAAACGGTACGGATTTTGATACTGTGATGGCGGATATCACCGAGCTGTTCGGCCTGCAGGCTCCGGCTGGAGAAGAGGAAGAAGCGGCAACCTTAGACAGCGCGGATTCCCATCCCCATGACGAGGACGGCGGTTCCCTGGTTCTGACCGACTACGAATACGGCAAACTGCAGGCTGCTTATGAGGAAACCATGAGCCGCACCGGAGACGAGGAAATCAGCCAGGAAGAGTACCTGCTGTACGGAAGTTATGAACCGCTGACGGTGACCATTACCCATATCCTGAACAATAAGTCGGGAATCAGCTTTTCATCCTATGCTCACACCGGACTTCCTGTAGAAGTATTCGCACAGGGCGTCGGCCAGGATTCCTTTGAAGGCTACTACGACAACACGGAAATTTATTTCAAGATGGCGGCACTGACCGGTGTGGAATAAGATTCGGAAATACTCCGTTTCCCTTGCCGCAATCCTGATGATAGCCATCCTCATAGCCATTCCCACGGGCTATGAGGATGCTGCCATTTACCAGGGAACAGATCGGGTGCGGGCGAAGGTTCTTTCGACGGATGAGAGCGCTGTGGTGAGCTCAGGGCTGATCCAATCCGGAGAACAGTATTGCGAAGTGGAAATTCTGAGCGGAAAATTTAAAGGGCAGACCGCCCGCGCCTGCAATATGTTAAGCGGTTCGCTGGAATCCGACAAAATCTACACGGAAGGAGACGTGGCCCTGGTGGTGGTCAGCTACCAGGAAGACGAAATTCTTTCTATCATTATGACAGACCATTACCGGCTGGACAAAGAGCTGATTCTGGCGGCAGTCTTTGTGCTGCTTCTGCTCCTTTTTGCCGGACGCACCGGGCTGCGGGCCGTGTACTCGTTCCTGATTACGGTGCTGACGATCTGGAAAATCCTGGTGCCATGCTATTTAAACGGGATGAACCCGGTCTGGGTGGGCCTGGGGATCACGACGTTTCTGACGGTGCTGATTATTTTCCTGGTGTACGGATGGGACAGGCGCACGCTTGCGGCCGGAAGCGGGGCAATGCTGGGCGTGTTAGTGACCTGTGTGATGGGAATCATTTTTACGAATCTCTTTCAGATCCACGGGGCGGTGATGGCCTATTCGGAGAGCCTGCTGTATGCGGGCTACCAGAGCCTGAATCTGACGCAGATTTTTATGAGCGGGATTTTTATCGGGGCTTCCGGGGCGATGATGGATTTGTCGGTGGATATCACTTCGGCGGTGAATGAGGTGATCCAGAAGAAGCCCGGCATTGGGTGGCGGGAGGCTGCCAGGTCGGGGATGAATGTGGGAAGGGCGGCGATGGGGACGATGACGACGACGCTGCTGCTGGCTTATTCCGGGGGATATCTGGCGCTGCTGATGACGTTTATGGCGCAGGGGACGCCTATTGACCATATTTTGAATTATAAGTATGTTTCGGCTGAGATTCTGGATACGGTGGTGGGGAGTTTCGGGCTGGTGACGGTGGCGCCGTTTACGGCGCTGACGAGCGCGGTGCTGCTGACCAGGAAAAAGGAAAAGTGAGACGCCGCGCGCAGGCTTTGGCGCTTCCCGGAAGATGATACACAGCCGCCGCCGGTGCGAACAGCAGGCAAAGTGAAAAAATGTTTCAAAAAAACAGATATCTGCTATTGTGGAATCTGTTTTTTTTCTTTATACTAGAAGTGAGGTTACGATTCAGACAGTACCTGAGCACTTAGCTGCTCAGGTGCGTAAGAATATGATTCAGGTGTGAGCAGGCTCTTTTGCGAAGCAAAACTTAAAATGAGTCTGCGAATCGTTACTGGAACGAGGTACGAGTGAACAGTAACGAAGTAAACCCCAGCACCCCACCGGGAGGCGTCAAAGAAACCCGAAACAGGATATGAGGAGAAAACTATGCGGACAGAGCAGGAAATGATGGAACTGATTTTGCGCGTTGCCAAAGAAGACGAACGGATTCGGGCGGCCTACCTGGGCGGTTCCAGGTGCAATCCAAACGTGCCGCGGGATCTGTTCCAGGATTACGACATCGTCTATGTCGTCGACGACATCCAACCCTTCTTAGAAGATCCCGGCTGGATCGACGTATTCGGAGAGCGGCTGCTGATGCAGCTCCCCATGGAAAACGACAAAAATATGGGAACCGCCGAGCGCTTTGAAGGTGCCTACGGCTACCTGATCCAGCTCGCAGATGGAAACCGCGTGGACTGCTTTTTGCAGACACTGGAAGCCAGCCGGAAAGATCTGGCCGCCAGCCGCCTGAAACGGATCCTGCTGGACAAAGACGGCATCCTTCCGGAAGTCCCCGAACCCTCCGATATCACCCACTGGGTTCAGAAGCCATCCGAAAATGTCTACACAGCCTGCTGCAATGAATTCTGGTGGCTTTTATTAAACGTCGCCAAAGGCCTCTGGCGCGGGGAGATCCTCTACGCCATGGACATGCTGAACAAATGGATACGCCCGGAACTGTTCCGCATGTTGGAATGGCAGGTAGGCACCGAGCATGCCTTCTCCTGCAGCGTGGGAAAATGCGGGAAATATCTGGAACGCTATGTGACGGCGCAGACCTGGAACGCCTATCTCGCGACCTTCCCGGAAGGAAATGCGGAAGCTGTGTGGGAGTCCGTCGACACCATGTGCGGGCTGTTTTCCCAAACCGCGCGCACGGTCGGCGAACGGCTGGGCTATGCGTATCCGGAAGAATGGGAAAGGGGGAGCAAAACTTATCTGAAGCAGGTACGAAGCCTGCCCAAAGATGCCAAGACAATTTTTTAATTATAGTTCGCACAACGCCAGCTTTTCTCGTTTTTTACCACTTGAATGCAACCGAACGTCACCGTGCCGTCGGAAACCTTTCGGGGAACGGGGCAACGTCATCGTCTACGGAAAACCTGCCACTGGCAGCTTTTTCGCACACTGAGGCGAAGCTTCCTCTAACTGCGACTAAGACGCTCAGGAATGCCTTCCTACTTCATGCGCCCTGCCATGCGAGCATGGTATCCGATTCACCGGAAAGTCTTAGTAAGAGCGCTCCCGACAATCTTCCTTGCCGTATACGGCACGCCTACATCTCCGTTGGAAACGGAGATTCCGGTGAAAACCGCCCCTCGAAACACGTCCCCGCAAGCTTTCCGCCTTCCCGGCAACTGTATATAGAAGACTGTAAACTCCTCTAAGGCTGGCGCATGTGCGAACTGTAAAAAATTTAGGAGCGAAGAACACATGAAAATTTCAACCAAAGGAAGATACGCCCTCCGCCTGATGCTGGATCTCGCCCTGGATCCCACCGGCGAACCCGTCCGCATCCGGGACGTGGCCGCCAGGCAGGAGATTTCCGTAAAATACCTGGAACAAATCGTCTCCGTACTGGCAAAAGCCGGATACGTGCGCAGCATCCGCGGCCCCCAGGGCGGCTACCGCCTGGCAAAAGAGCCGGAAGAATACACCGTAGGCATGATCCTGCGCCTGACCGAGGGCAGCCTGGCCCCGGTAGACTGCCTGGAAGACGAAGTAAACCAGTGTCAGCGCGCCGACGGCTGCGTGACCCTGAAGCTTTGGAAAGAGCTGGATGCGGCCATCCGTGGCGTGGTAGACCGCTATACGCTGGCAGACCTGGTGGAATGGCAGCGCGGCATGGAGCAGAACTACTATATTTAGAAAAAATTTCCAAAAAAGAGAAAAAACAGTTGACAAGAAGGAATCGAAAGCATATAATTCCTAGTAAATCGATAGGAAAATAAGGAAAACAGAAAGGGGTTCAAGACTATGAGCAAGATTTATAAAGGAGCACTCGGCCTGATCGGGAACACCCCCCTCGTCGAAGTTACGAATCTGGAAAAAGCCGAAGGTTTAAAAGCCACACTTCTGGTAAAACTGGAATATCTGAATCCGGCCGGAAGCGTGAAAGACCGCATTGCGAAAGCTATGCTGGACGACGCGGAAGAAAAAGGACTTTTAAAGCCGGATTCCGTCATCATCGAGCCTACCAGCGGGAACACCGGCATTGGCCTGGCTTCTATCGCGGCCGCGAAAGGCTACCGCATCATCCTGACCATGCCGGAGACCATGAGCATCGAGCGCCGGAACATGCTGAAAGCCTATGGCGCCGAGCTGGTGCTGACCGACGGCACGAAAGGCATGAGCGGCGCCATTGCCAAAGCGGAAGAGCTGGCCGCCGAGATCCCGAACAGCTTTATTCCAGGACAATTCACGAACCCGGCGAACCCGAAAATTCACCGGGAAACCACCGGCCCGGAGGTCTGGCAGGACACCGACGGGAAGGTAGACTATTTTGTCACAGGCGTCGGCACCGGCGGCACCCTTACTGGTACCGGAGAATACTTAAAAGCCCAGAAGCCGGACGTGAAGATTGTAGCAGTGGAGCCGAAGACTTCCCCGGTGCTCTCTGAAGGCCATGGCGGCCCTCACAAGATCCAGGGAATCGGCGCCGGATTCGTGCCGGAAGTCCTGAATACGGAGATCTACGATGAAATCATTCCGGTGGAAAATGAAGACGCTTTTGTGGAAGCGAAGAAACTGGCGAAAAAGGAAGGCATCCTGGTGGGAATCTCCTCCGGAGCCGCCCTTCATGCCGGGCTGGAGCTGGCGAAGCGCCCGGAAAATGAAGGAAAGACCATTGTCGTCCTGCTGCCGGACAGCGGCGACCGCTACTATTCGACCCCATTGTTCACCGCGGACTAAGCGCGGAGCGCGGGGAGGCAGAAACCCGCGCGGCCAGGCAGAACCCCAGAAAGCTGCCGCAGAAAATGACCCGCAGGAAGACAGCCCCGGCGGCCAGGCAAAATGACCCGCAGGACGACAGCCCCGGCGCCTAGGCCGACCGCCCCGACGGAAGACAGCCCCCGCGCCGCCAGGCAGAACCCCGGAAAGCTGCCGCAGAAAATGACCAGGAGGAAAAAACCATGAGCAAAATTAAAAGAGAAGACCGAAACCTGAAATTTGAGACCCTACAGCTTCATGTCGGACAGGAAAATCCGGACCCAGCCACTGACGCCAGAGCCGTCCCGATCTACCAGACCTCATCCTACGTATTCCGCAACTGCGACCATGCGGCAGCCCGCTTCGGCCTTACAGACGCCGGAAACATCTACGGAAGACTGACGAACCCCACCGAGGACGTGTTTGAAAAGCGCGTAGCGGCCTTAGAAGGCGGCGTGGCAGCCCTGGCAGTCGGCTCCGGCGCGGCGGCCCTGACCTACACCTTCCAGAACCTGGCGGAGCACGGCGACCACATCGTAGCAGCCAAGAACATCTACGGCGGCACCTATAACTTCCTGGCCCACACCTTCCCGGCCTCCGGCGTGACCACGACCTTCGTGGCCCCTCACGAAGAAGGAGCTTTCGAAAATGCCATCCAGGAAAATACGAAGGCCATTTTCATCGAAACTCTGGGAAACCCGAATTCGGACGTGGTCGATATCGAAGCGGTGGCGAAGATTGCCCACGCGCATCAGATTCCGCTCGTGATTGACAATACGTTCGGAACCCCCTACCTGATCCGTCCCATCGAGTACGGCGCGGATATCGTAGTCCATTCCGCCACGAAATTCATTGGCGGCCACGGGACGACCCTGGGCGGCGTCATCGTAGACAGCGGAAAATTCGACTGGGAAGCCTCCGGAAAGTTTCCGGGCCTGACTGAGCCGAATCCCAGCTACCACGGCGTGGTATTTACGAAAGCGGCTGGCCCGGCGGCCTTTGTGACCAAGATCCGTGCGATCCTGCTGCGGGATACGGGCGCGACCCTTTCACCCTTTAACGCATTCCTGCTGCTTCAGGGGCTGGAAACCCTTTCCCTGCGCGTGGAGCGCCACACGGAAAACGCCTTGAAAGTGGTTCAGTATTTGAACAACCATCCCCAGGTAGAACGTGTGCACCATCCGTCCGTATCAGAAGACCCGTGCCAGCAGGCCCTGTACCGGAAGTATTTCCCGAACGGCGGCGGCTCGATCTTCACCTTTGAGATCAAGGGGGACGACCGGAAGGCGAAGGATTTCATCGATAATCTGGAGCTGTTCTCCCTGCTGGCGAACGTGGCGGACGTAAAGTCCCTGGTGATCCACCCGGCCTCCACGACCCATTCCCAGTTAAACGAGCAGGAGTTGCTGGAGCAGGGCATTTATCCGAATACGATCCGTCTGTCTATTGGTACGGAGCACATTGACGATATCATTCAGGATTTGGAAGAAGCATTTAAAGCGATAGAGTAATAGTAATGTTGCCTTTTTGGCGAAAGTGTTGTATAATCGAGGCTGTCTGGCCAAGGTGCCGGACAGCCTTTTTGTCGCGCGGCCAGGCCCTCGCAAGGGAGGTCTGTGCAGCGTATGCTTGCTTGTTCTATTAGGAGGAATGTTTATGACTTTAGAACAGCTTCTTGCTTTTTTGATAGCCTGCGGCCTTTCTGCCCTGGTGATTTACTGGTGCAAGAAAAATCAGGCGTCCGGAAATGCAGACCCCATCGGAATCCACCACGCGGAGATCGAAGTCCAGGACTACGGAACCATTGCAGCCGAACTGGACGGGAACAATGCGCCCATCACGGTTTCGAATTTCTTAAAACTGGCCCAGGACGGTTTCTACGACGGCCTGACCTTCCACCGGATCATCAAAGGCTTCATGATCCAGGGCGGAGACCCCAAAGGAAACGGAACCGGCGGCTCCGACAAGACCATCAAAGGCGAATTTTCCGAAAACGGCGTGAAAAACCCCATTTCCCATAAACGGGGCGTGCTCTCCATGGCCCGTTCCAGCGGAAAGGACAGCGCCAGCTCCCAGTTCTTTATCGTCCACGCGGACAGTCCCCATCTGGACGGCCAGTACGCGGCATTCGGCCACGTGACGGCAGGCATGGAGATCGTCGACCGCCTCTGCGAAGAAACCCCGGTGCAGGACGGAAACGGAACCGTGGACGCGGAAAACCAGCCGGTTATAAAAAGTATCCGAATCTTAGATTAAATTTTAAAGAAACTACTTGCCAAAACGCAGGGAAAATGAGAAACTAGAAATGAAAAGTTACTGTTCAGACAGTACCTGAGCACTTAGCTGCTCAGGTACGTAAGAATGTGATTCAGGTGTGAGCAGGCTCCTTTTGCAAAGCAAAGCTTAAAATGAGTCTGCGAATCGTTACTGGAACGAGGTACGAGTGAACAGGAACGTCACAAAGGATTTAGGAGGCAATATCATGAAAATTACAGTAGCAGGGACAGGCTATGTGGGCCTGTCAAACGCGATCCTTCTGTCCCAGCATAACGAAGTAAAAGCCGTGGACATCATCCCCGAAAAGGTCGCCATGATCAATGCGAAGAAATCTCCCATTGTCGATAAGGAGATCGAAGAATATCTGGCCGAAAAGGATCTGAACCTTACCGCTACGACCGACGCAGACGCGGCATATAAAGACGCGGAGTTCATCATCATTTCGACTCCGACGAATTACGACCCGAAAAAGAACTATTTCGACACCTCTTCCGTGGAAGCCGTCATCGAAAAAGTCCTGGCAGTAAACCCGGACGCCACCATGGTCATCAAATCCACGGTTCCGGTAGGCTATACCGCAGGCATCCGTGAAAAATATAACACGAAGAACATCATCTTCTCCCCGGAGTTCCTGCGTGAAGGGCGTGCCCTCTACGATAATCTGTACCCGTCCCGCATCATCGTGGGCGCCCCGCTGGACGACGAGCGTCTGGTCGAGCGTGCGCATACCTTTGCCGGGCTCTTAAAAGAGGGCGCGATTAAAGAGGAAATCCCGACCCTCTTCACCGACCTGACCGAAGCGGAAGCGGTGAAACTGTTTGCGAACACCTATCTTGCTATGCGTGTGTCCTTCTTTAACGAGCTGGATACCTATGCGGAAGTGCGCGGCTTAAGCAGTAAGCAGATCATCGAAGGCATCGGCCTCGACCCGCGCATTGGCACCCATTATAATAACCCGTCCTTCGGCTACGGCGGCTACTGCCTCCCCAAGGACACCAAACAGCTTCTGGCGAACTACGACCACGTACCGAATAACATCATCCAGGCCATCGTAGACGCGAACCGTACCCGGAAAGATTTCATTGCGGAGCGGATTCTGGAAAGAAACCCGAAAATCGTCGGCATTTACCGCCTGACCATGAAGTCCAATTCCGACAACTTCCGCCAGAGCTCCATCCAGGGCGTCATGAAGCGCATCAAAGCGAAAGGCGTAGAAGTCGTGATATACGAACCCACGATGAAAGAAGACCAGTTCTTTAACTCCAGAGTTATCCGGGACCTGGAGGAATTTAAAAAGATTTCGGACGTCATTGTGGCGAACCGTTACAGCGAGGACATTGCAGATGTCCTGGATAAAGTCTATACGAGGGACCTGTATTTCAGAGATTAACGATTCGAAAAAGCGTGGATGCCGCAGGGAATGCCCCTGCGGCTTTTTCAGGGGAACGATACAAATTGGAGGAAAACATGGAGCGTGTAAAAAACTATCTGAATGAACGGATTCTTCCGGAAGAGATGGAGGTGATTTTTAATTCCGCAGAGGAATACGAAGAACTGATGATGATGTACGGCTGCGCGATCCGGGAAGTCAAGACAAAGCTGGAAGTCTTAAACGACGAGCTTTCCGTCCGCTATAACCGCAACCCCATCGAATTTATTACCACCCGGATTAAAAAACCAGTCAGTATTGTGCGGAAACTTCAGGGAAAAGGCATCGAGGTTTCGGTAGAGTCGATCATGGAGAACCTGAACGACGTCGCAGGCGTGCGTGTGATCTGCAGCTTTATCGACGATATTTACGACGTTGCGAAATGGCTGTGCAGCCAGGACGATATCCGCGTGGTGGAGATCAAGGATTACATCCAGCATCCCAAGGAAAACGGCTACCGCAGCCTGCATCTGATCGTGGAGATCCCGGTCTTCTTCACAAGCGGAAAGCAGTTTATGCGGGTGGAAGTCCAGATCCGGACCGTTGCGATGGACTTCTGGGCGAGCCTGGAGCATCAGCTCCGCTACAAGCGGGACGTGGAAAACAGCGAAGAGATCGGAAAAGAACTGAAAGAATGCGCGGATGTCATCGCGGAAACCGACCTGAAAATGCAGAATATCCGGGAAAAGATCGGAGTTTTCACAGAACTGACATAAATGGATGTTAAGATGTAGGAAAACGAGACGAATGTGAAGCGGGGGATATTTATGGACAAACTGAAAATTCTTGTTGTAGACGACGAAGCCAGAATGCGCAAGCTGGTAAAGGATTTTCTGGTACGCCAGAATTACGAGGTCCTGGAAGCGGGAGACGGGGCGGAGGCGATCGATCTGTTCTTTGCGGACAAGGACATTGCCCTCCTGATCCTGGACGTGATGATGCCGAAAATGGACGGCTGGGAAGTCTGCCGGGAAGTGCGGAAATACTCGAAAGTGCCGATCATCATGCTGACCGCCAGAGGCGACGAGCGGGATGAACTGATGGGCTTTGAACTGGGCGTGGACGAGTACATTTCGAAACCCTTCAGCCCGAAGATCCTGGTGGCCAGGGTGGAAGCCATCCTGCGTCGGACGAACGCGGCCGCGGCCGAGGATGTGATCCGGGCCGGAGCCATTGAGGTGAATAAAGCCGCCCATCAGGTCATCGTGGATGGAAATTCCGTGGATTTAAGCTTTAAGGAATTCGAACTCCTGACTTATTTTATCGAAAACCAGGGGCTGGCCCTGTCCCGCGAAAAGATTCTGAACAATGTCTGGAATTACGATTATTTCGGGGACGCCAGAACCATTGATACCCACGTGAAAAAGCTGCGGAGCAAGCTGGGAAAATGCGGCGAATACATTAAGACCATCTGGGGTATGGGATACAAATTCGAGGTCGAATAGCCATGAAGAAATCTCTGACAAAGCAGATGGTCGTGATTTTTACCAGCCTGATCGCGCTTGTTCTGCTTGCGAACTGGCTGGTGAATAATTTCTTCCTGGAAGACTACTACATCTATAAACAAAAAGGCATTTTAAAAGATGCCTTTAACTTCTTAAACAGTTACCAGGACGTGGACAGCTACAGTGAAAGCGAGTTCTGGTCTTTAGTAAATGAAAAATGTACGGAGAACAATATCCGTGTGGCCATCCTGGACAAGGATCTGATCCGGGTCTACCCGGCGGATGCGTCCAGTGCCGCCCTGGCCGCCACATTGGAGGGGTATTCTCTGCGCCTTGACAGCTCCAAGAAAGACATTCTGGAAGAGACGGACAACTACCGCATGCAGCTGACCATGGATCAGCACACGAACCGGGATTACATGGAGGTCTATGGAACCCTGGATAATGGCTGTCTGTTCCTGCTTCGGATGCCGTTAGAAAGTATCCGGGAAAATGTGCAGATTTCCAGCCAGTTCCTGGCCTATTTCAGCATTTTCAGCATTCTGCTCAGTGTGGTTCTGATCATCTGGATCACCCGGAAAATTACGAAGCCCATCACGGAACTGACCGAGCTGTCGAAACGGATGGCAGAGATGGATTTTGACGCCAAATATACCAGCGGCGGACAGAATGAGATCGGCCAGCTCGGCGAGCATTTTAACAAAATGTCCGAAAATCTGGAAAATGCCTTTTCCGAGCTGAAGACCGCCAACAACGAGCTGCAGAAGGATATCGAGAAGAAGACCCAGGTAGACGAGATGCGAAAGGAATTCCTCTCCAACGTCTCCCACGAGCTGAAAACCCCCATTGCCCTGATCCAGGGTTATGCGGAGGGACTGAAAGAATGCATCAACGACGACCCGGAAAGCCGGGAATTCTATTGCGAAGTCATCATGGATGAAGCTTCCAAGATGAACCAGATGGTGAAGAAGCTCCTGACCCTGAACCAGTTGGAGTTTGGGAATGATACGGTGACTATGGAGCGGTTTAACCTGGTGACGCTGATCCGGGGCGTGGTCCAATCCGCGTCGATTCTGGCCCAGCAGAAGGAAGCGCAGATTTATTTCCGGGAGACAGAACTCGTTTACGTCTGGGCGGACGAGTTTAAGGTAGAGGAAGTCGTGACGAATTACGTGAGCAATGCGCTGAACCATGTGGACGGGGTCAAGGTGATCGAGATCAAGATCCACCGCCTGGACGGGAAAGTGCGTGTAA
The DNA here is from genome assembly GCA_030536575.1 of Eubacteriales bacterium. Taxonomy (GTDB): domain Bacteria; phylum Bacillota; class Clostridia; order Lachnospirales; family Lachnospiraceae; genus Limivivens. Next base: position 4,799 of record JAUNPS010000046.1, on the reverse strand, counting down.
CCGTCTTTAACACCGGGCAGCCCATTCCGGCGGAAGACCTGGACAAAATTTGGATTAAATTTTATAAAGTGGATAAGGCCCGGACGCGGGAATACGGCGGCAGCGGGATCGGCCTGTCCATTGTAAAAGCGATCATGGATTCCTTCCATCAAAAATGCGGTGCGGTGAATTTTGACAACGGCGTGGAGTTCTGGTTTGAGCTGGACGCGAGCGAAACCGGGCTGCGGCTGGAAGAACGGACAGAAGGGTGAGAAATGAATACGATCATTGAAGAAATGTTTACCGGGTACTGTAAGGCCCACAATCAGACGCAGATCATTACCTGCGAATATTCGAAAAATGCCTATGGGGAGCTGAGCCTGGAGCATGTGGACTGTGATTTTCTGCAATGTGTCCACAATAAGGACTGCCAGGTGGTACGGCAGGCGCTGGCGAAGGAGGACGAATAAGAAGGACGGCGGCTTTAGCCTGTAATTTTTCGAAAAACGGATATAATAAAGAAAAAAGAGGACGGTACGATGAAGCGAAAAACCTTGACAAAGCGGGATTATCTGGAGCTTCTGAAGGAAATCCCATCGGATATCTGCGGCGCGGTGCTGTTTAATATCGGAATCTACTGCTTCGCGGTGGAGGCGGATTTCGCCACCGGGGGCGTCAGCGGTATTGCCCTGATTTTGCTGCACCTGTTCGGAATTCCGATGGGGCAGGTGACGATTTTGCTGAATATTCCGATGATCCTGGTGAGCATGCGGGTGCTGGGGAAGTTTTTCCTGTTTTCGTCGATTAAATCCATGCTGATTTTTTCGGTAGTGCTGGATTATGTCGCTCCGCTTTTTCCGGTTTATACGGGGAATCCGATTCTGGCGTCCATCTGCGCGGGGGTATTCTGCGGGCTGGGACTGATTCCGGTGTATTACCGGGGCGGTTCCACGGGCGGAATGGATTTTCTGGTCATGACGTTTAAGCATTTTCACCCGCATTTGTCCATCGGGCAGGTGACGATGGCGGTGGATGTGATCGTCATCTTATGCGGCGGCGCCGTGTTCCGGAATGCGGACGCGGTCATTCTGGGAATCCTGAACGCCTATGTGCTGAGCGTGATCGTAGACCGGGTTCTGTACGGGCTTGGCGAGGGCAAGGTGGTGCTGGCGATTACTGCGCGGAAAGAGGAAGCGGCGGCCCTGATCGACCAGGAAATCCAGCGGGGCTGCACGTATCTGCATGCGCAGGGCTCTTACCGGAATGAAGAGCGGGATGTGCTGATGTGCGCGTGCGGCAGCAGGCAGGTGGTGAAGGTGAAACGGATCATTCAGGAGCTGGATCCGGAGGCCTTTCTGATCATTTTGAATTCGAACGAGGTGCTGGGGGAAGGCTTTAAGCGGCTGGATGGATAAAAAAGAACGGTTATTGGTTACGATTTAGGAGTGATTAGGCTCTTTTGCGAAGCAAAACTGAAAATGAGTCTGTGAATCGTTGCTGGAACGAGGTACGAGTGAACAGCAGCGGTTATTGAGAAAATTTGTGCGCGAAGGTGGCCAATCGTTTCTTTACAACGTAAAGAAAATATGGTAGGATTGCAATGGTTAGAAATGACTAATTGCTGAATGCGGAGAATCCCGGAGCAAAACAGCGTGTTCCGGGACTTTTTTCCAAAATATGGTTAGCCATAACTAACACAAAGACGAAAAGGAGAATCAAAATGAAAAGAAAGTATTTTGCGGTTACAGCGGTACTTGCTGCAGGCCTTGCAATGTCTACGGTCGGCAGTGCCGAGGAAGCAGACAAGTATGTGTATACAACTTTGAACATACCTTATGCAGATTTTTATTACGGGGAATTGAATGATATCGAGGCAGAGGAGCCGGGAACGGCGGTGAAAGGCCAGTATGACGCTGCGGATGCCGTGACGGAAGCAGGCTATCGGGAAGAGGGCATTTACGATGCCGTTACCTCCGCGACAACCCAGAAATCCACCGCATTTGGCGGAGCTTACACGGAAGAGGCAGGCGAAGGCATCAATATTCTCGGTGTAGCGAATGTAAACGTTGCAATTTCCGAACAACTGTATGAAGACGCCAAAGCTGCCCTGGAAAATGGTACCGCATGCAGCAATCCGCTTCTGGATTTGGTCAGCCAGATCGAGGAAGTATCGGAAGCCGCTCCGGCGGAATATAAAGTGCTGAATTCGGATGGAACATTGAGTAAGACGGTTGGAAATACGGTGGCTGCGGAAGATGCGGCGGCTGCGATTACGACGATTTCCCGTTGGGGAAACTATCAGATCAGTATCGAAGGCATTGAGGTTGAGGCGGATGCGATGCAGGGTGCGATCCTGGAGACTTCGGACGGTTCCCGCTATGGCCTGGAGCATGAGGATAACCTGTGGCTTCAGCCGGCGGAGATTGCGATTGCGGTCGAAGCGTTTACGGAGCCCCACGGAAACGAAGTGGCATACCAGAGATTCTCGGATATTCAGGGCAAGACCATCACGAAGATTACCTATCTGCTGGCAAACGCAGATGACATCGAGATTTCCACAGAGCTTCTGTGCAAGACTCTGTTAGGGGAAGGCGAAGGGCTGACCGCTCCGGAAGAGGTTTCCTACAGCACGGATGGAACGGCGATCACGCTGGAAATGGCGGCGCCGGATGGAACGGCCTATGCACTTTCCTCTGTGGAAGGAAACAGCGTTCTGGAAGAGGGAAGCTACACGCTGGAAGGCGATGTGCTGACCCTTGGCGCAGAGAATAAACCGGGCAGTTACACGATTACTTATTCGGATGAGAATTATGCAGACGCGCAGGCGACAGTTCTGGTGACTTCGAATCTGGAAGAAGGCAGCATTACCATTGAAGAGAATGCGGTGGTGGTTGCGGAAAATGAAGACGGCGTTACCGCTTCGGATTTTGTGGCCAATGTGAGCAGCGTCCTGGTCAATGGCGAGGCGGCCGGCGGAAAGAATCCGGGGATGGTGATTTTCAATGAAGACGGCTCCATCAATATGGATGCGGAGCTTTCCGGACGCGACGGTTCGACCACTCCGATTTTCGACGGCGAAGGCGAATTTGCGATTGAGATCACGGCGAATGGTTATCCGACCGTGAGCGGAACGGTGACGAAATGATCGTGTTAGTTTTTCTTTTCGCGGCGGTGGGGATTTTGATCCCCACCCTGGAAAAGCAGATCAAAAAGAGGGCGCCAATCTGGTATGGGGCGGCGCTGGCGGTCTCGGTGTGTTCGCTGGTGTACCTGATTTTGGGGCGCGGGATGCCGGGCTATTCTTTAGTTATGGCGATTTTTGGAAGAGGAGAGCTGGCGACGGTTTTGTTTGTTTACGTGATGCTGGCTCCGGTTCTTCCGGAGAAGAGGAAGCTGACGCTGGCGGTTTACCGGATTCGGGGAGAGCTGGCGATTCTGGCGGCGTTTCTGATCTGGCCGCATAATGCGTATTTTGGGCGGATGTATGTTGTGAGCATGATGCGGAATCCGGGGAGTATGAGCGCGGCAATGTTCGCGGCGGCGGTCTGCTCTGTGCTCATGCTGGTTTTGCTGGTGCCGCTGACCGTTACTTCTTTTAAAAGGGTGCGAAAGAAGATGAAGGCGAAGCGGTGGAAGCAGCTTCAGCGGTTTTCCTATCTGTTTTATGGGCTGATTTATCTGCATATTTTGCTGGTGCTTGGGCCGCATGTGGCGCGCAGCGGGGAGTATGCGGTAAAAATGCTGTTTTATACGGTTCTGTTCGGAGGCTATGCGACGCTGCGGGTGAGAAAGTATCTGGCGGTGAAGCGGAAGGTGAGCGCGCTGGTTTGGAGAAGGGTCGAGACGGGCGGGTTTCTGGTGACGGCGATGGCGTGTGTGCTGCTGATTGGAGCGGGCTTTGGGCCGGAGGAAGAGGAGCGGAGTGTGATCGCGGAGACGAGTACCGCGGTGACGGAAAGTGCGGCTTTAGAAGGGACGAGTGCCGCGGCGGCGGAAACGATGGCTTTGGCAGAGACGGGTGTTTCGGCGACGGAAATAGTGGCATCGGCGGAGACGGCTGCTTTGGAAACGGCGGACGTAGAAGAAGGCGGGGAGGCTGGAACCCAGGAGGGCGCATGGAAGGATGGCGTCTGGGAGGGAGAAGGTAAGGGCTTTCTTGGAACGGTGCGGGTGGAGGTCACGGTAGCCGGGGGCAGGATTGAAGAGGTGAAGGTGACTGGTTATGAGGACGACCCGGATTATTTTGTGAGTGCCGGGGCGAAGATTCCAAAGGCGGTCGTGGAGGCGCAGAGTACGCAGGTGGATGCGGTGAGCGGGGCGACGTATAGTTCGAAGGGGATTTTGGAGGCGGTGGAGGATGCGTTGGAGAAGGCGCGGTAAAGCTGCTGGGGCGTTTGGCGTTACTGTTCAGACAGTACCTGAGCACTTCGCTGCTCAGGTACGTAAGAACGTGATTCAGGTGTGAGCAGGCTCTTTTGCGAAGCAAAACTTAAAATGAGCCTGTGAATCGTTACTGGAACGAGGTACGAGTGAACAGGAACAACTTGGCGGCTGAGGCGTGGGGCAAAAAAGTGGAGCAAAAAAAGTTGAAAAAAGGTGTTGACATTTGGCGGCAGAGGGTGTATAGTATCCACTGTCGCCAAGATAATTGAATGAATAAAATGAGCAATTCAAACAATTTGAAAAAACTTAAAAAAGGTGGTTGACAAAGAAATAAAGATGTGATAAAGTATAAAAGCTGTCGCAAGAGAGCATGCAAAATCACAAAGAACCTTGATAACTGAACAGTGACATATCCTTGAAAAATTCGAAAAGAATTA
>JAUNPS010000045.1 GCA_030536575.1 Eubacteriales bacterium | reverse complement strand
AAGTGCAGTAATGTATGGAGCTGACTGATACTAATAGGTCGAAGGCTTATCCAAAGCAGGTTTGGGAAGAATCGGATAGAATCTGTATGTGGTTTTGAAGGTATAGGATACCAACCCAATATCGGAGACACGGACTACTGTAGCGATACAGTAGTTTTTTGTTGTTAGGTAACTGGCCATTTAGCTCTATTCTTATAAGCAAATTTAAAGAATATTATTACAAAAATATTGACATAAACACATGGAAGGTGTTTAATGAAAGTAATTGAGAAGAAAGGAGGAGCAGCAAGGTCAAAGCACGACGCCGGGTGCTGAATGCTAAAAGTTGTTTTAGCGCAATTTGGCTAAAAACAGCTACCTTGCACGTACAATTATGTTAGATATCAGAGAAAACATTCCATCTCAGTTCATTACCAATTCATTCGTCAACGAGGACTACACCACGGCATGTAACGACCGCTACGACACCTACGTCGGAAGCATGCACGACAAAGGAAGCAAGAACCAAAAACTCCAAAAAGACTTCGAAGAAAACTTCACAGAATGGCTGAAAAGATAGAAAATAAAAAAGAGCCGGGATTCGGCTCTTTTTTATTTTCTAAGCTCGGACCATCTTATTTCGCCTCAAAATAAGCATTCAACTGCGTCGCCAGCTCATCCTTCACCTCCTGAAGCCCAGCCGCCTCCGCCATCGTATAAAACTCATCCAGCCATCCATCAATATCCTCACTCAGCCCCAACTGCAGCAGCGGAATATACTGCGTATAAACATCCGACAAACTCGCCCACGCATCCGCCACATTCGTCGTCGAGAACGAGAACCCAACAGTAGGACTATCCACCGAAATCTCCTCCCACTGATCCATAATCTCGATCTCCGTCGGGAACTTATTATCCTGATCCATCTCAAGAACCGAGTTCTTCAGGCCCCAGGAAACCGCCGCCCCGTAAGACCAGGTTCCGTAATTCTCAGCCTGGCTCCAGGTGCCATCCTCATTTAACGTAATATGATAATCCGGGATACCGTAACGCATGGTCACATAAACGTCCGGGTCATTTTTCATAAGATCCAGAGCCATCAGGGCACGTTCCACATTCTTGGAAGAATAGGGGATCGCATACCCGTCCGCGTCATAGATCGCCGTCGAAACCTTGTCCAGGTTCAGGTCATAAATTTCCGGCTGCCATTCCGGATTACTCTGGGCGATGGAGTTCGCCACCGAACCGCAGGTTCCAAGATTTTCAATGTAAACGGCAGAAGTCCCGTTCAGCATGGAATCTTTTACATCCGTCTGATTGTTGATGGAACTCATCGACCACGTACCCGCGGAAGAGCAGTCCTTCATCTGTTCGCAGAATTCACGGAAGTAATCGGATTCATAGAGGTAAAAGATATCGTCCGCGGTATAATCGGTCTTGCCTTCCACATACTCATAGTAGAAATTATTGTCGACAACGGAAATCAGATTGTTTGCAGTAGCGCCGTAAAGGGCCTGGATATTTCTGCCGTTCAGGGAAGCATTGTACGGGAACGCGACGCCGGAATCCGCATCTTCGGCAACCATCTTCATATACGTGGTCAGATCCTCTAAAGAAGTCAGCTCGTCAAGGCCGTATTTTTCACGCAGATCGCCGCGGATCAGCACGCAGGGATGGCCATAGCCGATCTTATTGCAGGGCACATAGTAGAGCTTTCCATCGATCATCCCCTGCTGATAGGAAGCTTCGGCCTGGCTTTCGGCGGTCATCGGCATGTAGGTCTGGATCATATCGTCCGTAATCTCAAGAAACGCGCCTTTGCCCGCTTCATCGGTGTAGAAGCACCACTGGGAAGTGTAGATTAAGTCAATGGATTCGCCGCCTGCCAGCAGAAGGGAATAGTTTGTGGCATAGTCGGACATGCTCAGGGACTTAAAATTAATCGTTGCGTTGATCTTTTCCTGCATGATTTCGTTTACCGCGTCAAAGATCATCTGCTCATCACCGTATTCATTTCCAACGTAATACAACGTCAGTTCAACCGGTGTGGAAACGTCGATCCCATTGTACTCCTTTGCCGATTCGGCGGATACGGGAAGGGCGGACAGTGCGGTCAGGGCCGCCAGCGACAGAGTAACCAGTTTCTTTGCTTTTTTCATAAAGAACCTCCTTAATAAGACAGTGGATAATATGATCTCAACCTTTTACCGCGCCGACGGTCAGACCTTTGATAAAGTATTTCTGAACGAAGGGATATAATAAAAGGATTGGGCCCGTAACGATCACGGTCAGCGCCATCTTCATGGATTCAATGGGCACCGTGTTGATCACTTCCCCGGACTCCGCGGCGATTTCCCGCATAGCCTGGGCGTCATTGATCAGCTTATATAACAGGTACTGAAGGCTGTACAGATTGCTGTCATTGATGAAAAGCATGGTATTGTACCAACTGTTCCAGAAGTTCAATGCCGTAAACAGGCCGATGGTGGCGATGACCGGCGTGGACAGAGGCCAAATCAGCTTGATAAAAATCTGGAAATCCCCGGCTCCGTCGATCTTCGCGGATTCCGTGATCTCAAAGGGAAGACCGGACATGAAGCCCTTGACCAGAATGATGTTCCAGACGGAAACCAGGTTCGGCAGGATCAGGGCGTGGATCGTATCCTTCAGCCCCAGGGAAATACAGACCATATACCAGGGCATCAGGCCGCCGGAAAACAGGGTCGTGAAGAAAAAGTAAAAGGAAAATTTATTTCGCCAGCGGAAGTCCCGGCGCATCAGCACATAGCCGGTCATCATATTGATGAAGGTACTGAGGGCGGTGCCGACGACGGTGATAAAAATCGTCACGCCGTAGGCGCGGATGATGGATTCCGCATTGGAAAAAATGGTTTTGTAGCTTTCCAGAGAAAATTCCCTGGGGAAAAAGGTGAAACCATAGCGGCTGATTTCCTGCTCGCTTGCAAAGGAAGAACCGATGACAAGCAGAAAGGGCAGGACACAGATAACCGCGAAAAGAATCAAAAGAGGATAGCCGATTACGCGAAAAGCAATCTCATCCTTTGGGAGATGGTGACGTTTTTTCATGGAGTTTCGTTCCTTTCCTGAAGCAGAACAATAGTTAAAACAGGGAATAATCCGGATCTTTGCGCTTTACGAGCCAGTTCGCGATAATGATCGTGATAAAGCAGAGGACGGACTGATACAGGCCGATGGCGACGGTCTGGCCCACATCGGAGGACTTCAGCGTCATCCGGAACACATAGGTATCGATGACGTCCGTGTAATTAAACAACAATCCATTTTGCCCCACAAGCTGGTAGAACAGATCCAGGTTCCCGCGGAAGATTTTTCCCAGCGCCAGAAGGGTCAGCGTAATGACGGTCGGAGTCAGCGAGGGAATCGTGATATAACGAATCCGCTGGAAAATATTCGCGCCGTCAATCGAAGCGGCCTCTAAAAGGGAATCGTCGATCCCCACGATCGCCGCCAGGTAAACGACCATGCCGTAACCGACGCCCTTCCATGCATTGAAGAAAATGATGATAAAGGGCCAGTAGCCACCCTGGCTGTAGAAATTAATCCGGTCGAGTCCCAGGCCTTCCAGCACGGAATTTAAGGTTCCGGTTTCGTAGTTCAGGAGGCTGTAAGCAATGGAGCCGACCACAACCCAGGAAATAAAATACGGAAGGAAAATGCAGGATTGGATCAGCTTCTTGATCCGTTTATGGAGCATTTCGTTCAGTACGATCGCAAAAAAGATTTCCAGGAAGGTTGAGGTCAGGATAAAGGCAATGTTGTAAAGGGCCGTATTCCTTGTGACCATGGCCGCCTTGCCGGATTTAAAGAAAAACTGGAAGTTTTTCAGGCCCACCCAGGGACTGCCGAAAATGCCGTCCTGGTAATTATATTTTTTAAAAGCAAGAATCGTACCGGCCATTGGGATGTAGTTAAAAATGAAGACCAGGACGACTGCGGGCAGAAGCATCAGAAGCAATGTGCGGCGTTTATAGACTTCCTGGAAAAATCCGGTCTTTTTCGGACGGGGAGCCGCCTTTTTTCTCTTTTTCACAGCAGATACCTCCTAAAAACAACTTTTTTTAGACAAATCAAATAAAAACGACTCATCTGATATTTCTAATCCTAGCAAAAGCGGCTAAAAAAGTATATGGAATTTTTTACAGAGCAATATGGAATTTCATAGAATTTTTATTTTTTCGGTAGCGGACAGGGCTGCTTTTGTGATACCATGAAAGGGATTTAAAAAGAGAGATGGAGGAGAACCATGCGGATAATCATTGCGGACGACGAAAGACATGTATGCCAGCGGTTGTTGCGGAAAGTAGACTGGGAAAGCCTGGGCGTGGACGATGTGGTAGTGTGCGACGACGGGGATGTGATCCTGGAACTGCTGGCGGAAAAACCGGCGGACGTGCTTTTGACGGATATCAAAATGGCCAGGATGGACGGGATTACGGCGGCCAGGGAAGCCCTGCGCAGGCAGCCCAGGCTGATCGTGGTCCTGATGAGCGCTTATGACGATAAGGAATACCTGAAATCCGCGCTGGATCTCCAGGCAGCAGGCTATCTGGAGAAGCCTTTTACCATTGCGCAGGCGGAAGAAATCGTAAAAAGGGCCGTCGAGCATGTGAGGCGGATTCAGACGGCAAATACCGCCGTAGCGTTTGCGAAAAAGCAGCAGCTCCGGAAGCAGAAGAGCGATCTCGCCAGAAGATTGTGCCGGTTCCAGAATGATTTTGGGGAACTTCTTTTGGAGGCGGAGGACATCTGCCCGGAATTTACCGGAAAGAAGAGCTGCTTTGCGGTGCTGTTCCGGCGGCGGGAGGACGAAGACGGTGGCTGGCAGGGGGAGATCCGGGAGGACGATTTTTTCGACTTCCTGGAAGAAAAGGGGAATGCACTGTGCGCGGAAATGAAAAACGGCAGTATGCTGGTGCTTCTGGCAGAGGAAAAGGCAGGGGCAGACCGGCGGCTGAAAGACCTGTACCGGAAGCTGGAAGCGGCCCACCCGACGTTTCAGTGGATGATCGCGGTGGGCTCCCAGGCCCTGGGCCTTTCGGAAGCCTGGCGCTCCTACCAGGACGCCGTCGTGACGCTGGAACGCCATTTTTATGACCGGACGCTGATCCTGTATTTCGAAGAAAATCACCGGGAACCGCTGGAACTTGGCCCGGAAAAAGAAGAGAGCTTCCGAATCCTTTTAAAGAGCGGGAATCAGAGGGAATGTATGCGTTATCTGGAACATCTTCGCGAGGAACTTCCGGCCCATGACAGCACCCTGGTGCGGAGCGTGAAGAACCACTATTTTCAGCTCGCACAGATGATCCTGCGAAGCCTGGAAGAAAACGGGCAGCGTCCGGTTTCGGAATATTATCTGTGGGAGCTGTTCGGGCAGATGAACAGCCTGGAACAACTGGACGCCTTTTTAAAAGACCTTCTGCGTAAGCGTTTCCAGGACAGGCAGGAGGACGGCGCAGACCAGAACCAGATTCCGGCGATCCTGGAATACATTGATGCGAATTTACAGGACCCCAATCTTTCCCTGAACGAGATCAGCCGGAAATATTATGTATCCGTGACCTATCTGTGCATGCATTTTAAAGAAGAGACGGGGACGACGCTGAAAGCCTACGTCATTGAACGGCGGATGAAACGCGCGGCCGAGCTTTTAAAGCATACGGATATGAAGGTGGCGGAAGTGGCCTGCGCGGTGGGCTTCGCCGACCAGGGCTATTTTACTAAGAGCTTTGGAAAATATTTTGGGATTTCTCCCAGCCGTTATAAGGAGGAAACGCCGTGAAAAAATCGCTCCAAAACCGGTTCGTGGTCTTTTATCTGCTGCTGGTGGCCCTTCCGGCCTTTCTTCTGATGCTGCTGTTTATGGCGCGCACCACTGGCTATGTAAAAGATATGGAAGGGTATTCGGAAAAAGCCTCTTTCCGGCAGACAAGCCAGCTTTTAGAATATTACATGGCCAATATTAACGAAAATGTCAATACCCTGATCGGCCAGGACGAGTTTCACAAGATCATCGAGAAGGACAACGAAGGGGAGAGCCGGCAGGATCAGATCCAGGACATGCTGACCATGCAGAAGATGCTGGGTTCCTGCCGCGGAAAGGCAGAGATCAGCGACGTCTACCTTTATGTGGACAATACCGCGATTTACATCGGGGAAAACGCCCAGATCCGCAACCTGTCAGACGCCCAGGAAGAGCCCTGGTACGCCTACGCAGAATCCGGTTTTTCAGACGGCGTGCTGATTCCAAGCAGCTATATGGGGAAAGATACCGTTGTCGGCTATGCGAAAGCGGTCAAAAGCGCCAAGAATTATAGTAAAATGGTGGGAATCATCGTACTGGAACTGAATAAGACCCTGCTGACCTCCTATTTGGGGAGCGAGGAAGAGGCCCAGATTTTCTTAATGAACGCCCAGGGAGAGCGCCTGACCCAAAACGTGGAGGACTGCGCGGAACTTTCCGGGGAAGAGCTTTTAAGCAATGCGGACGGCGAATCCCACATGGTCATGGTGGAGAAAAACTCCTATTACCTTTATGCGAAAGAGCTGGAAAAAACGGGATGGTATCTGGTCTTCTTACAGCCAAGCGAGATCATGCGGAAGATGCTCTGGCAGCAGGCGGTGCCGTATTTGCTGTTCTTTTCTCTGATCCTGGCGCTGGGCTTCGGCTTTTTCTGGTTCTTTTTCCGGTTCTGTTTTTCCCGGATCACGGCGATCACCGCGCATATGGCCGGAATCCGGGAAGAACTTCCGCCGCCGATGGAAACGGGAAAACGGGGCGACGAGATCGACGAAATGATTGCCGCTTATAACTATATGCTGGAGCGCGTGGACGGACTGCTCCACGAACAGTATGAACTGGGAAATCAGATTAAAGAGATCGAGATGAAAGCGCTTTATGCGCAGATCAACCCGCATTTCCTCTATAATACCCTGACAATGATCAACTGGCTGGCGGAAGACGGGCAGACCGAGGATGTGACCCGCGTGATCATGGCCCTGTCCGATTTTTACCGCCTGAGCCTGAACAAGGGAAGCGAAAATATTTCCCTTTCCGAGGAACTGAAGATCGCGAAGAATTTCGTGTATATCCAGCAGATGCGTTTCGGTACGGATATCCGGCTGGAATGCCGGGTGGACCCGATCTATGAGGAGTTTGTGCTGCCAAAACTGACCTTGCAGCCCCTGATCGAAAACGCCCTGGTTCACGGAATCCTAAAACGCCGGGACAAGAGCGGATGCATCACGATCTTAGCGTCTGACCGGGACGGCGTTCTGACGCTCCAGGTCGCGGACGACGGAATCGGGATGGAGGAAGAAACGGCGCGCATGCTGAACGACGGGACATACCGGGACGAAGGAAAGCACTACGGCGTCTGGAATGTCGTCCAGAGGGTCAGCCTCTATTTCCAGGCGGAATGTACCCTGTCGGTAGAAAGCCGGAAAGGGGAAGGAACGAAAGTGGAACTTGCGATCCCTTATACCAATACCATGAGATGAGAAGGTGCATTATGGAATACAAAGCCGAACTGAAAAACTGGCCCTACCAGGCCAAAGCCGCCGTCATGCACGGCAATCACCCCTTCATGAGCCACTGTCACCAGGAAATGGAACTGATCCTTCAAAAGCGGGGCGCCCTCGAAGTCACCGCCTCCGACGAATCCCTCCGCCTGGAACCCGGCGAATTGTGCCTGATTCCCCCGTTCCACAGCCACAGCATCGGAATGGGCTCCGAAGACGGCGAACGCCTGGCGATCCTCTTAGACCTGAAGCTGATGGGAAAAGGGATGGAGGAAGGCGGAGAGGGCCGCTGGATCCGGGAAGAAATCCAGAACCGACAGATGTTCAGCCGCTACTGGAGTCCCCGGACCGTCATGCGGATGCGGGAAATCGCGGAGGAGATCTACCGGGAATATACCCAAAAAGGGTATGCCTGGCAGTTGGCGGTGAAGACGTATACGGACGAACTGCTGCTGCTGGCCGTGCGGGACATTCCGAAGGTTCAGCGGGCGAAGCGGCGGGAGCAGGTTTCCCGCATCCAGGATATTTTAGAATACATTGCCCTCCACTACTGCGAGGCGATCACACTGGGGGAGTGCGCCGACCATGTGGGCTTTAATTCCGCCTATTTTTCCAGGTATTTCAGCAAATGCATGGGCGTGACCTTCCAGGAATACATCAAAAAACTCCGGATCGACCGGGCGAAGTGGCTTTTGATGACCGAAAACATCAGCGTCACCGAAATCTGCTACCAGTCCGGTTTCCGGGACGTGAAGACCTTTAACAAGCTCTTTAAGCAGGAGTGCGGCACAAGCCCCAGCGGTTTTCGAAAGGAGAATGACGGATGGCTGTAAAAAAATGGAAAATCCCCTGGAAATCCTTCCGTTTCCGGATCATGGCGGTGACGATGACCGCGGTCACGACTCTTTTGATCATTTTGGTATTTAATAACGTTTATGCCATCAATGTGGTACATAACCAGGTGTTCGAGACGAATTACCGGGTATTGAACCTCTTTATGAGCAATGTGGACAATGCTTTCGAAGATGTAGAAAACTTTTTCGTAGGCTTCCAGTCATCCACTAATCTGGTCACAGCCGCTTACACCCAGGATGACAAAGAATTTTATACTGCACAAGCCAGAATGGTAAAAGAACTGGAAGCCGCCATTCCCTCCTACAGCTACATTGAGGATCTGTTCGTCTACGTGGCAAATCGGGATCAGTTTCAGGATGCTTCCGATTATGGAATCGGCGGGGAAGAGCGGACGCGGATTCGGGCGATGGCGAAAGAAATCATTGCGCAGGGAGAGGGTTCTGGCGGGAAATGGATCTGGTACTGGATTGGCAGCGAACCCTACCTGATCCGGATTTTGAAGATGCGGGATACCTATATGGGCGCCTGTGTGAAAGTCTCCACGCTGGTGGAACGCCTCCGGGAAGACGGTTTCGGCGAAATGGAATATCTGGCCTTCTGTACCGTGGACGGGGAAGAGCTGGGCCATCAGCTTCCGGCTTTAACCGACACGATCCAAATCACCGGAAAACAGCAGTATTACCGGAAAGACGGCGGGAACCGGGAGCGCTTCATGATGCTCTCCGTCCCCTCTTCCTGCGGTGATTACGGGCTGGTGGCGCTGATCCGGGACAACAATATTCTGGAAGGTCTCCAATCTTTCCGGGTGCTGATCGTAATGTTGGCGGTACTGCTGATCCTGTTCCTGATCGGCTTTACGGCAATTATGCGCCGCTGGGTACTCTGGCCGTTAAGCGAGCTGGTGCGGGGCATGAAATGTTTAAGCGAAGGACAGTTCGATATCCACATCCAGGAAAATGTGGACTGCGAAGAATTCGCAATGGTAAACAAGGCTTTCGATGACATGAGCAGCCAGATCGCAGACCTGAAAATCGACGTCTATGAGGAAAGTATCCGGCGTCAGCGGGCGGAGCTTCAGTACATGAAGCTTCAGGCAAACCCGCATTTTTATATCAATTGCCTGAACGTCATCCATAATCTCTCCATGATGGGACGAAACGACCTGCTCCAGCAGATGACCACCTACCTGGGGAACCATCTGCGCTACACGATGGAAGGAAGTGCGCTGGACACCTTGGAGCGGGAACTGGCCTGCGTGGAGAACTACCTGCAGATTCAGCAGCTCCGCTTTCCGGACAGCATTGTCTGCGAAATGGAGATCGGGGAGGACGTGCGGACGGTGCTGGCCCCGCCCCTGCTGATCCAGACCTTCGTGGAAAACACCGTGAAATACCAGGTGACTGCAGGCGAGATCACCCACATCTGGATCCGGGCCGTGCGCCAAAAAGAAGATCCCCATATGCTGGAAATCGAAATCCGGGACGACGGCGAAGGCTACCCCGAACGGGTACTGGAATGCCTGAAAAAGAACCGGAAGATCCTGGACGAAAAAGGGGAGCATTTCGGCATCCGGAACGTGAGCCAGCGCCTCTGGCTTCTGTATCACGATACGGCGAAGATCACCTGTTACAACGACCCGCAGACCGGCGGCGCGTGTGCTTTGATCCTTCTTCCGGATGATATCAAAGAAGAGGCAAACAGCACGGCAACATGACGGAATTTTTATAATTTGGAACAGAATTTTTATACTTTCCTTCTAAAAAAATATGATAAATTTAAGATACCTTAAAGAAAGACCTACAAAAACAACAAAGAGAAGGAGAGCGAACATGAAGAAAAAAGTTTTAGCAATGCTGACAATCGGCGCAATGGCAATGAGCATGGCGATGGGGACGAGCGCAGAGGACGTTGACAAATTAGTCGTAGCCTTACGTATCACCGGAACCACCCCCGCAGAAGTTGACAAAGTACAGGAAAAGATCAGTGAGATCACAAGAGAGAAGATCGGCGCGGAAGTGGAACTGCTGATCATCCCCTCCGGAAGCTACAAACAGCAGATGACCCTGATGCTTTCCGGCGATGAAAAGCTGGATGTCATGGGATGCAACTCCGGCGTTTACACCACGGCGCTTGCAAGCGAAGCCTTAAAGCCGTTGGATGACCTGCTGGCTGAGTACGGAACAGGCATCATCGAAGCGGCAGGCGACGAATGGCTGCAGCAGGGCCAGGTAGCCGGTATTCAGTACGGCATCCCGGTAATTGCAGACTCTGCCTGCGGATATGGAACCTTTGGTATGCGGACCGATATCCTGGAGAAATATGACATCGACGTTTCCAATGTATCCAGCTATGACGACATGACTGAAATCTTCCAGATCGTTCATGAAAACGAGCCGGATATGACGGTCGTAGCACCTGCGACGGTAGGGTATTCCCCGATGCAGTATTGTATCGAATGGGATAAGCTGGGCGACTACTTCGGCGTTCTGGAAGACCACGGCCAGACCACCACGGTAACGAACCTGTTCGAATCCGAAGGCTATCGGAACTACCTGGATGTGATGCATAACTGGTATGAAAGCGGATTCTTCAGCAAAGACGTAACCACCGCAACGGAAGCCGGTTCCAGCCTGATGAAAGCCGGAAACCTGTTCTGCTACTTCAACGCAAACAAGCCGGGCATCGAAACCCAGGAAGAAAACGCCAGCGGCGTAGATATGACCTTCGTACAGGTTCTGGAAACCTTCACCCAGACCGGCAACAACTGGCAGTGGACGATCCCGGAAAACTGCGAATATCCGGAAAAAGCCATGCAGTTCATCAACCTGCTTTACACCGATCCGGAAATCGTTGACCTGATGTGCTACGGTATCGAAGGCGAACACTATGTGGTAAATGACGACGGAACCATCCGCTATCCGGACGGCGTAGACGCCACCACCGTTGGTTATAACATGTCCGCAAACGTTTGGGCAGTCGGCAACGAATTCCTGGCAAAAGTATGGGAAACCAATGACCCGGATGTATGGGAGCAGACCAAGGAATGGAACCAGACCGGTATTGTTTCCAAAGCATATGGTTTCTTCTATGACAACATCGACGTAACCACTGAGATGGCAGCCGTACAGAGCGTATACGACGAATATCGGATGAGCCTGGAATGCGGCGCTCTGGATCCGGAGACCACCCTTCCGGAAATGAACGAAAAACTGTACGCAGCAGGCCTGCAGACCATCATCGACGAGAAACAGGAGCAGCTCGATGCATGGCTGGCAGCCCAGGGAGAATAATTCTACAGCAGAAATAAGACTATGAACGAAGCGAGGGGGCTCGGCGGACTCCGCCGGGCCCTTTTTGCACCCAAAAGGGAGGAATGAACCATGACGAAGGGAAAGAAAAAGAGCAAGGTGCGCCGCTACCTGCCGTTCTATCTGATGGCTTTGCCGGGTTTGGCGTATCTGTTTATCAATAACTACCTGCCGATGGGCGGGCTGATCATTGCATTTAAAAACTACAGTGCCAGAAAGGGTATCTGGGGCAGCAGTTGGGCAGGCCTGAAAAATTTCAAATTTTTGTTTGCAACCTCGGACGCCTGGACGATTACCCGAAATACTCTTGGATATAATATCGCGTTTATTATCTGCGGAACCGTTTTGTCGGTCTGCATTGCAATCCTGTTAAGCGAAGTGCAGGCACGGGCCGCGAAGCTTTACCAGAGCGTAATCCTGCTTCCGCACCTGATTTCCTGGGTTATCATCAGTTACCTGGTATTCGCGTTCCTGAGCGCAGAATCCGGATTTATCAACAATGCGATCCTGAAAGCGCTGGGAAAAGAGGGGATCAGCTGGTACAGTGAGGCGAAATACTGGCCGGTGATCATTGTCATCGTGTATCTGTGGCAGAGCACTGGTTATACCAGTATCACGTACTACGCATCCGTCGTCGGATTCGACCGGGGCTACTACGAAGCGGCGGAGCTGGAAGGGGCGGGCCCCTGGCAGAAGATTCGCTATATCACGCTTCCGCTGCTGCGCCCGACGATCATCACGATGGTGATGCTGTCGATCGGCCGTATTTTCTACTCGGATTTCGGCCTGTTCTATCAGGTTCCGATGAACTCCGGAAGTATTTATTCGACGACAAACGTAATCGATACCTATGTATACCGCGGACTGCTGCAGCAGGGGAATATCGGTATGAGCGCCGCGGCGGGTCTGTATCAGTCGGTGGTTGGCTTTATCATTGTTATGCTGGCGAATGCGGTGACACGGAAAATTGATAAAGACAGCGCATTTATTTAGGAGGTGGCGAGATGAATTCCAAAAGAACAAAAGGATTTCTGGCTTTTGCAAATATATTTCTGAGCCTGGATGTAATCTGCTGCATTATTCCGCTGATTCTCCTGGTGGTTTCTTCCTTTACGGACAATACGGCGCTGATCCGGAACGGCTATCAGTTCTTCCCGGAAAAATTCAGCCTGGATGCCTATAAGTATCTGTTCAAGAGCGGCGGCGTGATCATGCGGGCATACGGAATGTCCTTCGTTGTGACCGGGCTTGGCCTTGCGGTGAGCCTGACAGTGACCACGATGCTGGCTTACGCGATTTCCCGTCCGGGCATTCCGGGGAAACGGTTCCTGACCTTCTATGTATTCTTCACCATGCTGTTTAACGGCGGCCTGGTTCCGACTTACATGATGTATACGGGCACCTTCCACATCAAAAACACGATCTGGGCGCTTTTGATCCCGAACCTGCTGGTACGTGCCTACTATATCATGCTGATGCGGAGCTATTTCCAGACCAGCCTTCCGGAGGAAATCCTGGAGGCGGCCTCCATCGACGGGGCGAGCGAGTTCCAGACCTTTTACAAGGTATCGATCCCGATGTCGAAGCCGATCATTGCAACGGTTGCCTTGTTTACGATGATCCTGTACTGGAACGACTGGCAGAACGGTCTGTACTACATTACCACGAAAACCGAGCTGTTTACGATCCAGAACCTGTTAAACCGGATGATCCAGGAAATTCAGTACCTGTCCTCGAATGTGACGGTAGGGCAGTCGACGGATCTATCAACGCTGCCGTCTACCTCGGTGCGTATGGCGATCGCGGTCATCGGTATCCTGCCGATTGCCATTATCTATCCGTTTATTCAGAATAACTTTGCAAAAGGTATCACACTTGGCGCAGTAAAAGGATGATCAGAAATGGAACAAAGACTGGAAACATTTGTAAAAGAGCATCAGGACGAGGTGAAGGGACTCTTGTGGGAACTCTGCAAGATCCCGGCCCCCAGCCACTACGAGGAGCGCCGGGCAGCGTTCATCAAAGAATGGCTGGAAAACCAGGGAGCCAAAGGCGTCTTTATCGACGAGGCGAAAAATGTGATCTACCCTTACCGGTATGAGGAAGGGAAGCCCACCGCGCTGTTCATGGCCCATACGGATACGGTATTTCCGGATATGGAGTCCATGGGCGTCCGGGAAGAGGGCGGGAAAATGTTCTCGCCGGGCGTTGGAGACGACACGGCTAATGTGGCGATCCTGCTTTTGATGGCTAAATACGCGGCGCAGTATCAGCCGGAAACGAAAGGGAACCTGATTTTCGCGGCGAATTCCTGTGAGGAGGGCCTGGGAAATCTGAAAGGCTCCAAGGCGCTTGTGAAGCGGTATCAGGACAGCCTGGCGCAGGTGGTATCCTTTGACGGCTACATTGACGAAGTGTGCAACTGCGCAGTGGGTTCCACCCGGTATCGCGTGGAAGTGAAGACCGAGGGCGGCCATTCGTATTTTAATTTCGGAAACCGGAACGCCCTGGCGGAACTGGCGGCGATGATCCAGGAATTGTACAAATATCAGGTGCCCCAGGACGGAAGCAAGACCACCTACAATGTGGGCGTGGTCAAAGGAGGGACTTCCGTCAACACGATCGCACAGCAGGCGGAAATGCTCTATGAGTTCCGTTCGGACAATCTGGAAAGCATGGCCCTGGTACGTGAGAATTTTGAACGGGTTGTGGCGGATTTCCGGAACAAAGGGCTGGAGGTCAATGTAGAGATCATGGGCGAGCGGCCCTGCGGGCGGAAAGACGCGAAGAATCCGGCGCAGGAAGCGCTTTCGAATATGTGCAGGGACATTATCGCGAAACACAGCGGGCGGATGCCGGGCTTTACCTCCGCATCCACGGACTGCAATATCCCGTTTTCTCTGGGGATTCCGGCGGCGACCATCGGGCTTTGTCTGGGGGGACAGGCCCATACCAGAGAGGAATGGATTTACACGGACAGCCTGAAGACCGGGTTTGCGATTGCGGCGGAACTGATTTCTGAACAATTTCAATAAAAGGCCGGGGAATGTCCCCGGTGGGAACGGGAGGTGCGCCATGACGGCGAAGGAACAGTTATTTGAATCAGTCAGTCAAAAACAGGAACAGTACATCCAGGCGGCGGACCACATCTGGGAATATGCGGAGACCAGCTTCCGGGAGTACCGTTCCAGCCAGGAGCTGATCGGGATTCTGGAAAAGGAAGGGTTCGCGGTCGAGCGGGGGCTGGCCGGGATTCCCACAGCCTTTTCAGGAACTTATGGCCATGGGAAACCGGTGATCGGAATCCTGGGCGAGTTTGACGCGCTGGCGGGCTTAAGCCAGAAGGCCGGCGTGGCGGTGCGGGAACCGGAAGTGGAAGGCGGAAACGGGCATGGCTGCGGTCACAACTGCCTGGGCGTGGGGGCGCTTGCAGGCGCGGTGGCTGTAAAGGATTATTTACAGGCCCATCCGGAAGTTTCCGGGACCGTGATTTATCTGGGATGCCCGGCGGAGGAAGGCGGCTCCGGAAAGGTCTTCATGGCGAGAGAAGGCATTTTCGAAGGGCTGGATGCGGCACTGACCTGGCATCCGTATGCGACGGCCAATGTGTTCAGCGGCTCTACGCTGGCGGTGATCCATCTGGAGGTCACGTTCCACGGCATTGCGGCCCATGCGGCGGCGACTCCGGAGAGCGGGCGTTCCGCGCTGGACGGGGCCGAGCTGATGAACATCGGCGTGCAGTTTCTGCGGGAACACATGGCGGATAAGGCCAGGGTGCACTACGCGTTTTTGGACGCGGGCGGAAAAGCGGCGAACGTGGTGCAGGATTATACGAAGATGGAATACAGTATCCGCGCGCCGAAGGTTGCACAGGCAATGGCACTGTGCGAGCGGGTGAAAAAGATTGCACAGGGCGCAGCATTGATGACGGAAACGACGGTGGAAATCGAGCTGACCTCCGCGCTGTCGGAGACGATTCCGAACGAGGTTCTGGAACGTGTCCTTCAGGCGAATCTGGAAGAAGCGCCTTTCCCGGTTTATACGGAAGAGGAATATGCATTCGGCGCGGCCATTAACCAGTCCTATGAAGTGCAGGAGAGCGCCACAGACCTGGCGGCCAAGTTAGATCCGGAGTGGAAGAAGCTTCTGGCGGCGCGGGCGGCGAAAAAAGGCTGGAATCTGAACGATTTCGTCCTGCCTTACCGGCACTGGGAAGACCCGATCTGCGCCAGTACGGATGTGGGGGACGTCAGTTTCTTATGTCCCACGGCAATGTTTTTCGCGCCCACGGCGGCGGCGCGGATTCCGGAGCATTCCTGGCAGTACGTAGCCTGCAACCACACGGGAATTGCGCATAAGGGCGTGATCTATGCGGGCCAGGTGATGGCCGGGGCGTGCGTGGATCTGATGGAGCATCCGGAGCTTGTGGAGCAGGCGAAGGCGGAATTTGCCGGACGGATGGAGGGACAGACGTATCAGTGCCCGATTCCGGCGGACGTGCTTCCGGATATCGGGGAGTAAGCCGCCGGGCCCCGGCTGCGGGGAAGGGATATTGAAGAGAAGTAAACATATGCGTAGTTTCCCACAAAGAAGGACATAGCGCGGAAAAGGGAAATGCGGTACGATAAAAGAAAACGAAAGCGAGGAAATTGCTATGGCATTAAAAGTAGGTATCCAATTATATTCGGTTCGGGAACTGATGAAAGCAGATCCCATCAAGACCATTTACCAGGTAGCGGAAGCGGGCTACAAATACCTGGAAGCGGCGAACCACAACGCGCTGGAAGATCAGGGCATCGGCTTTGGTGTCAGCGCAGAAGAACTGAAAAAAGTGCTGGACGACGCGGGGGCGCAGGTAGTCAGCGCACACATTTATCCGTTTAACCTGGACAATTACAAAAAAGTCATCGAATACAACCAGAAGATCGGCAACACCACCGTCATCTACCCGATGGATTACTTCTCCAGCCGGGACGACGTGATGCGCAAGGTGGAACTTCTGGAGCAGATGGGAAAGATGGCCGCCGAAGAGGGCATGACCTTCCTGTACCACAACCATTACCATGAATTCCAGGAATTCGACGGCGAAACCGTCATGGACGCCATCGTGAACAATACCGACCCGGCCCACGTAAACCTGGAGCTGGATACGTACTGGACGCTTCGCGCAGGCCTGGACCCGGTGGAAGTCATGAAGCATTTCGGAAGCCGGATCAAGAAGCTGCATCAGAAAGACCTGGTCAAAGACTCTAAGAATCCGGTGAACATGTTCGACGTTGTCGGAAAAGATACGGTCATCGACCAGAAACTCTGGGTAGGTACGAAGTGCAATGACGACTTCATTGAAATCGGCTACGGCTGCATGGATATCCAGTCCATTATCGACACCGCAAATGAGATGGGAAGCGTGGACTACATCATTCTGGAACAGGATGCGACGAAACTGAACCAGCTTGAGAGCGTAAAAGTCAGCATGGAAGGCTTCCGTAAGTATAGGGGGATTGTTTGGGAATGAGTACGGCAGAAAAGTCAGGTTTGTGGACAAAACCTTACATCCTGCTGTCTGTGACGAACTTCTTCGCATGGCTGAGCTATAATATGATCACACCGGTTCTGACCGGATATATGGGCACACTTGGAGCGAGTGTGTCCATTTGTGGAATTGTAGGCGGCCTGTTTGCCTTTACCTCTCTGTTTTCCAGGCCCGTAAGCGGCGTCCTGGCAGATACGAAAAACCGCAAACACCTGATGGCAGGCTTTACGGTACTCATGACAATCTCTCTCCTTCTTTATTCTGTCATTCCAAGCATTCCTGTGATAATATGTTTCCGAGGGCTCCACGGCGTGGCTTTCGGCATTTCCAGCACGGCCAGCCTGGTGCTGGTCAGCGAGAGCGTACCGGAAAAACGGATGGGCGAGGCCATCAGCTACTACGGGCTGATGTCTGTGGCGAGTATGGCGATTGGGCCAAGCCTGGGAATTTGGTTAAGCAGTACGGCGGGCTACCGGGTGTGTATGCTGGTTGGGACGGTCATGCTGTCCATCGCTTCCATTGCGTCGCTTCTGTACCCCTACACGCCGCCGGAAAAGAAGGTGGAGCAGCAGGGGAAAAGAAAACTGGTGATTGCGGAGAAAAGCCTGATCGGGCTTTCCGGCGTGAACGCGTCGTTTACCATGATGAACGGGGTGGTCAGCACCTTTCTGGTGGCGTTTGCGGCGGAGCGGGCCATTTCCAATGTGGATCTGCATTTCACGGTGAATGCGGTCGTGCTGATCGCGACCAGGATTTTGCTGGCGAAGAAGATGAACCAGTGGTCGCTGGGAAAGAACCTGTATCCGGCCTTTGTCTGCGGGGTGGCGACACTTTTGCTGATCGGGAATGCTTGGTCGCTTCCGGTGCTTCTGATCGCCGGGTGCACGAAGGCCATTGCACAGGGCATGTCCCAGCCGGCTCTTCAGACGGAAGCGTTTAAGAGCGTGCCTCCGGAAAAGCGGGGGCTTGCCAGCAGTACGATGTATATCGGCGGCGACCTGGGACAGGCTGTCGGGCCGATTTTAGGCGGAGCCTTAGCAGAACAGGCAGGCTATGGAACCATGTATATGCTGTGTGCGATTCCAATTGCCGCGGCATGGGTGTACTTTGTCCTGCGTGAAAAGAAAAAGAAGGAGGATTCGCGAAGATGACAGAACAGGAATTAAAACAGCTTTTAAACTCGATGACAAGGAAAGAGAAAGTAGGCCAGACCCTTCAGGTGATGGCGCGCTTTCTGATGGAAAATACGGACGATGCGCTGATGGGTTCCGCGGCGGGATTCGGCTGGGAGAAAGAGGATTTTGACCTGGCCGGGGCGGCGATCGGGACACATGGGGCGGAAAAATTGATTGCATTGCAGAAATTGCAGATGGAGCGCCAGCCCCACGGGATTCCGATGCTGTTTATGAAGGATATCATTCATGGGATGCGCACGGTGTTTCCGGCGCCCATCGGGCAGGGCGCGTCCTTTGACCCGGAGATGACGGAAAAATGCGCGCAGACGGCGGCGAAGGAAGCGGCGGTTTCCGGGCTTCATGTGACCTTTTCGCCCATGGCCGACCTGGTGCGGGACGCCAGATGGGGCCGGGTGATGGAGTCCACCGGGGAAGATCCGTATCTGAACAGCCGGATGACGGCGGCGATGGTGAAGGGATTCCAGGGGAAGGATTTAAAGGAGCCGGGGCGCGTGGCGGCGTGCGTGAAGCATTTTGCGGGGTACGGCGCGGCGGAAGCGGGCCGGGACTATAATACGGCGGAAATCAGCGAGCACACGTTTCGGAATGCCTATCTTCCGGCTTATGAGGCGGGGATTCAGGCCGGCGCGGCCATGGTGATGACGTCCTTTAATACGGTGGACGGGATTCCGGCCACGGGAAACCGGCATCTGATGCGGGACATTCTGCGGGATGAGATGGGGTTCGAGGGCGTGCTGATCTCGGATTTTGCGGCGATCCTGGAAACCATCAATCACGGCTATGCGGAAGATAAGGCGGACGCGGCGAAGAAGGCGCTGGAAGCGGGCGTAGACATTGATATGTGTACGAATGTGTATTCCGGAAATCTGTGCAGGCTGATTGAAGAGGGAAAGATTGACGAAAGGCTGCTGGACGAGGCGGTTTGGCGGATTCTGAAGCTGAAAAATGACCTGGGCCTGTTCGAAAATCCTTTTAAGGATGCAGACCCGGAGAAGGAAAAAGAAGTGATTCTGTGTCCGGAGCATCGGGCGCTGGCCAGGGAAGCGGCGGCGAAATCCTTCGTCCTGCTGAAAAATGACGGGGTGCTTCCGGTGTCTGCCGAACAGAAAATCGCGTTTATTGGGCCGTATGTGAACCGGAAAGAGATGCTGAGCAGTTGGGCTGTGGCCGGGGAAGCGAAGGACAGCGTGACCATTCAGGAGGCGGCCCAGGAAGTCTTTGCGCCGGAGCGGATGGCTTATTGCCAGGGCAGCCCCCTTCTGGAAAACGGCGTGCGCCTGGTGGGATTCCGGACAGAGGAAAAGATGGAGTACAGTGCCGAAGAGTGCCGTCAGATGGAAGAAGAGGCGTGCAATGCGGCGAAGGAGGCTGACGTGGTGATTCTGGCGCTGGGAGAACACTATCTGCAGTCCGGCGAGGCGGCCAGCCGCGCAATGATCGAGATTCCGGAGATCCAGATGGAACTGTTCCGGAAGGTTTCCGCGGTGAATCCAAACGTGGTTGTGGTGCTCTTTAGCGGGCGGCCGCTGGATCTGCGGGAAGTGAGCCGGAAGGCGCGGGCGGTGCTGGAAGTGTGGATGCCGGGGACGGAAGGGGGACATGCCATTGCGGATGTACTCACCGGGAAGGTGAATCCGTCCGGCAAACTCAGCATGTCCTTCCCGTACTGCGTGGGACAGGTTCCGGTGTACTACAATGCGCTGAATACCGGGCGTCCCTACAAAGAAGGGGATGAAGACAGGTTCCTTTCGCGGTATCTGGATATTCCGAATAAACCGCTGTATCCCTTCGGATATGGGTTAAGCTACACGGAATTTTCGATTTCGGAACTTGTCCTGGATCGGGAAACCCTGCGTCCTGGCGAGACGGTGACGGCGAGCGTTACCGTGAAAAATATTGGAAAATGCGAAGGAACCGAGGTCGTGCAGCTTTATATCCGGGATGTGGCGGCCAGCGTGGCGCGTCCGGTGAAGGAGCTGAAGGACTTCCGGAAAGTGACCCTGAAGCCGGGTGAAGTGGAAACGGTTGTTTTTGAAATCAGCGAAGAAATGCTGCGGTTTTATAAGGAAGGCCAGGGACGCGTAAGCGAAGCGGGCGAGTTCCGGGTCTTTGTTGGAAACAGCAGCGAGACAGAGAATCAGAGGAGTTTTGTACTGATAAAAGATTAAAGGAATGGGCGTATGAATCAGAAAGTGGAGAAATTACTGGAAAACCGGGGCGGAAATTATATTTTCCCCTTTTTCTGGCAGCATGGGGAGTCCGAAGAGGTATTGCGGGAGTATATGAAGGTGATTCACGAGAGCAATATCGGGGCGGTTTGTGTGGAGAGCCGCCCGCACCCGGATTTCCTGGGGGAGAAATGGTGGAAGGACATGGATGTGATCCTGGATGAGGCCAGGAAGCGGGACATGAAAGTCTGGATTCTGGACGACAGCCATTTCCCCACCGGGTATGCGAACGGAGCCATGGAAAAACAGGACATTTCCCTGCGCAGGCAGAGCCTTGTGATGGAGACGGTGGCCTGCACCGAAAGTGGAACCGTGATGGAACTGTCCTTGGAGGACAGACAGTCGGCGAGTCCCTGGAAGCCGACGGCGATGGATGCGTGGATTAAAAAAGAACTTCCGTTTTTTTCGGACGACTGTCTGGTGAGTGTGACAGCGATTCGGGAAGGGGGAAGCGGCGAGGAGGATCTGCGGGATTTGTCCGGGCAGATTCCGGAAAACCGGATTCGGTTTGAAGTTCCGGAAGGGAAGTGGAAGCTGGCCCTTTGCTATCTGACCAGGAACCGGGGGCCCCACCGGGATTATATCAATATGATGGATGCGGCGAGCTGCCGGGTGCTGATCGATACGGTTTATGAGCCGCATTATCAGCATTATGGGGAGGATTTCGGGAAGACGATTGCCGGGTTTTTTTCGGATGAGCCGGAGATTGGGAATGGCCACCTGTACGAGACGGGGAAGAAGATCAGTGAGTTGGATGACCAGGCCTGGAGCCGGGAAGTGGAAGCGGAGCTGAAACAATGCTGGGGCGAGCGGTATGCGCTGTATCTGCCATTGATTTGGGAACAGCCTTTTGAAAGTGATCTCTGCGCCAAAGCACGTTATGACTATATGAATGCGGTGACAAAGGCCGTGAAGCGGGATTTCTCTTATCAGATCGGCGACTGGTGCCGGGAACACGGTGTGGAATACATTGGCCATCTGATTGAGGACAATAACCAGCACAGCCGGACGGGCAGCAGTCTGGGACACTATTTTAGGGGGCTGGCCGGACAGGATATGGCTGGAATCGACGACATTGTCGGGCAGGTTCTGCCCCAGCGGGAAGAAGGGGATGCGAAGCGGGACGGCCATTTCTATCATTATGCGCTGGGGAAGCTGGCGGCTTCGGCGGCGGCGCTGGAGCCGTTAAAGAAGGGGCGCTCCATGTGCGAGGTCTTTGGGGCGTATGGATGGTCGGAAGGGGTGCATCTGGAGAAGTACCTGCTGGATCATTTTCTGGTGCGGGGGATTAACCACTATGTTCCCCATGCGTTTTCCGCCAAGGAGTTTCCGGACCCGGACTGTCCGCCGCATTTTTATGCGCATGGGAATAATCCGCAGTACCGGCATTTTGGGAAGCTGATGGCGTATGGGAACCGGGTGTGCGAGCTGATAAACGATGGGAGGCACATTGCCCCGGTAGGGATATTGTACCAGGGCGAATCGGACTGGTGCGGAAGTGCGATGATGATGCAGGAACCGGCGGTGTCTTTGGCAGACGGACAGATTGACTATGATTTTATCCCGTCGGATGTGTTCGCAGACAGGGCTGCATTCGGGACAGAGGTTTCTGAAAAACTTCATGTGAACGGCCAGATGTATGAGGTGCTGGTGGTTCCGGCGTATGATTATATCACGAAGGAAGCTGCGGAAGGGATGGCGGAACTGCAAAAGCAGGGCGGCCATGTGATTTTTATCGATCAGCGGCCGAAAGGGATTTGCAGCGGGGAAGGCGTGCTTCCGGCTGAGTTGAAAGACTGTCTCTGCGTCAAACTGGATGAGCTTTTGGAGGTTTTGGAAAGCCTTTCGATTCGGGAAATCGAGGTGGTTCCGGGGAATCGTTACCTGCGCTATTTGCATTATCAGTATTACCAGCATCGCCAGAATGGAAGCGATCTGTATCTGCTTTCGAATGAGGGCGCGAAACCCTATACCGGAGAGATTCGGATTCGGCAGAAAGGCCGCTGTTATGCGTACAATGCGTGGGATAACCGGCTGGAAACCTTGCAGGCAGAAGAAACCGAAGAGGGAACCGTACTTCGCGTATGCCTGGAACCTCTGAAACCACTTATCGTTGTTTTTGATGAAACGGCGCGAAAGCTGGAAGAACCGATTCTCCTGACAGAAGCGAGAAAGCCTTTTATTTCCGGCTGGAAGCGCAGCATCTGCCGAAGTATCGATTATCCGAATTTTAAAGAAGAAACATCGGTATCCATACCGGACAGACTTGCCGAGGAAAATCCCACATTTTCCGGTTTTGTACGCTATACGAATCATATTTTTTATAAAAAAGAAACGGAATTGCTGCTCGAAATCCAAGATGCGGCTGAAGGTGTGGAGGTTTTTGTCAACGGCGAAAGCGCCGGAATCCAGATCGCGCCGCCTTACCGCTATGACCTGACTGGCCTTCTGCATGAGGGCGAAAATGAACTGTGCATCGAAGTGGCGACCACGCTCGAACGGGAGATGTATCCGGTTACGAAAAAGGGGCCTGTCCCGACATGCGGTTCCGGCATTACCGGAACGATTTATCTGGAGGAGTGCGGGCAAAAGTCCGAAAAGTCGCCGCATCCGCTCCAGAATATAGAGTCGCCGCGTCCGCTCCAGGGTATGAAGCTGCCGATCCCGCTTCAGGACATGTCCATGCTGGATTCCAGAGGGTTCCTCTATGCGGGTGGAGCCTATACCGAAGTGGACGGGAAGCAATGCTTTGCCGGGCAGATGTACGTGGAAGTTTATGTTCCAAAAGAAATCCGCCACCCCTATCCGGTGCTGTTCCTCCACGGCGCGGCCCAGACCGGGAGCTGCTGGATGTACGCCCCGGACGGACGTCCCGGATGGGCCTGGGACTTCCTAAACCAGGGCTACGTGGTCTATGTGGCAGACCAGCCGGAGCGGGGGCGCTCCGCATGCCACCGGACGCTTCGCGGGGAGCGGTATACCTTTTCCACCCAGGAAATCGTAAACAGCTTTACCGGGCCCTCCGCGGTGGAAGGGTGCGCGCATACCCAGTGGCCGGGCGGCGAGAACGCCGGATATCCCGGCGACCCGGTCTTTGACGCGTTCTATGCCTCCCAGGTAGACTGCCTGGTCGGCATTGCGGAAACACAGGAGCTGGTGCGGGATGCAGCCTGCGCCCTATTAGACCAGGCGGGGCCGATGATCGTCATCGGCCACTCCCAGGCCGGCCCCTGCGTCTGGGAAATCGGCGACGCCCGCCCGGATCTCGTAAAAGCCATGATCGCCGTGGAGCCCTCCGGCCCGCCCTTCGTCAACATCCAGACCGGAAAACCTCAGATCGACGAAACCGGACATCCCACGAACTGGGGAATCGCCCACCTGCCCCTAACCTTCGAACCGCCGATCCAGACCGCGGGCGACCTGCGCATCCGCCCCTTCCGCCCTGAAGAAACCGGCGGCAGGCCAGCCGCAGGCTATCTCCAGACCGAACCCGCCCGCAAACTCAAAAACTTAACGGGCATCCCGACCCTGCTCCTCACCAGCGAATGCTCCTACCACGCCGCCTTCGACTGGCAGACCGCCGCCTTCCTAACCCAGGCAGGCGTCCCCGCCGACTACCTCCACCTCCCCGACCTTGGCATCCACGGAAACGGCCACATGATGATGCTGGAAAAAAACAGCGCCGAAATCGCGGGCCTGCTGGCGGACTGGCTAACCAAGAAAGCTATGTGAACGTGTTTCGAGGGGCAGGTTTAGAGCGTGTTTCGAGACGCCGCCAAATCCCCGCAGCCAAGATAAAAGCAGAGGCATTCAAAGCCAGCCGTCGGGGAAGCGGAAGGCTGGCGGGGACGTGTTTCGAGGGGCGCACTTAGGAAGAGTCGAAATCGCCCCTTACTAAGACTTGGGCACGAGGGCTCTCCTGAGTGTCCTAGTCGCAGTTAGGGGAAGTTTGACGATGACGTTGCCCCGTTCCCCGAAAGGTTTTCGCTGACGCGGCGGCGTCCTGCAATCCACGACGCCCTATGCTTCCTGGCGCCCCGCGTCTGGCTCCTCGAATGTAAAGATATGCGTAGTTTTGCGAAAGAATAACCATAGCCTCAACCCACCATCCAAGCTATAATACAATCATCAAACACGAACCGAACCCAAAGAAAGCGAGGATGACGAAAGATGAAAAAACTCAAACTCGGAATCATCGGCTACGGCTTCATGGGCCAATGGCACAACAACCACGCCGGCACCCTGGACGAAGTCGAAATCACCGCAATCTGCGACACCGACCCGGAAAAACTTTCCGAAGCCCCGGCAGGCGTGAAACGCTACTCGGCCTACCAGGATCTCCTGAAAGACCCGGACGTGGAATGGGTCATGATCTCCGTCCCCAACCACCTGCACCGCGACATCGCCATCGACGCCGCCAAAGCCAAAAAGAACATCATCGTCGAAAAACCCTGTGCCCTGAACGTCGCCCAATTTGACGAAATGTACCAGGCCGCCCAGGAAAATGGCGTCCTCTTCACCGTAGACCAAAACCGCCGCTGGGACCGCGACTACTGCACGGTTAAGAAAGTCCTGGAAGAAAACGCCCTCGGCAATGTCTACATGATAAAATCCAGTCACTACGGCGTCTTCGGCCGCATGCACGACTGGCACGAATACCCCGAATGCGGCGGCGGCATGCTCTACGACTGGGGCGTCCACCTGATCGACCAGATGCTCGACCTGATCCCCGGAAAAATCACCCAGATCAGCGCCGACATGAAATGCGCCGTAAACAAATCCGTAGACGACTACTTCCGGATCTTGCTCTACTTCGACAACGGCCTGGCCGCAGAAATCGAACTGGGCACCTTCCTGTTAAAGAAACTGCCCCGCTGGTACGTAGCCGGTGACACAGGCACCCTGGTCGTCGAAAACATCAAAGCCGACGAAGGCGCCATTTACCGGGCCAAAGAATTCCGGGAATCCCTCCCGAAAACCGTCAAAAACATTGACGCAGGCCCCACCCGCACCTTCTCCGTAAAAGCCGAAGACGTAGTTTCCACCGAACCCCTTCCGGAAATCCACCGGAAACACAACGACTGGAACGACTTCTTCCGCAACCTGGTGGGTGTCCTGAACGGCGAAGAAGAACTGGTCGTCAAACCCGAACAGGTGCGCCGGGTACTTCAGGTCATGGAACTTGCACGGAAGTCAGCGGCCCTTCGGAAATCCGTAGATTTCGAATAAACCATAAATGCCTATGTACGGGGAGAATTCCCCAGAAAAGGAACCTGAAATGGAACGGCTGAAGATTTCAGAAAACGGCAGATACTTCGAACTGCCCGACAAAACCCCGTTTCCCTGGCTGGCGGATACCGCCTGGACACTTCCCCAGCGCCTGAAATGGGACGACGTCGATTATTATATGAAGAAACGCAAAAGCCAGGGCTTTACCGTACTTCAGATCGTAGCCCTGGACCCGGAACGGGACGTCTGCATGCAGAACCCCGCCGGAATCCCCGCCCTTCTGGACGGGAACCTGGAAACACCCAATGAAGCCTATTTCACCTGGCTGGACTGGTGCCTGGACCGGGCGGAAGCCTACGGATTCTACGTACTGCTTCTCCCCGTATGGGGCCAACTGGTCGTGGGCGACAACTGGCGGGGAGACACCTTCCCGAAAACCGTCACCCTGGCAAACGCCAAAGGCTACGGCGAATGGATCGGACGCCGCTACGGAAAACGTCCGAACATCCTCTGGTGCCTGGGCGGCGACCGCCAGCCCATCCATAAAGGCGTGGACTACCGGGACGTCTGGCGTGCCCTGGCGGAAGGCCTGGCCAAAGGCGTCACCGGAAAAGACCTGGATGCGCGAAAAGCCGATCCGGCCTGGGAAGAATTGCTGATTACCTACCACACCTGTTACGAGATGGAAACCGGGAAATGCAGCACCTATTCCTACTGGGGCCCGGAAGAAGCCTGGATTCGTTTTACCATGTTACAGTCCGGCCACACAAAACAGCCCCGCAACGACCGCCTGATCGACGAAGAATATCAGAAGGAACCGCCAAAACCCGTCTGGGACGGCGAACCCGCCTACGAAAAAATGCCGACCAACTGGCCCGTGACTACAGAGTTCCACGGAACCTGGATGGTACGGAAACGGGCATATTGGAGCCTATTCGCCGGGGCATTCGGCTACACCTACGGCCATGCTTCCGTGTGGTGCATGATCAGCGAGCGGGAGCGCAATGAAATGCATCCCGATACCTGGTACGAAGCCGTCCATTCGGAAGGCTCCGGACAGATGAAATTCCTGCGGGAATTCCTGGATGCCACGCAGATTCAGACCTGCGTCCCGGCACAGGAATTGCTGGAAGATCCCCAGGACGGTGTGCGGGCATGTAAAAAGGCCGACGGAAGCAGCGTTTATCTCTACTTCCCGAAAGGCGGCAGGCAGAAGCCAAACTTCCAGCTCCTTGGCTGGGAAGACCTCTATCTGACCTGGTATAATCCGAGAACCGGAACGTGCTGCGCCACAGGAAAAGGGACGATCGGGAAGGAAATCGAGACGCCCACCCAGGGAAACGAACGGGATTGGATCTTGATTGCTTCGAAAGAAATGAAAGAAAATCCAGTTCCGCATAAAGAATATTATTCATTCGAAGAAAAAACCAAAGCAGAAAAAGTATTTCAATGGTAAAAATAAATTTTTAATAAATGAAATGGAGGATACGAACATGAAAGACGGAAAATTACAGATTGGATTTATCGGCTGCGGCGGAATCGCTTTTAACAAGCATTTCCCGTCCCTGCAGGCGCTGCCGGAGCTTTGCGAAATGGTAGCATTCTGCGATATCGTGGAAGAGCGCGCGGTGAAAGCGGCCAAAGAGTACGGCACGCCGGACGCCAAGACCTACACTGATTACAACGAAATGCTGAAAGATGAATCCATCGACGTGGTACACGTGCTGACCCCGAACGTGGTACATGCACCCGCTACCGTAGCAGCTTTCGAAGCCGGCAAACACGTACTCTGCGAGAAACCCATGGCTCACAGCACCGAAGCAGCGAACCAGATGCTGGCAGCCTGGAGAAAATCCGGAAAGAAATTTACGATCGGTTATCAGAACCGTTTCCGTCCGGAAGTTGAGGCCCTTCATAAAGCCTGCGAAGCTGGCGAACTTGGCGATATTTACTTTGCAAAAGCCCATGCCGTGCGCCGCAGAGCAGTTCCGACCTGGGGCGTATTCCCGAACAAGGCTCTTCAGGGCGGCGGTCCGCTGATCGACATCGGAACCCATGCGCTGGATATGACCCTGTGGATGATGGACAACTACAAACCCGTTTCCGTTTCCGGTTCCGTATTCTATAAACTGGGCCATCTGGAAGAAGCCGCCGAGAGCAACATTTTCGGGCCTTGGGATCCGAAGACCTATGAGGTAGAGGACTCCGCATTCGGTTTCATCAAAATGGAAAACGGCGCAACCATTTACCTGGAAGCATCCTGGGCTCTGAACATGCTGGGCGCGAAGGAAGCCGCGACAACCCTTTGCGGAACCAAGGCAGGTGCGGAAATCCGTTCCGGTATGAGCGTAAAAGACAAAGAGGACAAACTGGTATATAACCGCGGCTATAACGGAAAACTGATGGAAGAGCATTGCTCTCCGGGAAGCGCAGTCGCTTACTTCAGCGGCCCGGCCCTGACCGACGGCGTAAAAGAAGCCATGCAGTGGTTAAACGCCATCAAGAATGACACGGAGCCCCTGGTAAAACCGGAACAGGCCTTTGTGGTAACGCAGATTCTGGAAGGCATCTATAAAGCGGCAGAAACCGGAAAAGAAGTATTCTTCTAATCAAGAAGGAGGATAACCGATGAAATTAGGATTGATCAGCGCAATCCTGGATGGATTGAGCTTTGAAGAAATGATTGATTTCCTGGCGGAATGCGGGCTGGAATGTGTGGAAGTGGCCTGCTGGCCCAGAGGAAAAGCCGAGCGCCGGTATGCGGGCGTAAGCCATATCGATGTGGATGAACTGGACGATGCGCGCTGCCAGGAGATTCAGGAATACTGCAAAAAGAAGGGCGTGGAGATCTCGTCTCTGGCCTACTATCCGAATACAATGGATCCCGATGAGGAAAAGCGCAGCGCTTACATTGCCCATCTGCACAAACTCATCGATGCTTCCGCAAAACTTGGCGTCAACATGATCACGACCTTCGTGGGAAGAGACCCGAAGAAGACCGTGAGCCAGAACCTGGAACTGGTAAAGGAAATCTGGCCTCCGATCCTGGATCACGCGAAAGAAAAAGGCGTGAAGGTAGCCATCGAAAACTGCCCGATGCTCTTTACCGAGGACGAATGGCCGGGCGGACAGAACCTGATGACCACGCCGGCGATCTGGAGACAGGTGTTCGAGATTCTGGATTACGACAATTTCGGAATCAATTACGACCCGTCCCACTTCATCTGGCAGCAGATTGACTACATCCGTCCGCTGTATGAGTTCAAAGACAAGATTTTCCATGTCCATTACAAGGATATCAAGGTTTATCCGGACAAACTGGCGGATGTGGGCGTGATGGCGACCCCGCTGCAGTACATGTCCCCGAAACTTCCGGGCCTGGGTGATGTGGACTGGGGAAAATATGTGTCCGCGCTGACCGATATCGGTTATAAAGGCTATACCTGTATCGAGGTGGAGGACAAGGCTTTCGAAGGTTCCATCGAGGATGCGAAGAATGCGGTGCGTCTGAGCACAAAATATTTGAGAAATTTTGTGATTTAAAATAGAATGAAAGGAAACGAGGGTGATTACAAAAGGGTAATTGCCCTTGTTTCGTGCTGAAAAATACCCGGCTCAGGGAGAAACTGCATCGGAGGGAGGAAAGAAAAATGATAAGCGTATTGATCGTGGATGATGAAGTACATTGCGCCGAAGGCGTGCGCTGCTCTACAGACTGGGAGTCCCTGGGCGTGGATCAGGTTTTTACTGCTTATAGTATGAAGCAGGCCATACGGGTGCTGGAAGAGCACGAGATTGAGATTGTCCTGACGGATGTGGAGATGCCGAAAGGAAGTGGGCTGGATTTGCTGGAATGGATTCGGGATCATGGAAGGAAGCCAGTGACCATTTTGCTGACCAGTTATGCGCAGTTTAATTATGCGAAGCAGGCGATTGAGCTTGGGGTGCTGGATTATCTGCTGAAACCCATAGAGCAGCAGAAACTCTATGACGTATTTCAAAAGGCAGTGGAGCAGATTCACAGGGCCAGGGAGACGCGGGAAATCCACCGGCGGATGGAATACTGGACTGCGGCGGAGAAGGATCGGCTGCGGACGTTCTGGCGGCGGGTCCTGGAGCGGGAAATCGACGCGGACAGCCGGGTGATCCGGGAGCAGGCGGCAAAAGAACATCTGGTGTTCCACGAAAATTATTTGTGTATGCCTGTGCTGTTTCGCATTCATAAGGGAGACTCCCAGGGAAACTGGCTGAACCGGACGGAAGAATTAAAAGACGAATTGAAGAAAACGGTTTTCCAGGACTGGAATCAGGTGGTTCCGGCGTACCGGGAGGACCGGCTGCTGGCGATTGTTGAAAAGGCGGAGGGAATGGAGGAGTACCGGCGGACGCTGCTGGAAAACTGCAGCCGTTTTATCAAAAACTGCCGGGAAGAGCTGGGGATTGTCTTTTCCTGCTATGTGGGAGAGTTTCGGGAGCCGGGGGAACTGGCCGTTCAGTATGAGCTTTTGGAGAAGGCGGACGGCAATAATGTAGCGGAGCGGTCCGGCGTCTATGGGATGGAAAACGCGGATACCCGGCTGCCCTATGTCCGCCCGGATATCGAAGGGTGGATGCGGCTGCTGGCCAGGCGGGAGTACGATAAGGCGATGGAAGAGATCGAGCATGACCTGCGGGTGATGATCCATGAGCGGAGGATTGACCGGGGTGTGCTGCATCAGCTCTGCCATGATTTTACCCAGGCGTTTTATGGGTTTTTGGAGGACAAGGGATTTCTGGCCCATCAGCTTTTGGAGGATGAGACGGCGGTGACGCTGTATCAGTACCGGGGGAGAACGGTGGAGGATTTCCTGAAGTGGAGCCGTTCGGTGATCGAGAAAGCGCGAAATTCCCTGGAAGAATCGGAGAGTCAGGAGTCGGTGGTCAGCCGGACGAAGAGGTACATTGACAGCCACCTGGGAGAGGAGCTGAACCGGAATACATTGGCCGGACAAGCGTATATGAGCGCGGATTATCTGTCGCGGATTTTTCAGCAGGAGATGGGGATGAAGCTTTCGGAGTATATTACGCGGGCCAGGATGGAGAAGGCGGCGAAGCTGCTGGAGGAGACGGATCTGACGGTGGGGGAGATCGCGGATCAGGTGGGGTATGCGAATCTGGCGTATTTTACGAAGGTGTTCCGGGAGCGGAATCATACGACGCCGGCGCAGTATCGGAGTGATTTGCGGAAGGGGCGGAAGTAGGGATTTCCGCTTTTTCGCGTGTGTTGTGGAAATACCATATACCCGCTTGACATATACACGGAAAACGGGTATAATCAAGCCATGATAAAAAGCTTTGCGGATAAAGAAACAGAGAAGGTTTACAATCAAATCTTTTCTAAGAAGCTGCCACAGTCAATACAACGTATCGCATTACGAAAGCTGATCATGATAGATAATGCAGGATGTTTGGAGGATCTGCGTGTGCCGCCGGCGAATCGTCTGGAACTTTTACAAGGTGACCGGGCTGGACAATACAGCATTAGAATTAATGGACAGTACCGGGTGTGTTTTAATGTTGAAGGGAATGATTTCTTTAATGTTGAGATCGTTGATTATCATTAGTGGTGGCCAGGCATATTATAGCGGAAGGCAGACATACTATGGAATCCCTTATTGTCCGAGCAGAGAGGAGGTTTCAAATGGCTGATTATATTGCGACTCCTACAATAGGAGAAATTTTACTGGAAGAATTCATGGAGCCGATGAACATTTCAGCGTATAAGCTGGCGCAGGAAATCCATGTTCCGGTGTCAAGAGTTCAGGATATTTTGCATGACCGCAGGAAGATTACTGCAGATACATCTCTGCGGCTGGCTAAGTTTTTTGGGGTTTCTGATAAGTATTTTTTGGATATGCAAAATGATATTGATATTAGAAATCTGAAAGTGAGTCTGGCAGATGAGATCGCTAAAATCAAAGTTTGTCAGGCAGTGTGAAGTATATAGGCAGTGAGTGTGAGAAAATGAGGAAAACCCTCTTGTAGTAGATGTTGTAAGTTACTGTTCAGACAGTACCTGAGCACTTCGCTGCTCAGGTACGTAAGAACGTGATTCAGGTGTGAGCAGGCTCTTTTGCGAAGCAAAACTTAAAATGAGCCTGTGAATTGTTACTGGAACGAGGTACGAGTGAACAGTAACTGTTGTAATTCTCCACGTCTAAAAAATTTGAAAAAAGGTGTTGACAAAAGAAGAAAGGTGTGGTAAATTATAAAAGCTGTCGCAAGAGAGCAAAGAAATGAGAAAGAACCTTGATAACTGAACAGTGACATATCCTTGAAAAATTCGAAAAGAATTA
>JAUNPS010000044.1 GCA_030536575.1 Eubacteriales bacterium | reverse complement strand
CCTATTTCAAGGCTTTGAGGCACTTTTAGGATGATTGATGTGTCAAACACCCGGGCTGATCACCCGCATCCAGGACGAGGCCCACCGGTTCGCCATCGAGTATCATCGTTCCCTGCGCAGCAAAGAGCAGGTGCATTCGATCTTAGACGACATCGACGGCATCGGTCCGGCCAGAAGGAAATCGCTGATGAAGCATTTCAAATCCCTGGAAGCCATCCGGGACGCGAGTCCGGAAGAACTGGCGGCTGCCCCTTCCATGAACGCGGCCAGCGCCCAAAAAGTGTTTGAATTTTTTCACTAAGAAATGCCGACGCGGCGTTGATGTTCCCGGCCGATTGTGTTAAAATAAAAACAACTATCTTGCGAAGGAGAGCAGTCTATGAGTAGTGTTGCCTTATCAAAAATCGTAGAAAAGCTGGACCTGAAAAACGTGACCCCGGAAGTGGACATTTCCAAAATCAAGATATCCACCTCTGAGGTTAACCGCCCGGCCCTGCAGCTTACCGGATACTTCGAACACTTCGCCTATGAGCGCGTGCAGATTGTCGGATACGTGGAATATACCTATCTGGAGAACGTTCCCCGGAAAAAGAAAATTCCGATTTACGAACAGTTCCTTTCGTATAAAATTCCCTGCCTGATCTACACGACAAAGACGAAACCCGACGAGGATATCCTGAAAATGGCCACGGAAAAAGGGATTCCGGTCTTCACCACCAGCCAGGCGACTTCGCCGTTTATGGCCGAGATCATCCGCTGGCTGAACGTGGAGCTGGCCCCCTGCATTTCCATCCACGGCGTCCTGGTGGACGTTTACGGCGAGGGTGTCCTGATCATGGGCGAGAGCGGGATTGGAAAGAGCGAAGCGGCCCTGGAGCTGATTAAGCGCGGCCACCGTCTGGTCAGCGACGACGTGGTGGAGATCCGCAAGGTCAGCGACGAAACCCTGATCGGAAGCGCCCCGGACATTACCCGCCACTTCATCGAACTGCGCGGCATTGGGATCATCGACGTGAAGACCCTGTTCGGCGTAGAGAGCGTGAAGAACACCCAGTCCATCGATCTGGTGATCAAGCTGGAGGAGTGGGATCGGGATAAAGAATACGACCGCCTGGGCCTGGAAGAAGAGTACACGGAATTCCTGGGAAATAAGGTGGTCTGTCATTCCCTGCCGATCCGTCCGGGCCGGAACCTGGCCATTATCGTGGAATCGGCGGCTGTCAACCACAGACAGAAAAAAATGGGCTATAACGCAGCAAAGGAACTGTACAAGCGCGTACAGGATTCCCTTACGAAAAAAGCAAGAGCGGAGGATTGAAAGAAATGAAAAAGTATTGTTTTGGCATCGACGTAGGCGGTACGACCGTAAAATGCGGTCTGTTTGACACCCAGGGAACCGTCCTGGACAAGTGGGAAATCCCCACCCGCACCGAGAATAACGGCGTGAACATCCTGCCGGATGTAGCGGAAACCATCGGGAAAAAGATTCAGGAAAAAGGCCTGGAAAAAGAAGAGATCGCCGGAGTCGGCATCGGCATTCCGGGTCCGGTAGACGAAAACGGAGACGTGAGCATGGCCGTGAACCTGCACTGGGGCCGCGTGGAAATCTGCAAGAAACTGGGCAGCATGACCGGACTTCCGGTAAAAGCCGGAAACGACGCGAACGTGGCGGCCCTGGGCGAAATGTGGATGGGCGGCGGCGCAGGCTATAAGAACGTGATCCTGGCGACGCTGGGAACCGGCGTAGGAGGCGGCATTATTGTAAACGGGAAAATTGTGACCGGGACCCACGGCGCAGGCGGCGAAATCGGCCACATGCATGTGGACGACAATGTAACCGAGGCCTGCAACTGCGGAAACAAGGGCTGCCTGGAGCAGATGACCTCCGCCACCGGAATCGCCCGTCTGGCACGGGAAAAACTGGCTTCCACAGACCGTCCCTCCCAGATGCGAAATGCCAAAGAGGTTTCTGCGAAGACCGTATTTGACGCCGTAAAAGAGGGCGACGAGCTGGCGAAGGAAGTGGCCGAGCAGTTTGGAAAATATCTGGGAACCGCGCTGGCAGTCATGGCGTGTGTGGTCGATCCGGAAGTTTTCGTAATCGGCGGAGGCGTTTCGAAGGCTGGTACGGTTGTGCTGGATTACATACAGAAGTATTATAAAGAATACGCGTTCAGCGCATGTAAGGACGCGGTGTTCGCGCTGGCGCAGCTGGGAAATGACGCCGGGATTTACGGCGCAGCGAAGCTGGTATTAGAGGATTAAGAAAGAAAAAAATGCTGCCGCACCTTTGGTTTGGGCCATCGGTGCGGCAGTTTTTACGTGGGCGCAGGACGCTGGCTGTCCGCTTTGTGCGCCCGGCGCGGACGGAACGCGCAAAGGGCGTTTCGTTCCGTCATTCGAGTACAAGCTCTTCTTCGTTTATGATCGGGATTTCTCCCCAGTTCAGCCCGTCTTCCTCGGCGCGGCGGGCTTCTTCGGTCTCCGATTCGGATTCCGTCTCGGTTTCCTTGTTCAGGAATTCTTCCAGCAAACTCAGATCCTGGTGGCCTGCGCAGGTCTGGGTGGGCGCTGCATAGTTCGAGTCGTCGGTCACATCCGTACTGCCTTCCGGCCGTTTCACGTAGACGCGTGTGGTGGTCGTACAGGTGGTACTCGGCAGCAGGCCGGTTTCGGCGCAGACATTGATGGCAACGTGCACGTCGCAGGTCTGGGTGGGCTCGGTTCCGGACGCGAAATATTCCGTATAGGTCTGATCGCCTCTGGGGTCGCCGGTGCAGACGCCGGGAACGGCCAGCTTTCCGGATTTGCGGCACACGGTGGCCGTGACGATATTGTCCGGCTGTTCGAACTGGATCACCGGAAGCTCTGCGTGGATGCGGGTCATGATGGTATTCCACAGGGATTTGTGGTAGTTCCGGTACATGTCGCCTTCCGGAAGGATGTCATTATTGTCGTAGCCGCCCCAGATGGTGCAGGTGTAGTAGGGCGTGTAGCCGGCGAACCAGATGCTGCGGTAGTCGTCGGTGGTCCCGGTTTTTCCGGCAACGGGCATGTCGCCTAAGTTGATCAGGGTTCCGGTGCCACGGGTCACGACGTCGGTCATGGCGCTGGTCAGGAGGTATGCGGTATCCGCTTTTAAGACCTGTTCCGGCTCCGGGGAATTGTCGATGAGCACGTTCCCGTCCTGGTCTTCGATGCGGGTGTAGAATTTCGGCTCATTGTACAGGCCGCCGTTCGCAATGGTCGCATAGGCGCCGGTCAGTTCCAGGTTCGTCACGCCGTCTGTGACGCCGCCCAGGGCCAGAGGCTGGCTGACGTCCAGGGCCTCGTCGTTATAGAGGGTGGAAATGCCAAGCTTCACGGCGTAGTTATAGCCTACGCGGGGGGTGATCTCGGTCAGGCACTTGACGGCCACGACGTTGATGGAATTCGTGATCGCGTCGCGGATGGTGGTCAGGCCGGTGTAGGTATTATAGCTGTCCCAGTTATTGACCGGGGTGCCGTTTGCATACGCGTAGGGCGCATTGTCGAAAACGGTGGCCAGGGTCATGCCGCTGCGATCCAGGGCCGGGGCATAGGTAGTGACGATCTTAAAGGTGGAGCCGGGCTGCCTGGTGGTGGAGGTGGCGCGGTTTAAGGTCAGGCTGGCTTCTTTCTCGCCGCGTCCGCCCACGATGGCTTTCACGTAGCCGGTGGACTGCTCGATGATGACCAGGGAGGCCTGGGGCTGGAGCGTGATGGAAACGCGTTCACCCAAAACGGTATCGCCGTCTTCCACGACGGAGGCCTTGAAGGACTCGGCGGCGGCTTTGGCCGCGTCGGAATCGGTGAACATCAGGTTAAAGGATGCGTCGGTCTGGCGGATGAAATCGCGCAGGTTTTCATTTCCGTAATGGATGGTTTCACCGCTGGCTTTCTGGACGCTTAACGCGTAGTCGATGCCGACTTCGGTTCCGGCGGGGAAATTCGCTTCATTGGCAAATTCTTCGTCGCAGATCTGCTGGATAGCCGCATCCTGGGCGGAGTAAATCTTCAGGCCGCTGGTGTAAAGGGTCTTGTAGGCCTGCTGGTAGGTGTAGCCGAGTTCCTCCTGAAGATCCTCCAGAACCTGTTCGATCAGGGCGTCTTCGTAGTAGGAGTAGATGGAATCCTCGCCGGAGGAGGAATTGGTGGCCTGGATGCGGTCGTAGACGTTGTCGGCCAGGGCTTCTTCCATTTCTTCCTGAGTGATGTAGCCCTGCTCGTTCATGTACTGCAGGACGATGTTCCGGCGTTTGGCGTTATTTTCCGGGTAGGTGATGGGGTTATAGCGGGTTGGATTCTGGGTGATGCCTGCAATGACCGCGCATTCGGAGAGGGTCAGTTCGGAGACGTCTTTGCCGAAGTAGCGGTGTGAGG
Source organism: Eubacteriales bacterium (assembly GCA_030536575.1). Lineage (GTDB taxonomy): Bacteria > Bacillota > Clostridia > Lachnospirales > Lachnospiraceae > Limivivens. The sequence continues at coordinate 27,993 of JAUNPS010000044.1, read as the reverse complement.
CGGCCTGTACGCCGTAGGCGCCTGCGCCCAGGTTAATGGTGTTCAGGTAATCTTCCAGGATCTGCTCTTTGCTGATCTGTTTTTCCAGTTCCAGAGCCAGGTACTGCTCCTGAAATTTCCGCTTGAATTTTTCGGTCAGGGAGGTTTCCTGGGTCCAGTTGGTGAAGACGTTGTTCTTTAAAAGCTGCTGGGTGATGGTGCTGGCGCCCTCGGAGAATTCTCCGCTGGTGATTCCCACCACGAAGGCGCGGGCAATGCCCTGGACGTCGATCCCTTTGTGGGTGTAAAAGCGCTCGTCTTCGATGGCGATGACGGCGTGCTGCAGGTCCAGGGGGATCTGGTCAAGGGTGACCAGGGTGCGGTTGGAGGAGGCGAGGGTCAGCTTCTGCATGACGGCGCCGTCCTGGCTGTAAATATAGGTGGCCGTTTCCGAAGGCGTTACGGAGAGATTCGTAATGTCCGGGGCGCTGGCGACCAGGCCGCGGATGATGCCTACGCCGGCGCAGCCGCCGATGACGACGATAGCTGCGAGGCAGACGAAGATTACTTTTGCAACGAAAAAGCTGGCGGCTTTTCCGGCTTTTTTCCCTATTTTCTCTTTCCGCTTCAGGGATGTCTGTTCCCGGTTGAAATTCAGATTCATTGGTAAACCTCCTTTTGCGGGTGTATTCCCTGTTAGTATAACAAACTTGGGGGTTGAAATAAAGTCTTTTCTTACTCTATAATATTACCAGAAAAGGATGGAATAAGCACAGAAAGGAAAGAATGCATGAAAAGATACAAATCGGCCTGGGAGGGCGGCGAGGGCGAAATCGTTGAAAAAAAATCCCGTTTTATTGCCACGGTTCAGCCTGTGGAGTCGGAAGAAGAAGCCCTTTCCTTTATTGCGGCCATGAAGAAAAAGTATTGGAATGCCACGCATAACTGCTCGGCGTTTGTGGTGGGGGAAAATATGGAGCTGCAGCGGTGCAGCGACGACGGGGAGCCTCAGGGAACGGCCGGAAGGCCCATGCTGGATGTGCTGCTGGGGGAAGGGGTGCACAATGTGGCCGTGGTCGTCACGCGGTATTTCGGCGGGACGCTCCTGGGGACGGGAGGCCTGGTGCGTGCCTACTCCAAAGCGGTGCAGGAAGGACTGAAGAACAGCGTCATCATTGAAAAGCAGGAAGGGACGCTGCTGACGCTCCAGACGGATTACAATGGAATCGGGAAAATCCAGTACCAGCTTGGAATGAAGGGTTTGACGATCACGGATTCCGAATATACGGATGTGGTCCGCATCGAAACCCTTGTTCCCCAGGATCAGCTTGAAAAGCTTCTGGAGGATCTGACGGAGGCGACGAACGGGCGGGTGAAGATTCTGGAGAAGAAGCCGGTGTGCTTTGCGTTTGCGGGGACGGAGCCGCTGATTTTTTGATTGGGAAACTTTACTTTTGAGAGAATTTTGTTATAATGAAAAACCGAAGGATTATGTGGCTATGCCAGGAATGCAGGGGATACGATGACAAAAGAGGTACTATTGAAAATTCAGGGAATGCAGTTTATGGAAGCGGAAGGCGAACCGGTGGAAGTGTTCACGGCGGGGAATTATTTTCAGAAAAATGGGAAACATTACATCAAGTATGACGAGGCCACCGAAGGCTTCCAGGAGACGACCCAGAACCTGATTAAGATTTCCGGAGATACCATGGAAGTGACGAAGCGGGGACTGACGAATGTCCATATGGTGTTCCAGGAAAAGAAAAAGAATCTTTCCTACTACAATACCCCGTTTGGAAATCTGATGGTGGGGATCGAGGCGTCGAACATCGAAGTGAAGGAAGAGCCGGATGAACTGGAAGTCCGGGTGGATTACACACTGGATATTAATTATGAGCGTCTGGCAGACTGTACGATTCAGATGAATATCCAGTCGAAAGGCGTAAAAGAAGCCCGTCTGCTGGGTTAGCAGGCGGGTTTTCTTCGGAAGTGCTTTATTTTTTTTCTTTGGCAGGCTTTTCGTCTTTGTTCTTTTTTCGGAAACGGGAAAAGAAGCCCTGCTTTTTTTTCTTGGGCGGCGCCTCCAGAGGACCGCGGATTCCTTTTACCTCGGTTATGTAGATGCCGCTGACGACAGCTTTCACGGTCTTTTTCAGCGGGATCAGGTCGTAGACTTTGGCGTCGCAGACCAGCGTCATGACCCTGGGGCCAACCTTGGCTTTGACGATGGGGAGCTTGGTTCTGCGCATGAGCTTTGGCGTCTGTTCAACAACCATGGCTGGCAGGCCGGCATCCTTGATTTTCATCATCTTTTTATCGATGACGAGCATGGTGACGGTTTGTTTGGCAGCTTCCATCTGTTCCTGCTGGATGGCCTGTTTTTTCTGTAATTTCCGGCCGACGAAATAAAGGATCGCCAGCACGACAACTACGACGAACAGGATGATCAGCAGTACATTCCAAAATGTTGACATAATGTACCTCCTGCATGTATGAATATCATTCTCCATTCTAGCATTTTTGAAAGAAAAGCGCAATATTTCTTTATTTTTTTCTTAAGTGGTTATTTTGTGGTGGCATTTCCGGGGGGATATGATATAATGAGCGTTAGCGGGCCATAAGGGAGCTGTCCCTTTTGGGCAGGCGGCGGATGATGTTTCAGGCGAAGCCGCGGCCGCAGATACGGGGAGACAAAAGGAGTATAGAATAAGGGGAGGAAGCACATTTATGGATTACAACGAAAGGAAGAAGCGCGCGGAAATCCGCAGGCGAAGGCGGAAACGCCAGGTACTGATCGGAAAGGTCATCATTGTCCTAATGCTGCTTCTGGTTATCGCCCTTTCCGTGATCCTGGTAAAAGACGTACTGATAAAGAGGGGCATCGAGATTCCATGGATTGGGACAGGCACCGAACGCGGGCAGACAGAAGGCCCAGAGACGGCCGGTGGAGAGAGTGAGCCGCCGCAGACGGAAGCGCCGGTTTCGACGGAAGCCGCAGACACCACGGAAAAATGGATTGCGGAAGCGGACCGGATGGCCGCACAGTATGACTACGACGGCGCCATCGACCATCTGAAGAACAGCGGTTCTTATGCGGGAAATACACAGATGGAAGAGGCGGTGGCGGGATATGAGGCCACGAAAGAGACCTGCATTGCCTACGTGCCGGAAGAAGTCACGCACGTCTTTTATCATACGCTGATTTACGATACCAGTAAGGCCTTTGACGGGGATAATAAAGAAGGCGGCTATAACCAGGTAATGACCACCGTTTCCGAATTTAATAAAATTACCCAGATCATGTACGACAAAGGGTATGTGCTGGTGAGCCTGCATGACATGTGCACGGTGAACGAAGACGGCACCGTTACCGGAAAGAACATCTACCTGCCGCCGGATAAAAAGCCTTTCGTCCTTTCCCAGGACGACGTATCCTACTATCATTACATGGAAGGGGACGGCATGGCCACGAAGCTGGTGCTTGATGAGAACGGCGACGTGAAGAATGAATATAAGAATGACGACGGTTCCATTTCCATCGGGAATTATGATATGATTCCATTGATCGATGCCTTTGTGGAGGAGCATCCGGATTTCTCTTATCACGGGCGGAAGGGCATTATCGCCCTCACCGGGTATAACGGAATCCTGGGCTATCGCACCGACATTGCCTATAAGACCGGGGAAAACCTGGACTCGAACCAGCAAAGCTGGCTGGATGAGAACCCGGATTTCGACTACGAGAAGGAGTGTCAGGAGGCCCAGAAAGTGGCCGAGGCCATGAAAGCGAATGGCTGGGAGTTTGCAAGCCATACCTGGGGCCATATGAACGTGGGTGAGCGCAGCCTGGAGGATCTGGAGCGGGATACGACGAAATGGATGAATTTTGTGTCGCCGCTGATCGGCGGGACGGATGTGATCATTTTCGCGTTCGGGACAGATATTGGTTCCTGGGAGCCCTACACCACGGACAACGGTAAGTTCAATTACCTGAAATCCCAGGGATTCGACATCTACTGTAATGTAGACTCGTCCCAATATTGGGTGCAGTTCGGGAATACCTTCATGCGCCAGGGCCGCCGGAATCTGGACGGCTACCGGATGTATTACCAGCCGGAGCTTTTGGCGGATCTGTTCGATGTGAGCGACGTATGGGACAGCTCCAGGCCTACGCCGGTGCCACCGATGGGCTAAGGGCGCGGGAAGCGTAGCAACTCGGAAGCGTAAAGACAACCATCGGAATGTCCTGGAAAAGGGCGTTCCGTGTGTATAAAAAAAGAGAGGATCAAAGATTATGAAAAGAAAACTTGCAATGACATTATTAGGCGTGGCGTTAGTCCTGACAGGCTGCGGAAACAGCCAGAAATCCGAGACCGAACCGGCCACCACCGCGGAAACATCCACCGAAGCGTCCAGTGCGGAAAGCACCGAAGCCGCCAGCGAGGCAGCCACCGAAGGCTCCAGTGAAACCGCCGCAGAGACAGAAACCGAAGTTCCGGCCGAAGAACCGGAATATAACGCCCTCGACTACGTAACCCTCGGCGACTACAAAGGCCTGGAAGTCACCCTGCTCAAAGTCGAAGTCACCGATGAGGAAGTCGAAGCCCAGATCACCAGCAACATCAAAAACAGTGATAAAATGGACACCCTGACCGAAGGCACCGTGCAGGAGGGCGACATTGCCGTCATCGATTTCGAAGGAAAATTAGACGGCGAAGCCTTTGACGGCGGCACCAGCAAGAACTACGAACTGGAAATCGGCTCCGGAAGCTTCATCGACGGCTTCGAAGACGGCCTGATCGGCGTAGAAGTAGGCAAAACCGTAGACCTGAACCTGACCTTCCCGGAAAACTATTCGTCCACCGACCTGGCCGGACAGGACGTCGTATTTACCGTAACCGTGAATGAGATCCAGAGAATGCCGGAACTCACAGACGAACTGGTGACAGAGCTGTCCGACTGCGAGACCGTAGCGGAATATCAGGACTATGTAAGAGAGAGCCTGCTTTCGCAGAAAAAATCGAATCAGCCCACCCAGAAGTTAAATGACCTGTACTACCAGATCTACACTGGAAGTACGATTAACAGCTATCCGGAAGACGTTGTAGCTTACCGCACGAACCAGTTAAAATCCTACTACCAGAGCATGGCAGAACAGTATGAACTGGAATTTGCGGATTTCCTGGAGCAGTACATGCAGATTACGGAAGAACAGTTTGACACCCAGAGTAAGGCGATTATCCAGAGCAGTATGGTTCAGGAGCTGCTGATGAACGCCATTGCGGAAACCGAGAAGCTGGAAGTCGATGATACCTATTTCGACGAAAACATCGAGAGCTACGTGGCGCAGACCGGAGCGGAGAGCAAAGAAGCCCTTCTGTCCGTTTACGGAGAGGAAGAGCTGAGAAAAACCATGCGGATGGATATGGCGATGAATTTTGTCGTAGCAAACTGCAAGGTGACGAATCCGGAGGATGAGGTCGAAACCGAAGCTGAGACGGAGCCGGTAACGGAGGAAGCGGCGTCCGAGGAAGAAACGACGGAAGCGGCTGCGACCGAAGAAGCTACGGAATCCGAAACTGCCGCCGAAACGGAAACGGCAGCAGAATCTGAGAGCGAAGGCGAGACGATCGAATCCTTTACCGAATCTGAGACGAACCAGGAATAAAAAACATTGCTGAGCATATCCACGCCAGTCCCGCGCTGCGGGCCGTTGGATCCAGCAGAGAAAACAGGGAGTGCCGCATTTGCGTGTGGGGCTCCCTTTGTGTATCAGGCAGGAGAGACTATGAGAAAATTAATTTGTTTTGATATGGATATGACTTTGTACGACCACAAGACGCTGACGATTCCGGAGTCCGCATTGAAGGCAGTGGGGAAGCTTCAGGCCGACGGACACATTGTGGCAGTTGCTACGGGACGGGATATGGACAATGAATTCAGCAGCCACCTGGCGGAGATCGTAAAGCCGGATGCTATCGTGCATTGCAACGGACAGAAAGTCACCGTGGGCGGGGAAGTCATCCGGGAAGCCTTTCTGGAGAAAGAGCTGGTGGAGAGGCTGCTGGATTTCGCCGAAGAGCGGGGGTATTCCATCGGCGCGAACCTGGGCCCGGCCGGATGCTTTACCCACAAGGAAAGGGTGATCGAGCGGGAGAAGCGGGTGTTTGGAATCCGGGAGCGGGAATTCCTGGAGCCGGAGAGGCTGCTGGAAGAGCGGCTGTATGCGCTGACGTTTTTTGGAACGCCGGAGGAAGCGGCGGAGGTGGAACGGGCATTTCCGGAACTGAAGCTGCCGCTGTTTGCCGCGAAGGAAGGGGCCGATGTGATCTACCGGGAGTCGTCGAAGGCGCTGGGGATCCGGGCATTGCTGGAGTATTACGGGCTGGGATGGCAGGATGTGGTGGCGTTTGGGGACAGTATGAATGATGTGGAAATGTTAAAAGAGGCCGGGCTTGGGATCGCGATGGGGAATGCGGTTCCGGCGCTGAAGGATGCGGCGGATTTTGTGACGAAACGGATTGACGAGGACGGCGTGGTTTATGGCCTGCGGTATGCGGGCCTGCTGGAAGAAGAGATTTGAGAAGATTGGTGAAAATGGCATGGAAATTCGAGAATTGACGATGGACGAGATTGCGCAGATCTATGAGGCGGAAATGCGGTATGATTTTCCGGAAAGTGAGTTAAAGCCTTTAAGCGCGATTCGGGCAATGTATGAAAAGGGCGTTTATCTGGGCCTGGGCTGCTGGGAGAACGGCCGCCTGCTGGCCTATGCCATGTATGTGACGAAAAAGGAGCGGAAACGGCTGCTTTTGGATTATTACGCGGTGGTGCGCACGATGCGGGAGCGGGGGATTGGGAGCCGGTTTCTGCAGGGGATGTTCGAATGGCTGAAGGATGCGGAGATGATTTTGGGGGAAGTGGAGAATCCGGAGTTTGCGCGGACGCTGCAGGAGAGGGAGACGCAGGTGCGGAGGATTGGGTTTTATGAGAGGAATGGGTTTGTGGTGGCGGGGCCGGAGTGTACGTGCCGGTTGTTTGGGGTGGAGTATCGGTTGATTGCGAAGGGGCTGGGGGTTTCTTCGGAGGAGGCGGCGAAGGGAGCGGCGCGGTGGATTGAGGAGATTTATCGGGTGATGTTTCCGGGGGAGCTGTTTGGGAGACAGGTGATTGTGCGGGGCGGGGAGCCAGATCAAAAATCCGACGATTCCCCATCTTGACAACCCGCCGATTTTGTTCTAAAATATCCCAATATGAAACATAGGCGTTGAAAAGGAATAGTACATCTGCCCTCCTGCCCCAGAGAGAGAATCCCCGGCTGAAAGATTCCCGCACGGAACAGATGGAACCGGCCTTGGAGCTTCGTAGAAAATACGGCGCTGATCCGGCGTTATCGGATAAAATGAGTGAGTGGAGCATTCCATTAATTAGGGTGGCACCGCCGGATGTAGTAATACAGCCGGTCCCTTGTGTAGAGCAGGGGACCGGCTTTTTGTTTTGTTGAAAATTGTCCGGCCCCGAAGCGGAAAAGAAAGAGAAAAGGAGACGAACAATGGCAAAAGAAAAGAAGCTTGTCGAAGCGATCACTTCCATGGACGAGGATTTCGCCCAATGGTACACCGACGTTGTAAAAAAAGCGGAACTCATCGACTACACCAGCGTAAAGGGCTGTATGGTCATCAAACCGGCCGGATACGCGATTTGGGAGAACATCCAGCACGAACTGGATCGTCGGTTTAAAGAGACTGGAGTAGAGAATGTTTACCTTCCGATGTTCATTCCGGAGAGTCTGCTTCAGAAGGAAAAAGATCATGTGGAGGGCTTTGCGCCGGAAGTTGCATGGGTAACGCACGGCGGGCTGGAGCCTTTGCAGGAGCGCTTATGCGTGCGTCCGACCTCTGAGACGCTGTTCTGTGATTTTTATGCGAACGATGTGCATTCTTACCGCGACCTGCCGAAGGTTTATAATCAGTGGTGTTCGGTGGTGCGCTGGGAAAAGACGACCCGTCCGTTCCTTCGTTCCAGAGAATTCCTGTGGCAGGAAGGCCACACGGTTCACGCGACGGCTGAGGAAGCGCAGGAGCGCACGATCCAGATGCTGAATGTATACGCGGATTTCTGCGAAGAAGTGCTGGCGATTCCGGTAATCAAAGGCCGGAAGACGGATAAAGAGAAATTTTCCGGAGCCGTGGCGACCTACACCATCGAATCGCTGATGCACGACGGGAAGGCCCTTCAGTCCGGAACCAGCCATTATTTCGGTGATTTGTTCTCGAAAGCTTTCGAAATCCAGTTTACAGATAAAGATAATACGCTGAAGTATCCTCATGGAACCTCCTGGGGAATGACCACCCGTATGATCGGCGCGATTATCATGGTGCACGGAGATAACAGCGGCCTTGTGCTTCCGCCCCGCATTGCGCCCACCCAGGTGATGGTGATTCCGGTACGCCAGAATGTGGAAGGTGTCCTGGAGAAGGCCGCGGAAGTGCGTGATACGCTGAAAGCCGCCGGAATCCGCGTGAAGCTGGATGATACCGAGAAGAGTCCCGGATGGAAATTCTCCGAGCAGGAGATGCGCGGGATTCCCCTGCGGATTGAGCTGGGGCCCAAGGATATCGAGGCAGGCAAGGCGGTGATTGTACGCCGTGATACCAGGGAGAAGACCATCGTTACGCTCGGCGAGCTTGCGGAGACGGTGAAAGCCCTGTTGGATACGATGCAGAAGGAGATGCTGGAACGCGCCAGAGCCCATCGGGATGCCCACACCTATCAGGCGACGGAGCTTGACGAGTTCAAGAAGATTGCGGATGAGAAGCCGGGCTTTATTAAAGCGATGTGGTGCGGCTGCCAGGAATGCGAGGATGCCCTGAAGGAAGAAGCGGGCGTGACCTCAAGATGTATGCCTTTTGAGCAGGAGCAGCTTTCGGATACCTGCATTTATTGCGGGAAACCGGCGAAGCACCTGGTATATTGGGGAAAAGCTTATTAAAATTACAGATAACATGCGAAGACGCCTGGGAGCGGCACGGTGGTGCCGCACGGGCGTTTTTCCTTACGCGGACAACGAACGAGCCAGCTATGCCGGTATGGAGATTTGGCAATGCTCAGGCGGCGTGCCGGATTTTACCGACCTGGCGATGCCATGAACACAGAGAATAGAGATTTACGCGGAGCAATGAGCCGGGGCTGAGAGCGGCAATGAAATCCCGGCGGTGGTTCCGCACACCTGGAGGAATGAAAATGATAATTGACCCACATGTATACACGGAAAAAGAAAAACCGGACGGCACAGGCCGTCTGCCGAAAGAGATGGCCGTTTACGACCTTTTGGAAAAACTGGAAATCCCTTATCTGCGGCTGGATCATGAAGTTGCGCCGTCCATTGAGGCGTGCCAGGACGTGGATAAAATCCTGGGAATCGAGATCTGTAAAAACTTATTTCTGTGCAACCGCCAGAAGACGGATTTTTATCTGCTGATGATGCCCGGAACCAAAGCATTTAAGACAAAGGAACTGTCCCATCAGATCGGCACGGCCAGGCTGTCTTTCGCGGACGCGGCGTTTATGGAAGAGTTTCTGGATATTACGCCGGGGTCTGTCAGCATTATGGGGCTGATGAATGACAAAGGGAATCGAGTTCGGCTGTTGATCGACCGGGAAGTGGCGGAAAGCGAGTTTCTGGGCTGTCACCCGTGCATCAACACCTCAAGTATGAAACTGCGGACAAAAGACGTGCTGGAAAAATTCCTGCCGGCAGTCGGGCACGGCTACACGGTGGTAGAGCTATAAATGGCAGGGGAAGCGGCCGACCGAACGAGCCGGAAACCGAAAACAGCACGCCGCGGCCGCCAGTCCAGCCAGACGTGACGCCGCCCGTGCCGAAATGAACCCCTCAGAAGGAGCGTGAAACCATGGGATTTGAATTAAAAGAACTCTGGTCCGAATTCGGCGGCAAATACCAGATGCGCCTGGTCGCCGGCGAATCCGGCCTCCACCGCCGCATCGACTGGGTCCACAGCATCGAAGACACCGAAGTCGCCCGTTTCCTGCACGGAAACGAACTGATCTTCACCACCGGGATTGCCGGAAACATGCCAGAACGCCTGCTCTGCCTGGCGGAAAGCCTCTATTTGCAGGACGCCTGCGGCCTGGTCGTAAACCTGGGCCCCTATATCCGGGAAATCCCGGAAGAAGTCCTCACCTTCTGCGATCAAAAAGCCTTCCCGCTGTTCACGATCCCCTGGGAAATCCGCCTGGTAGACGTGACCCGCACCTTTACCACCCGCATCAACGAAAACGAATTCCAGGAACTGAACCTGACCGAAGCCTTCAAGAACGCCATTTTCAACAGCGGCCTGCCAGATCTGTATCTCCCTTACTTAAAACGCGGCGGCTGCCAGCCGGAAGCCGGATTCCGCGCGGCCGCCTTCTGGCTCCAGGACGATATCCGCCAATTCCCGGATACCGCATTCCGCAACCGTCTGCTACGTTCACGCATTGGAGACGTTCAGGAACAGGCCGTACTTTTCGAACAGGAAGGCATCCTGATCCTTGTTTTTTACGGGGAAAGCGCGGGCAAAAGTGCCAAAGCCATGGCTGGGCTTGCCGATTTCGCGGCCTCCAGAGGGCTTCGCTTTTTTGCCGGCCTTGGCGGGTATGTGCAAGCGGCCTCTGCCCTTTCGGAAAGCTATGAGCAGGCAGTCAGAACCAGGCGTCTGGCCGAAAAAAAGAATCAGCCGCTTTTGGACTATGAGGAGCTGGGCACCTATAAACTGATCCTGGGCTGTAAGGATCAAAGCTTGCTGGAAGCCTATGTACAGGAAACCCTTGGAAAGCTCATCGAGAGCGACCAGGAGCGGGAGACGGACTCTATGAAGCTTCTGCGGGACTATCTGGAGAGCGGATGCAGCGTCTCCCAGGTGGCGGAGCGTTATTTCTGCCACCGGAATACGATTACCTACCAGATCAATAAGATCAAAGCAATACTGGGGGTGGATCTGGAGGATATGGGGAAGCGGGCGGAGATTCTGCTGGCGTTCCAGGTGCTGGACTGTTTGTTACTGTCCACTCGTACCTCGTTCCAGTAACAATTCACAGGTTCATTTTAAGTTTTGCTTCGCAAAAGAGCCTGCTCACACCTGAATCACTTTCTTACGTACCTGAGCAGCTAAGTGCTCAGGTACTGTCTGAACAGTAACGACTGTTTCCCATGATTTAAAAAAATCACAAAATTTTTTTGATTTACAGATGATTTTTTGTATGTTATAATAAAAAACGTTAAAAACAGAACGCAAAAAAGTTCGAAAGCCGCATCCATGCGGCTGAAGATGAAAAGGGAATGCGGTGCGAATCCGCAGCAGCCCTCGCTACTGTATCGGGGACGAATGCTCCAAACCCACTGATGAAACCCATCGGGAAGGGGAGCAGGAGGACGAACCGAAGCCAGGAGACCTGCTTTTTTGTGAGATATGTATTATTTTCGATGGGAAAATGGATGCATTTGCCAAACCAAGGGATTTTTCAGGCGTGTCATTTTACCCAAAATGACGCGTTTTTTATTTTTGGAAGGCATTGCCCGCACCATCACAAAGGAGGAAAAAGTAATGAGAAAAACCATGAAAAAAGCCGTCGGTATTTTCCTGGCCCTGGCCATGACGACCACCACCTTTGCGGGATACCGGCAGGAAGCCCAGGCGGAAGAAACGTCCGGAAATCATGTAGAAAACCTGATTATCGGAACCACCGCCCAAAACAATGTCTTTAACGCCCTGACCCAGACCGACGCCTTCGGAAGAATGAACTACAACGGCCTGACCCAGGGAAATTTCGTTTACCGTGACGAGAACAACGAACTGCAGCCCTATTTCTTCAAATCCTTCGAAATCTCCGAGGACGGCAAGCAGATCGACTTTACTTTCCCGCTGGATGCCGTATGGCATGACGGAGAGCCGGTGACAAAAGAAGATATCGAATTTACCTTTGAATACATGCGGGACGTGAAGAAGGTCGGAAGCCTTCAGAACCTGGAAAAAATCGAATTTACGGGAGAGGACAGCGCATCTTTGATTTTCTCCGAGCCGGATGCGTACTACTGGATTAATTCTTCCTGCAATAATAACGCCTGCGTTTACGCGAAGCACATCTGGGAAGGCATCGAAGACGCGGCGAGCGTCACCGGGCCGGAAGCCGCGATTGGCTGCGGGCCTTACAAACTGGTATCCACGGACACCGACGCCCAGTCTTCCTATTACGAAGCCGTTCCGGAAAATGCCTTCCTCGGCGAACTGACCGTGGACAGCGTAACCGTCCAGAGCTATTCGGACGAATCCACGCTGATGATGGCCATGATGAACGGGGAAATCGACGCAATGTATAATTATGCGAATCCCATCGACGCCCCGATCATTGACACCGTTATCGGAGACGAAAACATTGACCTTGGCGAAAGCGCCTTTACCGGCTGCTATCAGCTCGAATACGGAAAAGACCGCGCGCCGGGCAATGACGAAGCTTTCCGCAAAGCCGTCAGTACTGCCTTAAACTATGAACTGCTTGCTTCCACCATCAACGGCGAGTACGGCACGATTCCGGGAACCGGTATCATTCCGCCCTCCTGCAAAGGCTACGACGAGTCCCTTCCGATGCTGGAATATGACGTGGAAAAAGCAAAAGAAATGCTGGATGAAGCCGGCTACGTGGATACCGACGGGGACGGCTACCGGGAAATGCCGGACGGAAGCGCCATGGATCTGGCCGTTACCCCGCAGTACAGCTCCAGCATGGATCTGAGAATGCGCATTGCGGAAGTCATTATGCAGAGCCTGGAACAGGTCGGCATCAAGAACCATCTGGACAGCGACAGCATTACGAACAGTGAAGTATGGGAAGACAATATGACCAAAGGAAATTATGACCTTTCCATTACGCTGACAACCTCCGGAATGGCCTCCTACAGCACCGCGTTCCGCTACTTCATGGGCGAACTGCGGGAAGGCGAATCCTCCTGGCTGTGGGGCACCATCCATGATCAGGCTTACAATGACGCCTACTACGCGATGACCGGAGCGACCTCGGACGAATCTTACATTGAAAACTGCCAGATTTTACAGAAGTATGTATCCGACACCAGAGCCGCCCAGGCGCTGTGCTGGGAAACCGCGTTCTTCCCGTACCGCACCGATAAATACGAAGGCTGGACGAATTACCCGTCCTGGGGCGTGATCAACAGCACCACCTGGTTTACCCTTACAACCAAATAAAAGAGACGGGGCGCTGCCGGAAGCTGCAGCGCCCTCTCTGTATGACTGGCAGGAGGATACAGATTTTGTGGAAACACGTACTGAAAAAAGTAGTGATTGCGCTGGCAACCATCTACCTGATTATTACCATCAGCTTTGTCCTTGTGCACGTGATGCCGGGCGATCCGGTGATCCATCTGGTCGGCCAGGAGGAATATTATTACCTGCTGGATAACGATCCGGCCTACCTGGAAAAGCTGATTGAAAAATACGGCCTGAACGACAGCCTTCAGGTTCAGTATCTGAAATATTTGAAAAGCATTGTCACACTGGACTTCGGGATTGCTTACTCGAACCAGAGGCCCGTGGTGGAAAATGTGTTTAGTGCTTCCAAATGGACGCTGATGCTTTCCGTTCCGGTGTGGATCCTGGGCGGAATCATCGGCGCGGTTCTTGGAGTAATCGCGGGCTGGAGGCCGGGAAAGCTGTTTGATAAGATTATGACCCCGATTTTTCTGGTGATTCATACGATGCCGTCGAATTGCTTAAGCCTGCTTTTATTGATGATCTTTTCCTATAAACTGCGGATTTTTCCTATTAACGGAATGGTTTCGGCGGGAACCCAGGGATTTGCCCGTTTTTTAAGCATTTTGGATCATATGTGCCTGCCGCTGATCATTCTGCTGATTTTCCGGGTGGCAGGAGATTTTATGCTGATGAAAAGCACGGTATCGCAGATCCGGTCGGAGGAATACATTCTGACGGCTCGGTCGAAGGGGCTTCCGGGGAAAAATGTCCTGTTCATCCATGTGATGAAAAATGCGATGGTGCCGTATCTGACCTCGTTTCTGATGCAGATGGGCGGCCTCCTTTCGGGCTCGATGATCGTGGAGGTCGTTTTCGGATGGAAAGGAATGGGAATGCTGATGTACAATGCGGTGCAGAACCGGGATTTCCCGACCGCGCAGTTCTGTTTCCTGCTTTCCGCGGTGTGCGTTGTGGGAAGCAACCTTCTGAGCGATATCATCAATGCGGCCGTAGATCCCAGAATTAAGACAGGAGGTGCCCATGAAGCGTAAAAAGAAAGGGAACCTTGCGATGAAAGCGGGGCTTCTGATTATTGCATTTTTTCTGCTTGTCGCAATTTTTGCGCCGGTGATCGCCCCCTATGACCCCAACGAGATGAGCATCGGCTATTTGCCGCCTTCCAAAGACCATCTTCTGGGAACGAACGACGTCGGCCAGGACATTTTTTCGGAGATGGTCTATGGGACAAGGGTTTCGCTGTATGTCGGCGTGTTCGCGGCCTTTATCGTGACTGGCGTGGGAACCGTCCTGGCGCTGATTTCCGGGTATTTCGGCGGCATGGCGGATAAGATTATCACGGCCATTACGAATGTGGCGATGGCGGTTCCGGGTCTGCCGCTGACAGTTTTGCTGGTGGCCTATCTGGAGCCTGGAAAATGGAGCCTGATCATTGCCATCAGTATCACGGCCTGGACAGGGACGCTGCGGATTCTGCGCTCCAGAGTTCAGCAGATTTCGGAAATGCCGTTTATCAAGATCGAGCGGACGCTGGGGGTCTCGCCGGTGGTGATTTTGTTTAAGCATATTTTGCCGAATGTAAAGGATATCATCCTGACCCGGGGCGCGCTGGCGGTTTCCAGCGCAATGGTGACGGAAGCCAGCTTAAGCTTTCTGGGCCTTGGGAACATTACGGAGAAGAGCTGGGGCGGAGTGCTGCATTATGCCTTTTTCCGGAACAGCATCATGAAAAACCAGTTTTGGTGGTATCTGCCGCCGATTATCTGCATCTGCATTGCGGTGCTGGGCTTTATGCTGGTGGGCTATTATGGCCAGTTGAAGAAAGGATAGGTGGGACAATGCTGGAGATTAAGGATGTGTCCGTGAAATTTGCCGCCGGGAATACGGTACAGGCGGTGGAACATGTGAGCCTGACGGTGCGGGACGGCGAGCATGTGGCGATTGTCGGGGAGACGGGAAGCGGGAAGAGCATTCTGCTGCTGGCGGTGCTGGGGCTTTTGCCGGAGAGCGCCAAAGTGACCGGAGAAGTGCTCTTTGATGGGACGGATCTTCGGAAGCTGCCCGCCAAGGAGCTGAACCAGATTCGGGGAAGCCGGATTTCCTATGTGCCCCAGGGCAGCGGCAATGGGTTCAATCCCCTGTTAAAAGTTGGCTACCAGATCAGCGAACCCATGCGCGTCCACCGGAAGACGCCGAAAAAGGAGGCGTGGGAAAAGAGCGTGGAGCTGATGCGGCGGTTCTATATTGGAAAGGAAGAGGAGGCGGCGAAGCAGTATCCGCATACGTTCAGTGGGGGAATGAAGCAGCGGGCGCTGATTGCCATGGGAATTTCCGCGGATGCGGGGACGATTCTGGCGGATGAGCCCACGAAGGGGCTGGATGAGGAGCGGATTGCAGAGGTGGTGAAGTGTTTCGAACAGTTGGAGGATAAGACGATTCTGTGCGTGACGCATGACCTGAATTTTGCCAAAGAGATCAGCCAGCGCATCTGCGTTATGTATTCTTCCAATCTGGTGGAATATGCCCCGGCGGAAGAGATCCTGAAGCGGCCGCTTCACCCGTATACCCAGGATATGTGGATGGCAATGCCGGAAAACGGGCTGAAATTCCGCGCCGGATTTTCCGAATCCCATGACAATTATGAAAAAATGGGGTGCCGTTACGCGGGCCGGTGCAGCGAATGTTTTGAGAAATGTAAGGAAATGCCCCCGGTGTTTGACGTGGACGGACATAAAGTGAGGTGTTGGAAATATGCTCCTTAAAACAGAAAAGTTGACGAAACGCTACCGGCGCAGCAGCGGGGAGGTCTTTGCGGCGGCGGATGCGGTGGAAATAGGCCTGGAGGAAGGGAAGACCACGGGACTTCTTGGGAAAAGCGGAAGCGGGAAGTCGACGGTGGGGCAGATGATTGCCGGGCTGGTGAAGCCTTCGGAGGGAAAAATTTTCTATCAGGGGCAGGAGCTGGTTTACCCGTATAAGGGAACGGCTAGGCGGAAGATTCAGATTTTGTTCCAGCATCCGGAGGTGTCGTTTAATCCGGCGCTTCCGCTGATCCGGAGTATGTGCGAGCCGTATAAGCTTTTGAAGAAGCCTGCGGGGGAGGAAGAAATCTTAAAGGATATCGAGAAGTTCGGGCTGCACCGGGAGCATCTGCACCGGACGCCGGGGGAGCTGTCGGGCGGGGAGCTGCAGCGGGCGGCGCTTTCCAGGATTCTGGTGATGGAGCCGGAGGTGATCGTGCTGGATGAGCCGACGAGTATGCTGGATGTGGTGTCCCAGGCGCAGATCGTGGATTATCTGATGAAGTATCAGAAGGAGCATGGGACGGCGTATTTGTTTATTACCCATCACCGGATGCTGGCGCAGCAGGTGTGCCAGGAGATTTATGAGATTGAGGAAGGGCGTGCCAGGCGTGTGACACTGGCATAAAGACGGAGTTGGAGTTATAGTTCACACCTACGCCAGCTTTTTGGTATGTTCCAGTTTTCTACATACAGTTACCGGGAAGACGGAAAGCTTACGGGGACGTGTTTCGAGGGGCGGTTTTAGGAAGAGTCGAGATCGCCTCTTACTAAGACTTGAGCGCGAAGGCTTTCCTGAGCGTTCTAGTCGCAGTTAGAGGAAGCTTGACGATGACGTTGCCCCGTTCCCCGGAAGGTTTTCGACGGCACGGTGACGTTCGGTGATGTCTTTGTGGTTAAAAACGAAAAAAGCTGGCGATGTGTGAACTGTAACGAGTTGGAGAAAAAATTGAAAAAATTTCAAAAAAGGTCTTGACGTTTGAGGTAAGATGATATATAATGCTCATTGTTGAAGCGATGGGCTATCGCCAAACGGTAAGGCAACGGACTCTGACTCCGTCATTTCCAGGTTCGAATCCTGGTAGCCCAGTTAAAAGGATTGTCGAACAGACAATCCTTTTTGTGTTTACGCGGAATGAATCAGGCATTCGTGTGGGGGAAAGGAAAAACCATGATCTATCAGTTTGACAGTATGGTCCGCTACAGCGAAGTGGATCAGGAGCAGCAGCTTAGCTTGTGCGCAGCCATCAACTATTTCCAGGACTGCAGCACCTTTCATTCGGAATCCAGAGGGATCGGCATCGCGCGCCAGCGAGAGAAAAACCGTGCCTGGGTTCTGTCCTCCTGGCAAATCGAGCTGCTGAAACGCCCCGTCCTTGGCCAGAAGATCACGATCCAGACCTGGCCTTATGATTTCAAGGGCTTTTACGGATTCCGGAATTTTTCGATCAATGACGAAGAGGGGGAACGGATGATCATTGCGAATTCCGTATGGGTGTATTTGGACACCGCCACCGGCCACCCGGCCAGAGTCGACCAGGAAGAGCAGGAGGGCTATCCTCTTGGGGAAAAGCTTCCGATGGACTATGCCGCCCGGAAAATTCCGCTCCCAAAGAACACGGTTTTAAAAGAACCCGTCGCTGTTTTGCGGCATCAATTAGACACCAACGGCCATATGAATAACGGCCAGTACATCCTGCTCGCCCAGGACTACCTGCCGGAAGGCTTTACGCCCATCCGGATGCGGGCAGAATACAAAAAACAGGCGCTGGAGGGAGACATCATGATCCCACAGATCGCCTGCGAAGAAGGAACCATAACGGTGGCACTGTGCGATGACGGCCAGAAGCCTTATGCCATTGTGGAATTTATAAATTAATGAGGGGATTGCTATGCTGGAAATTGGAAAAAAACAGACGCTTATTGTATCGAAGATCGTCGACTTCGGCGTGTACCTGTCGGAAGGGCCGCAGGCTCTGGATCAGGTGCTGCTTCCGGGGAAAGAAGTGCCGGAAGGAACGGAGCTTTGGCAGCCGCTGGAAGTATTTCTTTACCGGGACTCTGAGGATCGTATGATCGCGACGACGCGCACGCCTTATGTGGAGCTTGGAAAGATCGCTCTTCTGAAGGTGAAGGATACCGGGAGGATCGGCGCATTTCTGGACTGGGGACTGGAAAAGGATCTGCTTCTGCCCTTCCGGGAACAGACGAAACATGTGCGGAGAGGGGAGGAGTGCCTCATCGGCCTTTATGTGGACCGGACGCGCCGCCTGTGTGCGACGATGAATGTTTACCGGTTCTTGCGGACCGATTCGGCGTACCAGAGAGAGGACCGCGTGAAGGGACGCGTGTATGAGATCAGTGAAAATTTCGGGATTTTCGTGGCAGTGGACGACTGTTATTCTGCAATGGTGCCGAAAACGGAGGCGAGTGATAAGTTTCATGTCGGCGACATTATGGAATTCCGCGTGACAGGTGTGAAGCCGGACGGGAAGCTGGATCTGAGCACCAGGGAGCGGGTTCCGGAGCAGATTGAGACGGATATGAAGGAGGTCATGCAGGTGATCGACGATTTCGACGGGGTGCTGCCGTTTGACGACCATGCGGACCCGGAGATCATCCGCCGGGAGTTTGGGATGAGCAAGAATTCGTTCAAGCGCGCGGTGGGGAGGCTGTTAAAGCAGCAGAAGGTCGAGATCAAAGAGGGAAAAATCTACAAAATCGAAAAATCTGTTGATTTCTCCTGTTAAGTAGTTTATAGTTACTATAAAGGTATAGAGGTGCCCTTTTCCGAGGAGCGATCGGCCGCAGGCGTTTTCCTGTGCGGCGCTGCCACGGACAGGCGGTATAGAAGAGGTTAAAGAGAGGAGTCTGTTATGAAAGTACAGAATATTACCGATATTAATAAATTTTTTGAAGTGGTGGATCAGTGTAAAGGACGTGTGGAATTAGTCACCGGCGAGGGCGACCGGCTGAACCTGAAGTCTAAGCTGTGCCAGTATGTGTCCATGGCGAATATTTTTTCCAACGGCGAGATTCCGGAGCTGGAGATTGTCGCCCATGAAAAAGAGGACATTGACCGGCTGATCGCTTTCATGATGAATAACTGAAAGGTTCTGCCAGTGTAAAAATGGATAAGGGCTGCCCGGAAGCACACGCTTCTCAGGCAGCTTTTGTGGATTCCAGCGAAACCGCCCAGGCGGCTTTGGGCCAGACGGCGGCGCGAGGCGAGGGAATGGAGGATTCCGGCGAAACGGCTCCGGCCAGCCGCCGGGCAAATGACGCCGCTGAGGCCGCGCCCGCGCATGGGACGTGGGGATTTTGCGAAAACGCCCCAGAGCCGCCGGGCAAATGACGCCGCTGAGGCCGCGCCCGCGCATGGGACGTAGGGATTTTGCGAAAACGCCCCAGAGCCGCCAGGCTAGATGATGCCGTTGCGGGCCGCGCCCGCACATGAGACATGGAGGTATAAGGAGAAAAGAAGTGGATTCAATAGACTATTACGAACGGTATGGAAATGCTTATTTTGAAGAAACCGTAAATTTAAGTATGGAACACATCCTGGAAAAATTCGCGCGTTACCTGCCGGAAAACGCCGAAGTCCTGGACTTAGGCTGCGGCTCCGGCCGCGACACCCTCTGGCTGGAAGAAGCCGGATTCAGCGTAACCATGTTAGACGGCTCCGCCCAGATGTGCCAGCTCGCCGAGATCCATACGGATCATGAAGTCCTGCATATGACCTTCCAGGAGATGGATTTCCAGGAAGTTTTCGACGGGATCTGGGCCTGCGCGTCCCTTCTGCACGTGCCGGAAGAGGAGATGGACAGCGTGATGCAGAAAGTTTCCGACGCTCTGAAGCCGGGCGGTTTCCTGTACCTGTCCTTCCAGTACGGCGGCGACCAGGAAATCCGGGGAAGGCGTTTTTACCACGATTATACGGAAACATCCGCCCAGGAACTGATCCGCCGTCAGCGGGATCTGCGGGCGCTGAAGCTCTGGGTGACCGAGGATGACCGGAAGGAGCGCCATCCGAAGAAGTGGCTGAACATCATTGCGAAAAAACACGGAAGCCTGGAGGATGCGGATGAATAAGACGAGAAGTGTGAACCGGCTGTTTCTCCTGATGGTGATCTGGGTTTTCGCGTCTTCCATGCTCCTTGGGCGCATAGGCGTGACGATGAACGCTTGGGAAAACATGCTGGCGGGCGAACTGATCCTGCTGGTTCCGGTGGTGATTTTTCTGGTCTGGTCCCGGCAGCCGCTGAAAGAATGGTTCCCGGTCCGGCCGATGAAGGTTTCCACGATCCTGATGACCGTGCTTTTTACGGGGCTGATCATGCCGTTAGTCACATTCCTGAACGCTTTTTCCATGTTGTTTTCGGAAAACTATGTGGCGGCCGAGAGCCAGACGCTCCAAAACGCCGGCATCTGGATGAACCTGTTTGTGATCGCGGTGGTTCCAGCTGTCTGCGAAGAAGTGATTTTCCGGGGCGTCTTTTACCATGGCTACCGGGAAAACGGGATCCTGAAAGGAGCGCTTGTATGCGGGCTGACCTTTGGGCTTCTGCACCGGAATGTGAACCAGTTTTTCTATGCCAGCGTCCTCGGAATTGTGTTCTGTCTGCTGGTGGAAGCGACGGGAAGCATCTTTTCTTCCATGATCGCGCATTTCCTGATCAATGCGTGGAGCGTCTTTTTGATGGCTGTCCAGAAGGCCCTGTTAAGCGGGATGGGAACAGCCGCCAGAAGCGCCTATATGGAGACTCAGGCAGCAGCGCTGACAAAGACGGAACTGGTGGACATTGTGTGCATTTACGGGCTGATCGCGGCGGTCAGCACTTTGCTGGCGGGCTGCGTGCTGGTGTGGATGGCCGGACATTGCGGACGGCTGGAAACCCTTCGGGACGGGCTTCGGACGAAGAAGGAAGAAATGGGTTGGCGCAGGATCCTGACGCCTTCCTTTACGGGAGCGGCGGGAATCTGCCTTGGCTATATGATCATGCAGGAACTTTTGTAAGGCGGGGCGCGCCGGGAGATAAAGGAGGAAAGGATGAATTTTGCGCATTTACACGTCCATACGGAGTACAGTCTCCTGGACGGTTCGAATAAGATCAGTGAATACGTTGCCAGGGTCAAGGAGCTGGGCATGAACAGCGCGGCGATTACCGACCATGGCGTAATGTTTGGCGTCATCGACTTTTACCGGGCAGCCAGGGCGGAGGGGATTAACCCCATCCTGGGCTGCGAGGTTTACGTGGCGCCAAATTCCCGTTTTGACAAAGAAATCGGGGCAAAGGACGACCGGTATTACCATCTGGTGTTGTTGGCGGAGAATAATCAGGGGTATGCGAACCTGATGAAAATCGTCTCGAAAGGCTTTGTGGAAGGCTTTTATTATAAGCCCCGCGTGGATCTGGAACTGCTGGAGCAGTACCACGAGGGCCTGATCGCGTTAAGCGCCTGTCTGGCCGGGGAAGTTTCCCGCTATCTGGTGCGCGGGATGTATGAGGAAGCGAAAGAGGCGGCCCTGCGCTACGAAGGCATTTTCGGGAAAGGAAATTTTTTCCTGGAATTGCAGGATCATGGGATTCCGGAACAGAAAATGGTCAACCAGCAGCTCCTGCGGATGAGCCAGGAGACCGGAATCGAGCTGGTGGCGACGAACGACGTGCACTACACCACCGCCGAGGACGCCGAACCCCACGATATCCTGCTCTGCCTCCAGACCGGAAAGAAGCTGGCGGATGAAGACCGTATGCGCTATGAGGGCGGGCAGTATTATGTGAAATCGCCGGAGGAAATGCGGGCGCTGTTCCCGTATGCGCTGCAGGCATTGGAGAATACGCAGAAGATTGCAGACCGGTGCCATGTGGAAATCGAGTTCGGCGTGCTGAAACTGCCGCGCTATGACGTGCCGGAAGGCTATACCGCGTGGGAGTATCTGAATAAATTGTGCTGGGAAGGCCTGGAACAACGTTACCAGCCCGTGACGGAAGAACTGAAAGAGCGGCTGGAATATGAACTGAATACGATTAAAACCATGGGCTATGTGGATTATTTCCTGATCGTGTGGGATTTTATCCATTATGCCAGAGAGCAGGGCATCAGCGTAGGGCCGGGGCGCGGTTCCGCAGCCGGAAGCCTGGTGTCCTATACCCTTGGGATTACGAAACTGGATCCCATCCGCTACAATCTGCTGTTTGAGCGCTTCCTGAACCCGGAGCGTGTCTCCATGCCTGATATTGACGTGGATTTCTGCTTCGAGAGACGACAGGAAGTGATCGATTATGTGGTGGAGAAATACGGGAAAGACCGGGTCGTGCAGATCGTGACCTTTGGTACGCTGGCGGCCAGGGGTGTGATCCGGGATGTGGGGCGCGTGATGGATCTGCCGTATGCGATGGTGGACTCCATTGCGAAAATGGTGCCCTCGGAGCTGAACATTACCATCGACAAGGCATTGAAGGCAAATGTGGACTTAAAGCAGCTCTACGAAAGCGACGAGCAGGTAAAGAAGCTCATCGACATGTCGAAACGGCTGGAGGGCCTCCCAAGGCATACCTCCATGCACGCGGCGGGCGTGGTCATCAGCCAGAAATCCGTGGATGAGTACGTTCCCCTTTCCAGGGCAGGTGATGGTTCCATTACGACTCAGTTTACGATGACGACGTTGGAAGAGCTGGGCCTGCTGAAAATGGATTTCCTGGGGCTGCGGACGCTGACCGTGATTCAGAATGCCGTGCGGCTGGCGGAGAAGAGCACGGGGAAAACCATTGATATTGACCACATTGACTATGACGATAAAGCGGTTCTGGATTCCATCGGCACAGGGAAGACCGAGGGCGTGTTCCAGTTGGAAAGTGCGGGGATGAAGAGCTTCATGAAGGAGTTAAAGCCCCAGAGCCTGGAGGATATTATCGCAGGTATTTCCCTCTACCGCCCGGGCCCAATGGATTTTATTCCGCAATATATCCGCGGGAAGAACAATCCGGAAACCATCCGCTACGACTGCCCCCAACTGAAACCGATCCTGGAGTCCACCTACGGCTGTATCGTTTACCAGGAGCAGGTCATGCAGATCGTGCGGGATTTAGGCGGCTACACGCTGGGAAGAAGCGACCTGGTACGCCGGGCAATGTCCAAGAAAAAGGCCGCCGTGATGGAAAAGGAGCGCCAGAATTTCGTCTATGGGAATCCGGAAGAAGGCGTTCCGGGCTGCATTGCAAACGGCATCAGCGAACAGGTGGCCAATAAAATTTACGACGACATGACGGATTTCGCCAAATATGCCTTCAATAAATCCCATGCGGCGGCGTATGCGGTGGTGTCCTACCAGACTGCGTATCTGAAATATTATTATCCGGTGGAATTTATGGCGGCGCTGATGACTTCGGTGATCGACTTCCCTACAAAGGTGGCGGAGTATATCCTGACCTGCCGCCAGATGGGGATCGGCATCCTGCCCCCGGATGTGAATAAGG
The DNA here is from genome assembly GCA_030536575.1 of Eubacteriales bacterium. Lineage (GTDB taxonomy): Bacteria > Bacillota > Clostridia > Lachnospirales > Lachnospiraceae > Limivivens. The sequence goes on along the minus strand of JAUNPS010000044.1, from coordinate 4,446 downwards.
GGGAGAGCGGCTTTTCCGTGGACGGGAAAAATATCCGCTATGGACTGTCGGCCATTAAGAGCATCGGAAAGCCGGTAATCCAGGGATTGGTGGAAGAGCGGGAGGCGAGAGGCCCTTATAAAACATTGCAGGATTTTATCGAGCGGCTTCCTGCAAAAGACCGGAATAAGCGCGTGATCGAAAATTTCATTAAGGCGGGCGCATTGGACGGCCTTCCCGGCACGCGCAAGCAGTTCATGATGATCTACATCCAGATTCTGGACTCCATCAACCAGGAAAAGAAAAACACGATGGCAGGCCAGATGACGCTGTTCGACTTCGTGGATGAGGATGAAAAGCAGAATTTCCTGATAAAAATGCCGGACGTGGGCGAGTACGACAAAGAACAGCTCCTTGCATTTGAAAAAGAGGTGCTTGGCGTCTACATCAGCGGCCATCCGCTGGAAAAATACGAGGGCATGTGGCGGAAAAACATTTCAGCCGTGACTTCGGATTTCATGCTGGATGAGGAGACCGGTGTATCCAGAGTGTCAGACGGCGAAAAGGCCGTCCTGGGCGGTATGATCACTTCGCGGACGATCAAGCATACCAAGACCGGAAAGACCATGGCGTTCGTCACGCTGGAGGATCTGGTCGGGACGGCGGAAGTGGTGGTGTTCCCAAGGGATTACGAGAATAACCGGGCGCTTCTGGAGGAGGATCGGAAGGTGTTTATCCAGGGGCGGGTTTCCACGGAAGACGACCGGCCGAGCAAGCTGATCTGCGAGAAGGTCTGGGCCTTCGAAGAAGTCCCGCGGGAGCTGTGGATCCAGTTCCCGACGCTGGAGTGTTTTTTGCAGCAGGAGCGGGAGCTTTACGACATTTTGCGCACCTCGGACGGCCGGGACCGGGTGGTGATTTACCTGAAGGAACAGCGGGCTGTGAAGCGGCTGGCCGGGAACTGGGATATCCGGATTGACGACGGGCTGATTTGTGAAATTGGCGGGAAATTCGGGGCGGAGAACGTAAAAGTTGTAGAAAAGTCTATTGAAAAACTTGGTAAAATGCATTAGAATGAAAAAGGTATCAGATACTCTGAATTAGAAAAGGGCTGTCCGGACGGGACGGGCCAGGACGATAAAACCCAGACGGAGGTAAGAAGCATGGCTAAAGAAGTAAAAACAATTGGAGTATTGACGAGCGGCGGCGATGCGCCCGGTATGAACGCGTCGATCCGTGCGGTTGTGCGCAGCGCGATTGCGAAAGGATTAAAGGTAAAAGGAATCCAGAAGGGGTACAATGGCCTTCTGAATGAAGAAATTATCGATCTGACAGCAAGAGACGTTTCCGATACGATAGCCAGAGGCGGTACGATCCTCTACACGGCCAGATGTGCGGAGTTCCGGACACCGGAGGGACAGGCGCGGGGCGCGGAAGTCTGCCGGAAACACGGGATTGACGGGATGGTTGTGATCGGCGGCGACGGTTCCTTCGCAGGTGCGCAGAAGCTGGCGTCTCTGGGGATTAACACCATCGGTCTTCCGGGAACGATCGACCTGGACATTGCCTGCACGGAGTATACGATCGGATTCGATACGGCGGTGAATACGGCGATGGACGCCATCGATAAGGTGCGCGATACATCGACCTCCCATGAGCGCTGCAGTATTATTGAAGTTATGGGAAGGAATGCAGGTTATATCGCGCTGTGGTGCGGGATTGCGAACGGCGCCGAGGATATCCTGCTTCCGGAGCGGTATGATTATGATGAGCAGAAGCTGATTAATAATATTATCGCCACCAGAAAACGCGGAAAGAAGCATCATATTATTATCAATGCCGAGGGCATCGGCCACTCCACCAGTATGGCCCGCCGGATCGAGGCAGCTACGGGCGTGGAGACCAGAGCGACGATTCTGGGCCACATGCAGCGCGGCGGAAGCCCGACCTGTAAAGACCGTGTCTATGCGTCCATGATGGGAGCTTATGCGGTGGATCTGCTCTGCGAAGGGAAGACGAACCGGGTTGTCGGCTACCGGAACGGGGAGTTCTGCGATTTTGATATTGACGAGGCGCTGGCGATGAAGAAGGATCTGCCCCAGTATTGGGTGGATGTGGCGAAAGCGCTGTCGATCTGATAAGGAGTCGATATGGCGGCGAAATCTTTTGTGGTATTTGGCCTGGGGCAGTTTGGCAGCAGCGTTGCGGCCGCCCTTGGGAAAAACGGCTGTGAAGTCCTGGCGGTGGATATTAAGGAAGAGCGCGTGCAGGACATTGCATCCGCTGTGACCTACGCTGTAAAAGGCGATGTGACCGACCCGGATATCTATGAGAGCCTTGGACTGAATAATATGGACGGGGCGATCATTGCGATCACGAATTCCATGGAGGCCAGTGTGATGGCTACGATCCTGTCGAAGGAAGCGGGGATTCCTTACGTGATGGCGAAGGCTTCTTCGGACACGCATGCGATTGTTCTGCGGAAGCTGGGCGCGGATCGCGTGATCTTCCCGGAAAAGGAGATGGGCTACCGTGTGGCGCGGAATATGGTCTTCGGAAAATTCGTGGATACGTTTGAATTGTCCGACCGGTTCAGTATGGTGGAACTGGCGGTTCCGTCTTCCTGGGTGGGGAAATCCATTCGATCCCTGGATATTCGCCGGAACTGGGGCGTGAATATCATTGCCATTAAGCAGGGCGAGGATGTGGACGTATCGGTGGACCCGGACGATATCCTGCGGCCGGACCAGGTGCTCCTGCTCGTCGGAGATAATGCAAAACTGAAAAAAATCAGATAAGAGGAAATAAAAAGGGGCGTTCCCAGATCGGACGCCCCTGTTTTTTCGCGGAGGGAAAAGCCATGATAACCAGCACCGCAAACCAGCAGATCAAAAACCTGATTCAGCTTCAGAAAAAGCCCAAAGCCCGGAAAGAGCAGGGCGTCTTTTTGGTGGAAGGACTGAAAATGTTTCAGGAAGCGCCCAAAGAATGGCTGGTAAGAACCTATGTCTCAGAAAAATTTATGGAGAAAGAAGAGCACCGGAAAGCATTGGGCGAAATAGAACCTTTGATTGTAGCAAATGAAGTGTTCGGGCGCATTTCCGACACCTGCACCCCGCAGGGAATTCTGAGCGTGGTAAAAAGGCCCGCTTATTCCCTGGAAGAAATCCTGAAAAAGGAAAATCCATGCCTGCTTCTGCTTGAAAATATCCAGGATCCGGGGAATTTGGGGACGATGCTGCGCACCGGGGAGGGGGCGGGCGTGACCGGCGTCCTGATGAGCCGGGAAACCGTCGACCTCTATAACCCCAAAACCATCCGCTCCACAATGGGTTCCGTTTACCGCATGCCGTTTTTATATGTAGACGACCTTGCAGAAGTCATTCCGCTCCTGAAAAAGCGGGAAATTTCCGTCTATGCCGCCCATCTGCGCGGCAGAGATAACTATGACCAGAAAGATTACACGAAAGGGACAGCATTCCTAATCGGAAATGAGGGGAATGGGCTTTCAGAGCGCATTGCCAATCTTGCGTCGGATTATATCCGGATTCCGATGTGCGGAGAAGTGGAGTCGCTGAATGCGGCGGTGGCGGCGGCGGTGCTGATGTATGAGGCGGCGAGGCAGAGGAGGAAATAACGCGCCACCCTCCCCAAAACCTGGAAATCGAAAAACACTTGACAAATATATGTGATTATAATAAAATACTCCTGTAACAACATTTAATAATTACGTAACAATTTGAGGAAAGCCCCCCAAAGGCCCTCGTTGTTCGGGAGGTAATGATGAAAAACAAAAAGAAAACTGTAATCTGCTGCACCCTGACCGCCGTCCTCACCCTGACGGCCTCCACGCCCGTCTTCGCAGACAGCGTATGGAACTACCGTGCAGTAGCGGACTCCCTGGAAGGCGTCAACATCCGCTCCAGCGCATCCGAAAACAGTACCATCGTAGGCTATCTGCCCACCGGCGGATCCGCCGATATCATAGAAGTCGGAGAAGAATGGACCCTCGTCGTCTCAGGCGGCGTCCAGGGCTACGTGAAAAACGAATACCTGGCCACCGGCGACCAGGCCGCATACCTGGCCGACGTTTACGGCTACGACGGTGTCCGCACCGACTGGGACGGCGTAAATTTCTTTTCCCAGCCGGACGGTGCATCCCAGGTCGTCGATACCGCAAGCGCCGGATCGGAATACATCCTGCTGGAAGACCAGGGCGACTGGCTGACCGTCCAGCTCCCTGACTCCACCATCGCGTATGTACCGGCCGAAGACGTCCAGTCAACTACCGTCCTCGCCAGAGCGACAGCAGCCGAGAGTTCTTATTCCGAAACCAGCACCGTCTCCTACGAAGATACATCCTACAGCACAGACACTACATACTATGAGACCGAGGCCACGGTGTACAGCGAGCCGGAATACTACGAGACAGAAGCTCCGACATACAGCGAACCCGAATACTACGAG
>JAUNPS010000093.1 GCA_030536575.1 Eubacteriales bacterium | reverse complement strand
GCCTAGAGCAGGGTATTGAAAAAGGCCTAGAGCAAGGCATAGAACGAGGCCTGGAGAAGGGAATCGAGCAGGGGAAAGAACAAGGCATAAACCAAGTTCTGAAAACCCTAATCGAAATCTGCAAAGAAATCGGCCTGTCCAGAGAAGAAACCGAATCCAAAGTAACTTCAAAACTTACTCTCCAAAGCAACCAGGCCCAAAACTACATGGAAAAATACTGGAGCTGCCAGTAATCCCCATAACCCTGAAAGGACAGAAGTGCTGGAACTTCCCAGCACCCTGTCCTTTTCTTTACACAAAATCACGCTGCACCGCTCAGGAAAGTTTCCAGATATCCCGGTTATACTCCAGAATCGTCCGGTCCGAAGAGAAATACCCGGCTTTACTGATATTCACCAACATCTTTTTCGCCCACGCCATCCGATCCGTATAATCCTCAAACGCCTGATCCTTCCGCTGGCAATAAGCCTCAAAATCCGGAAACGTCATAAACCAGTCCTTATTCAGCAGCTCATTCGAAAGCCGCTCCAGATTCTCCCGGCATCCAACAGCCAGCATCTCCTCGCTGAGCAGAAAATCAACCGCAGCCTTGATAGCTGGATTCTGCTCATAATAACTCCTGGAAGAATACGTACCTTCCTGATAACGCCGAATTACCGTCTCGCTGGAATCCCCGAACACGTAAATATTTTCATCCCCTACCAGGTCATGAATTTCCACATTCGCGCCGTCCAGAGTACCAAGCGTCACCGCACCGTTCAGCATAAATTTCATATTTCCGGTCCCGCTGGCCTCCTTGGAAGCAAGGGAAATCTGCTCCGAAAGATCGCAGGCCGGAATCAGCTTTTCCGCCAGGCTGACATTATAATTCTCCACCATAACAACCTTCAAATACGGACTCACCTGCGGATCATTCGCAGTCAGCTCCTGCAGACAGAGGATCAGATGGATAATATCCTTCGCAATCGTATAAGCCGGAGCAGCCTTCGCCCCGAAAATTGCGGTAATCGGCGTCTTGGGAAGCTTCCCACTCTTGATCTCCAGATATTTGCGGATCACATAAAGCGCATTTAACTGCTGACGCTTATACTCATGCAGCCGCTTGATCTGGATATCGTAAATGGAATGTTCGTCGATGGTAAGGCCCTGGGTTTCCTTCAGATAATCCCTCAGTGCCACTTTGGAATCCTGTTTGATTTCAAGCAATTTTTCCAATACCGCAGGATCATCCGCATAAGCGAGCAGCTTCTCAAGCTGATCGGCATCCTTTTTAAAGCCGTCTCCGATCAGAGAGGTGATCAGGTCGGTCAGTTCATGGTTGCAATGAAGGAGCCAGCGGCGGAACGTAATCCCATTCGTCTTATTATTAAATTTTTCCGGATAAAGCTCATAAAACGGATGAAGCTCGGTTTCCTTGAGAATATCCGTGTGCAGAGCCGCAACGCCATTGACACTGAACCCGTAGTGAATATCGATATGCGCCATATGCACCCGTTCCTGCCCGTCGATGATATTCACCGCATCATTACGGAACTTCCTGCGCACCTTGTCATCCAGCACCTCGATGATCGGCACCAGATGCGGAACCACCTTTTTCAGATACGCAACCGGCCATTTCTCCAGCGCTTCCGCCAAAATCGTATGGTTCGTATAGGCGCAGGTTTTCGAAACGATCTCGATGGCCTCGTCCATTTCCAGCCCGCGTTCCACCAGAAGACGGATCAGCTCCGGAATGACCATTGTCGGGTGCGTATCATTGATCTGGATAACGGCATAATCCGGCAGGTCGTGCAGAGTGCAGCCTTTCGCAACGCATTCGTCCAGAATATACTGCGCGGAGTTGCTCACCATAAAATACTGCTGGTAAATGCGCAGGAGGTGTCCCTGCTCGTCGCTGTCGTCCGGGTATAAGAACAGGGTCAGATTTTTCGCAATGTTTTCTTTATCGAAAGAAATCCCGTCTCCCACCAGCGATTCATCCACGCCTTTCACATCGAAAAGATGCAGGCGGTTTGTGCGGTTTTCATAGCCGGTCACGGCGACGTCGTAAAGCTTCGAGGTCAGGGTAAAGCCCTTAAAAGGCACCTGATAGGAACGCCCGGTATCGATCAGCCAGCTCGTTTCTTCGATCCAGGGATTCGGAAGCTCCCGCTGCTTATTGTCCTCGAAGGACTGGCGGAACAGGCCGAAATGATAGTTGAGCCCGCAGCCATCCCCGTTCAGCCCAAGCGTCGCGATGGAATCCAGGAAGCAGGCAGCCAGACGCCCTAGTCCGCCGTTTCCAAGGGAGGGTTCCGGTTCAATTTCCTCGATGGCGCTTAAAGATTTCCCGTTCTTTTCCAGAAGTGCTTTCGCGTCTTCGTAGAGGCCGAGATTGATCAGGTTGTTCGAGAGCAGTTTTCCAATCAGAAATTCTGCAGAGATATAATAAAGTTTTTTCTTCCCTTCTTTGGTTTCACGATCCTGCGCAATGGTCTGTACCGCTTTCAGAAGTGCGTAATAGACCTCGCGGTCTGTGCTCGCGGCAATGGATGCCGGACAGTTTTTCGTTACCAGTTCTTCAAAACGATTCATAGTTTTCCAGTCCTTTCTTTCAATAGGTTGAATTCCGGGAGCGTTTGCTCGGTTGTCGTTGCTGTTATGGTGTATTTTAGCCGCCAAATCCAGAAAAATCTTGCAAAATAAGGGTCAATTATAATACAATACTATCATAAACAGGAGGGGTGCCGATGAATATTCCCGAATATGAGCATTATCATGAAACAAAGGCCCATGCCGATGTACTGTTCCCGTGCAATATTTATCCCTGCTGCATTCCAGTGGATTTTCTTTCCGTCCCCATCCATTGGCATGATGAGATGGAGCTCATCGCGGTAAAACGGGGAAGCGGGATTATCCGGGTGGACATGGAACCCAAGGAGGTTCACGCAGGAGATCTGGCCGTGATCCTTCCGGGCCAGCTCCACGGGATCGAGCATCTTCCGGGCCAGCGGATGGAGTATGAAAACATTATTTTTCAGGTATCCATGCTGATGGGTGAGAAAGCGGATATCTGTAGTATTGACTATTTTACGCCGCTTTTGCAGGAAAAATCCATGTGGTCCGGAATCCTCACCCCAGAGAGCGAAGGCTATGGAGAATTCTGGGCGTGTATTTGCCAGATCGACGCGATCTGCAGCGAAAAAACCACCGCCTGGCAGCTTGCGGTCAAAAGCAGCCTGTACCGTTTCTTTTATTTGTATTTCAGGTACACGGGAAAAATTCCGGAAAGAAAGCAGGACAAATCCAGGGAAAAGCTGAAATTAGTTCTGAAATACATGGAAATGAACTACCAGGAAAAGATCACGATTGCGCAGATGGCATCTCTTTGTTACTACAGCGAATCGCATTTTATGAAATTTTTCCGAAACTGCATGGGAATGGGCTTCACCGCTTACCTGAACGGATACCGTCTGGCCATGGCGGCGCGGCTTCTGCTGACAACGGATCGGGCGGTAAGCGAAATCGCCGCCGATACGGGGTTCGACAACATTTCCTATTTTAATCGCCTGTTCCGCAAGAAGTACGGGACAACGCCGGTTCAATACCGAAAGGGGCTGGAACATGAAAACGATCATTCGAATGATGCGTGAAGAAGCTGCCGGAGAGGAGCTCTGGGAGACCTTGCACCGGGAAGGCTGGATTTTTCTGGAGGAAAAAGAGCCCGCACCGGAAGAAGGACAATGCCTTGTCATTACGGACAGCCAGGAGGGCGTAGAGTATGCGAGACAGCGGGACCTGGCGTGTCTGGCCTATGAACCGGCCGGGAGTCCCCAGCATGTTTATGGGGCGGATATGGTGGCAGAGGAATTGAATGAGCTGAACGGGGAGTTTTTGAAGCTGGTCTGGAAACGGCATAAGGGGCTGCCGTGGACAATTGCCATCACGGAACATCTGATCCTGCGGGAAAGCATTGCCGGGGATCTGGAAGATTTTTACCGGATTTATGGCGGGGCGGGGATTACCGACTACATGCCGGGCCTGTCGGAAGACCGGGAAAAAGAGGCGGCGGAGCTGGAGGCCTATATCAAAAACATGTACCGTTTTTTCAACTACGGGCTGTGGACGGTTCTGGAACGCGCGACAGGCCGGATCGTCGGAAGAGCCGGGCTGGAAAACGCCTGCGATCCGGAAACCGGGGAGCCGGTGATGGAACTCGGCTACCTGATCGGAAAACCCTGGCAGAACCGGGGCTATGGAACCGAAGCGGCGAATGCAGCCGCCCGCTATGCCTTTGAAGCGGCGGAAGTTCCCAGGCTCTACCTGTTCATCAAATATGGAAACATACCGTCCAGGAAGATAGCGGAGAAGCTGCGCAGACAGTATCCGGGGAAAATACGAATTATTTTACTGTGACAGGTTCGTATTGAAATGCACTGGAAAACCGCGTATAATAAATGTAACTTACGAAAGAGAGGTAACAGATGATGCAGACCATGACAATCTGTTTTGCCAATAATAAAGGAGGCAGCGGGAAATCCACCACCTGCTCCAACGTCGGCGCAGCCATGGCAGCCCAGGGCAAACGTGTGCTGCTGGTGGACGGAGACATGCAGCTAAACCTCTCCCTCTCCTTCTTTCCGGAGGATGAAGTCCTGAAAATGGCGGCCGGGGAAAAGAACCTGTATCAGGCCATCCGCGGACAGAACGACCTGACCGGATACATTGTCCATACGCCTTACGAGAACCTGGATCTGATCCCCTCCTCAACGCTGATGAGTTCCATCGAATATGAGCTGTTCACCAAATGGCAGCGGGAAATGATCCTTCAGAAATGTCTCGCAGGGATTAAGGAATCCGGCGTATACGACTACATCCTGATCGATGCGCCGCCTACCCTTGGCGGCTGGGTAATGAACATCCTGTGTGCGTCAGACCGGGTAATTATTCCGGTGGAGGCGAGTCCCTGGGGGATGTTCGGACTGGCCAATATGTTCGAATTCCTGAACGAAGTGCGCCAGATCGCCCCGAAGCTTCAGGTAATGGGGATCGCCGTAACAAAAGTAGACACCCGAAAAAACTATTTCAAACAAACCATGGAAACCCTCCGGGAAATGCAGGACATTCATCTGTTCGAATCCTATATCCGCGTAGACAGCTCCATCGAGTGGTCTCAGGATAACAGTGCCCCGGTAGTCATGTACAAAAAGAGCAGCAGAAGCGCAAAAGAATATACTGCTCTGGCAGAGGAGGTAATCAGACTTGGCAGTTGGTAAAGGCAGTATCTTAAGAGCAGTACAGGCAGGAAAAGTAAGCAGCACCGTGATCACACCAACAAATTCAGAGGAGATGCAGGTAAAATTTATGAGTGAAGTAAGCGAAGTAAAAGAAGTAACCACAGCAGAAGCAGCCACCCCCGAAACCCAGGCAGAACAGGCCCCCGCAGCGCCGGCTCCCGAAGCCGTCAGCCCCGCTGAACCCGCCGAGGCTTCCGTACAAAAAGACGAGCAGCCCGCCGAAGAAGCACCCAAAAAACGCACCCGGAAACCCCGGACCCCTAAAGCAAAAGCTGCCGCCGAAGCCGCTCCGGAAAAGAAACCCGCCGGCAGAAAAAAAGCCGCTTCCAAAGCAGAATCCACCCCAGCACCCGCAGCAAAGAAAACCAGAGCTCCCCGCAAAAAAGCCTCCGAGCCCACCCCCGAACCCCCGAAACCAGTCGAGGCTCCCAAGCGCAAAGGCGGCATTCACAGCGATCTTCCGATCTACCTGCTGTAGAGGCAGATATGGAGCGCCATCCATGGCCGGACTTCCGCAACGAAAAAACAAACCTTCCAAACTTAACGTATCCGCTCGCGGAGGGATGCGAGGCCGCTGCTTAGTTTTCAAGAAATATAGAAACTATCCAGGCTCGCGCCAAGTGTCACCAATTGCTCACTGGGGAATGTGAGGGTGTTTTTAGCCGCTCTAAAAGAGCCTGTCTATCATTCGTGAAGTAGTGAGAAGGATTCTTAACCGCCTTCGCAATCCAGCCGCCGGGAAGACGGAAAGCTTACGGGGACGTGTTTCGAGGGGCGGTTTTAGGAAGAGTCGAAATCGCCCCTTACTAA
>JAUNPS010000043.1 GCA_030536575.1 Eubacteriales bacterium | reverse complement strand
TCAGTCCATAGACAGCTTCCCGAAGATATTTCCCGTCTGTGATTTCTCCCCGGCGTGTCTGTACCTCGTTCCAGTCCTTGAAAAGAGGGATAAGGCGGTGGACGGTCAAGCCCTCCGGCATGAGCTTCACAAGGCGGCGACAAGCGTCGTTTCCGGCTTGGTCGCTGCCTTTCACATCAAGCCGGAAGCTCCCGGCTGTGCCGCGCTGGTGGGCGTATCTCGGTACGCCGCTTTCATCTCTGCCGACAAATACGGCTTTGTGGTGGGCGGCTTCCTCGTAAATATCCCCGGTGAAAAAGAAAAAGCCCGTCACATCTTCATCAATGCAGCGGGCTGTTGTGAGGTAGTTCCTCGTTGTGCGGTTGTCGGTGCTGCGGGGCGGCAGTCGGAAGTCAGAGAGGGGCGCGGGGCTTGGTCTGTCCGGCGGCGGTGCTGCGCCCTTTTCCCCTGTGAGAAGTTCCGCGGCTTCGGTAAAGCTCTTTCCGTAAAACTCCATAACAAAATCAATGGGTGCGCCGCCTTTGCTCTGGCTGTAGCGATACCATTTGTTTCCCCGGACGGTCAGGCTGTCGTGCCGTTTCCAGCGGTATTCGTTCCCGGCGCGGGTAAGCTGCTCGCCCTGTCCTTGCAGAAAAGAAACACGGTCGGCTTGGTTGGCGCGGTCTATCTGTTCTTGGGTGTAGTACATAAAATCTCAACTCCTTTCAGCGGTTTATGTCGTGCCGCTTGGCGCGTGTCTGCGTCTGCTCCGGCTGGTCTGCCCGCTGTGCAATCTCCACACACTTTCGGATATTCTGAAGCTCGGCAACCTCGGCGCGATGGGCTTCCTCGTACTTGTCGCGTTTGTTCGTCCAGCCGTTTTTCAGCGTTTTCAGTTCGTCGTGTACGGGCTTGTATTTCAGATAATTTTCCCCGTATTCAATCAGCTTTTGAAGCTCTTTCATGCGCTTCTCGGCGGCTTTCATGCCCTCCCGGATAGCGTCGGATTTCTCACGGACAGAAGAAAGGGAAGCGTCCAGCTCCGCAAGAGTGGAAATGCCGCGCCCCGCAAGGAAATTGACCGCCTGTGATACGGTTTTCAATTCGTCGGCTGCGTGCTGCCTTTGCCAGCTCTGCGAATACTTCCGGCTCTTTTCCCTCTGAACGCTTAAATACTTCATCAGAAGATTTGCAAGGCCGGGAGATTTTGGCGGCTGCGGCTTTTCGGGGGCGTTCTCCCGCTCCGCACTCCCGGCGCGTTCTAAAAACTCGTTGGAAATATCCGCCCACGCGCCGCGCTCGTTAAGGGGACGCATGGTAAGCATGATATAACAATGGAGGTTGCCGCTGTCGGTGTCGTGAATGGCAAAGTCAACGCACATTCCCTTAGAAACAAATTGAGAGGAACAGTATTCCCGGACAAGCCGTATCTGTTCCTCTCTGGATAATTCTATGGGCCGGGCTGTGTCAATCTCCCTTGCAAGCTGCGCGTTCCCGGCTTTCTCGGCAAGCTCCACGCTGTTCCATAGGATAGCGCGGTCAGAGAAAGAGGGCGGGACATGGGGCGGCAGCATGATTTCGGTATGAACGACGCCGCGTTTTCTTGTGTAGTCATGGGTCATTCCGTCCCACTCATTCGTGATTTTTTCGCCGCTTCGGTAGGCGGCTGCGCCTACGGCAGACTTGCCTTTTCCTCGGCTGACAATGCTGATATTACAATGATAAATCGCTATGGGTATCACCTCCGTTAGAGCGATTTCAGACTTGTCGGAAGTGAACACACGGGGGTCCCCGCAAAGTCGTAGACTTTGTGGGGGAAGGAGGAGCAAGGGAGCGTGTGGAGTTTTCGCCGCAAGGCGGAAACGGAACTAAGCGGACTTTGCGACGACGCGCGTAGCAAGGTGTTCGCTTCCGGCAAGTACACTAAGGGGTAGACAGCGCAAGCTGTCGCAGGGGCGCAAAACGTCCAGTGGACGTTTGCTCTGCGCCGACCGAAGCGGAGCGGAGACAGTGTAGCTTCCCCTGTCTGCGGCATAGCCGCCAATCGTAGCGCGGGGAAATCCCTGTGCTTAAGATTAAGCCCTCGGCAGAGCGCACACGCCCTTTAGGGTGTATAAGTGCGCCCTTAGTGTCTAAGGGATTTTTAGCGTGTCGCTCCCTCGGCTCGTTTTTTCAGATATTCCCGCGCTGGCTGGCTCGTCAAGGCAAGCCCGAGAAACGCGGCGGCTTCCTCGTCGGTCATGTCCTTTGCTTCCGGCACAATGCTTTCAAAGACCGCGCCCCGGACAATAAGGCGGTGGTTTCGCTCCCTGCGTTCCTCGCGGGACAGCTTCTGCCGCAAGAGCTTTTCCCTGTTCTCAAATTGACGGATTTTCTTCTTCCCGTCCTCAATCTCAGTGGTCAGTTCTTCAAGGGTTTTTGTTTTCGGCTTCGTCATGGGTGGTCGCTCCTTTCTGCCTGTCGGCATAGAAAAAGAGCAGCCATTTTCTTGCGGGGAAAATAGCTGCTCATGGTTGATGTATTCAGTTGTTTGGCGGGAAATTATCTGCTCTATAAACTGGAATTTAGTAAAATGTGTCACACAGGTGTTCCTACTTCAATCAGATTTCCGTCAGGGTCATAAAATCTGACCACCTTTTGTCCCCAACTGTGTGTCATCAGGCGATTGACATATTCGGTTTCCGGGTAGAGCGCCTCAAGACGTTCTACAAATTCTTCTATATTAGATTCTTCAAAATACAATTCAGACTGATTATTGTTTGGAATAATGTGTTTCTCTGTGAATTTTTCCCAATATCTAAGTTCCTGTAAATATAAGTTGTCAGTCAGTTCCATATTCCCATCATTGTCTTGAATAAGTGAAAAACCAAACATATCACAATAAAACTTTAATGCACTACTGCAGTCTTTTACAACAATAAGCGTTCCCTTAAATTTCATACTCTCCTCCACAAATCCCGATTTGTCGCTCTGCCACTTAGCTAAAGTATAGCACAAACCTGTGAACAAATCTACCTCATTTCAGCCTGTCAGCAGCATTATTTTCTCTGGCGTACCTCCGCGCCGCTTCCCGCCGTTCCTCGCTGTATGGGGCGGTCAGACGGAAAGAGAATCGCCCCTTTGCAATCTCAAACTCCATGCAGCCCGTTTCTGGGTCTGCGTCGGTCTGGCGGCACTGGTCGGGGTGTTGTCCGGCGTAGGCGGCAAGCCGCTTTTTTAAGTCGGTGTTGTGGGTGCGGATATGGATTAGCGGGTCTTTCTCGTCAAACCAAATATCGGTGGTCTTTTCCTGTTTTGTAAGTCCTGTTTTCATGCAAGCTCCTTTCTGCGCCCCTGTTACGCAATAGGGGCATTTTTCGGGTGTTTTCTCCGGCTCTTGACCGTCAAACGCGGATAAACGCAGGCTGTCGGCAAGTATCGTTTTCAGCAGCTTGTCGCGGAAAGTTTCTGTGCCGCTGTGGTTGAAAAACAATTCCGCAACAATGGTCTGCCCGTTCCTCTGCGTCGTAATGATACCGTCGGGCTTGCGGGGCGCGGCGGCTGTTCCTGTCTTTTCTGTCATTGGGTCACTCCTTTCTGTGGGCACGAAAAAGGGATTTCCCGTCGTAGTTGGAAAATCCCTCTCTGCTGTCGGTTATTCTGTTTTACGGTGTGGGCTGCGCGGTGGCCTGCGCCTTTTTCCTCGCCCGGTATTGCCGCGCTTTCATGCGCTCATACTCGCGGCGCTGTTCAAGATTTCTGGCGCGGTAGGCTCTGGAATACTCCCGATGATAGGCGCGGCTCTTTTCCTAGAGTATTCCGCAATTTTTTTCAGCGCGTCCGCGACGGTCTGCATGATTAAATCCGCGTCCATGATGTGCGGGGAGCTGTACTTGGGATTTTTCGCTTTCCCCTTGTGGTACTCGCTGCAAAAAGCCATGTGCCGCTTGCCGCCGTTCCGGTAATCTATGCGGATGTGCATTTTTGCGCCACAGTCCTTACAGAAAAGCAAGCCGGACAGAGGGTGGATTTCCCCGTCCCCGTTGGGGCGTCTGACGGGCGCGTTTTCCAAAATCCGCTGCACGTTTTCAAAATCGGCGCGGTCAATAACCGGCTCATGCACATTTTCCGTGATATGCCACTGGCTCCTGTCTACATAGCGGTTGCGCTTATCGCGGAAATGCTTGGTGGTCTTGAAGTCGACAACATCGCCGCAATACTCCTGTCTTGTGAGGATATGGGTCAAGGTCGCCTCGTTCCACTTATAGCGGTTATCCTCGTTTAACGCCTTGTTTTTGCACGTCCCCCCGCCCCCGGTCTTTCATGTAAAAAGTGGGCGTTGGGATTTGCTCTTGTGTCAGATATACGGCGATTTGGTTTCGGTTTTTCCCGTCCAGAAACAGACGGAAGATAAGGCGAACAACCTCGGCGGCTTCCTCGTCGATTATCCAAAAATCCGTGTTGTCCGGGTCTTTGATGTAGCAGTATGGGGCTTCGGTGGCAATCGGCTTCCCGCTCATGCCTTTGGTTGTAATGCCCGTTTTCACTTTCTTGCTGATGTCCTTTGCGTACCACTCCGACATGATGTTGATAAAGGGCGCAAGCTTCAGCGTGTCGGGCTTTTCGCTGTCTATGCCGTTGTTGACCGCGATAAAGCGCACGTTGTTCCGTCTGAAAATCTCCATAGCGTTCCCCATTTGGAGATAATCACGTCCCCAGCGGGTCATGTCTTTCATAATGCACACGCCGATTTTTCCGTTTTCCACGTCCTCAATCATGCGGGAGTAAGCGGAACGGTCAAAAAATCTGCCGCTCTCGCCGCCGTCCCTGTCCTCGTCGCCTACGGAAAGGCGGGAGTAAAGGGCTGTGATTTTGCCGTAATTGTTATTCATGTGCATACCCTCCTGCGTCCATGTAGGTGTTGTTTACCCTTAGGATTATGCACCACAACGTGCAGAACCGCATTCCATACCTTTGCGGTATTTCTTCGCGTTCTTGCCCTTGAAGTACACCGCAAGCCGGACAATGACCGCGCCCGCTATGCCGATTAGTAAATCGGCGGGGTGGAAGTTCGGCGCGATACTGGAAAAAGCGGCGGCAAAGCCCTCACCAAGATATAAGAGCTTCCCGCTTGCGTCTGCGCCGGGGGATAAGCGGATCGCCGCGCCCTTGTCGCCTTATGATATATCCGGCTTTTTCAAGTTCCCATACAGCGGTGCGAATAGCGTCGATACTTTCCCGGTTGATTAGCGACAGCCCCGCAAGGGTATAGTCCCATTCTTCGGGAAGTGAGAGCATTTGCGGCAACATCCCCTTCGCCTTTAAGGATAACTCCTTATTGCGTAAGTGGTGGTTGCTCATAACTGTATAGCCTTTGTTATGCTCCACACTGAAAACTGCCTTAGCGTGTCACTCCTTTGCTGTGGATTTGTTACGCAGTAGAAAGGCGGTTTTTGAGGAAAAAGTATAAATCCCTTGCCGCGTGGGAAACGCGCCCGCAAAGCCGCCTGTATCAATGCTTTTTCAGCCCCTGCTGCGTAACAAAGGGCATGAAAAAAGCGGCGTTCCTGTTCTTCCTGTGTTGGAAGTGAGAAACGCCGCCTGTGCGGTGCAATATTCAGTTGTTGTAAAAATAGCTCGTCCTATCTCATGTGCAATCATCATTTTTGAGATGTGGCAGCAAGTAGGGCGGCTTACGCCTATGTTCTGCAAAATTTTCTGATTGATAGTGTCCTCCAAAAATGCCGGATTTGTGGGCTTTCAGCACCTTTGAGATTTTACTACAATCTTCCCGTTTCGGTGAGGCCCTCAGAAGCGTCCAGGAACAACTCGACGCCAAGAATTTCTACGCTTTCAACCCCAGCTTCGACGCCCCCGTAACCTGCCCCTCCACCGGAAAGGACTGCTCATGCGCGCGGAATTAGCCAAAGCCTTAAACCTTCTTCTGAACACCGCTCCCCAGGCCTACGCCTTCCTATACGGCAGCGAAGAATATCCGGATATCAATGGCGCCGTCTACCTGTATCCCCTCTGGGACGGAACGCTGGTAGCCGCCGAGGTAACCGGCCTCCCGTTTATGGAAGCAAGCTGCTCGGAGAAAATCTTCGGTTTCCACATCCATGAGGGCGGACAGTGCCAGGGGACACCGGAAGATCCTTTTGCGGATACCGGAAGCCATTACAATCCGCAGCATTGCGACCATCCCCAGCATGCCGGGGACTTTCCGCCGCTGTTTGGCAATAATGGCTATGCGCTGAGTATTTTCTATACGAACCGTTTTCGTCCTCACGAAACCCACGGACACACTGTTGTCATCCATGGAATGCCGGATGACTTTAAAACGCAGCCTTCCGGGGATTCCGGAATGAAGATTGCCTGCGGCGTGCTTCAGGTAAACGAACCTCTGGAACAAGACTAATCTTCTCGAAAGGCGCTGTGCCGTACTGGTATTTTCCGGAAAAGCACAGCGCTTTTTCCTGCCGTCCACGGTTTAAACATCAAAGCTATAGGCCCATAAACCTCTGATCTGCGCAAGCAATACCTCTACATCCCACCTCTTTTCGCTGTTTTTTCTGCTGTTCGGATCCAGCACTTTGATTTTCCCGTCCGCAGCCGTCCCCGCCAGAACGATGAAGTGGCCTTCACTGGTAAAGTCTCCGGGCCCGACTGAGCAGATGATCGGCATGCCCGCCAGCAGCGTATCCTGAATGGACTGTGCATCCGGCGACATACCATGGACCGTCAGCCCCAGCGACGCAGCCCCGCTCTCCATCAGATCCCATGCGGAACCTGCGCCTTTTACGTAATATCCGGAATTTTCCGCCATGCTTGCCATCCGATAGGGATTCCATGTGGAATCTCCGCTCAAGCCGCAGTATACCATAGATAAGCATGTCGGTCCGCAGCCCGTCACCGCCAGAAAATCGTTTCCGTAAGTCTCGTATCCCCAACGCTCATCCCACTGGAGAAACAGCGGAATTTCTCCTTTCACAACCTCCTGGGACAGATCAATCGGATCATGCCTGTCTTTGTATTTGGGGTAATTCCTGACAAACTGTGCCGTTTCCGGATTCCGATCCAAAAGTTTCACCAGACTCTCTGGATAGCTCTGTGTGTCAAAATTTCCGACGGGAACCGCCCGTCTGCTTATAAGAAACAGGATGAGCAGAATGACCGCTGTCACAGCCAAAAACAGGCTGATCCGGATGTTTCTTCTTCTTCGCTACTGCCTGCGTCTTTGGAGCTGTCTCCTTGTAAGTGCTTCTCTCATAAAGTCTCCCTCCGTCTGTTTTTTCCCATTGTACCGGAAGGATGGCTTCCAGGTTTTTCTTTTCCAGCGCGAATCCCTTACTGTTTTCTCATGAAAGTCTTAAGGTTTCCTTACCATTCTTCTCTTCCTTCCCAAAAGGTACAGGCAAGTCAGAAGCGCGCCCGCGCAGAGAAAGATATATGGCACAACTACTGTATTATCCCCGGTCTTTGCAGGCAAATCGCCGGTACTTGGTGTGGCGCTCGCTGGCGGTGTGGTTTCCGATGGCGGTTCTGTCTCTGTCGGCGGGGTTATCTCCGATTGTGGTTCTGTTTCGGTCGATGGGGTGGTTTCCGACTGTGGCTCTGTCTCGGTCGATGGGGTCGTCTCTGACTGCGGCTCTGTCTCAGTCGATGGCGTCTCCTCCTCAGTCTCTTCTTCCGGGCTGTCATACATCGTAAACCGCTGGACATCCCCTGTATTTCGCACAATAAAAGAAATATCTTCGGCCAATTGATAGCCTTTTGGCGCTTGTTTTTCAGTCAAAACATACGTCCCTATCGGAAGTTTCTCGATTTTATGCGCGGTTCCGTCTGTCGTCCATTCCTCTATAATCCGTCCTTCGGAATCCTTCAAAGCCATTCTCGCACCCTCTATCATCTTTGATGTTTTCTGGTCTTTTTTCAGAATTTCGACCTGGATTGGCGCATCCGCCATCGTAACGGAAAGTACCTGATCCTCATCTGTCACCTGGAAGGAAACGGTTCCGGCGCACGCGTAGCCATCCGGCGCTGCCAGTTCTGTCAGCGTATACATTCCAGCCGGGAGTCCTTCCAGAATGTGCGGTTCCTCTTCTGAAATCCAGGTTTCTACAACTTTCCCGGCCGAATTTTTGACCGACAGCTTCGCGCCAGACAGCTCTTTCCCGGTCGTCTGATCGGTCTTACTGATCTGCACTTTTGTTTCATAATCGTACATGGTAATTGTCTGAATTTCTTCCGTATCAAACACTTCAAAGGTCACATTTTCGGTCTTTCGATAACCTTCCGGCGCTGTCATCTCTCTCAGCACATATGTTCCCACTGGCAGTTTCGTAATCCGATGCGGTTTTTTCGTGCTTGTCCAGGTTTCCACAACCGCTCCTTTGGAATCGATAATCGCCAAAACGGCGCCTTCCAATGGTTTCCCGCCCGTAATCTCTTTTTTACTGATCTCCACGATCGTCGGCGCATCCTGCATTTCCACTTTTGAAATCTCGCGCGCATCGGTAATCGTAAAGGCAGCACTTTCTGCAGTTGCATAACCTTCGGGAGCTAAAATTTCCGTCAGGATATAGTCGCCGGCCGGAAGCCCGGTTATCACCGTGGGTTCCTCTGTGGATACCCATTCCCGCACTACCGTTCCCGCCGCGTCGGTAATCGTAAGCCGCGCTCCAGGCAGTTCTTTTCCGTCTGTGATATCTGTTTTGCTGATCTCAACCCTGGTCGGCTCATCAAACATTTCCACAAGCTGGGGTTCCATGGCATCGGTGATCGTAAACCGGACGCTCTCCGCCTTCGTATAGCCTTCCGGTGCTGTAATTTCGGTCAGAATATAATCTCCTGCTGCCAATCCCTCTATCACATGCGGCATTTCCCCGGAAATCCACCTTTCTACTTCCTTTCCTGCCGAATCCGTGATAATCAATTCGGCTCCGGGCAATTCCTGCTTCGTCGTCAGGTCCTTTTTACTGATCACAACTTTAATCTGCGCATCCTTCATCACAACACGCTGAATTTCCCGGCTGTCCGTTACGGTAAAGGAAATCGTCTCCGCCTTCGCATAGCCAGTCGGCGCAGTCTGCTCGGTCAGCGTGTATTCTCCTGCCGCAAGCCCTCTGATCCTGTGCGGTTCCTCAGTGGAAATCCATTTCTCAATCACCTTCCCGTCCGAATCCTTTAAAATCAGCTCGGCTCCAGGCAGCTCCGTTTCCCCTGTGATATCGGTTTTACTGATCGCAACCTCCGTCAGCGTATTGGTCAGATTGACATACTGTACCTTCGCGGTATCGATCAGCCGAAATCTCACATCTTCCGCTACGCTGTATCCTTCCGGCGCAGAAAGCTCCTTTAACGTATAAACGCCCTTTTTCAGATAAGAGATCACATGCGGCTGCGTTTCCGAAACCCAGGTTTCGACCACGCGGCCCTCTTCATCCGTAAGCTGTAAAATCGCCCCCGGAACCATTTCCCCGCTCTCCGTCTTTTTGGAAATCACCAGTTTGAGCGGCGTATTTTCCAGAATAATCGACTGCACGCCCCTGCTGTCGGTCACTGTAAACGGGATCTGTTCGGCAGTTGCAAAACCGTCTGGTGCTTCGGCTTCTTCCAGTGTATAATCGCCCGCATTCATTGTAATTTGGTGCGGCTCGCCCGTTGTTGTCCATTCTTCGATTACCGTTCCTTCGGTATCCCGTATCACAAGTCTAGCGCCCTTTACCGTTTCTCCGGTACTGGCATCCAGCTTTTGGAATTCCACGGAAATCGGCTCATCTTCCATCGTAACGGTCTGCACTTCCAGGGTATCCGTCACTGTGAACGTGATGCTTTCCGCCTTCGCAAAGCCTTCCGGCGCGGCAATCTCTGTCAGCGTATAGTCTCCGGCTTCCAGCCCCTTCAAAAGATGCGGTTCCGTCCCGGAGATCCAGGAATCCACTTCCTTTCCTTCGGAATCGGTAAGCGTAAGCTGTGCGCCGGGCAATTCCTGCGTTCCGGTAACGGTTACTTTGGAAATCTGGAGAACGTTCGGCACATTGCTGAGCGTGAGCCTGTGGCCTGGCTCTTTTTCGATTAATCCGTCCTGGTCAACGTAGATCGCATAAATCGTCGGGTCCAGATTATATCCCGGAAGTGTTTTCGATTCGATCAGATAGTACATCGTATCATGCTTCAGCTCTTCAATCCGAAGGAATCCTTCGGTATCTGTCGTGTATTCCCGTCCGATCTTTGTGAAATCGACCTTCAGAATCTCTTCCAGTTCTTTCCGGGATACGTCCGACAGGTTCTCCCCTTCTTCCGTCTGTTCCTTCTGAATTTCCTGAAGTTTCTCATTATACGCTTTTATCCTGTCTTCTTTTATCTCTTCCTCGGTAAAAATCCGGAAGCTGACGCCAGGCAGAAACCGCAAGGTATCGTAGGCATCCAGTTTACAGAGTTCCATATACGTTTTTCTGTCTTTCGCGGTTACTTCCACGCACGCCGTATCCTGCTCCTGGTCTGCTGTCAGTTCCACTGGAATTTCCGTGACATCGACGGCGTAATATTCCGCCGCTTCTGTTTCTGTCAGCACGTAGCTTCCCAGATACAGCGCTTTGGATACCGCCTGCCCTTCTTCGTCCGTCAGAATCGAATCCACCACCGTACCTTTCACCAACGGTACGAGATTTCCATGAACATCTTCCCCCGTGCGCACCATCCCCGCCGCATCGACAATGTCTGCCGCCGCAGTCACTTCATAGCGAAAACCGGCTCCTGCGCGCGCTCCGGTATCCGCATCCAGCTTTTCCAGCTCGATCCGCCCCATCTGCGGCGCATCTTCACACACGACGATCAGCGGCTCCAACGGATTCCGGTACGCCTGCTCCACCCGAAACGTCATCGGCTCCGAAAGCAGATACCCCGTCGGCGCCGTCAGCTCCACCAGCGTATACTGTCCATAAAACAACGTATTTGGGAGTCTTACGGTTCCTTTTTCATCCGTTGCAAAGGTTGACGTATAGGTTCCGGATGCGGAATCCCACATTTCCATTTCCCTGCCCGTTTCATCTTTCACCTGAAACGTGACTCCCGAAAGCGGAATCCGATTTCCGGTATCCGCATCCTGCTTTTGAATTTCAATACGGGCCTGTACCGTATCGTTATTGGCCACATAAGGATAGCATACACCTTCTTCCGTCACCTCAATCTCGAAATCCACAATCGGCTCTAAAAGCCCGGAATTCGGTATTTCCGTAATCGACCATTTCCCGTAAAGCAGCGTCCCGCGCGGATACTTTGTCCGGTTTTCCGTGGTGGCAACTCCATTTTTATCCGTAATAATGGTATTTTTTTCGCCGCACACGTCAAAGCTGACCGACGGGTCCGCAAGGTAAGTAAAGGTAAACCGGATATTTTCCAAATCTGCGCCTTCCGGCCTCTGGATTGTGCTTCCATCATCGTCATTGAT
This sequence comes from Eubacteriales bacterium, assembly GCA_030536575.1. GTDB lineage: Bacteria > Bacillota > Clostridia > Lachnospirales > Lachnospiraceae > Limivivens. The sequence goes on along the minus strand of JAUNPS010000043.1, from coordinate 22,831 downwards.
GTATTTCATCAACAGCACATTGGCACGAATCACAGACTCTGCAACGACGGTTTCCACAACCGCCGCTTCGTTTTTCTGGTCGATAGCCTGCTTCATTTTATCCGGTGTGACAAGAAAAACGTTGGGATTCCGATTATAACCGGTCGGCGGCGTAATCTCCTGAATGTAATAAGTCCCAATCAGCAGATCGCCGGAAACCGCATAACCGTCCGCATCCGTTACAAGCCGTTCTGCCAGCTCCGTGCAGGTCGAATCCCGGTAAATGCCAAAGACTGCCCCTTCGAAATTCAAAGCTGCCGTAATCGGCTTTCCTCCGGTTTCCGCGTCGATTTTCTGAACAGAAAGCTTTGCGCGTTTCGGTATATCTGTGGATAAAATCTGGACGGCTTGCGCATAGTTTTTGCTGTCAATGGTCACGCAAAAGACCGTTTCATCTGCCTGATAATAAGGCGGAGGCGCGGTTTCCTTGATGTAATAAATGCCAAACAAAAGATTTTCAAGCTGCCCCCGGCCGTTCGAAATGGTGATCGTTCCGGCTGGCTTGCGCAGCGCCTGATCTGTATAAACCGTATAGACCGCCCCATCCATGGAATAATTCCCGTTTACGGAATCCGTACTGCCTGTTTCCGCATCGTGCTTTTCTATGGCAATGGAGCCGCGTTTTGGCAGATCGACGGAGGTCACAAGAACCGGCGTCTCGCAGTTCGTATGATCGATCGTCACCGGATAAACCCTTTCATCCAGCTCATACCCTTCCGGAACCCTGGTCTCTTTCACGTAATAAGTACCAAAAAGAAGCGTTCTGTCCGTCTGCGCCTTTCCGCCCGCAATCGTCAGCTCCTGGACTTTTTCCGTACAGTTTTGGTCGCGGTAGATTGTATAGACCGCTCCGTCCAGCACATAAAATTCATTGACTGGTGTCGTCGTCCCGGTCACGCCGTCCCGTTTTTCGATGGCAATTGCCCCTCGTTTCGGCGTATCTTCTGATACCACCTGGATAGGCGCCGCACAGTTTAGAGCGTCAATCGTTACCGGATAGACTGTTTTATCCATTTCATAATCTGCCGGAGCCTTCGTCTCTTTTACCCAGTAATTCCCGAAAGGAAGGCAGAACGCTGTCTGCGCCCGTCCATTTTTAATCGTCAGATCCTGGACTTTTTCGGTACAGTTTTCATTGCTGAAAATTGTGTAAACGGCTCCATCCAACGTATACTTTCCATTGACAGGCGTCGTTGTGCCGGTTTCCGCGTCGTGCTTTTCAATGGAAATCGCTCCATATTTCGGCTGATCGAATGAGCAGACCAGAATCGTCTCCTGGTAATTGCTGCTGTTAATCGTCACCGGATAAATCGTCGCGTCGGTCTGATAACCCGCCGGTGCTTTCGTCTCTTTTACCCAATAATTTCCAAAAAGCAGCTCTCCCCTTCCTGTCTGCGCACGCCCATTTTCAGTTATCAGCGATTTTACAGCCTGCGTGCATCCGGCATCGGAATAAATTGTATAGACCGCTCCGTCCAGCGTATAATGCTCATTCAGCGCCGCCGCTGTGCCTGTGGCTTTATCATATTTGAGAATCTGAAGCTGGCCTTTTCGAACCGGGTCTGTAGAAATAATTTTGATGGATGGCCCGTTTACGACCGCTTCGTACACTTTCGGATCCAGATCGTATGCTCCTCCTACAGGCGGCGTGATTTCCCGGACGTAATACGTATTGTATTCCAGCTTTTCGAAGGTGGCTGTCCCGTTCGCAATTGTCCGGGTTTCTTTTAATTGGGTGCAATTGACGTCCAGATACAAGCCGTACACTGCCCCGTCCATGGAATAATATCCGTTTGCCGGTGTGCTGGAATCTGTCTCGGAATCATGTTTTTCCACAAGAATGCTTCCGTAGGGAATCGGCTCGTTGGACGTAATCGCAATCGTCTCCGAATAATTCTGCGCCGTAATTTTCACCGTATAAACCGTCTGGTCCATCTCATAGCCGCCGCTTGTCGGCACGCGGGTTTCTTTCACGTAGTAGGTTCCCAGCTTCAGCCCGGTTTTCTCTCCATATCCGGTTTCATCGGTGGTCATGGAACCCGCTTTGTCGGTACATGCTTCGTCCGTGTAGATGGTATACATGGCTCCTTTTAAGGAATAGCGCGCCACGTAATCCGCATTCTGGTTGATTTTCTGAACAGAAATGCTTCCGCGCTGGGGCGTATTTTCCACGGTCACAGCCGGGACTTTTACCGTTTCGGTGGGCGTTACCGGGTAAACGGTGGTATTTAAAATCCAGCCGGGTTTGGCTTTTGTTTCTTTCACATAATAGGTAATATCATAATAGTAGGAATCCGATGTGAGCCCGACACCGTCCTCCCCAATCACCACGCTTTCCAGTTTTTTCGTGCAGGCCGCATCCGAGAAAACGCCAAACGTCGTTCCTTCCAAATCCGGATCTGCTTTTCCGGTTTTTTCATTCACTTTCAGGATCTTCAGATGGGTAGGCGTCGGTTCTTCTTTTGATTTAATCTTTACGGTCTTAGTGCTGTTAATTTCGGCCGTGTAGATGGTTTCATCCAATTCATAATGACCGTTTGTGGGGACACGGGTTTCTTTTACATAGTAAGTCCCGTTTTCCAGCCCTTCTTTTTTCCCGTATCCTGTCTCATCCGTTGTGATGGAACCTACCCGGTCAGTACATTCTTTATCTCTGTAAATGGTATAAATGGCTCCTTTGAAGCTGTATGCTTCCGACAATGGTTCTGCTTTTCCTGTCTTTTTATCGTATTTTTGTACCGCAATGCCGCCTGTTTCCTTTTCATCCCGAAAAGTAATGGTTTTGCGCGGCACATCGCTTCCATCGTCTTCAATGACGACTTCTTTTATTTCGTCGTCCGGTTCCCAGCCTTCCGGGGCGGAAATCTCTTTGACATAATATGTTTTGCCAAGAATATAATAGCTTGCGGACTGGGCATAGCCTGTCTCGTCAACGGTCAAGGTCTGTACGGAATCTGTGCAGTCCGCATCTTTGTAAATCCGAAATTTCGCTCCCGCCAGGCTTGGATCCACTTTTCCGGTCGCTGCATCTACTTTTTTGATGCGGATCATGCCTTTCTTGGCTTCGTTTGTGACGGTGACGACATTGGTCGCTTCGGCAGCTGTCACCGGATAAACGGTTTCATTGATCAGAAAGCCTTTCGGCGCTTTTGTTTCTTTTACGTAATAGGTCTTTCCGGCTGTGACGGTAATCGCGGTAGCCACGGTCGTTTTTCCGGAGGAGCCTGTGATCATGACGCCAAGGGGGCCGGAAACGGTTCCTGTTGCCGCGTCATAGTTTTCGTACAAAGTGAATTCCGCGCCTTTTAAGCTGTATTCAGAGGACACAGACGCGTCGAAGCCATCCTTTGCAGTCTTGGTCGCCTTAATCCTGGCGGTAAAGGAATGGTCATAGGAACCATAGCTATACAGATCCTGATAGCCGGATGGGTTCATGGAATTGTACCATCGAATGTAGTAGGAAACTTTCCCATTCGCCTTATCGACGGCGGTGATCGTTAAGGTATACGTTCCGGTAGAACCCTGCAATGGGATCGCGAAATCGTGACCGGAGGCGCAGCCGCCCATGGCGAAACTATCGCCGTCGAAGTCGCCGCTGGTGCAGGTGATGACGCCGGTGCCGTTGTAGGCTTTTCCTGCCGGGGAATTGATGTAGGTGAGCGTCGCGTTTCCGGAGAAGGTATCGCCGACTTCCGGATTGTCAATGTCGCCGACGGAAGCGGCGGCGGCCGCGGCGCGCAGGCGGCTTTTCGTTCCTTCTTTGGCAAAGGCGACTTCAAACTGTTCGTCGTTGTCGGTCTGGTTCAGGTAGTGGCCTCTGGAATAAGTGGCCTGGTTGATGGCTGATTCCGAGGAGGTAATTATAGACACGCCATGATCAACAGCAGTTGCGAGGTAGGAGTGGACAAGGTAGCCCGGATCGGCCTGTGCAATTACGGTAACATCCTCCAAGTCCGGCGTATCTTCGCTGACTTTTAAAACGAGGTCGTCGTCGCCATAGGCAAGTGTCGCAAGAAGCTGTTGGTTTTTGTCAAAGACTTGAAGGGTTCCGCCTTTTGTGGCGACACGAAAGGTTTTTTGACCGATGCGGCTTTTTTTTCTGGCTTCGTGCAGATTTCCGATGGAGGGGGCTGCATTTTCCGGCGCTGCTTCTGTTTCCGTTTCACGCTCTGTCTGCATTTCTGTTTCTCTTCCATCCGCTGTTTCTCTTTCGAAATCTGCTTCTGCCCCTTCCAGGATTTCTGCTTCGCTTTCTTCTGTCTCTTTCAAAATCTCTGCTTCACTTTCAAAATCCGTTTCTGCCCCTCCGCGAAACGCTGCTTCGCTTTCAAAATCTACTTCTGTCTCTTCCCGAATCTCTGATTCGCTTTCGAAGTCTGCTTCTGTCTCTTCCAGAATCTCTGATTCGCTTTCGAAATCTGTTTCGTTCTCGCTCTCCGCATACATTTCCATCTCTGTTTCCAAAGAGATTTCGTCCTCTAGGCGTGCCTCTGTCTCGGATTCGCTTTCCGACGATATTTCGAATTCTGTCTCCGGAATCGTCTCCCCTTCCGTCTCGCCTTCGCTTTCGTACCATGTCTCGAACGCTGTTTCCATTTCAACGTGCTCCGATTCACTTTCTGACAGCATTTCGGATTCCGTTATGCAAGCAGTTTCAGCCTCCGGCTCCGCTTCGTCTGCACACCACGCCGCCGTCTCAGGCGCCGTCTCAATTTCCGTCTCCAACTGCCCTTTCGACTCTCCAATCACTTCCGATTCGCTCTCCGTCTGCGCCGGAATGTTCTCTGTCATCTCGGCTTCGCTTTCCGCCTGTATGTCAGCCTCCGGCTCCGCCCCGGCACTCCAACTGATCGCCCCGGCAGCCCTCACCATCCGAAAACTCCCCGGCCCATCCTTCAGCATCAACGCCTCATCCGCAGAAACTGCCTCCAACCGATACGCCGCCCCAGCCGCCGTATACATTTCCACACAGATTCCCGCATCCGTCTCACTCCAATACCCGGAATCCACACTCCCATCCCGCAGCATCACACCCGTCCCGTCTGCATACAGCTCCATCTGACGCGCCTCTGAAACCGGCGCCCCATTCCATATATCCGACGCCCCGCCGGAGCCGTCCTCCCATAGGCTTCCAATCCAATATCCCGCGTAAAAACCCAGCCCTTTCCTGACTGCTTCCGTCTCTGCCCGGACTTCCGTCTCTTCGCCTCCAGCCCGTACCGCCAAAAGTGCAAACGGCTCCTCCAACGCCGCAAAAGCCATCAGAACTGTAAGCATCACCGCATAAAATCTCTTTTTTACCTTCTTATACATAGTCTCCCTTTCTTTGTTCTGTCAAATTTCCCCACACTGGTTCCCCTGGCGGCGGCCGCGAACCTTTCCTCCTCCGCTTTTTTTCTGGCATAAACCGAATCATCCCTCCTTTTTGCCCAACGATTTTCTTCACTCTGCTGAAAAATTCGAAAATAAAGAACTACAAAATGACTCTTTGAAATGTTCTAAGAATTTCAAGAATAAAAATATTTATCATTTACTTCTCTGTGGTAAAATCCCCGATCCGGGGGTGGAAATAAAAGAAACTAGAATCGAATCCCTTTCGGTATCTATGCAATAGAGTTTAACGCGGCCAGCTCATTCTGTCAAGCAAAATTTTTCGACAAGTCTCCTCCTTGTCTCCATCCCAAAATCAGTATATAATGACACCAAGACTAGCCAAAGGAGGCCCCCATGCACGATCCCGACCAGCTTTTCCTCGAAACCAAACAGGAACCGAAAAAACTCTCCATCGCCCTCTCCCGCTATTTTGGCGAAGCTCCCCTGCCCGACGCCGTCCGGGAGCGCTACCGCACCTTCCTCCGCCAGCGCATCCGCGCTGCTCTTCTCTTTGTCATCCGCGAAGGCGATCCTGCCCTCCTGCGCTCCCTGATTGAAACCGGCTGGCTCACCCCCGCCCTCTACCAGGAAGCCGTCCGCCTGGCCGCCTCCCTTGGCCGCACGGAAATGACCGCGCTCCTCTTCCACGCCAGGCCATCCGCCTGCCCGGAAGCTCCCTCTTCCGACCCAGACTTTTAAAGAAATAAAGAAATCCGTGTAGATTGAAACAACCGGAGGCGCTTATGAACGACCGACTCGAACAAACTACTCAGGAAATTTTTGACCTGGAAAAACTCTGGCTCTACGAACGCTTTCCCATGCTGGGACTCGCGGCCGCAGACCTGAAACCGTCCTTTTTCGAAGATGCACCCACCGGCACGGACGGCGAATTTCTCTACTATTGTCCCCGGAATCTCTTCCCGGAATATCTGGAAGGGCGCTTCCACCGGATATCCCTGCATCTGCTGTTCCATTGCCTGTACCTGCATATCCTGCCGCTGGAAAATCCTGCGCCGGATCTCTGGAACCTGGCCTGCGACCTGTTTGTCAGCCGCCTGGCCGACCGGCTCCTTCCGGAAGAAACCGAAGCCTTTTCCAAACGCCAGGAACTGTACCGCCGCCTGGAAACTTCCCTTTCCTGGCATTCGGCCCAAAGCCTGTATCAGTCCCTTCTGAAAACGCCCGTTTCCATAGACGGTACACTGTTTCAGGCCGATTCCCACCAATTTTGGTATCCCGCCGGCAGGCCCTGCGCCCCCGGTTCCGGCTCCGAAAACGGCCAGAGCGGCCAGGGCGCTTCCTCCCCTTCCCGGCTGGAAAAACTGGAACACATCCGCCGAAAATGGCAGCGCATCCGGCTTTCCATCCAGTCCTCTTCCCGGAAACCTCCTTCCCGCGGCGCAGCCTCCGGCAGCCGCCTGGAATGGCTTCTCCTGGAAGAACAGGGCCGCTATGATTTCCGCCGCTATCTGAAAAAATTCGCCGTAACCGGCGAGGAAATGCAGACCGACCTGGACAGTTTCGACTATATTCCCTATTACTACGGGCTGACCCATTATCAAAACATGCCCTTTATCGAGCCGAACGAATCCTGCGAAACCGCCAAAGTCCAGGAACTCGTGATCGCCATCGATACGTCCGGCTCCTGTTCCCTGCCTGTGGTGCAGCGTTTCCTGGAAGAGACCCGATCCATTTTGACAGACCGCCAGAACTTTTTCCGGCATATGAATGTCCACATCCTCCAATGTGACTCCATGATTCAGCAGCATACGGCCATTCACAGTCCGGAGGACTGGCAGCAATTTAGCCAAAATCTGAAAATCCTCGGAAGGGGCGGAACCGATTTCACACCCGTTTTTACCTTCGTTGAAAAACTCCGAAGGCAAGGGGAGCTGAAAAACCTGAAAGGCCTGCTGTATTTTACGGACGGCGACGGGATTTATCCCACCGCCCCGCCCGATTACGAAACGGCTTTCGTCTTTACGGACTACCGTTTCCTGGATTATAAAGTCCCTCCCTGGGCCGTCCGGCTTTGCCTGGAGCTGCCGGAGGTTTTACAGAAATCGTTTTCATAAAGAGGAATCCATCTATGAACATTCAAGAAGCAAAAGAAGAAATCAAACGCACCCTGCGCGCCTATTTATCTATTCCGTCGGACAGCCCCTGCCGGATTCCCCGGAACCGGCAGCGCCCCATTCTCCTCATCGGCCCGCCCGGCATCGGAAAAACGGCAATCATGGAACAGATCGCGGCGGAATGCGGCATTGGCCTGGTTTCCTACACCATGACCCATCATACCCGCCAGAGCGCCATCGGCCTTCCCTTTATCCGCGAGGAAACCTTCGGGGACTTCTCCTGCTCGGTCACGGAGTACACCATGAGCGAAATCATTGCTTCCATCTATCATTCGATGAAGCAGACCGGAAAGACTCAGGGGATTCTTTTTATTGATGAGATCAACTGCGTATCGGAAACCCTTGTCCCGGTTATGCTCCAGTTTTTACAGGAAAAATCCTTCGGAAACCACAAAGTCCCCGAAGGATGGGTGATCGCGGCCGCCGGAAATCCCCCGGAGTACAACCGTTCTGTCCGGGAATTCGATACCGTTACCCTGGATCGCGTCAAATATATGGCCATTGAGGCCGATTATCCTGTCTGGAAGGAATACGCCGTCAGAAAATGTCTCCATCCGGCTATTCTCTCCTACCTCTCCCTGCATCCGGATCGGTTCTACCAGACCGGTCAGAAGGACGCGCCGCATTCTTTTGTAACAGCCAGAGGATGGGAGGATTTGTCCTGGATGCTTCTGGCGCTGGAACATTTGCAGGAACCAGTTACAGAGAGTCTTTTCGCCCAGTATCTTCACCACACGGACACGGCGCGGGATTTTTCCCTTTATTACGAGCTTTTTTGCCGTTACCGGGCGGATTACCGCATTCCGGAATATCTGGATGGGACGCTCTCCGAGGAGGATTCTTCCCAGATTTCCGAGCGTCTGCGCAACGCGCCGCTGGATGAAGCGCTTGCGGTCTCCTCGATGATTTCCGACCATCTGGCTTTTCTGTTCAGGCAATTCCGTCAGGAGCAGAACCGCCTGAAACGTCTTCTGGAACTGATGACGCCGCTCCGAGACCAGAAATTGACGCTCCCGGAAATGGAGCAGTACCTTGCGCACCAGGAGGAAGCCCTGTGCATCCGGAAACAAAACGGGCTTTTGTCCCTGGCGGAAAGCGAGCTGGAAACAGAACTTTTGACTTTTCTAAAAAAAGCGCTCCTCCGGGCTAAAAGTCTCCAGGCGAACGCTTTTGAAAAGGTCTATCCCATTTTGAAGGAACAGTTTCAGGTTCCCCGCACAGCCCTCTCCGCCCAGGCCGAAAACCTCCTTCATCGTGTAGAAAAAGGCTATCAGCTTTTGGAAAGCACGCTTCCCGACGAAACAGCAGTGCTTTATCTGACGACGGATCTCTCGAAAAATGAGGATGCCGTGGATTTCCTGTTCCGTTATCCATGCGAGGCGTATCAGGCCTGGTGCAGCCGTCTTCTATTGTCGGAACGGGAAGACAGCCTGCGCAGATCCATTCAGGCTTTGCAGGACGAATTTTCCGAAACTACCAGGTAAGCAGGGCCGCGCCCCAGGTAAGCCCTGCGCCAAAGCCTGCGAGCACCACCTGATCGCCTTCTTTCAGGATGCCCTTTCTGCGCACCTCGTCCAGCAGGATCGGGATGCTCGCCGCCGAAGTGTTCCCGTAACGATCCAGGTTCATCGGAAAACGCCCCTCTTCCACGCCCAGCCGGTTCGCCACGGAATCCAGGATGCGTTTGTTCGCCTGATGCAGAAGAAACCAGTCGATTTCTTCCGGCTCTTTCCCGGCTTGGGCCAGGAGCTGGCGGATGCACTCCGGTACGCGGCGCACCGCAAAGCGGAAGACCGCCTGTCCGTCCATTGTAAGGGTTTTCGGCGGCTTTTCCGCAGTATGCCAGGGATTTTCCGCAGTCCGTTCCATACAGGCCAATACCTGGCCCTGCGCGCCGTCAGAGAACTGCAAGAAGCGCATGGCTTCTCCTTCCCGCGCCTGCACGACTGCGGCTCCAGCGCCGTCGCCAAACAACACGCAGGTCGAGCGGTCTTCCCAGTCCAGAACCTTTGACACTTCTTCCGCACCGACCAGAAGGATTGTCCGGTAAATCCCGGCCTCCACATAGGCCTGGGCCGTATTCATGGCAAAAAGAAAGCCGGAGCAGGCAGCGTTCAGGTCAAAGGCTGCCGCATTCCTGCATCCCAGGGCTGCCTGGACGGCACAGGCCGTATTTGGCAGGCAATGTTCCGGGGTAAAGGTCGCTACCAGGATCAGGTCGATTTCTTCCGGCGCGCATCCGGCGTCTTCCAGCGCGGCTTTCGCTGCCGAAACGGCCAGGTCGGTCGTGGTCTCCTCTCCGGCGATCCGGCGCTCACGAATACCGGTCCGGGAAGAAATCCAGGCGTCGTCAGTTTCTACGATCCGGGAAAGCATTTCATTGGTGACGATTTTGGCGGGCAATGCGCTTCCGGTTCCAATTACTTTTATTCTCATTTTTTTGCTCCATTTTTATTTTGATTATCAAACTATTTGTTCAAAGTATAGGCGCATTTCGCGTATTTGTCAATAGAAAAAAGCCGCCGCACAGCTTGCAGCAGCTTTCCCGTATTCGTTTCCTTTATTTCGCCGTGGTGCTTCCCAGACCGCCGTTTCGGATCTCGGTAGCGTCGTCATCCACGGTAATTCCATATTCCAGAAAGATTCCTTGCATAAACCCGGTTCCTTCGTCTACCGTCACCGTTTTCCCTTCTTTGGAATCATTGGTAATTTTCGCAAAAATGTGGCCTTCGTTATCGGAATAAAAATAGTCGCTGTCGATAATCCCGACCGTGTTATTTAACTGCAGGCGGTATTTAAATCCGAGGCCGCTTCTGGGGTAGCACTGCAAAACCCAGTTTTCGTCCATTTCCACGCGGATGCCGGTGGGAATCTTGATGGTCTCTCCCGGCTTCAGGGAAAACGGAAGCGGGCTGAAAAAATCGTAGCCTGCGGAACCTTTCGTCGCCCGCCTGGGCAGTTTGATGCGGTCATAGACCGCCTGGATCTCCTCTGTGGAAGCTTCCGGAAATTCGCCTTTCCAGCCCTCCTGGAACTGTGCAAAGCTGACTTTATGAAACCATGCAATTCTTTTCATGCAATTTCTCCTTTTCTTGCTTTGTTTCCATCCACGCCTGGTAATGGAAGCATGGCGGGTTACTCACAGTGCAGGACGACTTTTCCGGCCTGCAGGGATTTTGGAACATCGATCACGCGCTGGTTTGCGCTTCCGCGCCAGTGAAGCTGCGTATCCCGCTTTTCTTTCTCGTATTCGCCGTCCACTAAGACGTCCACATACCGCATAATCTCAAAATTGCGCACCACTTCCCACTCGTAGCCCGTGTACATCCAAATGGTTTTCTCCGGATACTTCTCTTTCAGCTCCCGAACCAGGCTGCGGATTTCCAGCCGGTTTCCGGCATAGAGCGGGTCGCCGCCGCTTAACGTGATTCCGGAGACATAGCTTTTTTCTAGCTCGGTGAAGAGTTCCTGTTTGGCCGCCTCGTCAAAGGGAAGGCCGCTGTTCGGGTCCCAGGTTACGGGATTCTGGCATTCTTTGCAGCAGTGAGAGCACCCGGATACCCAGAGCACCACCCGAAGGCCGTCCCCATTGAGCATATCGTCTTTTGTAATATTGTGATATCGCATGTCTGTTCTCCTTTACCGCTTCGAGCCCCAAGATATCGTGTCGTCTGACTGACCGGGTACTCGATTTTGTGCGAACTAGCCAATATGATACCACTTTCCGGCCGCGGCGTCAATATGCCATTTAGTTTCCGCATTCAATACTGATCTCATTAAAGATCTTCAGAATATCATCCACCGCCAGCTTCTTCTTCTCTTCCCCCCGCTTATCCAGAATCACTTCCCCCAAATGCATCATCACCAGCCGGTCTCCGTATTCCACCGCATAGCGCAGGTTATGCGTCACCATGATCGCCGTCAGCTTTTTCTGCCGGACAATCTGATCCGTGAGCTGCATATTGATCTCCGCGGTTTTCGGATCCAGCGCCGCCGTATGCTCATCCAGAATCAGGAAATCCATGGGCGTCATGGTCGACATTAACAGGGACATTGCCTGGCGCTGGCCGCCGGACAGGGAGCCGACCTTCACATGCAGCTTATCCTCCAGGCCCAGATTCAGTGGGCGCAGCATTTCCCGGTAATGCTCCTCCCGTTTTTTCAGAACGCCGCGGCTCAGGTTATAAGGTTTCCCTTTATTTTCAGCCATAGCCATATTTTCCAGGATTGTCATATTCGGGCAGGTGCCTTTGGCCGGATCCTGAAAGACTCTTCCGATACTCTGCATCCGCCGGAATTCTTTTTTCTGGGTAATGTCCTGGCCGTTGACCGTAATGGTGCCGGAATCCACCGGGATGCTTCCGCAGATAATGTTTAACATCGAGGTTTTTCCGGAACCGTTGCTCCCTACGACGGAGACAAACTCTCCTTCCTCCACCCGGAAATTAAAATCTTTAAACAGGCACAGCTCGTTGACCGTTCCGGGGTTATAGTATTTGTAAATATGCGACAGCTCAAGCATGGATTTTCACCTTCCTTTTCTGTCCGTTTCCAAGGACGAGGATCAGCAGGAACAGCACTGCCGTGATCGCCTTTAAATCCGTAGACGGGAAACCGGCCTTGATCGCCAGGGCCACACAGCCTTTATACAGGATCGAGCCGATCACCACGCTGGACGTCACCCGAAGAATTGTCACCCGTTTAAAGAGGCTCGTTCCAATGATCACACTTGCCAGTCCAATGACCACCGTTCCGGTTCCCATCGAAATATCGAAATAGCGCTGCTGCTGCGCGAACACACAACCTCCCAAAGACACCAGGCCATTTGCAATCGCAAGGCCAGCAATCTTCACCAGGCCTTTATCAACGCCCAGCGCCGTAATGATTCCATCGTTATCACCCACCGCCCGAAGCAGCATGCCGGACTTTGTCCGCAGATACCAGTCGAGCAGATACTTACTGATCATCGTTATGACAAAGATCACCAGCAGGGTCTTGTAAGGCTTCAGGGCTTCCGGAAAAATGCCGTTGATCAGATCATTGTCAAAAATCGTCGTTTTATTATAGATCGGGAGGTTCGCCCTTCCGGCAATCCGCAGGTTTACGGTATAGAGCGCCGTCATCATGATAATTCCCGACAGCAGGTCGCGCACCTTTAATTTCACATGGATGATCCCGGTCAAAATGCCGACAACCGCCCCGGCCGCGAAGCAGATCGGCAGGGTCAGCAGCGGATTAAAATCCTTGCTGATCAAAAGCGCGGTAATGGCAGCCCCCATCGGGAAGCTGCCGTCTACCGTCAAATCCGGAAAGTCCAGAATCTTATACGTAATGTAAACGCCTAACGCCATAATGGCGTAAATCATGCCCTGTTCCAGAACACTGAGCAGTAATGTCATATCCAGACCTCCTGACGCCTTATTCTACCGTGATGGTATCAAAGGTCTCCGCTGCATCTTTGATATAGTCCGCATCCAGCTCATAGCCAATCAGTTCCGCCGCTGCGGTGTTCACATAAAGGCTCGCGCCTTCGCAGATTTCATAGTTCATTTCAGAAGCTTTTGCTTCGCCCTTTAACACTTTCGCTGCCATGGCTCCGGTCTGTTTGCCAAGTTCCACATAGTCGATTCCCATGGAAGCCATACAGCCGTTCTTCACCTGTTCTACTTCGGAACCGAAGACCGGGATGCCCGCGTCATTGGCTGCGGCCAGAACGGTCTGAAGGGCGGAAACAACGGTGTTATCGGTCAGGTTATTAATGCAATCTACTTTCGTCACCATATCTTTCGCGGCCATTTCTACGTCGGCAATGGTGTTAATTCCGGTTTCAACGATTTCAAAACCGTAGTCGCCTGCTTTTTCTTTGTATTCTTCAATGGTGCTGACGGAGTTCGCCTCACTGGTGGTGTAGAGGATACCGATCTTCGTGGCATCCGGCATCAGGGCGCGGATCATGGCAAGCTGCTCTTCCACCGGAAGTTTGTCGGAAGTTCCGGTGATTTCGCCTACCGGCGTGCCGTCTTCGTCTGCAAGGCCTGCGGCTACCGGGTCGGAAACGGCGGTGTAGATCACCGGTGTCTGGGAAGCCATGGCGCTGTTATAGGCGCTCATCGCGGTCGGCGTGGCAATTGCACAGATCAGGTCAACCTTTTTCGAAATGAAGCTGTCGGAAATCTGGCTGGCTGTGCCGGTGTCTGCCTGGGCGTTCTGGAAATCCACTTCCAGGTTTACGCCTTCTTCGATTCCGGCTTCTTTCAGGCCTTCCAGGAAGCCTTCCCGGCAGTTGTCCAGGGAGCCGTGTTCGGCGAACTGGGAAATGCCGATGGAGTAGGTTTCTTCTTCGGCGAAGGCGGTTCCTGCGGCCAGGGTGGTCAGCATTGCTGCGGTTAAAAGTGCGGTCATCATTTTCTTTTTCATAGTTTTAATCTCCTTTTCGTGGTTTTCTGTTCTGTCAAAGGACAACCGGTGACGCGCTCCGGAAAGCCCGGTACGCAAAAAATCTCAGACTATAATTAAATTTCTTATAGTCTGAGACGGTAATATACTCTATTATCGCGGTGCCACTCATCTTGACGAATCGTCCACTCTCGCACGTACTTCATACGCTCCTGATTGATAACGGGTTCGGTTCCCGGCGGGTCCTACTCTTCCTTCCGGAATTTCTGTCCGCCCTCAAAAGTCCATTCAGCAAATCACGCCATACTGCAATCCCACCACCTGCAGCTCTCTGGGATATTGTAAAAATGCTTACTACTCTTTCTCATCGGTTTGTTCCTTTGATATGGAAAGTGTAATACGTTTCGCCAGATTTGTCAAGCCGTTTTTTTATTTCTGTTTTACATCCTTCATGCTGAAGCTAATGCGGCCCATCTTGTCCTTTCCAAGGCACACAACCTTCACCTTGTCGCCAAGGGTCAGCACGTCTTCCACGCGGTTGATCCGCTCCTTGGCAATCTTGGAAATGTGCACCATTCCCTCCTTACCCGGTGCGAACTCCAGGAAAGCGCCGAATTCCTTGATGCTGACAACCTTTCCGACGAACTCCTGTCCAGCCTCAAAATCCGTCACAATGATCTTGATCAGCTCCACGGCACGATCCATCATCGCCTGGTCGGTTCCGCAGATAGATACGGAGCCGTCGTCCTCGATGTCGATCTTCACGCCGGTCTGCTCAATAATAGCATTGATCGTCTTGCCTCTCTGGCCGACCACGTCGCCGATCTTTTCCGGATCGATCTTGATCTGAATGATCTTCGGCGCATATTCGCTGACATTCTCGCGGGGTTTGTCGATGGCTTTTGCCATGACTTCATCCAGGATGTAGAGTCTCGCTTCTCTGGTTCTGGCAATAGCTTCTTCCACAATCGGGCGGGTCAGTCCATGGATCTTGATATCCATCTGGATCGCGGTGATGCCCTTATGCGTACCGGCTACCTTGAAATCCATATCCCCAAAGAAGTCTTCCAGGCCCTGAATATCGGTCAGCACAATGTAATCGTCGTCGGTTTCTCCGGTCACCAGACCGCAGGAAATCCCGGCTACGGCAGACTTAATCGGCACACCTGCCGCCATCAGCGACATGCTGGATGCGCAGACGCTGGCCTGGGAGGTGGAGCCATTGGACTCGAAGGTTTCGGAAACGGTACGGATCGCATACGGGAATTCTTCCTCGCTCGGAAGTACCGGAACCAGGGCGCGCTCCGCCAGGGCTCCGTGGCCGATTTCCCGGCGTCCCGGCCCTCTGGAGGGCTTTGTCTCCCCAACGGAATAGCTGGGGAAGTTATAGTGATGCATGTAGCGCTTGGATGTTTCGTTTTCGTCCAGGCCGTCCAGCTTCTGAGCTTCGGACAGCGGAGCCAGGGTGCAGACATTGCAGATCTGGGTCTGGCCGCGGGTGAACATCGCGGAGCCGTGAACTCTCGGAATCAGATCCACTTCGGCTGCCAGCGGACGGATCTGGGTGATCGCACGGCCGTCCGGACGCTTGTGGTCTTTTAAGATCATCTTGCGGACAGTCTTTTTCTGGTACTGGTAAACGGCTTCGTCCAGGACAGCGAGCCATTCTTCATTGTCGGCAAAGGCTTCGGCCAGTTTGTCCGTGATCGCGCGAATATTGCCTTCTCTGGTCTGCTTGTCATCGGAGAATACGGCGACTTCCATCTCTTCCGGGGGCACGATCTGCTTGATCGCCGCGAACAGTTCTTCCGGAACGGCGCAGCTTTCATAGCTGTGTTTTTCCTTGCCGCACTCTGCAACGATGGTATCAATGAATTTAATAACTTCCTGGTTTACTTCGTGCGCCTTATAGATGGCTTCGATCATCTGGGCCTCCGGAACTTCGTTCGCGCCTGCCTCGATCATGATCACCTTGTCTCTGGTGGATGCAACGGTAAGCTGCATATCGGATACGAGACGCTGGCCTGCGGTGGGATTGATCACGAATTCGCCGTCAATCAGCCCGACCTGGGTCGTGGAGGTGGGGCCGTCAAAGGGAATGTCTGAAATCGCGGTGGCGATGGCGGAACCGAGCATGGCGGTCAGCTCCGGGCTGCACTGGGGATCGACGGACATGACCATGTTGTTCAGGGTCACGTCGTTGCGGTAGTCCTTGGGGAACAGCGGACGCATGGGACGGTCGATGACGCGGGAGGTCAGGATCGCGTTTTCGGAGGCCTTCCCCTCACGTTTGTTAAAGCCGCCCGGAATCTTTCCAACGGCATACATTTTTTCTTCATATTCGACGCTTAACGGGAAGAAATCGATGCCTTCGCGGGGTTTATCGGATGCGGTGGCGGTGGACAGTACGGTGGTGTCGCCGTAGTGCATGAAGGCGGCGCCATTTGCCTGCTTGGCGACACGGCCCACGTCTACGGTGAGCGTTCTGCCAGCGAGTTCCATTGAATAACTCTTATACATAGTAGTCTCCTTTTCCAGACAGCAACCGTCCGAAACAACTGAAAAACGGGCAGGGAAGTGCACGCTTTTCAGTGGTCTCGGCTGCCAGCGGCTGTCTTTTTTCATCATGTTAATAAAAATGGGACGGAGAAGTTCCGTCCCTTGGTGTCATTATTTTCTGATACCTAATTTCGCAATCAATGCACGGTAACCTTCCAGGTCGGTCTTCTTTAAGTATTCCAGCAGACCTCTTCTCTGTCCAACCATCTTCAGCAGACCTCTTCTGGAATGATGATCCTTCGGGTTGGATTTCAGATGCTCTGTCAGCTCCTGGATTCTGGCTGTCAGAATGGCGATCTGTACTTCCGGTGAGCCGGTGTCGCCCGGTTTTCTGGCATATTCATTGATAATTGCTGTTTTCTTTTCTTTTGAAATCATGGTTTTATTCCTCCTGTTTTTTAAACGCCGGCTGCCAGGACATGGGTCGGAGTGTCCGCATATCTGGGCAACGGCTGATTTCACACCTTGGACAGTATAGCACAGGAACCGCCGTCCGTCAACTATCTTTTTTTGATTTTATACAGTTACAATTCACACATACCGTGCGGCAAATCCCATGTAGCAGAACAACCCCAGCAGACATAGGATCGCCCCGCCGGCATACAGCAGGCGCTCCACCGTCTTTAGCGGCCCCGGATCCGCAATCTTAAACAGCTCCGGGTCTTCCAGTTTATAGTACAAAGGAACCTGCTGGTTCAGCCGGAACGGGCAGGGATTTCCTCCCCGCTGATACCGTTTCTTGATCAGCCTTCCGCCCGCATAGTAGGCGAACACCGGGTAGAAATAATGATGTACCCCGGCCGCGCTGCCCTTCGCATCCGGCGCGTCCGCCACAATCTCCACCACCGTCGCCGTCGCCCGTCCCTTATAAGGCTCCTTCCGGTGCCGGTAATTCTGCACAAAGAGGCCGCAGGCAGCGCATACGACCCCCAAAATCATCAAAATTTCACCTGTCAGCCCCTGATTCATCAAAATACTCCTTTCCATATGCGATATCCGCATCCACCTGGTCTTTTAACGCCTGGCGGCTTGCGAATTTCTGCTCCGGCCGCCGAAAGGATAGCAGCCGCACTTCGATATCTCTGCCGTATAAGTCCCCGTCAAAATCAAAGATGTGCGTCTCCACACCTTTAAAGTTCTCCCCGATGGTGGGCTTATACCCAATATTTGTAATTCCCCGGTACGTTTTCCCGTCGATGACCGTTAAGGACACGTAAACGCCGTTTGGCGGAAGCAATTTTTTCGTACTCGGAACCAGATTCGTCGTCGGCATTCCAAGGGTCCGGCCGATCTGCCTGCCGTGAAGCACCTCCCCGGACACGTAGAACGGATAGCCCAGCAGATGGTTCACCAATTCCATATTTCCTTGGGCAAGCGCTTCCCGCACAAAGGAACTGCTGATATCCCTGCCCTGGTACTGCTCCTTTTTCACGACCTCCACCCGGAACCCATAGAGCTTCTGCAGCTCCATCAGCAGATGGTAGTCTCCGCTTCTCTGGTAGCCGAACCGGAAATCACTTCCAACCACCAGATACCTCGCATGAAGGCGTTCCACCAGCACCCGCGCTACAAACTCTTCCGCACCCATATGGGCGATCTCCGGCACCAGCGGACAGTCGATCAGATAAGAAACCCCCTGGCGCTCCAGCATCTGCCTCCGCTCTTCCCGTACAAGGATCCCGCCGCTTTTTCCGGCGTCCAGCGTAAAGACCACGCTTGCGAGGCCGTTTTTTTCCGCCTGGCAGATCCGGCGGATCAGCTTCTGGTGTCCCCGGTGCAGGCCGTCAAATTTTCCCAGTGTAACGGCCGTCTCGTCCTGGACGCAGAAGCCGTTCACTCCCTGCATGTACTCCATCGCAAATCCCACGCTTTCCTAGTCTTCTTTTTCGTAGAACATTTTTACCGGTTCGAAACGCTGATGCCGCCCGCAGTAAGCGTAAACCGCAAAAAAGCAGCCCTGGTCGTCGTAAAGCCTTACCTGCTGGCCATCCTCTGCCTTTCGCGGCTCCAGCAGCATGTCCTCCGAAACCGGATTCCCATTTTCAATCAGACGGCGGAATTCCTGCTTCACGGAAATCTCCGGAAGACCCGCAAACATCTGATCCACCGGAATCACAAGCTCCGAAAGCCTTCCCTGTTCCACTGCCTCTGCCACCTGCTCCAGGCGCACGCTGTCTTCGATCCGGAACCGGCCGACCTTTGTCCTGGTCAGGCTCTCCATGCATCCGCCGCAGCCTAAACGTTCCCCAATATCCTGACACAGTGTCCGGATATAGGTTCCTTTGGAACAGGTAACCTGCATCGTAACTCTTGGAAGCTCCATGCGTTCGATGACAATTTCGTGGATCATCACCGGCCTGGCTTTCCGCTCCACGGTCTTTCCTGCGCGCGCCAGGTCGCACAGCTTTTTCCCGTCCACTTTCAGCGCAGAATACATCGGCGGGATCTGCTCATACCCGCCCTCGAAGCCTCGGATGACACGTTCTGCTTCTTCCTCCGAAGCTTCGACCAAAGCCGTATGCAGCACCTGCCCCGTCACATCCTGCGTGTCGGTGGTCTGTCCCAGAAGCAGGACGGCGCGGTAAGTCTTTTCCTTATCCGTCAGCATATCGCACAGCTTCGTCCCTTTTCCGAGACACACCGGAAGCACGCCCTGCGCATCCGGATCCAGCGTACCGGTATGTCCGATTTTTTTCTGTTTTAAAATTCCTCTCAGCTTTGCGACCACATCATGAGAGGTATAGCCCTTTTCTTTGTAGATGTTCAGTACCCCGTGAATCACTGCTGCGTCTCCTGCTCAAACTGTTTCTCAATCTGGCGTGTCAGGTTATTGACCACGTCGTGCATGGAGCCCTGCATGGTACAGCCCGCCGCCCGCACGTGTCCGCCGCCGCCAAAGTAAGAAGCCACTTTGCTGACGTCCACAAAGCTGTTGGAACGCATACTGACCTTGTACTCCTGCACATTGGATTCGTACATAAAAATCGCGACTTCGACGCCCCTGGTGCTGCGAAGCTGGCTGACGATCCCATCCAGATCCGCCGGGGTCACCCCGTAGAACTGCATTTCTTTATTCCGGATCACACTGACAATGCACCTTCCGTCAAACAGCATCATGCTCTCCAGAAGGGCACGTCCGAGAATCTGCACCTGCAGATAGCTCTTCTGATAAAATGTCCGGTCTACGATTCCCGAAAAATCAATCCCCATCGCCATCAGCTTTCCGGCGATCTCCATGGTTTTCGGCGAACAGCAGGAATACTGGAAAACCCCGGTGTCGTGGGCGATTCCCATGTAAAGGGCTTCCGCCATTTCTTTTGTGAGCAATGCCGGGTCGAGCAGGCCGTAAACCAGCTCCGAGGTGGAACTGGCCTCCGGGACAATGTAGTTTTCATCCGCAAAGCCTTTGTTGCTGATATGATGGTCAATGCAGATGGTTCGCTTCGCTTCGGTAAAATACTTCACCGCCTCCCCCAGACGCTGCGTATCCCCGCTGTCCAGCGCAAGAAACAGGTCGTAGGGAGGACGGTCCGGATATTCCTGGCTGATCTGATCCGAGTCCTTCAGGAAATGCATGGAATCCGGTATCTTTTCCAGATACACATCGACAGTTCCGATCTTCGGAAAATTCTTCTTTATGTACAGGTAAAGCCCCAGGCAGGAGCCCACGCAGTCACCGTCCGGCCGGATATGGCCGGCGATGACCACGGAAGATACCTTTTCCAGTTCCAGTTTAAGATTCAGCATTCTCATCATCCTTTTCTGTCTCGTTTACATCATCTATCAGTTTTGACATATGAACCCCATATTCAATGGACTGATCCAGAACGAAACGGATCTGCGGCGTGTTCCTTAAATTCACGGTCCGCGCCAGCTCCCGGCGG
The DNA here is from genome assembly GCA_030536575.1 of Eubacteriales bacterium. Classification (GTDB taxonomy): domain Bacteria; phylum Bacillota; class Clostridia; order Lachnospirales; family Lachnospiraceae; genus Limivivens. The sequence goes on along the minus strand of JAUNPS010000043.1, from coordinate 2,445 downwards.
ATGAAACCTTCCGCGCTTTTCAGGCCTGCAAGGGTATCCGCCTGGGCCTTTTCGTCGCCGTAAACGCTGATCCACGCCTTGCATGTCTTCAGATCCGGCGCGACCTCCACAGCCACAACGCTGGTGAGCGGATGAATCCTGGGGTCCTTGATCCCACTCCGGATAATGTTGGAAAGCTCCTTTTGGACCTCTCCGTTTATCCGGGTGTTTTTAATACTGTTTTTTCTCATATTCGGATTACCTCGGTACTTCGACCATTGTGTAAGCCTCTACCTGGTCAAATTCTTGAATGTCATTGAATTTTTCGAATACCAGACCGCATTCGTAGCCTGCTTTGACTTCTTTTACGTCGTCCTTGAAACGCTTCAGGGACGCTAAGGCGCCTTCGTAAATCTGCTTGCCTTCCCGGCTGATCCGGATCTTGCAGTTTCGCTGGAACACGCCGTCCAGGACATAGGAACCGGCAATGGTGCCGACACCGGAAGCCTTGAATGTCTGGCGCACTTCCGCATGGCCGATCACTTTTTCCTCGTAGATCGGGTCGAGCATACCCTTCATGGCTGCTTCCACGTCTGCAATCGCATCGTAGATGACGCGGTACAGGCGGACATCCACGCCCTCGCGCTCGGCGGTCGCCTTTGCGGTGGAATCCGGACGCACGTTAAAGCCGATGATGATGGCATTCGAGGTCGCGGCAAGGGTAACGTCGGATTCGTTGATCGCGCCGACGCCGCTGTGGATGATCTTCACAACCACTTCCTCGTTGGAAAGTTTTAAGAGGCTCTGTTTTACGGCTTCCACGGAGCCCTGTACGTCTGCTTTGACGATGATGCCAAGTTCCTTCAGATTTCCGGCCTGGATCTGGCTGAACAGATCATCCAGGGACATCTTGGACTTAGTCTCTTCCAGGAGTTTTTCCTTGCCTTCGCTGATGAAGGTTTCCGCGAAGCTTCTGGCTTCTTTTTCATTTTCGGTTACGACAAAGATTTCTCCGGCGTTGGGAACGTCGGACAGGCCGAGGATTTCCACCGGGGTGGAGGGGCCTGCTTCTTTGACCCTGCGGCCCTTGTCGTCCATCATGGCACGGACTTTGCCGTGGCATGCGCCTGCTGCTACCGGGTCGCCAACGCGCAGGGTTCCCTTCTGTACCAATACGGTCGCAACCGGGCCTTTTCCTTTGTCAAGCTGCGCTTCCAGCACAAGACCTCTGGCCTTCCGGTTCGGATTGGCCTTCAGCTCGCTGATTTCCGCGGTCAGCAGGATCATTTCCAGAAGCTGTTCGATTCCCTCGTGGGTATGGGCGGAAACCGGAACGAATACGGTGCTGCCGCCCCAGTCTTCGGGAACGAGTTCGTATTCGGAGAGCTCCTGTTTTACGCGTTCTACGTTTGCGCTGGGTTTATCAATTTTGTTAATTGCCACAATGATTTCGATTCCGGCAGCCTTTGCATGGCTGATGGCCTCGATGGTCTGGGGCATTACGCCGTCGTCTGCGGCTACGACCAGGATCGCGATATCGGTGGAGTTGGCGCCGCGCATACGCATTGCCGTAAAGGCTTCGTGGCCCGGCGTATCCAGGAAGGTGATCTTCTGGCCGTTGATGTTCACCACATAAGCGCCGATATGCTGCGTAATGCCGCCCGCTTCCTTCGCGATGACGTGGGTATTCCGGATCGCGTCCAGAAGGGAGGTTTTTCCGTGATCGACGTGTCCCATGACGCAGACGACCGGCGGTCTGGGAATCATCGTGCTCTCGTCTTCCGCTTCTTCTTTCAGAAGCTCTTCGATGACGTCGACTTTTACTTCTTTTTCTGCAATGAAGTTGAATTCCAGTGCGATTTCTTCCGCGGTGTCGTAATCAATGTCCTGATTTACGGTCACAACCTTGCCCTGCAGGAACAGTTTTTTGATAACCACAGCGGGCTGCACTTTCATCTTCTCCGCCAGTTCGCCGATGGTGAGGGTTTCCGGCAGGATAATGTTCTTAATTTCGTCTTCTTTCTTTTCTACCGGGGTCGGTTTTACGGCGCCCTTAGCAGCATTTTTCCCGTTTTTGCCGTTATTATTCTTCTGGTTCGGGCGGTTCCCCTGATTCTTGATGCTGGTCCGCTCCAGCTTGTCGAATTTGTCTACGCTGCTTCTGTCGTTTTTCTTATCCCGGTCTGTGCGGTTACGGGACTCTTTGGTGAGGGGCTTGCCTTCGATGGGAGCCTTCGGGATGGACTGGCTTCTGCCCTGGCCCTGGGGTCTTCTGTCCCCGCTGCCCTGGCCCTGGAATCTCCGGTCGCCGCCTGCGCTCTGGCTTCTCGCTGCGCCCCCCTGATTCTGGGGTCTGCTCTGTGCCGTCTGGGCGGACTGTGCCTGCACCTGGGGCTGGGATGCCTGCGGTTTCGCGGCTGCGGTACTCTGCGGCTGGCTCTGCGCTGCCTGCGGTTTCGCGGCTGC